>JADZEE010000047.1 GCA_020850735.1 Gammaproteobacteria bacterium | reverse complement strand
TGCTCAACATCGCGGTCCGTGCCGCGCGCAAGGCCGGAGACATCATCATCCGGCAGCTCGACCGCGGGCCGACGCTCACCGTCATGAGCAAGGCGCACAACGACTTCGTCAGCGAGGTGGATCACGCTGCCGAGCAGGCCATCATCGCCATCCTGCGCGCCGCCTATCCCGAGCACGGCATTCTCGCCGAGGAAAGCGGGGCACAACCGGGCGACGACTACCTGTGGTTCATCGATCCGCTCGACGGCACTACCAACTTCCTGCACGGTTTCCCGCAGTTCGCGGTTTCCATCGCCGTGTCGCGGCGCGGGCAGCTCTACCAGGGCGTGGTCTACGATCCGCTGAAGCAGGATCTTTTCACCGCGTCCCGCGGCCAGGGTGCGCAGCTCAACGGCAGACGCATCCGCGTGAGCGGCCTCATCCATCTCGACACCGCGCTGATCGGCACCGGTTTTCCGGTCAAGCACCGGGAACACATCGACACCTACGTCGCACAGTTCAGGACGTTGCTCGAATCCACGGCGGGACTGCGGCGCGCCGGCGCGGCCAGTCTCGATCTCGCCTACGTCGCCTGCGGGAGGCTGGACGGTTTCTGGGAGCTGGGTCTGTCGCCCTGGGACATCGCTGCGGGCGCGCTGCTGATCGAGGAGGCCGGCGGCCTGGTGACGGACGTCGACGGGGGCGTGGATTTTCTGCGCAGCGGCGCGATCGTGGCTGCCAATCCCGCGCTGCTCAAGAACCTGTTGCGCAGTCTGCGCGCGGCTGGCCCGGGGCGGACGAATACGGGCTGAACAGCGGCTGCGGCGCGTATTTCGCGACCGGCTGCTGCGCTAAACTCGCGGTCCGGTGAGCTAAGGAACGACCATGAAGGCAGTCATACTCGCGGGCGGCTTCGGCACGCGGCTTTCCGAGGAGACCGAATCCATTCCCAAGCCGATGATCGAAATCGGCGGCCGGCCGCTGCTGTGGCACTTGATGAAAATCTTTTCTCATCAAGGAGTTAACGACTTTTCGATCGCCCTGGGCTACAAGGGCGACGTCATCAAACGCTATTTTCTCCAATATCCGCAGCTGCACTCGGATCTGGCCATCGATCTGGGCCGGGGCACCGTCGACCTCGACGAGCGTTTCGAGGAGCACTGGCGGCTGGAGCTCGTCGATACCGGTGCCGACACGATGACCGGCGGGCGCTTGCGCAGGCTCCGCGAGCGGCTCGACGACACGTTTTTCTTTACCTACGGCGACGGCCTGTCGGACATCGATCTCGATGGCCTGCTCGCATTTCACAAAGCACACGGGCGACTGGCCACCGTCACCGCGGTACGGCCACGGGCGCGGTTCGGCGTCCTGCACATCGACGCGGACGATCGTGTGCAGCGATTCAACGAGAAGCCCGACGATCAGAGCGATTACGTCAACGGCGGTTTTTTCGTCCTCGAGCCCGGCGCGATCGACTACATCGACGGCGACTCGACGACATGGGAGCGCGACCCCTGCGAACGACTCGCGCTGGACGGTCAGCTGCTTGCGTACCGGCATGACGGCTACTGGCAGTGCGTCGACACCCTGCACGAGCTGCGCCTGCTGCGTGATGCCTGGAACCGCGGCGAAGCGGGCTGGAAGGTCTGGTGATGGATCCGGCGTTCTGGCGCGGGCGCCGGGTGCTGGTCAGCGGCCATACGGGATTCAAAGGCGCGTGGCTCAGCCTGTGGCTGCAACGTCTCGGTGCCCGGGTATACGGTTACGCACTGGCGCCGGCAACCGAGCCCAGCCTGTTCGAGCTCGCCGGCGTAGCGTCGGGGATGCAATCGCACATCGCCGACGTGCGTGACCTGCCGCGCCTGGCACAGGAGCTGCGGGCGATCGAACCGGACGTCGTACTGCATCTTGCGGCACAGGCGCTGGTGCTCGAGTCCTACCGGGATCCGGTTGCGACCTACGCTACCAACGTGATGGGTACGGTCCACCTCCTGGAGGCAGCCCGGGCCGTGGCCGGGCTGCGTGCGATCGTCGTCGTCACCAGCGACAAGTGTTACGAGAACCGGGAATGGTCGTGGCCCTACCGGGAGAACGATCCGCTCGGCGGCCACGATCCCTACGCGAGCAGCAAGGCGTGCGCAGAGCTGGTTACCAGCGCCTATCGCAACGCGTTCGCAGACCCTGCGGGTGAGCGGACGGGCGTTGCCAGCGCGCGCGCGGGCAACGTCGTCGGCGGCGGCGACTGGGCAGCCGATCGGCTGCTGCCGGACCTGGTGCGCGCCTTCACGGCGCGCCGGCGCGCCGCCATCCGCAACCCCGAGGCGATTCGCCCGTGGCAACACGTCCTGGAACCGCTCGGCGCCTACCTGCACCTCGCCGAGCGGCTTGCCGGCGATCCTGCGCGCTGCGCGCGCGCCTGGAATTTCGGCCCGGATCCGATCGACACGCGCACGGTGCGCTGGGTCGCGGACCGGGTTGCGGCGCTGTGGGGCGATGGCGCGGCCTGGGAACAGGATCCCGGCTCGCGGCCGCACGAGGCGCGCAGCCTGCGTCTGGACTGCAGCCTCGCCGCCGCCGAGCTCGGTTGGCGGCCGAGCCTGGGGCTCGAGGAAGCGCTCGCGTGGACGGTCGAGTGGTATCGTGCCGCCGCGGCCGATCCGGCCCGGGCCGCGGCGATCACCTGCGCGCAGATCGATGCCTACATGGAGCGCATCCGCACATGAGTGCGGGCTGCCGCTTCTGCGGTCACCCGCTCGCAACGAGCTTCGCCGATCTCGGCACGGCGCCGCTGTCGAACGCATTCCTGCGTCCGGAGCGGCGCCTGGACATGGAGCCGCACTACCCTTTGCACGCTTACGTGTGCGAACAGTGTTTTCTCGTGCAGCTCGAGCAATACGCGGCCCCGGAGCAGATCTTCGACGATTACGTTTATTTCTCCTCGTACTCCAGGAGCTGGCTGGAGCACGCGCGACGCTACAGCGAAGCGATGATCTCCGACCTCGGTCTCGGTCCCGCCAGCTTCGTGACCGAGATTGCCAGCAACGACGGTTACCTGCTGCGAAATTTCGTCGACAGAGGCATCCCGTGTCTGGGCGTCGAGCCCGCACACACGGTCGCGATGGCGGCGCGCGAGCACGGTGTGCCGACCATCGAGCGCTTTTTCGACGAACAAACGGCGGATCGCATCGTCGCCGACCACGGTCACGCCGACCTGATCGTTGCGAACAACGTACTCGCGCACGTTCCCGATCTGAACGGTTTCGTTCGCGGTTGCGTGCGCCTGCTCGCCCCGCGCGGTCTGCTCACCGTCGAGGTGCCACACCTGCTCCGGCTCGTGCAGGACGTTCAGTTCGACACGATTTATCACGAACATTTTTCCTACTTCTCGCTCGCGACCGCCGTACGGGTGTTCGCGGCCTACGGCCTGGAGGTGACCGACGTGGAGGAGCTGGACACCCACGGGGGTTCGTTGCGCCTGCACGTACGCGCCGCAGCCACCGGGCTGGCGCCGTCCGCAGCGCTCGCGAAGCTGCTGGCCCGGGAACGTACGGCCGGCCTGCTCGACACCGCGGTATATCGCGCGTTTCAGGCCCGCGTCGACGCGACCAAACGGGATCTGCTCGAGTTCCTGATCACCGCCCGGCGCGCAGGCAAACACGTCGTCGGCTATGGCGCGGCCGCCAAGGGCAACACCTTGTTCAACTACTGCGGGATCCGCACGGACTTCATCGATTTCGTCGTCGACCGCAATCCGCACAAGCAGGGACTGCTGCTGCCCGGCAGTCACATTCCGGTCCGCGATCCGGACGCGATTGACAGCGCGCGCCCCGACTACGTGCTGGTGCTGCCGTGGAATCTCATCGGGGAAATCCGGACTGAGCTCGCGCGCATCGGGGCCTGGGGCGGTGCCTTGGTCGTCGCGATCCCGCGCGTCGCAGTGCTGTCGTGATTTTCACGCCGACACCGCTCGCGGGGGCCTGGATCGTCGATCAGGAACGCCTGGAGGACGAACGCGGCTGGTTCGCGCGAACCTTCTGCGCGCGCGAGTTCCAGGCGCACGGACTGCAATTTTGCATCGCGCAGTGCAGCGTCTCGTTCAACCGGCAGCGGGGCACACTGCGCGGCCTGCATTACCAGGCGCCACCGCACGCGGAAGCCAAGCTGGTCCGCTGCACGCGCGGCGCGATCTTCGACGTCATCGTCGATCTGCGCGCGGATTCGCCGAGCGCCGGACGCTGGTATTCCGCCGAGCTCGACGACCGAGGCCGCATGTTGTTCGTTCCCCAGGGTTTCGCGCACGGTTTCATGACCTTGTCGGACGACAGCGAGGTGCTGTACCTGATGAACGAGTTTCACCAGCGCGAGTCCGCGCGCAGGATCGCGTGGAACGATCCCGCGTTGGCGATTCGCTGGCCCCGGGAAGCCGTGGTGATGTCCGACTCGGATCGGAACGCGCCGCCCTGGAACGGCAGCCTGGATGGCTGACCTGGCGCCGCGCGAGGTCGTGCTCTGGGGTGCCACGGGCCAGGCCAAGGTGCTGCGCGAATGCCTGAACGCCGGCGGCTTCGAGATCATCGCGCTGTTCGACAACGATCCCGTGCTGCGCTCGCCATTCGCGGGCGTACCCCTGTATCACGGTGAAACCGGTCTGCGGGACTGGCTCGCGGGCCGCCCGGAGGCGTCGGCCACCGGTTTTCTGATCGCGATCGGCGGTGAACGCGGCGCGCAGCGCCTGGCGCTGCAGGAACGGCTGGCCGCGTACGGGTTGACCGCGCTCGTCGCCGTGCATCCGACCGCGTTCGTCGCCGCCGATGCACGACTCGGTGCCGGCAGCCAGATCCTGGCGCAGAGCGCGGTATGCGTGGAGGCCGTGCTCGGACGTGCATGCATCGTCAACACCGCCGCGACCGTCGATCACGAGTGCCGTCTCGGTGACGGCGTACACGTGTGCCCCGGAGCTCACCTCGCCGGTCTGGTCGTGGTCGATGATTTCGCCACCATCGGTACCGGCGCGGTCGTCCTGCCGCGGGTGCGCATCGGTCGCGGTGCGCTGATCGGCGCCGGCGCGGTGGTCACCCGTGACGTGGCGGCCGGCGCAACCGTAGCCGGCAACCCGGCCCGCCCCTTGAGGACTCAATCATGAGCGATGACAAGAACGCGCAGTTCGAGGCCGAACGCGCCGCGAACATCGCACGGCTGCGCGACGCGCACGATCTGCGGCGACTGAGCCGCGAATGGTTCGACGAGAGCGCACGCTGCCGGTATTCCTACAATTTCTCGTGGCTCGGCCGTCCGATCATCCAGTACCCGCAGGACATCGTCGCCATGCAGGAACTGGTATGGAAGATCCGTCCGGATCTCATCGTCGAGACCGGGATCGCGCACGGCGGTTCCCTCGTTTTCTACGCATCCATGCTCGAGCTGCTCGGCGGTGACGGTCGGGTGCTCGGGATCGACGTCGACATACGGCCGCACAATCGCGCCGCGATCGAAGCGCATCCGATGTACCGGCGCATCGACCTGCTGCAGGGCTCTTCCGTCGACGATGCCGTCGTCGCGGACGTGCGCCGCCGTGCGGCGGGCCGCGAGCGCGTATTGGTCGTGCTCGATTCCAACCACACGCATGCGCACGTGCTCGCGGAGCTCAGAGCCTACGCGCCGCTCGTTCGCCGCGGCAGCTATCTGGTGGTCTTCGATACCGTCGTCGAGGACATGCCCGCCGATGCATTCACGGACCGGCCATGGGGACCCGGGGACAATCCCAAGACCGCCGTGCACTCGTTTCTGCAGGAAAACGATCATTTCGAAATCGATCACGACATCGATACCAAGCTGCTGGTCACGGTGGCACCGGACGGGTTCCTGCGATGCATAAAGGACTGAACGGCGGGCGCATACCGGTCTCCGGACCCTGGATCACCGCGCGCGAGGTCGATTACGTTCGCGACGCCGTGGCGAGCGCGTGGTACGCGCAGGCAAACGTCTATCACGATCGCTTCGAGCGTGCGTTTGCCGCGTACACAGGTGCCGCGCACGCGGTCGCTCTGCCGTCATGCACCGCCGCGATCCATCTGTCGCTGCTGGCGCTCGGCGTCGGTCCGGGGGACGAGGTGGTCGTACCCGATGTCACCTGGATCGCCTCGGCTGCACCGGTTTCCTACGTCGGTGCGACCCCGGTGTTCGCGGACATCGAGGCCGACACCTGGTGCCTGTCGGCGGCGGCCTTCGAGGCGTGCGTGTCGCCACGAACCAGGGCGGTCATACCGGTCGATCTCTACGGTGGCATGCCCGATCTGGCCGCGATATCCGAGATCGCGCGTGCGCACGGCGTCGCCGTGATCGAGGATGCCGCCGAAGCGCTCGGTTCGAGCCGCGACGGGCGACGTGCCGGCAGCTTCGGAACGACCGGCGTGTTCAGCTTTCACGGCTCCAAGACCCTCACGACGGGCGAGGGTGGCATGCTGATAACCGGCGACGACGCGATTCATGCCCGGGTGCTGCGGCTGCGCGATCACGGCCGTCCACCGGGCGACAGGCACTTCCTCAATGCCGAGATCGCGTGGAAGTACAAGATGAGCGCCATGCAGGCGGCTCTCGGCCTCGCGCAACTCGAGCGGATCGACGAGCTGATAGAGAAGAAGCGCCTGATTTTCGACTGGTACAGGCAGCGCCTCGCGGACGTCCCGCAAATCCGGCTCAACGCGGAACCGGCCGGGATGTGCAACAGCTACTGGATGGTTACCGTGATACTCGATGCAGCGGTCGGCCTCGGCAAGGAAGCCGTGATGTCACACCTGCTGGAGAACATGATTGATTCCCGCCCGTTCTTCCATCCGCTGAGCTCCCTGCCCGCCTATTCCGATCTCCCGCAGGCGGCCGCGGCGCGCGCGCGCAACCGCGTAAGTTACGAGCTCAGCCCGTACGGCGTGAACCTGCCGTCGGGCCTGCTGCTCGAGGAAGCGGACGTCGACCGCGTCTGCGCCGTGCTGCGCAGCCTGCTCGGGACCGGCGCACGCTGATACGGTTCAAACGCGGCGCCACAGCGCCCAGGCGAGCAAGTCTGCGGCGAGCACCACGATGCGAAAGCCGGCGAACAAGGCGGCAGCAGCGCCCAGACCGACGGCGGTCGGCAGCATCGCCGCCGCGACCACCTCGGCGACGCCCAGCCCCTGTGGCGCGAAGACGGCGACGAAACCGGTCGCCCAGCCGAGCAGGTAGGCGCTCGCGATCTGCAGCGCTCCTGCCTGCGCGACGAGCGCAGGAAACGCAGCCACGTAAGCGTGGAATGCGCCCGCCGCGATCAGCCAGAAGGCCCCGGCGGCGGCTACGGCCGACCAATAGGCGCGCAGCCCGCAACCGGCCCGCCGGCGCAGCCACAGCCAGCCCGCCAGCGGAATCGCCGCGCTGGTGATGAGCAGCGCGGCGAAGACCACCGGACGGACGCTGGTCTGTCCGGACGCGAGCGCGAGCGCACTGCCGATGCCCGCAGCCAGCGCCACGGCCAGCAGGTGCTCGATCAGCACGCCCGTCGCGGCGACACGCCCGGCGACACCGGCCGCGCCATAATCCACGCCGCGCGCGACGGTGTGCCATACGCCGCCCGGCAGATACTTTGCCGGCAGACGCCGCGCATGGATGGCCAGCGCGTGCCGATACGTCAGCGTGGCACCGCATGCGCGCAGCACCAGCGCCGCGACCAGGGGGGAGATCAGGTGCGCGAGCAGCCACAGCAGGACGGCCCCGGCGAGCGGCAGCGTTTGGGCGTCGCGCAGAATCGCCGCGATCGGCGCGCGGGCGCGCCAGGCGACGAGCACGAGAAACACGAGCGCGCACGGCGTGAAAACGATTTTCGCACCGGTGAGCGCCCGGCGTGCCAGCGGGTGCCGATCCCAGCGTGTCCGCACCGGTGCCAGCGTGTGTTCCTGCGGGCTCACGCGCCTCTCAGCGCCGGCGGGCTGCGAGATATCGAATCGGCAACGATGGCGCCAGCAGCGCGAGCAGACACAGCTTGTCGACGAGGTGCAGGCGCGCCCGCAGCACGTTGCGCGCGAGCGCGAGCGGCAAGGCCGCGAGCGGGAACAGCC
>JADZEE010000046.1 GCA_020850735.1 Gammaproteobacteria bacterium | reverse complement strand
GCCCGGACTCGAGCAGCAGGCGTACGATCCGCCACTGCTGTTCGGTGATGCGCCGGGCGTTCAGCAGCGGACGAAAACGACTGATGACGCGCTCCCGCGCCTGCTGCAGCAGCAGCGGCAGGTTGCGATGGGCGAGCGGCGGATCGGCAATCGGCATGGGTCAGCACCCCGCGCAGAGCAGTGACTTGACATACTCACATATTAGTGATTATATTACTAACCTATTAGTGAAAGATACCTGTTTGCAATGAGAATGAGGCGCGCAAGCATTATCGATATCGCGATGGATGTGCCGCCTTTTCGGCTGTCCGGCCAGGTCTACGGCGTGCTGCTGAATCATCGCGGCGCGCTGGCAGCGCTCGGCGCTGCGGTCTCGCAGCCGCCGTACCTGGCGCCGCCGCGGGCACCGGTGCTCTACATCAAGCCGCGCAACACGCTCAACGGGCCCGGCGGCAACGTCGTCGTGCCGGCCGACGCGCCGGAACTCGAGATCGGGGCGACGCTCGGCGCCGTCATCGGCCGGACCGCATGCCGGGTGGCGGCCGAGACGGCCCTCGACCACGTGGCGGGCTACACCATCGTCGGCGACGTCAGCGTCCCGCACGCGAGCTTCTTCCGGCCCGCGGTCCGCCAGCAGGCACGCGACGGCTTCTGCTGCATCGGCCCGAGAGTCGTCGCCCGCACGCAGCTCGCCGATCCGCAAGCAATCGAGCTGCGCGTGTTCGTCGATGGTCGGCCCGCGCAGGTCGGCAATCTGCGGGACCTGGTCCGGCCGGTGGCGACGCTCATCGCCGACGTGACGGAATTCATGACGCTGCAGGCGGGCGACCTGCTGCTGCTCGGCGTACCGCCGGGAGCGCCGCGGGTACGCGCGGGGCAGGCCGTCGCGATCGAGGCCGGCGGCATCGGCCGGCTCGAGAGTCGCTTCGTCGCCGCGACGGCGGCGGCCTCCGGAGATGCGCCGTGAAGCGCGCCCGCGTCGCCTACGCCGGAGCCCTTCACGACGCAACGCCGGCGGACGCCGGCGCCGTGCGCCTGGCCGACGGCCGCGTCCTCAGCGAGGAATCGGTGGTGTGGCTCCCCCCATTCGAGGCCGGCACCATCATCGCGCTCGGGCTCAACTACGCCGACCACACGCGCGAACTCGCCTTGAAGCCGCAGGAGGAACCGCTGGTATTCCTCAAGGGGCCGGGGACGCTGATCGGGCATCGCGGCGAGACGCGCCGGCCCGCCGGCGTGCAGTTCATGCACTACGAGTGCGAGCTCGCGGTCGTCATCGGCCGGCCGGCCCGGCGGGTCGCGCGCAGCCAGGCGCTGGCGCACGTCGCCGGGTATACGATTGCCAACGACTATGCGGTCCGCGACTACCTGGAGAACTGGTATCGCCCGAACCTGCGCGTCAAGAACCGCGATGCCTGCACGGCGCTCGGCCCGTGGCTGGTTCCAGCCGCCGACGTGCCGGATCCGGGCAACCTGGCGCTGCACACGCGCGTCAACGGCGAGCTCAGACAGTCGGGCAGCACGCGCGATCTGATCCACGGCATTCCGGACCTGATCGAGTACCTGAGCGGCTTCATGACCCTGCAGGACGGCGACGTGATCCTCACGGGCACGCCGGCGGGCGTCGTCAACGTCAATCCGGGTGACGAGGTGGTGTGCGAGATCGAGGGCCTGGGCCGGCTGGTCAACAGGATCGTGGGCGACGCCTGGTTCGGCCGCTGAGGCGGCCGGGGCGTGCCGGATGGAGTGACGCATGCGTATCGAGCATCTCATCGACGGCAAGGCGGTCGGCAGCCGCGCGTACTTCGAGACCGTGAACCCGGCGACGCAGGAGGTGCTGGCCGAGGTCGCGCGCGGCGGCGCCGCGGAGGTCGACGCCGCGGTGGCGGCGGCCAGGGCGGCGTTCCCGGCCTGGGCGGCACGGCCGGCGGCGGAGCGCGCACAGCTGCTGCGCGCTCTGGGCGGGCTGATCGCGCAGCACGTACCGGAGCTCGCGACCACCGAGACCCGCGATACCGGCCAGGTCATCGGCCAGACGCGCCGGCAGCTGATCCCGCGTGCTGCCGACAACTTCCATTATTTCGCGGAAGCGTGCCTGCGCGTCGACGGCCACACCTATCCCACCGCCACGCACCTCAATTACACGCTGTTCCACCCGGTCGGCGTGTGCGCGCTGATCTCTCCCTGGAACGTGCCGTTCATGACCGCCACCTGGAAGGTCGCGCCCTGTCTGGCCTTCGGCAATACCGCGGTGCTGAAGATGAGCGAGCTCTCGCCGCTCAGTGCCGCACGCCTGGGCGAGCTGGCGCTCGCCGCCGGGGTCCCGCCGGGTGTTCTCAACATCGTGCACGGCTACGGCGTCGAGACCGGCGAGCCGCTGGTGGCGCATCCGGACGTGCGCGCCATCTCGTTCACCGGCTCGACCGTGACCGGCCAGCGCATCGTCAGGACCGCGGGACTGAAGAAGTTCTCGATGGAGCTCGGCGGCAAGAGCCCGTTCGTCGTGTTCGAGGATGCGCATCCGGAGCGGGCGCTGGACGCCGCGCTGTTCATGATCTTCTCCAACAACGGCGAGCGCTGCACCGCCGGCTCGCGCATCCTGGTGCAGAAGTCGATCTACGGGGAGTTCGCCGCGCGTTTCGTCGAGCGGGCACGGCGCATCCGCGTCGGCGATCCGCTCGACGAGCAGACGATCATCGGGCCGATGATCAGCCCGGACCATCTGCACAAGGTGCGCGGCTACATCGAGCTCGGCTCGAAGGAAGGGGCGAAGCTGCTGTGCGGCGGCCTGGACGCACCGCCGCTGCCGCAGACGCTGCGCCGCGGCAACTTCGTGGCGGCGACGGTGTTCGGTGACGTCGACAACCGCATGCGGATCGCGCAGGAGGAGATCTTCGGGCCCGTCGCCTGCCTGATTCCCTTCGACGACGAGGCCGATGCGGTCGCGAAGGCGAACGATATCGCCTATGGCCTGTCGAGCTACGTATGGAGCGAGAACATCGGCCGGGCGCACCGGGTCGCGGCGGCGATCGAGGCCGGCATGTGCTTCGTCAACAGCCAGAACGTGCGCGATCTGCGGCAGCCGTTCGGTGGCGTCAAGGCGTCCGGCACCGGCCGCGAGGGCGGCACCTGGAGCTACGAGGCATTCCTGGAGCCGAAGAACGTCTGCGTCAGTCTCGGCAGTCATCACGTACCACGCTGGGGTGCCGGCTGATCGGTGCCCGCGGAGGAGAGCATCATGGGAAAACTGGCATTGGCAGCGAAGATCACCCACGTACCGTCGATGTACCTCTCCGAGCTCGACGGCCGGCACAAGGGCTGCCGTGAGGACGCGATCGAGGGCCACCGGCGCATCGGTCAGCGCTGCCGCGACCTCGGCGTCGACACGATCGTCGTGTGCGACTCGCACTGGCTGGTGAACTCCGGCTACCACATCAACTGCGCGCCCAGCTTCAGCGGCGTCTACACCAGCAACGAGCTGCCGCATTTCATCAAGAACATGGGCTACGCCTACCGCGGCAATCCGGAGCTGGGCCGGCTGATCGCCGAGGTCGCGACCGCGGATGGCGTGAAGACGCGGGCCCATGCGGCAACCTCGCTGACGCTGGAGTACGGTACGCTGGTGCCGATGCGCTACATGAACGGCGACCAGCACTTCAAGGTGGTGTCGATCTCGGCGCTGTGTACCGTGCACGACCTCCGGGACAGCGCGCGCCTGGGTCGCGCCATGCGGCGCGCGATCGAGGAACGCTACGACGGCACCGTCGCCATCTTCGCCAGCGGCTCGCTGTCGCACCGCTTCGCGCAGAACGGCACTGCCGAGGAGTACGCCTTCAGGATCTGGGACGAGTTCCTCGAGCAGAGCGACCGCCATGCGCTCGAGCTGTGGAGCAGGGGTGACTGGAAGTCGTTCACCCGCATGCTGCCGACGTACGCCGAGAAGTGCTACGGCGAGGGCTTCATGCACGATACCGCGATGCTGCTCGGCGCACTCGGCTGGGACCGCTACGACCAGGCGGTCGAGGTCATCACCCCCTACTTCGGCAGCTCCGGCACCGGCCAGATCAATGCGATCTTCCCGGTGACGCCGCTGGCCCACTGAGTTGCGGGGAGCGGGCCCATGGCGCACCTGACGCTCGAGTACAGCGCCAACCTGCGCGCCGGCGGGGATTTTCCCGGCCTGTGCCGCAAGCTGGCGGCGGCGCTGGCGGCGCAGCGCGACGGCGACCGGGCGGTGTTTCCGGTCGGCGGCATCCGTGTGCGCGCGCTCGCCTGCGAGGACTACTGCATCGCCGACGGTGCGCCCGATGCCGGTTTCGTGCACGCGAACCTGAAGATGGGTGCGGGCCGCAGCGCGGCCGTGCGCACCGCGGCTGGGGATGCGCTGTTCGCGGTGCTGAAGCAGCACTTCGCCGCGCAGTTCGCCGCCCAGGGCCTGGCGCTGTCGCTGGAGCTGAACGAGTTCAGAGAAGCCGGGACCTGGAAGCACAACAACCTGCACGCGCGCCTTCGCAAGGGCTAGGAGCCTGTCCGAGTAATAGCCATGAGCCGCGTTGCGACGACAGGGCGATGGATGCAAGGCGCGAGGCGCAGGCCATGGTGG
>JADZEE010000045.1 GCA_020850735.1 Gammaproteobacteria bacterium | reverse complement strand
TTTGGCACCTCGATGTCGGCTCATCACATCCTGGGGCTGAAGCCGGTCCCAAGGGTATGGCTGTTCGCCATTTAAAGTGGTACGCGAGCTGGGTTTAGAACGTCGTGAGACAGTTCGGTCCCTATCTACCGTGGGCGTTGGAGACTTGAGGGGAGCTGCTCCTAGTACGAGAGGACCGGAGTGGACGTACCTCTGGTGTTCCGGTTGTCACGCCAGTGGCACAGCCGGGTAGCTAAGTACGGAAGGGATAACCGCTGAAAGCATCTAAGCGGGAAGCCCCCCCCGAGATAAGGTCTCCCTGGGACTTCGAGTCCCCTGAAGGGCCGTGGAAGACTACCACGTTGATAGGCCGGGTGTGGAAGCTCCAGTAATGGGCGAAGCTAACCGGTACTAATTGCCCGTGAGGCTTGACCATATAACACCCAAACGATTTGCGAATCATAACCGTTTGGATAGCGAATGCGTTGCAGACGACTCCCGAAAGCGGAGACATGAGGTGCAGGCCCACTGGTCTTGAGCCTTTTGTTCTCACACCGGTTTGCCTGGTGACTATAGCGAGCGGGAACCACCCGATACCATCCCGAACTCGGAAGTGAAACCGTTCAGCGCCGATGATAGTGTGGGTCTACCATGCGAAAGTAGGTCATCGCCAGGCATCAATCAGCAGGTAAACGCCCCGCAATCGCACGCTTGCGGGGCGTTTCTTTTTTTCCCGCCCGTTGAGCTCCGTGCCGGGTGCGACGTTCGCGAAGAACCCGCCGGGAAGTGTAAGATCACGCTTGTCAGCACTGTATCGATGGGGCTGTGATCTGACCTGCGCCCGGCGGTCAAACCGTCGGCGACGCTGCGCCGATGTCTGACCGGTCGGCGGTCCCGTCCAGTCATCTCAGTTCCAGCGGGTTACGGCGACGTCGCGTCGCGATCCGCCCGTGCGCAGCACTTACCGACGACAACAAACAGGAGGAGCCGATGGCATTCGAACTTCCACCGTTGCCCTGGGCCGAGAACGCGCTCGAGCCCCATATTTCCGCCAAGACGATGAGCTTTCATTACGGCAAGCACCATCAGGCTTACGTTACCAACCTGAATAAACTCGCCAGTGGCACGCCGATGGAGAAACAATCGCTCGAGGATGTCATCCGCGCGAGCGCGGGCGTGGCCGACAAGGCGGGCGTGTTCAATAACGCCGCGCAGGTCTGGAACCACACGTTCTTCTGGAACTCCATGAAACCGGGTGGCGGCGGTGCGCCCACGGGCAAGCTTGCCGACCTGATCAATACGAGCTTCGGCGGTTTGGACAAGTTCAAGGAAGAATTCAAGAATGCGGCAGTCACGCAGTTCGGCAGTGGCTGGGCCTGGCTGATCAACGAGGGCGGCAAGCTCAAGATCACCAAGACTGCCAATGCCGACTCGCCAATTGCCCACGGGCAAAAGGCGCTCCTCACCTGTGACGTATGGGAACACGCTTACTATCTCGATTACCAGAATCGCCGCCCGGACTTCGTTCAGGCGTTCCTGGATCATCTCGTCAACTGGGATTTCGCGACCCGCAACCTCTCCTGAGGACGAGGGCTGTACGAATGAAAAGGCCCCGCGATGGCGGGGCCTTTTTCTTGCTGCGTGCCGTCTGGCCGGATTCTCAGGCCGCCTTGGTAGGCTTGAGTCCCAGCGGATGTCCGGTACGCAGCTTGCCGAACGCGTACCCCTGTACCTGCGCCGCGCGGGTGACGATGTTGAACTTGAGCCACCAGCCGCTTGCAACCGTCGCGATCCCTGCCAGCACGTACAGCAGATCGGGCAGTACGCCGGCGACCAGCGCCACCGCCACCAGCAGCGCGGGCAGCGCGTTACCGCCCCACTGGACCGGCCGGTCGAGCTGTTCGAGTGTCGTTTTCGTCTGCGGCGGTACGCCGGTGCCTGACAGGCGCTGCCGGTAGTTCATCCACGCCACGGCGCGCAGCGCGAGCAGCGCCAGCAGCACGAACGCGGCCCACGGTGCCGCTCCCGTGCCGAGCGCGAGCAGCACGAGCAGCAGCGCGGCGCCTTCAGCGAGTCCGGTGGCCATGACGAGTGCGAGTATCGACGGCTCCCGCCACGCGGGGATCCCCTTCGATGCCATGAGAATGCGCGCCTGGCAGTACAGGAATCCGAGCGCGGCCATCCCGCTCAGCGCTATCAGTGCGGGCCATTTCGCCACGACGCCGAAAAACGCCAGCGCGAACATAAGCGTCGCCACGAATCCTTCGCGCGTCATCCACGAGGTTTCCGGATGGCGGAATACGTTAAGTGCACGCTTAGGCCGCCCGATTTCCAACCACACCAGCGTCAGCCCGGCGCCGACCAATGCCAGTGCGGTGATTCCGGGCAGCAGCGCCGGCGTAGCCGGATAATATGCCGCCACGATCATCAGGAGCAGGCCGCTACCCGTACCGCCGAACATGAAATTTCCGGCTGCGCGCCAGTCCCAGTTGGTCTGCAACAATGTCTGAAATCGCAGCATCGTCTACCCCTCCAGCGCCCGCGCCGAATTCTCGTCCCAGATATAGAAGAAGCCGGGATCGGTCCCGAGCTCCTCGTGCATGCGGAACCACTGGTTTTCCGCCAGCAGTTGCGAGATGTTGCTGTCCGGATCCTCCAGATCACCGAAGTGCAGCGCGTTGGCTATGCAGGAGTTCACGCAAGCCGGCGTCGCGTCCGGATCGACGCCGGGAACCAGGCCGCGCGATTTGCCATCGTCGATCCGGTCGGAGCAGAAAGTGCACTTCTGCGCGACTCCCATCGTGCGCTCGTCGAAGCGCAATGCTTCGTTCTCCGTCGGCGTATCACCGTAGGCGAACCTCGGCGAATCTATCTTGTAACGGGCCTGGTAGGGGCAGGCGACTGCGCAATACGCACAACCGATACAGATGTCGTAATCGATGGTGACGATACCGTCCGCACGCTGACCGGTCGCGGTGCTCGGGCATACGTGCATGCATGGTGGGTCGGAACAATGCTGGCATCCTACCGGCATGAACACCCTGCTCACATCCGGATATTCGCCGAACTCGATATCGAGCACCTTGCGCCACTGCACCCCGGGAGGCGTCGCATTCGTGTGCCTGCACGCCGCCGTGCAGGTCTGGCAGCCGACGCAGCGGCGCAGGTCGGCAATCATCGCATAGCGGGTCATCGCTTATCCTCCAATCCGCCGCATGCGGATCTTGGTGGCATTGACTGTCGAACCCGTACCGTCGTTCAGCGACATCAACATCGGCGTCAGGTTGTTGAGGCTGGGCATGAGCATGTCCTTGGCGTACGGCGTCTTCCAGTGGCCGAACTGTCCGAGCATCAGCACGACATCCGGGCGGATACCGTGGCGCAGGCGCGCACGGCCCTGCGCCTTGCCGACGGGCGATTCGACTTCCACCATCTCACCGTCGGCGATACCCATCTCCGCCGCCTTCCCGGCGTTCATCATGATGCCGTCGTGCCCCTGGATGTTCGAAGCAACTTCCTTCATGAGCTGGATGCTGACGTTCTGTCCCCAGGAATACTGCATGCTCCGTGCGGTCAGCAGCCAGAAGGGGAAGTCCGAGGGCTCGATCCCGTAGGCTTCCGCCAGCGCCTTGTCCCACAGCTCGTTGAGATCCTTCCAGCCGGGCATCGCTTCGTATTCGTGCAGCTGCCGGTCCCACCAGTTGATCCCCGATTCGTGCAACCGGTTCGCGAGCTGCGTGCCGATACGAAGGATACGTTCCTGGTAAGGCAGCTCGAAGCGCAGTCCCTGGTCCACCATGTGCGGAAACAGATACCACTTGAGACGGGACATCGGCCGGGTCTTGAAGCCGTTCTCCTGGAACCACTCCAGGCCGTTAGCCTCCTTGCCGCCGGTCAGGTCGCTGCTCGCCGCCTTGCACATGGCATCCCAGACTTCCTCGACCGAATGCGGTGTAGCTGCGTCCAGCGAATAGTCGTAGGTATCGGTCTTCAGCGGTACGCCGAGCGCGCCGACGTTCATCATGGTGTTGTATTGCTCGAGTATGCCGATCCGCGACGCCAGTTCGGTCGCGATCCAGGTGAAATCCCGCGCTTCACCGCGCGGTTTGACCACCGGTTGCCTCAGAACCCAGCCCTCGGACTCCCAGAACTGCTCGAAATAATGCGTGCCACCGACGCGGATGAGCTGCGTGCCTTCGAGATCGGTGCAGTCCGGAAGCAGTACGTCCGCGAAATGATTCGTCTCGTCGTGCGTGTAGGCGAACGCCACGACGAACGGGAAGCCGGCAATGGTTTCGCCGAGCCGATCGGTTTCGGCGAAGGAGATGAGCGGGTTGCAGCGATAGAACATCCACACGTCCGGGGGATTCGGTTTCGGCCAGGTCTCGGCCGCACGTCCCTGCAGGCGCATCCACGCGAAGGTCGACGACCCCATCGGCTGGCTGTAGAGCACGTTGCCGACCGCCGGGACGAGCGTGGTATGTCCGTGTCTGACTTCCGGATTCTTCACCCAGTTCTGGCGATCCGTGGGATTGAAGTCGTAACGCATGAAGCCGTCTTCGCCGGGAATGCACGAGCCCACGCGGTCGTGCTCCTGGCCCGCGAGCAGGGTCGTGCTGCCCAGCATGCCACCGGGCACCTCCAGACCGCCGACGAGCACCTGGAGAACGGTCCGTGCCCAGACGCATTCGTAGGCGCCCCAGCCGTTGTTCACCGACTTGCCGAGCATGACCGTCACCGGCCGCAGCGGCAGCGTGCGGCCCTCGACTTCTATCGTCTCGCCGATGCGGGCGTGCTTGAGGTAGTCGTTGGCGATTTCGCGGATTTTTGCCGCTTTGACTTCGCAGATGGTCTCGGCCCATTCCGGCGAGTGCGGCGCGACGTGCGCACGGAGCTTCGCAAACGCCGGCTCGGCCGAAATGCCGTTGTGCTTCCACGTTTCCAGGTCGGCGCCGATCTCGACGGCGTCCAGGGTGAAGCTGCCGCTCAGCGCGGGATCCGTGCCAGGCGTGTCGAAGGGCACCGCGCGATTGGTACGCAAGTCCCACAACAGTGGTTTTTCCGAGGCCGGGTCGCGCAGGTAATAACCGTTCGGACCTACTAGATAGGGCGACGCCGTGTGGTCCTTCAAGAACGTCACGTCCAGCTCCTCTTCCGCGTGTTCGTGCAGGAGCACGTGGAGCATCGCGTACAGGAACGAGGAATCGGTCTTGGGCTTGATGGGGATCCACTCGGTCGCGCTCGCCCCGGTGATCGACAGGTGCGGTTCTATCTGGATGCGTTTGAGGCCGCGCACGCGCGCGTCCGCCTGACGGCGCACGCTGGTGACGCCGCCGGACGCGTCGATGTTGTTGCCGAACGCGACGATGTAATCACAGCGGGGGGTGTCGGGCAGGACCGTGAACGAGCGATGCCACAGCTCGCCGTACAAATGCTCGGTGTGATAGCAGGTGACCGTGCCGCCGGCGCCGAGGCTCATGTCGATCGGTCCCCAAGAGGCGAAAAACGCGCCGAAACTGCCCATGTACAGCATCGGCGTGCCGGCGCCGCCCGTGGAGAACGCGAAACGCGGGTTGCCATTGTTGTCGGTCAGGCCGTTTTCCCGGATCGCGCGCATCTTGCCGGCGACCAGATCGAGCGCCTCATCCCAGGAGACCGGCACCCAGCCCGGATCCTCGTTGCGCCCCTTCTTCGGATTGGTCCGTTTCATCGGCTGGAGAATGCGGTGCGGGTTATAGATCTTCTGCACCAGACCGTAGGGCTTCACGCAGACCTTGCCATCGGCGGGGTGCTGGCCGTGGGCATCGAAATTCGGCTCCACGCGTGTCGCCACCCCGTCGACGACGTCGACCTTGAGCAGATCGGGCCCGTTGACGCACTGATAGCAGTACGTGGAAACCTTCTTGTGGGAGCCCTGAATCCGTTGCGCGGGTGTGCTCATGGTGCTGCTACCTCCCCGGAAATGCCCCGTTGTGTTGCCTCGGTCGCCGCGGCCGGACGCCGCAACGAATCGCTTTGATACTACTCCTTACGGACGGATCCCTGCACTGTGGCCCTCAGTTCGCAGGGCAGCATATCAGAATCGATTTACATATAGGAATTACAAAGTATTTTCTATGTATGACCCCCACGGCTTGACCGTCGAAGTTGACTATTAAATTGCTATTGATAGCGATCCATGTAAGTGAGTGTTTGCACACAGTAGTGCAGTCGCAGTCGGCCGCAGGCGTGTGTGAATCCCGGGTGGCCCGACCACCGGCGCTGATACCACCGCCGATCGCGTGTCACGGCTGGAACGATCCATGCCGCGGATCCGCGCCCCGGTCGCCGCAGGACACCGCGTTCTTGATTGCCGGCAGCAGCGCTGCTCGCGCTATCGAACCGGTCTGTCCACCGCTCCCGATCGAAACGACTCAGAGCTCGTGAATCATTGGCCCGCCGTAGCGAGGCAGTTCCCGGGTGTTGCTGGCAAGGCGCGGGGGTGTGCGAAATCGCATCCACAGAGCGGGCCTGCGTAAGCGATTTCGGAGGTCCCCGAAACGCGGCCAGGGACGTCCAGGGGCCGTCGCCACAGGCGCGGTGATCGTTTCACAAAGCTCTCAGGTGAACGCCGCCGCCTCCCGGGCCGTCAGGTCGAGCACGCGGTGGGCCTTGTCCATCAGCTCGTCGATGTGGCCGCGCTCGAGCATGAGGGGTGGAGCGATGATCATCGTGTCGCGTACGGCTCGCATCACCAGACCTTCGCACACGGCGATGTCACGGGCGATGACGCCAAGCCGCCCGGGAGGATCAAAGGGCGTGCGGCGCGCCTTGTCCCGGACCAGCTCGAGCGCCGCCACGAAACCCACGCCCCGGGTCTCGCCCACGAGCGGGTGCTCCGCCAGCTCGCGCCAGCGCGCCTGCAGGTACGGACCGGTGTCACTGGCGACGCGCTCCACCAGCCCCTCGCGCTCGATGATGTCGAGGTTGGCCGCGGCCACGGCGCAGCTCACGGGATGTCCCGAATACGTGAATCCGTGATGAAACTCCCCGCCCTCGGCGACGAGCACGTCGGCGACGCGGTCGCCGACCAGCACACCGCCGATCGGCAGATAGCCCGACGACAAGCCCTTGGCAATCGGCATGAGATCCGGCTCGAGGCCGTAGTGCTGACTGCCGAACCAGCTGCCCAGCCGCCCGAACCCGCAGATCACCTCGTCGACCACGAGCAGGCAGCCGTACTCCTTGCAGATGCGGCTGATCTCCGGCCAGTAACTGTCCGGCGGGACGATGACGCCGCCGGCGCCCTGAATGGGTTCGGCGATGAATGCCCCCACATTATGCGGCCCGAGCTCGAGGATCTTGCGCTCGAGCGCGCGCGCGCGCTCGATGCCGAACGCTTCGGGGCTGAGATCACCGCCCTCGGCATACCAGTACGGTTGCGCGATGTGCACGATACCCGGTATCGGCAGGTCGCCCTGCGCGTGCATGGGCGCCATCCCCCCCAGGCTCGCGCCTGCTACGGTGCTGCCGTGAAAGGCGTTGACGCGGCTGATGATCGTCTTGCGATACGGCTGGCCGCGCAGATCCCAGTAGCGTCTCACCATGCGCAGCACGGTATCGTTGGCTTCGGATCCCGAGTTGGTGAAGAACACCCGCTCGAATCCCGGCGGCGCCACCCGCGCGAGCTTGTGCGCGAGCTCAATGGCGCGCGGGTGCGTGCACTGGAAGAAGCTGTTGTAGTAGGGCAGCCGCGCGAGCTGCTCGGCCGCGGCGTCGATCAGCTCACGCCGCCCGTAGCCGACGTTCACGCACCACAGTCCCGCCATGGCGTCGAGGATCCGCTTGCCATCCGTGTCGAAGATGTAGGGTCCTTCGGCACGCTCGATCACGCGCGTCCCGCGACCGGCGAGATCCCGGTGATCGGTAAACGGATGGAGGAAGTGGCGGCGGTCGAGATCCTGCCAGGAGCCGGTGTCGGGCGCGGTATGGGTCATCGCATCGTGTCCGTGCCGGTCGGCTTCGCCCGCTCAGACGTTGAGCAGCAGGTACTCCCGTTCCCACGGGCTGACGACGTTGAAGAAATTTTCCAGCTCGCGCTGTTTGATCGCGCAGAACACGTCCACGAATTTCGCACCGAGCACCGCGCGCAATGGTTCGCAGACGCGCAGATTCTCGAGCGCGGATTCCAGGTTGCGCGGCAGCGAGTACGGCAGCTTGTACGCATCGCCGGATTCGGGCTCGCCCGGCGTCAGCCCCTGCACCATGCCCAGATAGCCACAGGCGAGCGACGCGGCGATGGCGAGGTAGGGATTCACGTCGGCTCCGGCGACACGGTTTTCGACCCGGCGGGCGGTAGCCGAGGAAAACGGCACGCGCAGGCCGACGGTGCGGTTGTCGAATCCCCACTGGGTGTTGATCGGTGCGGAATGATAGCGGGCGATGCGCCGGTACGAGTTCACATAAGGCGCGAAGATCGCCATGGCCGAGGGCAGGTAGGTCTGCAGCCCGGCGATGAACGACATGAACAGTTGTGTGTTCGTGCCGTTCTCATCGGCGAAGATGTTGGCGCCCGTGGCGACATCGAGGATGCTCTGGTGGATGTGCATGGAGCTGCCCGGTTCGCTCGCCATGGGCTTCGCCATGAACGTCGCGTAGATCTTGTGGCGCAGCGCGACCTCGCGCACGGTGCGCTTGAACAGCAGCACCTGGTCGGCCAGGTCGAGCGGTTCACCGTGAACGAAGTTGATCTCCATCTGCGCCGCGCCGCCTTCGTGGATCAGCGTGTCGATATCGAGATGCTGTGCCTCGGCGAAGTCGTACATGTCCTCGAACACCGGGTCGAACTCGTTGACCGCGTCGATCCCGTAGGACTGGCGCACCGTTTCCGCGCGACCGCAGCGACCGACCGGGGGTTCGAGCGGATAGTCCGGGTCGGTGTTGACCTTGACGAGGTAGAACTCGAGTTCCGGCGCGACGATGGGGCTCCATCCGCGTTCGGCGTACGCCTCGAGGACGCGGCGCAGCACGTAACGAGAGGCGATGTCGACCGGCTGCCCGTCGGCGTAGTGGGCATCGTTGATGACCTGCGCAGTCGGGTCCGACGCCCAGGGGACCAGGCGGATGGTCGTGGGATCGGGGCGCAGGACGACGTCCGGCTCGATGGCGGCACTCAGCCCCTCGTCGTCGGCGTAGTCACCGGTCACGGTCTGGATGAATACCGATTCCGGCAGGCGCAGGCCTTCACGATCCACGAACTTGGCCGCCGGCATGACCTTGCCGCGAGCAATGCCGGCCATGTCCGGCACGAAGCATTCCACCTCGGTTATGCCATGGTCGCGCAACCAGGCTTCGAGCGTCTCTATCATGATCTGTCGGCGGGCGCACTGCGCGTGCGATTCGGACCCGATCCCGTAACGAATGGACGGGGGAACCGCGAATTGACACACTCGCGGCTGCTCAATCCCGTGTGTTTGACTCCGATTGTTGGTTGCAATCAAATACCCGGTCACTGTAACCCATCCCGTGGAGACCACGAAAGCGACGGCCAGGCCGCACGTCCCGGTCTCACCTGCCCGACGATTTCACGGTGCCCGACGCGAACCCCCGCCGCCAGATCGCTGCCTGCCACCGGCGATGCCCGCACTGGCGCCGGCGCCGCACGGGTCGGCGCGCACACCCGGCCGCCGGCCCCCGGTGAGCGGTTCGTGCAACGCGATGCCGACGGTGGGCCGCATGCGGGGCACGAGCACGAGCCCGCCGTGAAGGCGCGCGACTGCACCCGCTCCCGGCGACGCCTGTGAGCGCCGCGGCGCTGGAACACCCCCGATCCTGGTACGCCGCCACGGCGCTGCCGCAGCCGCGCCACGTGCCGCTCGCCGGTTCGACCAGCTGTGATGTCTGTGTCGTCGGTGGCGGTTACACGGGGCTGTCGGCGGCACTGCATCTGCGCGAACGCGGTTACGACGTCGTCCTGCTCGAACAGGCGCGCATCGGCTGGGGCGCGTCGGGCCGCAACGGCGGCCAGGTCGTCAGCGGCCAGCGCCAGGATCAGCAGTCGCTGGAACGCCGCTACGGCCACGCGCGCGCACAGGTGTTGTGGGCGCTGGCGCAGGAGGCCAAAGCCCTCGTGCGCAGCCGCATCGCGCGTCACGACATCGCTTGTGATCCGCGCCCGGGTATCCTGCACGTCGGCCACAAGCCGCGTCACGCCCGGGCCGAACAGCGCTATGCGCAATGGTTGCGCGAGCACTACGACTACGAACCTATCCGCGCCGTCACCCGGGACGAGCTGGCCACCATGCTCGCGAGCCCGGTCTACTACGGTGGCTCGCTCGATCTCGGCGCCCTGCATCTGCATCCGCTGAACTACGCGCACGGCCTCGCTGCGGCGGCGGCCGCCGCCGGCGTGCGCCTGCACGAGCACACGCGCGTGGACGCGGTGAGCGGTTCCGCGCCCGTGACGGTGCGCACGGCGGTGGGCGAGCTGCGCGCCGGCGCGGTCGTGTACGCGTGCAACGGTTACCTCGGCGCACTGCTGCCCGAGGTGGCCGGACGGATCATGCCGATCAACAACTTCATCGTTGCCACCGAACCGCTCGGCGAGGCGCGCGCGCGGGCCCTCATTCGCGACGACGTCGCGGTGTCCGACACGCGTTTCGTCGTCAACTATTTCCGCCTGTCCGCCGATCGGCGCCTGCTGTTCGGCGGCGGCGAGAGCTATTCCAGCCGGCTGCCGGCGGATATCGCCGCGTACGTGCGCCCGCATCTGCGCAGGGTGTTCCCGCAGCTCGGTGACGTGCGGATCGACTTTGCCTGGGGCGGTACGCTGGCCATCACCAGGACACGGCTGCCGCACTTCGATCGCATCGACGGTAACCGCTACGTGGCGCACGGCTTTTCCGGTCAGGGCGTGGCGCTCGGCACACTCGCCGGCAAGTTGATCGCCGAGGCGATCGCCGGCGATCAGGAGCGATTCGACGTTTTCGCGCGGGTGCGCCCGCCGTTTTTCCCGGGTGGGCGGTGGCTGCGCCAGCCCCTGCTCGTGCTCGGCATGTTCTACTACGCCATGCGGGATCGCCTGTAACGACGGCCGCATGGTGCGCGTCGGGTCCAACGCCTTGATCGTCGTCGCCGGCAGTGCCCGTGCCGTCGCCTGTTCGGCGGCGCGCGCGGGCTACGCGCCCTGGTGGATCGATCGCTACGGCGACGTCGATCTCGCGCACCGTTTCCCCGGCACCCGCACGGGCGCGGCGGATTTTCCCGCCGCGATACTCGCCGCGTGTCGCGCCGCGCCGTCCGCGCCGCTGGTATACGGCGCGCCGCTCGAGAACGAATTCGCGCTGCTTGAGGCGCTGGCCGATATCCGGCCGCTGGCGGGTAACGATGCCGACACCTGCCGTGCGGTCCGTGATCCCGCACGCGTGACCGCGTGCCTGCGCGCCGCCGGCCTGCCGGCCGCGAACGTCGTCACCTCGGCGACCGTGCCGCCACCCGGTCGCGCCTGGCTGCTCAAGCCGCGCGCCGGCGCCGGCGGCATCGGCATCCGCGAGCACGTCGACGGCCAGGGCTTCGATTGCACCAGCCACTATCTGCAGGCGTATCTGCCGGGGGACGGCTATGGTGCGGTGTTTCTCGGCGACGGCCGGCGGGCGTGCCTGTGCGGGGTGACCGGCCATCTGCGCGACCTGCCGGATCTGGGCGCAGCGCGCTTCGCCTATTGCGGCTCCATCGGTCCGTGCGCGCTCGATGCAGCGACGCGCGAGTGCTGGGAGGCGATCGGGGCCGCGGTGGTCGCCGCGTTCGGTCTGCGCGGTCTGTTCGGCGTGGACGCGATCGATACGGCGGGCACGTTGTGCCCGGTCGAGATCAACCCGCGTTACAGCGCTTCGGTCGAGTTGCTCGAACACGCCGGTGCGGGGCCGTTGCTAAGGCACCACTGCGATGCCTGCGCCGGCCGGCTGCCGGCAGTCGCGCCCGCCGATCGCCTCGCAACGTCCGCCTGTTTCGCCAAGGCCTACGTTTTCGCACCGCGCGCTGTGCGTGCCCCGGCCAGCTGGTCGGGCGCGAGCCCGGTGGCGGCCGGCGACGCGCCGGTGCTGGCGGATCTGCCGGCTGCCGGCACCCGGATCGCGGACGCAGAACCGCTCGTGACCGTGTTCGCCCGCGCGGCGACGCCCGCGCTGTGTCGCGCCCTGCTGCTGCAACGGGCGCGCGCCGCGCTGGCGCAATGCCGCTGAACCGCGCAGCGGCGCGGGCTCGCCGAATCCGATCCGGCGCGCGTTCGTGCGCGGCCGATGGCTTCATGACATCCGCGCGTGAGCGAACCGCCACCGCTGCCGTCAGCCTTGGCCGGCCGCCGGCGGGCTGCCGGCACCGAGGTGCTTGAGGTTGCCGAGATCCGTGAGTGTCGCGCGCATGGCCGGGGGGACCGGCTGCGAGGACAGCGAGCCGTCCTCGTTGATACGCGCATAGACGCGTGTCGCCTTGCCTTCGGCGACGGGCGTGCCGGTGATCGCGTTCTTCGCCTTGCAATGCCAATGCAGCGTCCGCTCGCCGAGCTCGGCGAGCGAAATCGTGGTGATGATCCGGTCGCCGTACGCCGCGGGGCCGATGAAGCGGAAGTGGATCTCACCCATCACGAACGTGGTCCGGTCGTTCTTGATCATCTGATCGATCGGGTAACCGATGGTGCGGAACAGCTCGTGCTCGGTGTCGTTGAACCAGGCCACGATGCGCGGGTAGTACACGAGCCCGAAGGGATCTGATTCGCCCCAGTTGACGGTGATCTCTTTCCAGTACATCGCCATGACGCGGGCTCCGGGGAAGGCGGGGCCGCCAAAATTACAGCGAAAGGCGTCCACGCGCCAGCGCGCCACGGCCCGCGTTCGCCTCCATCTGCTAATCTGTGCGACACCATGCACGGTTCTCCGACCCTGGAACGTGACAGCATGCACCGCTTCGTCCTCGAGTCGGCCGGTGTGCGGGGCGCATTGGTGCGTCTGCACGCGAGCTGGTGCGCGGTCCGCGACAGCCATCCCTATCCCGCCAGCGTGAGCGCCCAGCTCGGCGAAGCGCTGGCGGCAGTGGTCCTGCTGTCCACGACCATCAAGCTGCAGGGTTCGCTGATCCTTCAGGCACAGGGCGACGGACCGCTGCACACCCTGGTGGCACAGGCGAGCGCCGGCCGGACGGTGCGGGGCGTGGCGCGCTGGCGCGGCGAGGTCCCCTGCGGTGAGCTCACACACGTGTTCGGCGCCGGGCGTCTCGCGCTGACCACGCACACCGCCCAGGGCGATCCCTACCAGGGCATCGTCGCGCTCGAGGGCGACAACGTGGCCGCGGCGCTCGAAACCTACTTCAGCCAGTCCGAGCAGCTCGCCACGCGCCTGCGGCTCGCGACCGGACCACAGGTCGCAGCCGGCATACTGGTGCAGATCCTGCCCTCGCGAGTGACGGGTCCGGACGATTGGCCGCGCATCGTGCTGCTCAGTGAAACCGTGACCACCGACGAGCTGTGCAACCTGCCCGCACAGACCCTTCTGACCCGCTTGTTTCACGACGAGCAGGTGCGCATGTTCGAATCGGAGCCGGTGGCGTTCCGCTGCACGTGTTCGCGCACGCGCATCGCCCGAACGCTCGCAGCGATCGGGCATGCACAACTGGACGGTCTCGCCGACGAGCGGGGTGAGCTGGAGGTGACCTGCGAATTCTGTAATCGCAGCTATCGCTTCGATCGCGTCGATGTCGAGCACGCGCTGACCGAGGGTGTGCACATCGATTCGCCGGACAGCGTGCAGTAGGTCCCGTTTCCGGCGCCCGGGATGGCGTTTCCGGCACGAAACGCGCACAATTCCAGCGAGGTCGTACATCGACCGCGCGGACCGCGTGACAGGGGTCAGCCCGGGGTGATCGCGACGCGCCATAAGAACCAATGAGGATCACGCGCTGGTATGACGGACCGAGAGCCGGATCTACTCGACGTGCTCGATAGCGAACGCGTCATCGCCTTCGTCATCTATCCCGGTCTTACTCCCCTCGATCTCGTCGGTCCCGTCCAGGTACTGTCGCAACTCGGCCCGCCGTACCGGTTGTGCGTGGTTGGCGAGGAGGTGCGGCCGCTGGAGACGGATACGCCCATCCGCATCGAGCCCAGTCATACGTTCGCCGAGGTGCCGGACCCGTACGCCGTATTCGTTCCCGGCGGCGCGGCCGCGGCGCTGCGCGCGATGGCAGACGAAGCCGTGCAGGGATACCTCAGGGATGCCGCGGGTCGGGCACGGCTCATCGGCTCGGTGTGCACGGGCTCGCTGGTGCTGGCTGCCGCGGGACTGCTCGAGGGTAAACGCGCCACGACGCACTGGACCTGCATGGGCTGGCTGAAAAAACTCGGCGCCAGACCTGTGCAGGAACGCTGGGTGGAAGACGGCAACTGCGTGACCGCCGCGGGGATCTCGGCCGGTATCGACTGGGCGCTCGCGCTGACCGCGCGTCTCAAGGGTGAGGAGCACGCCCGGCGGGTGCAGATCCTGCTCGAGTACGATCCCGATCCGCCGTTCGGTTGGATCGACTGGGACAACAAGGCCGACTTCGATGCGCTCGGGCCGCTGCTCGAGCAGGCGATGGGTGATCCGCGCGCGGCACTCGCGGGGCGTCCGGACCTCATCAAGAAGCTGGGACTCTGATCCCTCGTTCCGCGGCAGCGGGTCGCCAGCGTTCAGTGGCCGCCCGCCGCGGCTCCCCACAGCTCGCGCAGGCGATCGTCGCGCCCGCAGCCGCTGCGGTAGAATTTGTAACGCACGGGATTCTTCCGGTAGTAGTCCTGGTGATAGTCCTCCGCGGGCCAGAATTCTCCGGCCGCGAGGATCTCGGTGACGATCGGGCTGGCGAACTGCCCGCTGTCCGCGATCTCCTGCCGCGACTGTTCGGCGAGCCGCTGCTGCTCGGCGTCGTGGTAGAAAATGGCGCTGCGGTACTGGTGACCGCGATCGCAGAACTGCCGGTCGCGCACGGTCGGATCGATGTTGTGCCAGAAGACTTCGAGCAGCTGCCCGTAGCTGACACGCGCGGGATCGTAACGCACCTGGACCGCTTCCGCGTGGCCGGTGTCTCCCGTGGAGACCTCCGCGTAGGTCGGGTTGCGTTTGTCGCCGCCGGTGTAGCCGGAAGTCGTCGACAGCACGCCGTCGATGCCGTCGAAGGGTTGCTCCATGCACCAGAAACAGCCGCCGGCAAAGGTTGCGACAGCGGCCTCGGCGGTAACCCCGCCCGCACTGCGGGCCGCGGGCTGCAGCGCGAGCAGTATCCCGAGGCCGGCCACCGCGGCGATGGATCGGACTGCGCGAGCGGACATGGCGGTACTCCTTGCGGGGCGAATTCCAACCATGAGACTGCCCCTGCCGGCGATAGTTGCGCCCGCCGGGGTGAGTAACACAGGTGACCGTTGTATCCTGCGCGCGGATGCCGGGCGTGCGGCGTAGCGCCGGCGCAGGCCGCTGGCGCGGGACGGTACAGGCGATGAGGAGCGCAGGCATGCACGACGCAGCCGGGGAGAATCGTTTCGAGGAGACGCAGGCGGCGCTGCGCGCGCTCGGCAAGGCGGTGCAGCGCTGGCGCCGCGCCGAGGAGATGGGTGAGCTTTTCGCCGAATCGCCCGTGGGTCAGGGCAGGCTGCTCGCCGAGCAGGAGCTGTACGAACGCTGGCTTCGCCGGGAGCGCTGGCGGATGCGTGAGGAAGCCCTGCCGCTGTTGTTCGGGGTGGACCCCGATGCCTGGCCCCGGGCGCTGGAGCGCGAGCAGCTCGCCGCGGCGGAAGCGACGCTGTGGGCGCTGCTGGACGGCGCGCACCGCAGCGGTCCGTTGGCGCCGCAGGCCACGCACGCGCACTGGACGATCACGCCGGTGGCGCTGTGGACCTGGGCGCGCTCATTGCACCAGCGCGTGCCGGCGGCGTTCGAGGCGCTCGTGCAGTTCATCGCCAACGTCGTCCGGCGCGATGAGCCTGTCGGGCAGCCGGACGTGGCCGTGCCGCTGCCCTTGCAAGCGGCGGGTGCGCCGATTGCGCGACAGCACAGCGCGCGCGAGCAGATCCTCGGCGCGGCGCTGAACCTGTTGGCGAAATACCCCGAAGCCTGCCGCGACGAGCACGGTTTCGCCGATGCCCGGCGCGTGGTCGCTCGCATGCAGTCGCAGGCGGCAGCCTGGTTCGACGACGGGCGCCTGCCGGTGACGACTGACGTCGCCGTCGATCTGATCGAACCGTGGCTGCGCTGAAGCGTGCGAACAATGCCTGCGCTATGCCGGGCACCGCGGGTCAACGATAGAGGACATGACGATGAGATCCCTGCCACCGCTCTTACTTGCCCTGCTGCTCGGCCCGGCCGCCGCGGCGCACGACACGGTCGAGGACGGCGCACGGGTATCGATCGAATACACGGTGCGGCTGGAGGACGGTACGCAGGCGCAGTCCAACGTCGGCCTGGCGCCGCTCGAGTACACGCAGGGACGTGCGGAGATGCTGCCGTCGCTGGAAGCGGCGCTCACCGGCTTGCGGGTCGACGAGCGGCGCACCGTCACGCTGACCCCGCAACAGGGCTACGGCGAGATCGATCAGGCGCTGGTCGTCGAAGTGGATCCGGAACAGATCCCGGCCGAGTCGCGCCAGCCCGACGCCATGATATGGGGCGTCGACCCCGCGGGCAGGCGCAAGCCCGTGCGGGTGCGCGAAGTGCTGCCCGACAGGATCGTGCTGGATTTCAACCACCCACTCGCCGGGCACACGCTGACATTCGACGTGCGTGTGGTCGGCATCCGTTGAGGACACGCGATTCGGAGTCGACCGCCTGCGACGTGGCGAAGGACGCGGACCGAGCGAAGGTGGCGAAACAATTTCCGGCGCGCCGTTCGCTCGCCCGCGCGGCACCGGTTCAGGGCGGGAGCTGGAACGTGACCCAGTGCGTCGAGGTCAGCTTGTGCCCGTCGCGCTGATCCAGTGAGCCGTCCCACACGGCGAAAGCCAGTGGGATCGCCCGGCCGGGCGCCAGCACGGCCTGGTGCTCGTCCGTGGTCCGCAACGGGCGCGCGAAGACGACAGTCCAGCTGCGGTCGCCGGTGACATAGCGGCCGGCCGCGGCAATGCCGCCGGCGGCGAGTGCCGTCGTCGTGCCGAAGCCGGCGGCGGCGAGATCCTGCGCGGCCGGGGTATCCGCCTTCCAGAGCCAGATGTTCACCGGCGCGTCGGCCGACCCCATCATGTACGAGGTCCGCACGCCGTCGTCGAGCGCGAGCTCCACGGCCGCCGCATCGGCAAAGCGGTCGAAGGCGCTGACGACGTCCCGGGTGTCGTCGTGCCATTGCAGCCGGACGAAAAAACGCGCGCCGTCGCTGGCAACGCTGAAGTGCAGCACCGTGGACTGCGGCGATTGCGTCTCGCGCATCACCGCCGAAGGATGTACGGGAGGCGCCGGTCGCAGCACGATGCGGTAGTGCGCAATGCGCTCCCAGGTCGCAGCGTCCGGAAACACGCCGTCGCCCGCGGCTGTGGGCCGCGCGATCGCGGCGACGGGCAAGATCTGCCCGGCCTGCACGTCAATAGGCTCCGCTGCCGTTGCGTTTCCGCAATCTGCTGCTTGCGGCGCCAGAATCGCGCACGCGATCGCGGCGGCTCGTGCGCACGGTGGGGCGCGTCGATCGTTCGCTGTCACGGACTGACCTCGCTGTTCAGGTTCCGGGAACTCGCCCGATACCGTCCGGTGACGGACGCCGGGGCGCTCAGCCGAGCTTGAACATCTCCGCATGCCGATGGGCGATGAGCCAGTCCATGAGCTCGGATCGCCCGCTCTGCGCCTTTTTCTGCCGCTCGGATTCCAGCGTTTTCAGCGCCCGGCTGACGCCGTCTCCGAACAGACTCCCGAGGAATTCGAGCGGGATACGCGAGCCCGTGCTGAGGCGCCCGTCCGCATCGAACCCGGGCGGTGCCCACGGCGGCACGTAGAACACGTTGGGCTCGGTGCCCCATTCCGGGTGCAGCGGCAGTGCGACCGCGTACTTCTCCACCAGGACTCTGATGGGCCCGTCGGCGTCATCGCGATACCCGACCCAGCGCGCGCGCCCGACACATTGCTGCGCGCAGGCCATGGGCAGGTCCTTGGCCAGTCGCGGGAAGCAGAAGATGCACTTCTCGGAACGGGAAGTCGCCTCGTTGAAATAGACCTTCTTATAGGGGCAGGCGGCGACACAGTAGCGATAGCCGCGGCACTGCTCCTGGTCTACCAGCACGATACCGTCCTCGGGACGTTTGTAGATCGCCCGGCGCGGGCAAGCGGCCAGGCAGGCCGGATTGCTGCAGTGGTTGCACAGCCGCGGCAGGTAGAAGTAGTAGCTGTTCGGATACTCACCCTGACCCTGGTCTTCGTCCCAGTTCGGGCCCCACACCGGTTTCTCGTCGGGACGCAACCACGGATCGACGCCGGTCATCACGGCGGCCTCGTGGTCGTAGTCCCACGGGGTCCCGTAATCGCCCTCGCCGGGGAGCGCACCGCGCCGGAGGCCGCCGTCGCGATCGAAGCCGCCGCCCTTGTCCGCGTAGCCGCGCGGGTAACCCTGTCCGGGCTGCGTTTCGACGTTGTTCCAGTACATGTACTCGCGGCCCTCGCGCCGGGTCCACATCGTCTTGCAGGCGATGGTGCACGTCTGGCATCCCAGGCACTTGTTGAGGTCGATGACCATGCACAGCTGGCGTGTATTCATGCGGGCGTCCCGTCAGTCGATTCGCGCCGGTTCGACGTCGACGCCCGTTTCCATCGACAGCTGATTCTGGTTCCAGCGCAGGAACTGGTACTTCAGATGTCCCCAGTTGCCGACCAGCTCCAGCGGCTGCAGCAGTGACGCGACGACATTGTTGAGCATCTTGCGACCTTCCATCTGGTAGGACTCCCAGGCGTGCTCCATCATGACCGCGTCGCCGGGCAGCCCCGGGCAGTACTTGGCTTGGGCGAAGAAATCACCGATGGCGTTGAACACGCGCACGCGATCGCCGTCCCCGATACCCCGCTCGGCGGCCAGGCGCGGGCTCAGGTACACGTTCGGCTCGCCGCGCTGCAGACGCAGCATGTACCTGTTGGAGCGCCAGTTGCTGTGTATGCCCCAGCGTGTGTGCGGGGTATAGAAGCTCAGCGGATACCGCGTGCACTCACGGCCGGCGTTGTGCCGGGCCGTGGGCACTGTGGATCCCAGCTTCATGAACCAGTCGTGATCGCAGTAAAAAGTGATGCGTCCCGAGAGCGTGGGGTAGGGTTTCTTGTCGAGCACCTGATGCTCCCACGGATTGATCGGCGCATCCGGGTGAACCGTGGTGTGGGTCGGGAACGGGCTGCTGCGAACGGTGAAGAACCCGGTACGCGCCCCCTCGTCCAGCGACGCGCCGGCGATCTCCGGACTGTTGCGCACCAGCCATCCGGCGGCCTGCTCCGCCGTGGTGAGTGTCCCCCCCAGCGTGTAGTCGTCATAGATGGTGTCGAAGCTGCGCGTCACGTCACCGTCCGGGTAGCCGGTGATGCCGCGGGCCCGGGCGCGCTCCTGAATCTTCTTCGTGAGCAGCGCCATGATCTCCCATTCCGGCATCGCCTCCCCCAGCGGCGCCACCGGTGCCGTGAAGACGTTGACGTGCCGGTGCGTCGGCGTCAGGCGCAGGTCCCATTTCTCGTAATAGCTCGCGGCCGGCAGCAGGTAATCGGCCCATGCGTTGGTCGACTCCATGCGCGTGTTGATGGACACGAACAGCTCGGAAGCCTCCTCGAGTATGCGCTCGCGGTAGCGTTCGCCACCCTTGTTGCGACGGAATTTGTTGTCGGCGACGAGGATCATCCCCTTGATCGGCCCGTAGTGCGGCATCCACTGCCTGTCCATGCTCTCATGCGCCATGACCACGAGCTCGTCGACGTCGAATCCGACACGCTGTCTGAGCAGGACGGGATCGAAGAGCTCGCGAGCATCCTCGTACATCCGCCCGTGCATGAATTCGCTCAGGCCGCCGGTCGCGAGGCGCGGGAATTTCGTGAATTCCAGAAAACTCAGCCGCTGCACGCCGATCCAGCCCCAGTCCAACCATGACGTGTCGATACCGCCGCGCGGGCCGCCGTGGCCGGTCAAGGCGCACAGCAGCGCCTGCGCCCAGGTGGTGTAGATGCCGTTCAGGAACTTGCCGACCGCGAAACCGTCCAGCACGCACAGCTTGCGTGCCGCGGCAATCAGGCGCGCCTCGGCGCGCACGATGTCCGGATGAACACCGGTGATGGCCGCGGTCAATTCGGGGTCGTAGCGCATCGCTTCGGCGTACATGCGCGTGTAGGCGGGCGCGACGGCGATGCCGTCGACCTCGAATTCCCCCTCGAGCGCCGGGTCCGCGCCGTCCAGGGCGATGGTCTTGTCCTCGCTGCCGGTGCAGCCGCGGGCCGGTGTCGCCCGCTGGCTGGACTGGTCCCAGAAGAAAAAAACGTCGTCCCGCCCGCCGGCACGCAGATCGGCTTCGCGCAGCAGCTTGCCGTTGTCCCTGCGTACCAGCAGCGGCAGATCCGTCTGCTCCTTGACGAAGGCCCGGTCCACGAGCGTTTCGGCGAGGATGACCTGGACCAGGGACATGTAAAAGAACGGATCCGTTCCGGGTTTTATGGGGAGCCACACATCCGCATGGGTCGAGCTCGGGTTGTAATCCGGCGCGACGCTGAGCACGCGCGCGCCGCGGTAACGGGCTTCCCAGATGTAATGCGCGTCGGGGATCCGCGTGACGCTCGGGTTGATCATCGACAGGACGATGTAGTCGGCGTCGTACCAGGCGTCGGACGTGAAGCCCTGCATCAGGTCGCCGTAGGCCAGATGCGCCCCGGTGTTCATGTCGCCGACATCGCTGAGCAGATCGTTCTGCACACCACCGAGCAAGGACGCGAAGCGCAGCGCAGCGGCCCACGGCACGCTGCTGACCACGCCACTGCCCCACTGCGTCATGAGGTGACCGGGGCCGTATTGCTCGTAGATGTCGATGATCCGGTCGGCGATCTCGGTGGCGGCCTCGTCCCAGGTGATCCGGCGCCACTTGCTTTCGCCGCGCTCGCCGGTTCGCTTCATGGGAAAACGCAGGCGATCGGCGTCGTACATCGCCGCGGAGTGTATGGCACCTTTCTGGCAGCCACGGGGATTCGTATCCGGAACATCCGCGTGCACTGACGGGTACTGCGCCACCTGCTCCTCGCGGACGACGATGCCGTCCTTGACGTAGATCCTGAACGCGCAATTGCCGCCGCAATTGACACAGTGCGAGGCGTAGCCGACGTGGTCCCAGGTCCACTGCCGGGCGTAGATGTCCTCCCAGCCCCGGTACGGACGCGGCGCAGCCAGCGGATCGCCTTGCGGCACGAGCTGCGTCAGGCCCCAGGCCTTGTCGGCGCCGAGCAGCGCGACCGCGGCGCGCGTGGAGGCGGCGAGAAACCTGCGGCGGTTGAGTCGCGTCATCGGCGCTGCCGACCGGAGCGCGGTTTCAGAGCAGTGACAGTTCCCGCGCCCGGCTGACGGCGCCGGTACGATTGCGTACGCCGAGCTTGGTGTACAGGTTGTTCAGGTGCCATTTCACGGTGGTCTCCGAGACGAACAGCGTTCTGGCCAGATCCTGGTTCGTCAGACCCTGGGCGAGCAGCTTGAGGATCTCGATCTGGCGGCGCGTGAGTGTGTCGGTACCCGGCGCCCCGGCGCCGGGCTCGGGCGTGGCCCGGGTCGCTTCGGGCGCCGCCGCCGGCACCGGCGCGCGTTCCCGGGTCAATCTGAGCAGATACGCCCGCAGCGCCTGCTCCTCGTCCCCGCCCAGCGCGGGGCGCCTGCGCACCATCTCCTCGAGCAGCGCGGCGATCGCCGGGCCGGCATCCAGGAATGACCGGATGCAATGACCCGGCGCCGCCAGGCGCAGGGCGGCATCGAGCGTGCGCAGCGCGGCGTCGTCATTGCCGCAGCCATCCTGCGCCGCAGCCCGCGCGACCAGCAGATCCACCAGCAGCCGGGTCCATTCGTGGCGGCGTGCCCTTGCCACGAGGCTGCCGAGCAGGGTTACCGCCCGGTTCGCCGAGCCCGTTGCAATCCACAACCGCGCCTGCGCCAGCCGGATGACGGTCAGCATCAATTCGCTGCGCGCCGCCGGCGACCATCGCCCGGTCTTGTCCACATCGAGCAGGCCGGTGGTCCTGGCAACCTCCGCCGCCGAGTCGACATCCCCGCAGCGAAGATGTAGAGCGACGCGCTCGGCGGCCAGCGCGATGCTCAGACGCGGCAGCTCGAGCCGCTCGCCGAGGCGCCCGCCCTCGGCCAGCACGCGCTCCATCTCCTCGCAGCGGCCCGCATGGCAGAGCAACCGCGCCCGGGTCACGTAACCGGCGAGCGCCGTTTCCACGGCGCCGTGATCGTCGACCAGGGCGAATCCCGCCTCCAGCTGCGCGGTCGCCGCCGGCAGATCGTCCTGCTCGTACAGCGCCTCGGCCAGCAGAATGGCGAGCAGGGAACCGGCGTAGGAGCGTGACCCCAGAACCCGGGCGGCCGACTCCAGGCCGCGGCGATAGGTGCGGGCGGCGTCCGCCGGACGCGCCCGTTCCAGCAGGATCAGGCCCTCGATCGCGTCGTCCCAGGCAATGCCGTAATACCCATGACAACGCTCGAACGCGGCGCGCGCCGTGGCCAGCGCGGTCAGCCCGTGTCCGAGCTCGCGCCGCGTCACGCAGGCGTAGGCGAGCGCGCTGCTCACGGTGCCGGTTTCGAACGCGGGCGCCTGCGGCCATCGCGCCAGCCATTCCCGGCTCGCCGTCCAGCAGCGATCCGTGCGGTCCGCGAGCGCGTGCAGCACGCAGCGGATCGTTTCCACCGCGCGTTGCACCGTCGTGTCCGTCGCCGCCGATCCGTGTGTGCCGGCGGCGCCGGCATCGATCCTGGCCAGCTCTTTTTCGGCGCGCGCGTATTGCCGGGTGAAGGTCAGCGACCAGGCATGCGCAATCCGCAGCCATGGCCGCGCATCGAGGCACTCGGGCGGCAGGCGCCGCATCCAGTCGAGCAGGGTGGCGTGCTCACCGCGGTTCTGGACCAGATCCTCCCAGACGTGCTCGACGAGATCTCCGACGCGTTCGAAATCCTCGGCCAGAAAGGCGCAACGAACCGCCTCCGTGTCGTAACCGTGATCGGCGAACCAGCGGCTCGCGATCCGGTTGCCGTCCCGGATCCTGGCCGGATCGCGCGCCGCAAGCCGGGTGCGCAGGAACTCGGCGAACAGGGGGTGATACCGATACCACTTGTGTTCCCGGTCGAGCGGCAGCAGAAACAGGTTCTCCGACTCGATCCGCTCCAGCAGCTGCTGGCAATCGGCGCGACCCGAAACCCGCGCGCACAGGTCCGCACACAGACGATCGAGCATCGCGGTCGAGAACAGGAACTCGCGCAGCTCGGACGGCAGACGGCTGAGCACGGCTTCGCCCAGGTAGTCGGTAACCGCCCAGTCGCTGCCCGAGAACTCGCGGATGAGCCGTTTGCGATCCTGCGTACCCTTGAGCGCCAGCGACACCAGGCTCAGGCCCGCAATCCAGCCTTCGGTCCGCTCCGTGAGCGCGGCGATCTCGTCCGCGGCGAGGCCGTGGCCCTTGAGGCCGTTGAGGAACGCCTCGCTTTCGTCCGGCCGGAAGCTCAGGTCCTCCATGCGCACGTCGAGCAGCTCACCGCGCACCCGTAGCGATCCCGTCGCCAGCGCGGGCTCGTTCCGGGTCGCGACGTACAGCGTCGTCCCCGGCGGTGAGTGCTGGATGATCCAGTTCAGCGCGTCGTGCACCGCCTGTTCGACGATGCAGTGGTAGTCGTCCAGGAACAGGGCGATCGGGCGGTCCAGCTCCTGCAGATCCTGGGCCAGCGCGAACAGCAGCGGCTGCGCCACCGAGCGCCAGTGCGCCTGGGTCTGCGCGAGTACGCCCGGGTCCGCATTCCCGGCGACGCCCGGCAGCGCGCCGAGCACGTAGGTCAGGAAGCGCACCGGATCGTTGTCGTCCGGGTCCAGGCTCAGCCAGCCGCACGCCACGCCCCGGCGCTCGAGCTGGTCGCGCCATTGCGCGAGCAGAGTCGACTTGCCATAGCCCGCCGGCGCGATGACCTGCACCAGCTTGTACGGCGATGGCCCCCGGGGCAGCAGCTCGCGCAGGCGATCGCGCTGCATGGCGTTCTTGAGCGCGCCGGGCGGGTTCAGCTTGGTACGGATGAGCCGTCCCCGCCGCGTGGTCGCGGCCTGGGACGGATTCTTCTGTTTGCCCAAGCGATGCCACCCGGCGCCGTTTGATCCGGGACCGATTCTGTCGGCCTGCGTCAGGAGCGTCAATTGATTCGCCGCAGTCTGGAACGGGTCTAGATCGATCGGTCGCGCGAACTCATCGGTTGGTGGCGTACAGCAGCCGCAGGTCCATGATCGTGGACCAGTCGATGGCGACGTCCTGGAGCTGCCCGGCGTTGACGCCGGCTTCGGCCATCGCGCGCAGGTCCTCGACGGGCACGTTGAAATCCCAGACCTGGTGCAGGTCCTTGGCCATGAGCGAATCGAGCAGATAGGCGACGTCGTTGCGCTGCGCCTCTCCGGCATCCAGCATGGCCATGGCGATCGCCAGCAGCTCCGGCGATTCGCGGTTGTCGATGATCCAGTCCCGCGCGTCGCCGACGGCGGTGAAGAATGCCCGGATCCATTCCGGGTGCTCGCGTACGACATTGCCGTTCACGACTACGGCCAAGTCGAACCATCCGGGGATCCCTTCACCCCAGCGTTTGATGATCCGCCACTCCCCGTTGCGGATCCTGGCGATGTCGTGCGGCACCGCGGCGACGAGGCCGACGTCGACCTCACCGCGATCCAGAGCCTGCAATACGCCCGGCAGGGAACCGTAGGGCAGGCGCAGGATATCGGTCGCCGGGTCCAGTCCCGCCATCTTCGCCATGAGGCCGGACTGGACGTCCGAGGGAAAGCCCGGGCGCGTGATGCCGATGCGCGCGCCCTTCAGATCCTCGGGCCGTTGAATGGCCGAATCCTTGCGCACCACCCACCAGCCCTCGGTCGCGCCCGATCCGTGCAGGCGTCCGACGATCTTCAGGTCCGCGCCGTGATCGATGGCAGCCAGGATGGCGACCGGCGGCACGATGCCGATGCTGTAGTCGTCCGTGCCGACGGTGTGCAGCACGTGGTTGGCGCCTTCCGTGTCGGTCTTCAGGGTCACGTGCAGCCCTTCGCGCGCGAAGTAGCCCTTACGCACCGCGACCGCCTCCGGCAGATGTTTGATCGTGATGTAGATGCACGAGGAGATGAGGGTCAGCGACGTCGCCGTGGCCGGGCTCTGCGGCTGGCCGTCGGCGAGACCGTCGTAGCCGGCGGCCGGAACGTCCTGGGCCACCACGAGCGAGCCACCGAGCAGTGTGGCGAGAACCGCGCGGTGCCAGCGGCGTGCGGATCGGACGGATTCAGCTGACATGGGCTTCTCCTGTCGGGGTCGGTGCCGCCGGGGTGAGCGGCATTCGCTGCTGTTGCGCTTTATAGCGCCGCGCTTGGGATTGAAAACCGTACTTTCGGACGGTTTTTCCCGACCCGCGCCGTGGTCCGCTATGGCCGCGCCTCGATCAACCGGAGGAAGCGCAGGTGAGGCTGGCAGGAAAACGAGCCCTGGTGACCGGAGCGGGGGCGGGGATCGGTCGGGCGGTGGCCGCGCGATTTGCGCGGGAAGGTGCCCGCGTCGTCGTCAACGACCTGAACCGTGACAGCTGCGAGAGCGCGGTGGCGTCGATCCGTACGGCTGGCGGCGAGGCGCATTGCCTGGTCGCGGACGTGCGCCGCCAGGCCGACGTCGAACAGCTGCTCGAGCGTGCCGCGCTGTGCCTGGGCGGCCTCGACATCCTGGTCAACAACGCCGGGATCGAGATCGTGCGGCCGATCACCGAGCTCACCGAACAGGACTGGGACGCGCTGATGAGCGTGAACGTGAAGGGCGTGTTCTTCGGCTGCAAGCACGGCATTCCGATCCTCGAGCGCAGCGGTGGCGGTGCCGTCATCAACATGGCATCGGTCGCCGGACTGATCGGCTGGCCGCTGCTGAGCGCCTACTGCGCGTCCAAGGGTGCGGTCATACAGCTCACGAAGGCGCTCGCGCAGGAGTACAAGGGCCGTTCCGTGCGCTTCAACGCCCTGTGCCCGATGCTGGTCGAGAGCGATCTCGGGCAGCGCTTCATCGACGGCTACAACGCCTACGGGATCCCGGTGATGGACGCGCTGCGGGCCCGTCAGGTGCGGCTCGCAACTGTCGAGGAGGTTGCCGCCGCCGCGGTCTTTCTCGCCAGCGACGAGTCCGGTTTCGTCAACGGTCACGCGCTCGTACTGGACAACGGCGGCAGTTCGGGGTGAGTGCCCGCGGGGCGCGGGCGCATTAAAGGCATCAATCAGCCTTCAATCTCGGTATCGGAGAAAACCAGTGATGGACGAACAGCGGCAACTGACGATGGTGGTCAACCTGGACAAGTGCATCGGCTGCCAGACGTGCACCACCACGTGCAGGACACACCGTCTCGATCGACCCGGATGCGAGCTTTCGCGCTACATATGGTGCGAAACCAGACCGGGTCAGGGCTGGCCCAAGGGCTGGATGGACATGGGGCGCAAGGTGCCCCACCGGGTCAACGACTACGGCGGGACGTGGACTTTCAACTGGGACAAGGTCTACGGCGCGAAGGCCGGTACCGAATACCTGCGTCCGATCGTCAAGGAGACCGGCAAGCCGGCCACCTGGGGACCGCTGTGGGACGAGGACGAGGGCGCCGGCGATTGGCCCAACGGCTATTACTTCTACCTGCCGCGGCTGTGCAATCACTGCTCGGATGCGCCGTGCGTGAAAAGCTGCGAAGAGCACTGCGCCAAGGGCGGCCGCCCGAGCGCGATGCGCAAGCGCGAGCAGGACGGCATCGTCGTCATCGATCCCGAGCAGTGCGATGCCTGTGGCCTGTGCGTGGCCAGCTGCCCGTACAAGGTGCCCATGCAGAACATGGACAACGGCAAGTACGAGATGTGCGATTTCTGCCTGCTGCGGGTCGAGAACCAATACGCGCCCGTGTGCGCCAAGAGCTGCCCGGCGCGCGCGATGTACTTCGGCTACCTCGACGATGCAAACAGCTACGTCTCCAAGCTCGTGAACGAATACCGCGTGGCTCTGCCGCTGCGGCCGGATTTCGGTACCCGGCCCAACGTGTTCTACGTGCCTCCGTTCGTACGACCGCCGCGGCTGGAGGAAGGTTACCGGCCGACCGGCGAGCCGGACGTCCCGATCGATCTCCTGCGCTCGTACTTCGGGCCGCAGGTGGACGATGCGCTCGCCACTTTGCGCGAGCACCGGCAGATGGCCGAACGCGGCGAACCGTCCGAGCTGATGGACCTGCTCATCATCTACCGCTGGGCCGACGCCTTCGCACCGCTGGAAGTGCTGGCCCCGGAAAACCCCATCGAGTAGACGACCCGGACAAATCATTGGGAGGCAACAGATGAACACCCCGACCGAGAAGAACGCAGTGGCTGTCCCCGCGGACAAGGACGAGAACTACTGGAAGTGGGACCACTGGCGCTGGGGTACGCACCGAGTCAACTGCTACCCGGGCAGCTGCCCGTTCCGCGTCTACGTCCGGGACGGCAAGGTGGTCCGCGAGGAGCTCGCGGTCACGTATCCGGAATTCGATGACCCCGACTATCGGGTCCCCGATTACAACCCGCGCGGCTGCCAGAAGGGCTGCCAGCACTCGATTGCCATGTACGGCAAGGATCGTGTGCTGTATCCGATGAAACGCACCGGCGAGCGCGGCAGCGGCCAGTGGGAGCGCATCAGCTGGGACCAGGCCTTCGAAGAGATCGGGCAGAAAATCGCGGAAACCATCCGCGATCACGGTGCGCAGACCATCATCGACGATCACGCGACCAACGGCATCGGCATGGTCCGCGGGGCCAGCGAGATCACGATCACCGGCCTGACTTCCCTGCTCGGTGGCGTGAGCTTCGATCTCAATCAGCTCATCGGCGATTTCAACCCGGGGCAGTATCTGACCTTCGGCCAGTTCCAGCACGCGCCGGGCATCGAGACCTGGTTCCTGGCCGATACCATCATCCTGATGTCCAATCCGGTCTACGCCAACATCCCCGACATTCACTACATGCTGGAGGCGCGCTACCGGGGCGCCAAGGTCGTGGCGGTGGCGCCGGACAAGAATCCGTCCTGCCAGTTCGCCGATCTGTGGGCACCGATCGACTGGTCGGCGGATCCCTCGATGTGGCTGGGCGTGTGCCGCACGCTCATCGAGAACGGCTGGATCGACGAGCAGTTCGTCAAGGAGCAGACCGACGCCGTGGTCCTGGTGCGCGCCGACGACGGCCGCTTCCTGCGTGAGTCGGATCTGCGCGAAGGCGGCGACGACCAGCAGTTCTACGCCATCGACAGCGCCACCGGGGAGCTCGGGGCGCTGCCCAAGGGCACGCTGGAGATGCCGTTCGAGTACGCCCTCGAGGGTGGACGCAGCGTGCAGCTCAAAGATGGCAGCACCGTGCAGGTGCGGACCGTGTTCTCACTGCTCAAGGAGCGCATGGCGCAGTACACGCCCGAATACGTCCACCAGACTTCGGGCATCCATCCGGACATGGTGCGCCAGATCGCCGAGTGGTGCCGGCCGCCGCGCAAGGTCTTCGTATTCGTGAACTGGAACGCCGGCAAGCTCTACCACGGCGATCTGGTCGAACGCGGCTTCTGTTACATGCTGATCCTGACCGGCAACCTGGGCAAACCGGGGACCGGATCGCGGGGCTGGTCCGCGGGCACGGAATTCGCCACCGCCATGCCGATGGTGGCCGGGATGCCGCGCGACATTCTGGAGTCGGACGATCCGATCCTCGAGTCGCAGAATTTCCTGCAGAAGATGGCCGAGGACTACAAGAACCAGTTCAAGATGGACTCGACCATGCCGCCGGTGGAAGCGGCGTTCGGATCGCTGCGCGAGCTGTTGCGTAACGCCGGGATCCTCTCGCCACCGGTGTTCCTGTGGTATTACCACGCCGGCTACCGGGACGTATGGGACAAGCATCTGGTCGACCCGCACGCCAAGAAGAAGATCAGCGAATACGCGGAAGAGGCCCTGAAGAACGGCTGGTTCGACAAGTTCGACCGGCCGGCGCGGAATCTCGCGCCGAAGATGATGTTCGTGTCGGGCTCGAACCCGCTGCGTCGCCATCGGGGCGGGATGAACACCTACCTGAACACCCTGTGGCCCAAGCTGGAAACGATCGTCGTGCTCGATCCGCGCATGAGCACGACGGCCCTGTACGCGGATTATATTCTGCCGGCGGCTTCGCACTACGAGTATGCCGACGCCAAGTACACCTCGCCGCACACCCGGTTCAACGTCTTCACGGACCAGAGCGTGCCGATGCTGGGCGAGTCGAAATCCGACCGCATGATCGTGCTCGGGCTCCTGCGCAAGGCCGAGGAGCACATGAAGCGGCTCGGGATCAAGAACTACACCTCCGCCGACCGCGAGATCATCGTCGACGAGCTGTACTGGCGTGCGACGCTCGGCGGCCGCTACGGCGAGTCCAACGAGGACGAGGAGCGCCTGCTGGATCACACCTACCGCGCGCTCAGCCAGATGGGCTGGCTGACCAGCATCGACGGCGGTGAATGCAACCTCGATCAGATGCGCAAGGAAGGCAAGTCCTGGCTCGCGGGCCGGCCGGCCTGGCACGCCTCGGTCGTGCAAAACGCCGCCATGGTGCCGGGCGAGGTGCACACGGCGTTCCGCGACCAGATCGATCTGAAGGTTCCCTACGCGACGACTACGCGCCGCGCCCAGTTCTACATCGACCATCCCTGGTTCATCGAGGCCGACGAGCACCTGCTGCGCTACAAGGAAGCGCCGACCATCGCCGGGAATCACCCGGCGCGCCTGACCAGCGGGCACGTGCGCTGGAGCGTGCACGCGAACTGGCACACCTCCGAGGAGATGCTCAAGCTGCACCGCGGCGAGCCGTTCGCGTTCATCAACGCCGAAGAGGCGCACAAAAAAGGGATCGGCGACAACGACTTCATCCGCGTGTTCAACGACTACGGAGAGTTCCTGACGCGGGCCAAGCTGACGGGTTGCGTGCGTCCGGACCAGCTGGTGATCTACCACGCCTGGGAGCCGTATCAACATCCGAACTGGATGCCGCACGATGCGCTGCTGCCCGGACCTCCCAAGGGACTGCAGTTCGCCGGCGGTTACCGGCATTTCGAGTACACGTTGTGGAACTGGGCGCCGCTGCAGCACGACCGCCAGACCAATGTGTCGTTCGAGAAGGCCGAGTTCCAGGGCTGACTGGTGTCCAAGGTCGGAGGTGCGCTGCCGTCGTGGTACTGGCCGGCCGGGATACCACGCCGCGTGGCGGTCCCGCAGCAGCCGATTGCACGGCTGCTGCGCAAGACTCTCGGCGCGGCTCCGGACGGACACGCGCTATGGACCGCGCCCGGGGGCTGGGTCAGTAACGCCCGGCTGCTGGATGCGGCGCTGGGGGTCTGCGCGGATCTGCAGGCGAACGACGCCGCGAAAGTGGTGGCGGTCGTCGAACCCGATCCCGCCCAGGCGCTGACGCTGCTGCTCGGCGCGTGGCTGGCCGGCCGGCAGGTGTGCCTGCCGGCGGGTGATACGGAACGGCTGCGGGCGCAGCTTGCCGAAGCGCAGGCTGCGCTCGTGCTGACCGCGCGTGAGCCCCGGGAGTTGTCCGGGCTTGCCGGGGTGCCGGTCATGCGCGCGCCGGCACGAGCGGGTGCAGCGGCGGCACAGGTGCCGGCAGCCGGGCGGGCCACGGATCCGGCCCTGCTCATTCCCGCCGCGCGCGGGCTGGTCGTGCATTCGCATTTTTCACTGTCGGCCATGGCAACCGCGCTGAGTGCGTTCATAAAAGAAATCAAGGATCTCTCGTTTCTGTGCACGACCCCGCTGGGCACCTGGGAAGCGCTGACCGGGGCGATCGGCGCATTGTTGCGCGGCCGTTCGGTCCTGTTCACGGATCTCGCCGAACCGGGTTGCGACGCCGTTCCGATCCCCGCGGAGGGGCTGTTCTCGATTCTGTGCCGGGCGGATGTCGACCGGGTGATCGAACGCCGGCGGGCGCCCCAGGCGCTGCGCGGCAGCCGCTATGTGTTCGTCTCCACCGGGGCGTTCAAGCCCGCCTGGCGGCGCCGGCTGGAGGCATGGGCCGGCAAGCCGATCCTGCCCCTGTGGGGCATGCCCGAGATCGGACCGGCCGTGGTGGCCCATCCGACCTGGTATCCGGTGGGAGCGCACGGCTTTCCGCTGGTCAACGTCTCGATCGTGCCCGTGGATCCGGACAGCGGGCGCCAGTCGGTCGTGCCCTGGGAGATGCTGACGAGCGCCGAAATGGGGGTGGAATCCCTGTCCGCGATGCTCGGCTACGCACGCCCGGGACAGGTGCCGGACCTGCGCATCGGCAAGGTCGTGCGGACCGGTCAGATCGCCAACATCGATCACGTCGGCGTGGTCACCCTGCACCATTCCCGCCCGACCGGGGGCGGCGCACCCGATGCTGGCTGACGCGGATCCGATCGTCGACGTGCCGCACGGCCGCCTCGCGTTCGGCGACGGCGATCTGGACGTGTGGGCGGAACATTTGGCGTGGTGCCTGTCGCTGTTCGGCGTCGGCACCGGGGTGACCGTCGCGGTCCAGGATTTCGGCTCGAGCCCGTTGTCGTTTCTGGGCTCGGCACTGCTGCTGCCCGGCCTGCGCGCCGGCCTCGCCGAGCGCCTGCAGGGGCGCTTCATCGGACTGGATGCGTGCCCGGAGCGCGTCACGCTCACCGCCGGTGTGCTCGCGCAGGCCGACCCGGACGTGCTGGTCGTGCGCAACAGCGTATTGCCGCTGCTGCTGCAGATGCTCGGCCAGCGCGGCGTCGGCATCGAGCGCAGCGGACGGCACATCGTCGTCGCCTTCGACGGCGGGCCGCCCGCGCTGCCGGGGACCGGCGCCTGGCACCGGCTGTTCCACGTCGAGTCCGCGCTCGTGCTCGCGCCGCAGTGCCCCGACTGCGGCTGCTATCACCTGCGCAAGGAACACTACGCGCTGGAGGGCGAGTGCATCGTGAACCGCCGTCTGCCGGTGCCGGCCATGGAAGTCCCGGCCGGCGCGCAGGCGATTGTGGATCGGTGTCCGCGCGGGCCGGACGATCGGCTGCTGCGATGGGCCGGCGGGTACGGGTAATCGCCGCGATGACTGCGCACGCGATGGAATTCGGCGCGTCGCTCGACGGGATCGAGCGCTGGCCGGCGCAGCGGCTCGAGGCATACCGGCTGCAACGCCTGCAGGAGATCGTGGAGCGCGCCGCGCACGAAGTGCCCTATTACCGCTCCCTGTGGCAGGCAGCGGGACTGCGTGATCTGCGTATCCGCAGCGCCGCGGATCTGGAACGTCTGCCCATGGTCACCAAGCAGGATCTCATCGAGGCGGGCAGGCGCGGCCAGCGCCCGGCGCGGGGTCGGGTGGGATTCAGCACCCGCGGCACCTCCGGCGAACCGCTGCTCGTGTGGCTCGACCGCGAGGAGGCGGATGCCTACGTGCGCCCGACCGAGCGCGGCTTCCGCTGGGCCGGCCTGGGCGCCGGCATGCGCGTGCTGCTCATGAGCCCGGTCTGGCATCGGCTGGCGGCCTGCGAAGGCCACGCGGTCGCCCGCCTGGGCGCACGCGCCGCCTATTTCTGGGGCAGCATGGATCCGCAGTCCGCCGGCGCCTTCCAGGACACCCTGGCCGATCTGCACCCCGAGTTCGTGACGACCACGGCACCGTTTCTGCTGTCGGTCCTGCGCAGCTGCGCCGCGGACGGCGTGCCGGCCTCGCGCCTGTTCGCTGCGACCCGTGCCGTGGTCGTGGTCGGTCTGCCGCTCACACCCTGGTTGCGCCAGCACCTCGAGCGCGAGTTGGGGGTCGCCGTGTTCGAACGCGGCGGTACCCAGGAAGGCGCGGCGCTCGATGAGTGCGAGGCACACGCCGGCCCGCACATACACGAGGACGTGTGCCACCTGGAGGTGGTCACGCCGGAGGGCAAGGCGGCGGGCAGCGGCGAACGCGGCGAACTGGTGGTGACCAAGCTGACACCGGGCAGCGTCTTCGTGCGCTACAGCACCGGCGACATCGCGGCCTTCCTGCCGGGGGCCTGTGCCTGCGGGCGCAGCTTCAGGCGGCTGAAGATCTACGGCCGGCCGGAGAGCAGCGTGACGGTCGGCGGGCGCAACATCACCGCCTACGACGTGCGCATGTGCGTCGACGTCGACCCGGAGCTCGTGGGACGCAACGTGCTGCTGGTACGCCCGCCCGCAGGCGCGGACGGGGCGCTGATCATCGCTATCGAAGGCGAGCCCCGGGGCGCCGCCGCCCTCGAGGAACGCCTGCGTGGCGAGCTCGGGGTGGCGGCCGTGACGATCCACTGGCTGGGCGAAGTCCGGGTCGCCTGGGGCTTCCGCCAGGTGGTGCCCCACGAGGAGCTGCGCCTGCCCCCATCCTGAGGACCAAGTCATGGAACGAAAACTCATCCTGCCCACGAACTGGGACGACTCCCTGCTCGGGCGAGTCCAGGCATTCGCGCCGGCTTACCTGTACGGCAGCCTGCCCGGGGATCCGACCCTGCGCTCCCCGCTGCTGCTGGCGGCCACGGACGAGAATGACATCGAGCTGCAGGTCGGGCGGGCGCGCGAGCGCGGCATCAAGTTCACTTACGTGATGAACGCGACCTGTCTGGGCAACCGGGAGTACTCCGAGGACGGGCGCTGGCAGCTGCTCCAGCGTCTGGAATGGCTGTCCGGGATCGGCGCGGCCGGCGTGGTGACCGCAAACCCCTACGTGATGGAGCTGCTGGCCGAGAATTTCCCCGCCCTCGAGCTGCACGTCTCGGTGCTGGCCGGCGTGGACGCGCCGATGAAAGCGATCTTCTTTCGCGATCTGGGCGCGAAGGTCATTCACCTCGACCCGCAGATCAACCGGGATTTCCGCCGTCTGGAGGCTATCCGCAACGCCGTCGACTGCTCCTTGTCCGTGCTGGTCAACGAGAGCTGCCTGCTCAGCTGCCCGGTGCGCCAGTACCACGCCAACATGATCTCCCACTCCGCGGAGAGCATCGAAGGCCGGTATTACGTCGACTACTGCTACTACAAGTGCTCGGTCGCCCGTGGCACCGATCCGGTTCAGTATCTGCGTTCGCCATGGATCCGGCCCGAGGATCTGCACTGCTACGAGTCGCTCGGCATCGATTTTTTCAAAGTCGCCGGTCGCGAGAAGATGGGTGAGGGCCCGAGCTCGCACACCGGGTGGATCACGCAGGTGGCGCAGGCGTACTCGTCACGCCGCTGCGAGGACGTCGCCGCGCTGCTCGTGGGACTGCAAACGATCGAGACGCCGTTCGGATCGGCACTGGAGGCGCCGCGCGTGCGCATCGACAGCGCCAGACTGGACGGATTCCTGCGCTATTTCCGTGACGGTCACTGCGATCTGGATTGCCCGACCTGCAAGCACTGCGCCGCGTGGGCGGGCCGCGTTGTGCAGGTGGCGGGCAGCCGGGCCGACTATGTCGGTCTGCTGCAGTCGGATCTGGAAACCGTACGTGTGGGCAGCTACTGGGCGGGTGCGCGATGATCGAACAACAGATTCTGGTGGGTCTGCACATCCTGATGGCGGCGCTGTTCGTCGGCTCGAACGTGTTTCTCGATTTCCTGCTGACGCCGCGGCTGGATCTCATTCCGCCGGGTCAGGCGGCTCGCCTCGGTGAGAAGCTGGGCTACGACTTTGCGATCCTGAACTGGATCTCGCTGTTCGGCCTGCCCGTGACGGGCTTGCTGCTCCTGCAACAGTTCGGGAACCTCGGTCAGATCTTCCAACCCGATTTCTACGCCGGCAGCTACGGCCTGGCGCTGCTGGTGATGATGCTGTTGTGGTTGAGCCTGGCGCTGACCGGCGCGTACCTGACCTGGATCCTCAGGCCCCGCGCGGTCGTGAAGCTGCCCTACGATGCCTCGCGCCAGGACGTGGAGGACAGCCGGGCAGGGGCGATCGCCGCGACCGAGTGGATGCGCCGGCTCGCGCGCTTCAACGCCGTGGCGTCGGTCGTCGCGGTGCTGGTGGGCGGCTTCCTGCGCTTCGGGGGCTTTCCGTGGTAGGCCGGGACAGCGGCTAGCACGGTCCGGCCGCCACGCAGATGCAGGCCGCGCTCACGACGGCGTTCCGCGATCACCGTCTCGCGCGGATCCGGGACAAGGTGTGCGAGCGCCGGCGCCTGGACTTTCGTGACGGCCTCGCGCTGTTCGATACGCCCGATCTCATCGGCCTGGGACGGATCGCGAGCGAGGAGAAGCGCAGGCGCACGGGCGACCGCGTCTGCTTCGTCGTCAATCGGCACATCAACTACAGCAACGTCTGCGTGCTCACCTGCCGCTTCTGTGAGTTCGCCCGCAAGCGCGGCGATCCGGATGCCTACCTGCTGTCGTTCGAGGAGATCGTCGGCCAGCTTCAGCCGGGAGTTCGCGAAGCGCACGTCGTCGGCGGCCATCATCCGGATCTGCCGTTGCAGTGGTACGTAAACATGTTGCGGGCGATCCGCGCACACGCGCCCGAGGTGCAGATCAAGGCCTTCACCGCCAGCGAACTCGACTACCTGGCACGGCGCTGGAAAACCCCCGTGGAGGAGATCCTGGCGGCTTTTCGCGACGCCGGTCTCGACGCACTGCCCGGTGGTGGCGCGGAAGTGTTCTCGGATCGCATCCGGCGGCGATTGTTTCGCGGCAAGGCGTCGGCCGGGCGCTGGCTGCAGATCCACCGCCTGGCGCACGCGGCCGGGATCCCGACCAACGCCTCGCTGCTGTACGGGCACGTCGAAACCACCGCCGAGCGCGTCCGGCACCTGCTGATGCTGCGTGATCTGCAGGACGAGACGGGCGGGTTTCTGGCCTTCATCCCGCTCGCCTATCAACCGGGCACGACGAAGCTGGTGGCGCGGCCGGCTCCGGCTCCGGATGACTTGCGCACGATCGCCGCGGCCCGCCTGCTGCTGGACAATTTCGCGCACGTCAAGGCGTACTGGGTGATGCTCGGTGAATCGATCGCCAGCGTCGCTTTGAATTTCGGCGCCGACGATCTGGACGGCACCATCGGCCGCGAGAGGATTGCGCACGCGGCGGGCGCCGGCAGCGCCGCGGGGCTGGCGCGCAGCGGCATCGTACGCCTGATCGAGGAGGCGGGCATGACCCCGGTGGAACGGGACGCGCTGTACCGTACGGTACCATTCCATGCATGAAACAGCCCGGGTTCCGGCGCCGGCGCTGAAGATAGCCGGCATCTCGTACCTCAACGCCGAGCCCTTCTGCCGGGGCCTGGACCGGACCGGTATCGATCTGCAACGCCTCGCGCCGGTGGCGCTCGGGCGGATGGCCGGCGCCGGGCACGCGGACGCGGCGCTGTTGTCGCTGGTCGATTACTTTCGTCTGTCCGGCTGCTTCGAGCCGCTCGGCGATTTCGGTATCGCGACCCGGGACCGGACGCGCAGCGTGCTGCTGTTCTCGCATCGGCCGTTCGCGGCGCTCGGAGGGGCCGTCATCGGCGTCAGTGACGAGACCGCCACCTCCGTGCAGCTGTTGAAGGTGCTCCTCGCCGGCAGGTATCGGGTCCAGCCCCGTCATTACGTGGACGCGGCGGCGCGCTGTGACGCCTGCCTGCTCATCGGCGATCCCGCCTTGCGTTACAACCGGGCGAATAAGGCCTACGCATTCGTCTACGACCTGGGTGCGGAGTGGCACGCCTGGACCGGCCTGCCGTTCGTATTCGCCCTGTGGACCGTGCGCCGGAGTCTGCCCGAATCGAGCAAAAGAACCCTGGAGTCGCTCGTCGGCGGTGCGCTCGAACGGGGGCTTGCCGAGCTGGATCAAATCAGCCGCGCCAGGAACGACACGGGCTTGGGCGCGCAGGAGATCATCGACTACCTGCGCGGCTTCCGCTACGTGATCGGGGCGCAGGAAAAGCGCGCCGTCACCACCTTTCGCTCCCTGCTGGAGAGCCCCTGAAATGTCGTCCGGCCCGCTGGCGCAGGCGCTCCGCGTGCAGAGCGACGCGGGCGAGCGGATCGGTCCGGACGAGGGGCTGTATCTGCTCCGGGGTGCGGACCTGCTGGAGCTGGCCGCACGGGCCGAAAGTGTGCGCTACGGACTGCATCCGGATCCGGCGGTGAGCTTCGTCATCGACACCAACCCGAATTACACCAACGTGTGCACGACGGCCTGCCGGTTCTGCGCATTCGCCCGCCGGCCCGCAGCCGCCGACGCCTACGTACTGTCGGTGCAGGAGGTCATGGCCCACATCGAAACGGCGGTACAACTGGGTGCGACCACGGTTCTGCTTCAGGGCGGGCACAATCCCGCGCTGCCGCTGCGCTACTACCTGGATCTGGTCCGCGAGACTTGCACGCGGTTCCCGGGGGTGACACCGCACTTCTTTTCGGCGACGGAGGTCCGGCAGATGGCGCAAGCCGCCGGATGCGACGTGCGTGAGGTTCTGCGCCAGCTCTGGGCCGCCGGCCAGCGCACGCTGCCGGGCGGCGGCGCGGAAGTGCTGAGCGACCGGGTCCGGCGGCGGGTGAGCCCGAACAAGGGCACGGTCGGGGAGTGGCTGGAGGTCCATCGTGCCGCGCACGAGATCGGTTTCAGGACCACTGCCACGATGATGTACGGTCACCTCGAGACCGACGAGGACATCATCGAGCACCTGGACCGGATCCGCGCGCTCCAGGACGAGACCAGCGGCTTCACCGCCTTCACCGCCTGGAGCTTCAAGCCGGGCGCTACGCCGCTGTCCCGGCGGGTGTCCGCAACGGCCGGAGCTTGCCGCTATCTGCGTATCACCGCGTTGGCCCGGGTCTACCTAGACAACTTTGCGCACATCCAGGCGTCCTGGTTCTCGGAGGGCAAGCAGGTCGGACAGGCCGCGCTGCACTTCGGCGCGGACGATTTCGGCGGCACGCTGCTAGAGGAGAACGTCCACCGATCGGCCGGCTATACCAACACGAGCACGCTCGACGAAGTGCTGGCGCTGATCCGCGGCGCGGGTTTCCGGCCGGTGCAGCGAACCACCCTGTACGAGACGGTCAGAAGCTACTGATGCGCCGCGAGCCCGGGAGAAAACGATGACGAGCGGCATTTTGCGTATTGGTCACAGCCCCGACGCCGACGACGCCTTCATGTTCTTTGCGCTCGCGCATGCACACGTGTGCGTGAACGGTTATCGCGTGGAGCACGTGATGGAAGACATCGAATCGCTGAACCGCCGCGCGTTGCGGGGCGAGCTGGAGGTGACGGCAATCTCGGCGGCCGTCTATCCCGCCGTCGCGGACCGTTATCGGATCCTGGATGCCGGCGCGTCCATGGGCCGCAACTACGGCCCGATCGTGGTCAGCACCAATCCCTGTGCAATGGACGATCTGCGCGGCAAGCGCATCGCGATACCGGGCGTGCATACCACCGCGTACCTGCTGCTGCGCTTGCGATTGGCCGCGTTCGAACCGATCCCGGTGCCGTTCGACGCCATCCCCGAAGCGGTGCTCGCGGGCCGCGCGGATGCGGGCCTGCTCATCCACGAGGGCCAGATCACCTACCCGCAGCTCGGTCTGAGCCTGGTCGCGGATCTGGGCCGGTGGTGGCAGTCGGAAACGGGCCTGCCGCTGCCGCTCGGCCTGGACGTGGTGCGCCGCGATCTGGGTGGTGCGCTCGGCGCCCGGATCGGCAAGGCGCTGGGAGAGAGTATTCAGTACGCCTTCGCGCACGAACCCGAGGCCCTAGCCTACGCGGCGCAATTCGGCCGGGGCGTCGCGCCCGAGACCCTGCGCACGTTCGTCCGGATGTACGTCAACGATCTGACCGAGACGATGGGTCGGGAGGGTCGCGAAGCCCTGCAGACGCTGTATCGCCGGGCCGTACAGGCACAGCTCATCGACACCATGCCGGACGTCGATCCGCTGTGAACGGGGCACGGCTCGTCCCGCCGCCGGCGCGGTCCCGCCCGCCTTGAAACCACGGCGCTGCGCTTACTCGACGGGATGTTTCCCGAGTATCCAGCGCAGCAGCTCGCGCGCTCGCGCCGGCGTGACGCCGGGGTTGGCGATCATCGGCACCAGGCCCCAATTGCCGGCACCACCGTTCATGATTTTGCTGCTCAGAACCTCAATCGTTCGATCGTCTGCGCGCTCATAGCGCTGGGCGATGGCTGCAAAGGACGGTCCGATCCGGACCTCATCGATCGCATGACAGGCGATGCAGCCGGCGTCTTCGATCGGGTGCGCCGCTGCGGGCGCCGTGATGCCGGGATCGTTTGCCGCTGGCCCGCCGTCGGTCGCTGTCGCGGTGCCGGCGCTAAGGAGCAGCGGCAGGAGCACGGCGCAGACCATTACCCGGATCGTATGCACGGCGATCAATCGCCCGGCTCGATGATCACGACCATCGACGGGCCGGATCCCGCGGGGATGTTTGCGTAGGTCAACAGCAAGTCATTCGATTGCGGATGCAAGGCGACCTGCCGGAAGTACGCCTGACTACGCGGCAACGGCAGGACAGAAAACCGCTCCGTAACCGGATCGAAGCGGTACAGCGCGTCGGCATTGGCATTGGCCACCCAAAGCACTTGTCGCCGCTCATCCCAGGTGACCTCGTACGGGGCGGCGCTTCGATCGGGCAGATCGTAGCGCGCGAGCTCCTTACGCGCGCGTGCATCGTACTTCACCAGCTGGCCGGCACCGAACAGCGGGATCCACAGGACGTCGTTGCGGTCGATCGACATGCGTCGCGGGCCCGCCCCGCGGGGGAATTCCACCAAGCCTTCGTATTCGAGCTTTTCGGTGTTGAAGCACCCGACGTAACCATTGAGCTGCGAAAACCAGGCACATTTTCCATCCGGCGACATCACGGTCCCGTACAGTGTGACGTTGATGGAGGAGCGGCCATCGATCGGCGGAGCTGCATAGTGATGAACCTCGCCGGTTTGCGTATCCAGGCCCGCCATCTTGTTGTGCCCGGCGAGCGTCAGCCAGATACGTCCCCGCGCATCATGGGCGAGGCGTTCCTCGTGGTCGAAAGCGATGTCGTGCACGATGGCCTGGCCGCCGAAGACATTCGTTCCGGTCTCGTTGACGGTCCACAGCTTCCATTGCTCGCGTTCGGGGTCGAACCGGCCCAGCAAATCGTTCTCGATCATCGACACCCAGATCCTGCCGTCCCGATCACCAACAATGGTGTGCGGGCCGGTCGCCTTTTCGTACGGCACCGGAAACCAATTCTGGTCCCCGGTCTGCGGGTCCAGCCGCAGCAGCCGATTCTTTCTGACATCGGCACCCCAGATGTAAGGAGACCCGACGACTGCGGTCACCTCGCGGACCAGTGCCGCCTGGGGAAGGCGGTATTCGCGGATCACGGTCCTGTCGTTCACGGCCGACGGCGCGCCGTAGCTGTAATCGCTCAGAAGCTCGAACTGAGTCGGCAGCTGGTCGGCCAGGAAATCGGCAATGATCGCCTCGTCCTCGAGATTGAACAATGCATACTCCGGGTTCTGGACGGTATCCCATGGGATATTGCGGATGTCCATGGCGGTGCCTTCCGGGAAGACGTCGTAGGTTTTTGCGCGCATGTACATGACCATGGACCGCCAGGCTTCCTTGCGGACCACGCGCTGCCAGGCCTGCTTTTCCTGCGACTTCAGCTGCTCGCCGCCGGGCACCGTGGCGAGCAGCTCCCCGTAGTGACGTACCTTCGGCGACGGAAACTGATGGCACGCGGTGCACATCAACTGCGTCAGGTGCTTGCCCTGTGACTCGGGCGCAGCGGCCAGCCAGGCCGATGCCGGCACCTGATTCGCCCGATTCGACACTGGCTCCAGCACAAAGTCGATCGTAGCGCCCGCTTCGCGCTTCGACACGGGCATGACCGCCGGCCGGTAACCCAGCAAGCGTACTTCCAATGTACTTTGCGCAGAAACGAGATCCGCTTGCCGGGGGAAACGGAAGGCACCGTTTTGCTCCGTGAATACGGTGACAACAGACGCGCCGCGGACGTGCTCGCCGCGATCGAGAACGACTGCGGCGGCTGCGAGCGGTCGCCCGTTGAGGTCGGAAACGCGGCCGGCAAGCTGCGGAGAGGGCTCGCGGACCTCGTCTGACGTCGCGCAAGCCGGCAGGAGCAGCGCCAACAGCAGTGCCGTTCGCTTCGATGTTTTCATGACGAGGGTGGTACTCTGTTCGTGTAATGCCACGCGTTACGCTTGCTGCGGCTACGGGGAAGCTCTGCGGGACCGCATATCCCGCGCGGCGTTTCAGGAAGTGTCGGTGCCTTCCCGGGCACAGGCAAGACACCTCCCTCGAATGAGATGGATCAATCCCCAATCCGTGTAATGCCGTCATGCGCAGTGCCGGTATCTGTGGCGGTATCCGATTGACCCGCTGATTGCGGCGGGCTATCGGGTAGCGGAGCCCGACCGGCGCCGCCACTCCGGGCCGGGCGCCCGGCGATACGGATTACCTCAGCAGCAGCGCCCGCGCCGCTATCGACGGCGCGAACAACGACACGGGCGGGCGCAGCATGTGCATGACCTCGATGAACCGTTGTGCCACATCGCGATCCTTCCAGGTGAGTTCCTGAATACGCCCCATGTACCAGTTCAGGATCGGGGCTCCCGGGAAACGCCGGCTGCTCGAGGTTTCCGTTCCGTAGTCCTCAGTCGTGGAGAGCATCCAGCAGCTATCGAGGAATTTCGCGTATTTCTTGTGAAATTGCCTGGTCAGACCCCGGATTTCCTTCGTCCCGGCTTTGCGGCGCTGGTGGCTCAGGCAGGCATCGAGGATGCTGGCCCCGATTGCGCCCTGCGACATGCCCTGCGCGTAGATGGGATTGATTGAACAGGCCGCGTCACCGATCACCACCAGACCGTCGGGCATTTGCCGCATCCGGTCATAGTGTCGCCGCAGATTTGCGGGAAAGCGGTATAGGCGGATCTGCTCCAATGGTTCGGCGCCGCGAATGGCCTGGTGCATGTCCGGAACCGGCAGGGATCGCGCGAAGTCCAGGAACCCCTGTTCGTCGTCCGGCGGATGGTCGCCCCGCCAGCCGACGAGAGTGACCAGCCAGCGGTCGCCTTCCACGGGCAAGAGTACCCCCAGTCGGCTCGCGGGCAGTCGGGGATGAATCAGCAGCGCCCGCCAGCCGGCGTGGTCCGGTGGCACACGATACGGCCGGGTGGCGTAACCCACGTCCACGTCCAGCGTGGTGAGGGGCACGTCGCCGTAACCGAGTGCGCGCAGCTGATCCGGCATATGCGAATGGCGACCACTGGCATCGACGATCAGCTGGGCGGGCAGGACGCTGCCGTCGCGCAGCTTGACGCCCGCGACGATACCGTCGCCACTCACATATCCCTGCACGGTGGCGCCGTCACGGATCCGCACGTTGGGTAACTGCAGCACCCGTTTTCGCAGGTTCCACTCCAGGAAACCTTTGGTCTGGCAGAGCATGGTGACGCCGCTTTCGAACCGCTGCTTCCAGCCTCCGGAATGGTGCCACCGCGTGTCGGCGGCCATGTCGACGCCAACGGATCCTCGCGCAACGAGATCCGGGGTCAGGCCGGGGAAGTAATGATTCATGACATTTTCGCCACCGCGCAGCAGGACGTGCACGTGCCGCGATTGCGGAACACCCCTGCGCGCTTCCGGCTGTTCGGGCAGCGCGTCGCGCTCGAGCACGGTCACACGCTCGAAATGGCGGGCGAGCGCCGCGGCCGCTGTCAATCCGGTCGTGCCCGCACCCACGATAATCGCATGCGAGCCACCGAAGCGGTCCAGATGTGATTCAGTAACAATCATTGCTTTTGCCCCTTTTGCAAGCTGTTCAGGATCAGTGTCTTGAAGCGACGGCGCCATCACGCAGATCGGGGAGCGGACGCGACTGTTCGAGGGAGCAGCCTTGCTCCGCGAGGACGCGATCACTCAGCGCGATGGTGGCGCCGGCTGGCCTGGGCGGGTCGCAGCTGCGGTGGTCCGGGTCGTGCGATTGCGCAGCCCGCGGACGCAGGTGTTTGCGGATACGGCGCGTGACCGTAGGTTGGGCGAGGGAGCCATGCTGCGTGGCATAAGCTCACAATTGCTGGAGCCACCGGCGCCCGCGCTATGCTTGGGGGCCAGGCTGGTCTGGCCTGTGTAATCTTGCGGCTGCCGCATCGGGCCATGGCTGTCGAGGATTATGAATCGGCGGTAAGACGGGCAGGCCCGATTTGATAATTTTGCCGAGCCGATCCGCGACCACGACCCCTGCACGGCGGCGGCCGCGTCCGGCGTTCAGGCTCAAACGGCTGATAATCGAACAATTAATCCCGTAGATCCCGTCCTGGCACTGCCGTTGCTAAGCGACTCATGGCACGACCACGCCGGCGCCCGTGGGGCGCTTGATCACGGGCCTGGTCGCCGGCCAGCACAGGGGCAGGTTGCCGCCGCGCACACGCCGTAGCCTGACGAGGTCGATCGGCGGCTCGGTCAAGGGATCGAGCACAAGCTGGGTAGCGGGAGAATCACCGGGCCGGGCAGATCGGGGAACGTCCAGGGAGAGATCAGATGCAGCGGTTTTCGGACATGGTCGTTTTGATCACCGGCGGGTCAACCGGCATCGGTCGGGCCACCGCCCTCGCTTTCGCGCGAGAGGGCGCGAAACTGATGATTGGCGATATCGATGCGCGCGCCGCGCAGACCGTCGACGAGATCCGGGCGGCGGGCGGCACGGCGATGTTTCACCGCTGTGACGTCGCCGCGCGCGCCGAGGTCGACGCGCTGGTCGGCGCCTGCGTGCACCAGTTCGGCGGGCTGGATGCCGCCTTCAACAACGCGGGCGTACTGCCGCCGCCGGCGCCCTTGCACGCAGTGCCGGAACACGATCTCGATCGCATCATCGCCGTGGATCTGAAGGGCGTGTTTTTCTGCATGCAGGCGCAGATCCGGCATTTCCTGGCGCATGGCGGCGGCGCGATCGTCAATACCGCGTCGGTCGCGGGCATCGTCGCCGATCCGAACATGTCGGCCTATGTCGGCGCCAAGCATGCCGTGGTGGGGCTGACGCGGGCGGCGGCCATCGAATATGCGCGGCGCAATATCCGCGTCAATGCCATCGCGCCCGGTCTCGTCGCGACGCCGATGACCCGGACCTGGCTCGATGACGAAGGTTTCAAGAGGGCATTCTTCGAGCACAGCCCGATCGGTCGCGCCGCCGATCCCGCGGAGATCGCCGGGACGGTGCTGCATCTGTGCTCGGCCGAGGCGAGCTTTACCAACGGCGCGCTGTTCGTACTGGACGGCGGGCAAACCGCACATTGAGGAAACCGGACATGAAACACGCACTTCTGTGCGGCGCGACAGTCGCCGCGCTGTTGCTGTCAGGGCCGGGCAGCGCCGGCGACGGGCTCGAATTGCAGGTCATCCCGACCAGCGAGACGAGCATGTACGCGAACATGGTGCTCCTGAAAGGCGAGCAGGGCGCCGTTCTCGTCGACACTCCGTTCTCGCGCGCCGATGCGCATCGCGTAGTGGCGGCGATCCTCGACAGCGGCAAGCGGCTCGAGACGATCATCGTGACCCACGATCATCCGGACCACTTCTTCGGGCTCGACGTGCTGACCGATGCCTTCCCGGCTGCCAGGGTTCTGGCCCATCCGGCGGTGGTCGAGGACATGCGCCGTTCCGTGCCGATCAAATTCGAGCGCTGGAGCCCGATGTTGGGCACCAATGCGCCGCAACGGCAGGTCGTCCCGTCGCCGCTGACTGGTGATGAGATCAGCCTGGAAGGTCACGTCCTGAAAATCATCGGCCCGATGCAGGGCGACCATGTCCATGCGACCGCGGTGTGGGATCCGCAGAGCAGGACTCTGATCGCCGGCGATCTGCTCTTCAACGGCGTTCACGTGTGGCTCGGTGAACACCTGCCGGCGCAATATGCGGCCTGGCGCAAGTCCCTCGACGCCCTGGCGGCGCTGCAGCCCGCGCGGATCGTCGCCGGCCATTCCAGACCCGGCCTGCACGACGACAGCTACGCCATGGACTGGACGCGGCAATATATTCTCGCGTTCGAGCAGGCGGCGAGCGCGGCCAGGACGTCGAAGGAGCTCGCGGACACGCTGCATGCGCTGTACCCGCACGCAGTCGATGTCGCCGACGGATTCATCGTCGGGATCTCGAGCCAGGTCGCAACCGGTGAAATCCCGCCCTGGGACGAATAACGGCAAATCAGTCCGTCGCGGCGTCGGGACGAGGGCGCGGCACCCGCGAGGTGCCGGAGAGCCGACGGCCGGACGCCCGTCAGCCGCGTTGCCCGCGCCGCTTTTCCTCGGCCGCGTACTTCGAGCAGCGGTAGGCAATCTGCGTGCGGGTCATGCCGAGCAGCCGCGCCGCCGCCGAGAGATTGCCGGCTGAACGGGTGACCGCATCCTCCACCAGCGCGCGCTCAATCGCCGCCAGCGAGATGACCTCGTCGCGCGTGCCCTGCCACTCCGCCAGCAGCTCGCGCAGGTTCGGGCGCAGCGCAGCCGGCGGGCCGGCCGAGGTGTCGGCGAGCGTGCCGACGCCCAGAGCGACGGACAGGACGTTCTCCGGCAGCGCTTCGCCGCTGGTGAACATGTGCGGCAGATCGATCAGCCCGCCGTCGTCGGCGGAGATCACCCCGCGCTCGACCAGGTTCTGCAACTCGCGGATGTTCCCGGGAAACGCGTAGGTGAGCATCGTCTTGATGGCCCGTTGCGTGAACCCGTTGATCTTCGCGCCGTACTTGGCGCAGTAGTGGTTGAGGAAGTGGTTCAGCAGCAGCGGGATGTCGTCACGGCGCTCACGCAGCGGCGGCAGGTGCACGGGATACACGTTCAGGCGGTAATACAGATCTTCGCGGAAGGTGCCGTCGCGGGTCGCCTGGCGCAGATCGAGGTTGGTGGCGGCGACGACGCGCACGTCGACGGCGATGCTGCGCGTGCCGCCCACGCGCTCGATCTGCCCTTCCTGCAGGGAACGCAGCAGCTTGCCCTGCGCGACGAGCGACAGGGTGCCGATCTCGTCCAGGAACAGCGTGCCGCCGTTGGCGCGCTCGAAACGGCCGGGGCGCGACGCGGCGGCGCCGGTGTAGGCCCCGCGCTCGACACCGAACAGCTCCGATTCGGTCAGGGATTCGGGGATCGCCGCGCAGTTCACGGCGATGAACGGTCCCTCGGCGCGGTTGCTGATGCGGTGCAGGGTCTTGGCGAAGATCTCCTTGCCGACCCCGGATTCGCCGGTGAATAGCACGGTGGCGTCGGTGGCGGCCACGCGCTGGATGTAGTGGCTGGCGGCGGTATACGCGGCGGAGGCCCCGACGATGCCGTCGTCGTAGGGCGAGACCGTGGCGCGTGCGGCCGGCGCGCCCACGGTGACGGGCGCGGCCTTCTGCTCGCCCGGGCGGTCCTGCGCAATGGCCGCGATCCCCTCGACGTTCAGGTAACGCAGATCTTCCTCGATGTCGCCCCACAGGGCGGGTGAGCGCGCGACCAGCCGGCAGCAGGCGGCGCCGGTCGCGCGACAGCCGACCTCGCGGGCGATCAGCAGGTGGCCGAGCAGCGTGCTGCCGTGGCCGGTGGCGTAGCCGGTGAGCATCCAGCACACCGGGGCGGTGCCCAAGCCGTAGGCCGCGATGTGCTCGTCCGCCTCCAGCGAGTGATGCCACAGGTACTCGCCGTCGAACAGCCCCTGGCGCGGATCGAATTTGAAGCGCACCGGCTCGACCTTGACCATTCCCTCCAGGGAGTGCAGCTGGGCGGTGTACAGCGCGGTCAGGTCGCCGTCCGGCCAGCGTTCGCGTTCCATGCGCGCGTCCCGGGCTCCGCACAGATAACCCATGCGCGTGAACAGCCCGCGGGCGCGCTCGATCCCGAGGCCGTCGATCAGCTCGCGGCGCAGCGAGCCGAAGGCGTTACCGTGCAGCAGCAACATGCGCTGGTCGTTCAGCCAGATGCGGCCGTCTCCGGGCGAGAAGGACAGGCACTCGACCAGATCCTTGAGCGTCGGGCGCGCGCCGGCGGCCAGGTTTTCGAAGTCGCCCGGATCAGCGGTGTTCTCCTGCAGGTTGGCCAGATCGGCCAGCGAGACTTTGCGGCTGCCGTGCATTCGCTTGCTCTCCTGTCGCCCGGATCTGTCGAAGATTATAAAACGGTGGCCATCTGAATGAGCTGCAATTGATAATTTTATCGAATCGACGGTCTGCGACGACGCCGGCGCGACGTTCGCGGCAACGAGCGCCAGTGCCTAAGCGGCTGATCGTCAGCCCATCGACCGCGGCGGTCCCGTCCTGGCACCGCCATTGCTAACATGAACAATGGCGCGGCCCCGGGGGCGGGGGGCGGTCGCGCCGGCCCATCGTGATGGACGCCGGGGTCAACGTCCCGCGGCGTGTCGCGGCGGCCGCCGGCCCGGGACGCGCGTACAGCTTGCGGCAGCAGGGCAGGGCGTCGTCGCGGCCGAGGCGGTGTGCGTCCCCTGCCGCGAACCCACTCGAGCGGGAGTACGCATGACCAGCGTCGTACGTTTTTTCGAATACGGGCCTCCCGAGGTGTTGAAGATCGTCGACGAGGCGATCGCGGCGCCCGGCCCCGGTGAGATGCGCGTGCGTGTCGAGGCGATCGGGCTCAACCGCGCCGAGGCTGCCTTCCGTTCCGGTCAGTACATCGAGAAGGCGGTCTTGCCGTCACGCCTGGGCTACGAGGCCGCGGGCCGAGTGCTGGAGCTGGGGCCGCAGGTGCACGGTTTCGGCGTGGGCGACGCCGTGTGCATCATCCCCGGTTTCTCGATGAACGAGTACAGCGTCTACGCCGAGGAGACGGTCGTGCCCGCCGCGGCCGTGTTCGGGCGCCCGCCGGGGCTCGATCACCTGCAGGCGGCGGCATTGTGGATGGCATACCTGACCGCCTACGGGGCGCTGATCGATGCGGTGCCCGTGGCCCCGGGCGAGGCCGTGATCATCACCGCGGCTTCGAGCAGCGTCGGCCTGGCGGCGATCGCCATCGCCAACCGGATCGGCGCCGTACCGATCGCAGTGACCCGCAGCGAGGGCAAGCGGGCGGGGCTGCTGCAGGCCGGGGCAACCCACGTCGTGGTCAGCGCGCTGGAGGACGTGGCCGCAGAGGTGCAGCGGATCACCGGCGGCAAGGGCGCGCGCCTGGCCTTCGACCCGGTGGGCGGCCCGGCCGCCGTCGCGCAACTGGTTCCGGCGCTGGCCGTCGGCGGCACCCTGATCCTGTACGGCAACCTCAGCGGCCAGGCCCACTCGACACCGTTCCCGTTCGGTCCGGCGGTGCGCCGGGCGCTGAGCCTGCGTGGCTACCTGGTGTTCGAGGTGATCGCCGATGCCGCGCGGCTGGCCAGGGCCCGCGACTTCATCCTTGCCGGGTACGCGGACGGAGACTTCCGGCCGCAGATCGCCCGGGTCTTCCCGTTCGCGCAGATCGTCGAGGCGCATCGCTACCTGGAAAGCAACCAGCAGCTGGGCAAGGTGGTGGTCGAAGTCGATGCGGCCCGGCCGGACCGCGGCGCGGCCGGGCGATGAGGGCAGGCGCCGTAACCGAGGGCGACCTGCTCTGGACGCCGGACCCGGCCCGGATCGCGGCGAGCAATCTGCACGCCTTCAGCGCGTGGCTGCGGCGCGAGCGCGGGCTCGAATTCGCCGATTACCGGGAGCTGTGGCAGTGGTCGACCACCGATCTCGAGGGCTTCTGGCAGGCGATCTGGGACTATTTCGACATCCGCTCGTCGAGCCCGGTCGAGCGGGTACTGGCGAGCCGGCAGATGCCCGGGGCGCAGTGGTTCCCCGGCGCGCGGCTCAACTACGCCGAGCACGTCCTGCGCAGCGCGCGACCGAGCGAGGACGCGCTGCTGTTTCTCAGCGAGACCGCGCCGCTCGCCGCGCTCGGCTGGGACGCTCTCGGCGCGCAGGTACGCAGCGTCGCGACCGCGCTGCGCGAGCTGGGCGTCGCGCCCGGCGACCGCGTCGCCGCCTATCTGCCCAACATTGCGCAGACCGTGGTCGCCATGCTGGCGACCACCAGCATCGGTGCGGTGTGGGTCGCCTGTTCGCCGGACTTCGGCACCCGTGGCGTGGTCGACCGCCTCGCCCAGGTCGAGCCCAAGGTGCTGTTCTGCGTCGACGGTTACCGCTACGGCGGCAAGGACTTCGACCGGCGGCCGGCGCTGCGCGAGATCGTCGCCGCGCTGGGCAGCCTGCAGCACGTCGTGCACGTGCCCGGTCCCGACTCGCAGGATCCGTCGCCGGTGCTGCCCGGTGCCTTGCCCTGGCACGCGCTGCTGGCGCGCTCCGCGCTCGGCGCCGGGCAGTTCGAATTCGCCCGGCTCCCGTTTGCACATCCGCTGTGGATCCTGTTCTCCTCGGGCACGACGGGCCTGCCCAAACCCATCATTCACAGCCACGGCGGCATCCTGCTCGAGATGAACAAGCTGCTGCACCTGATGATGGATTTCAAGGCGGGCGAGCGGGTTTTTTTCTTCACCACCACCGGCTGGATGATGTGGAACTTCCTGACCAGCTCGCTGCTGACCGGGGCCTGCCCGGTGTTCTACGACGGCAACCCGGCCTACCCGGCCCCGGACGTGCTGTGGCGCATGGCGCAGGATTGCGGGGCGAGCTTCTTCGGTGCCAGTCCCACGTACATCGACATGCTGGACAAGGCGGGAATCGTCCCCGGCGAGCGCTACGATCTGTCCGCACTGCGCGCCGTGATGCCCGCCGGTTCCCCGGTCTCGCCGGCGTGCACCGCCTGGTTCTATCGCAACGTCAAGCCGGATCTGTGGGTAGCCACCGGCAGTGGCGGCACCGACTGCTGCACCGGGTTCGTCGGTGGCGTGCCCACGCTGCCGGTGTACGCCGGCGAGATCCAGGCCCCCGCACTGGGCGTGGCGGCGCAGGCCTTCAACGAGGCGGGGCAGGCGGTGATCGACGAGGTCGGCGAGCTGGTCATTACCGCGCCGCTGCCGTCGATGCCGGTCGGCTTCTGGGGCGACACCGATGGCCGCCGCTACCGCGAGAGCTATTTCGAGGAATTTCCCGGCGTCTGGCGTCACGGCGATCGGTTCCGGGTCAACCGCCGCGGCGGCTGCTTCGTCCTCGGCCGTTCGGATGCGACACTCAACCGCCAGGGTGTGCGCATCGGTACTGCCGAGATCTATCGCGCGCTGCAGGCGCTGGAAGAGATCCAGGACGCGCTGGTCGTCAGCCTGGACCTGCCGGAGCAGAAATTCTTCATGCCCCTGTTCGTGCGGCTCAGGGACGGGCTGGTGCTGGACGACGGGCTGCGCGCGCGGATCTGCGCGCGGCTGCGGCAGGAATACACGCCGCGCCACGTACCGGACAAAGTGATCCAGGTGCCGCTGATCCCGACCACGCTGACCGGCAAGCGCATGGAAGTGCCGGTGCGCAGGATCCTGCTCGGCGTGGCGCCCGAGGTCGCGGTCGACCGCAGCGCCATGGCGGAGGGCGCGGCGCTGGATTTCTTCGTCGCTTACGCGCGCACGCAGACGGACTACGCGCTGCACGCGTGATCCGAACGTCAACAACGGAGGAGCCATGGGGGACAGACCGAACATATTGCTGATCGCCACGCGCGACACCAAGGAAACCGAGTCGCGCTACATCCGTCAGTGCCTGGAGGAGGCCGGAGCCCGGGTCTATCACCTCGACCCGAGCGTGCGTGCCGTCGTGGGCGATTCCGAGATCACGCCGCTGCAGGTCGCCGCCGCGGCCGGCCAGACCATCGAGCAGGTTCGCGAACTCCGGCACGAGGGCAAGTGCCTGGAGGTGATGATCCGCGGGGCGCTGGCGTGTGCCCGGGAGCTGGACCAGCGGGTCGGTCTGAACGGGATCATCGCGCTCGGCGGTTCGCTGGGCACCTCGCTGGCGACGATGGTGATGAAGGGATTTCCATACGGGCTGCCGAAAGTGATGATCTCGACCATGGCCTCGGGACTGACCAGGCCTTTCGTCGGCGCCAAGGACATCGTCATGTTCAATCCGGTGTGCGACATCGCCGGCCTGAACTCCATCACCCGCGGTGTATTCCGCGGCGCCGCGATCGCCGTGGTGGCCATGGGCAGGGACTACGCGCCGGACGCCGTCCAGGAGCGGCCGCTGGTGACCATGACCACGCTCAGCGTCACCGACAAGTGCAGCGTGCGCGTGCGCCGGTCGCTGGAGGAACGCGGTTTCGAGGTGATGGTTTTCCACACGCTCGGCACCGGCGGCGCCGCGATGGACGAGATCGTGCGCGAGCGCGATGTCGCGGTAGTCCTCGATCTGTCGTTGGTCGAGGTCAGTGAGCACCTGCACGGCGGCCTGTGCAGCGCCGGCCCGGATCGCTCCAAGGCCGCGTTGCTCAAGGGCGTGCCGACGATCTTCGTGCCCGGCAATCTCGACTTCCTGGTGGCCGGTCCGCTGGAGCTGGCCAAGGCGCAGTTCCCGGGGCGGCGTTACCATGTGCACAACCCCGCGCTGACGGCGGTGCGGGCGGGCGCCGAGGAGTTCCGGCGCGACGCCGAGTACCTGGCCGGACTGGCCAGGGCGGCCACCGGGCCGGTGTGTTTCTTCGTTCCGCTCAAGGGTTTTTCCAACCATGACAGTCCCGACGGCTACCTGCACGATCCGACCCTGCCGCCGGTATTCGCCGAGCATCTGCAACGGGCGCTGCCCGCGGGCGTAGCGGTGCACGTGATGCCGCTGCACATCAACGACGCCGAGTTCGCCGACGCCCTGATCGCGCAGGTGCTCGACTACGCGCGAGCGCCGCAGCCGGCATGAAACTGACCCACGAAGATGTCTGTGAGATCCTCGACATCCTCGATGGCACCGGTTTCAACGAGCTGCAGCTGCAGACCGGCGATCTGAAGCTGGCCCTGCGCCGCAGCGGGACGGGCGAGTGGACGCAGTCGAGCCAGTCGCTGCGCCATCCGAACCTGCAGCACGTCAGCGAGCCGGCGGCCGCGGCCGCGCCGGCCGCCGTCGAGGACACCCGCGGCATGGTTGCGGTACGCACGCCGCTGCTGGGGACGTTCTACCGGGCGCCCGGCCCCGGCAACGCGCCGTTCGTCGAGGTCGGCGACCGGGTCGAGCGCGACACGGTGATCGGCATCGTCGAGACCATGAAGCTCATGAATTCGGTGTATGCCGGCGCGAACGGCAGAATCGTGGAGATCTGCCGCGAGGATGCCGAGTTCGTCGAGCAGGGCAGCGTCCTGATGCTCATCGACCCGGACGGGCAGGCGTGAGCGCCGCGAGCCCCGCGACCGGCGCCGGCGTGCGGGTGATCCGGCGCCTGTTGATCGCCAACCGGGGCGAGATCGCCGTGCGCATCGTCCGCACGTGTCAGCGGCTCGGGATCGAGACGGTGCTGTGCGCGTCCGAGGCGGATCTCGACTCGCTGGCGGCGCGACTCGCCGACCGGACCCTGTGCATCGGCCCGCCGCGATCCGCCGACAGCTACCTCAAGGTGGCGGCGGTGGTCGATGCCGCCGTCGCGGCGAAGGCCGATGCGCTGCACCCGGGCTACGGTTTCCTGTCCGAGAACCAGCGCCTGGCCGCGGCCTGCGAGCACGCCGGGGTGATTTTCATCGGGCCGACGGTCGCGCAGCTCGACGCCGTCGGCGACAAGCTCAAGGCGCGCCACAACGCCATCGCCGCCGGCCTGCCGGTGGTGCCGGGCGGCGAGGCGCACACGCTCGCGGAGGCCACGGCGCTGGCGGAACGCACCGGCTGGCCGGTGCTGGTCAAGGCCGTCGGCGGTGGCGGCGGCCGGGGCATGAAACGGGTCGAGGACCCCGCCGGGTTGGCGCCGGCCCTCGAGCTGGCGATGGCCGAGGCGCAGTCGGCCTTCGGCGACCCGCGCGTGTACCTCGAGCGCTACGTGCTCAGCGGCCGGCACGTCGAAGTCCAGGTGCTCGGCGACGGTGCCAACGTAATCCACCTCGGCACCCGCGACTGCTCCATCCAGCGCCGCTACCAGAAGCTGGTCGAGGAGGCGCCGGCGCCCGACCTCAGCGATCGCCTGCGCGAGCAGATGCACCGGGCGGCCGTGGAGTTTGCCCGGTTTCTGGGCTACCGGGGTCTGGGCACGGTGGAGCTGCTGGTCGACGTCGAGCGCGACACGTTCTATTTTCTGGAAATGAATGCGCGCATCCAGGTCGAGCACCCGGTCACCGAGGCCATCTGCGGTCTGGATCTGGTCGCCGAACAGATCGCCGTGGCCGAGGGACGCCCGCTCGCCTACCGGCAGGAGGACATCGCCTTCGCGGGGCACGCGTTCGAGTGCCGCATCAATGCCGAGGACTGGAGGCGCGACTTCGAGCCGGCACCGGGCCACGTGAGCGAGGCCACGTTCCCGGCCGGCGCCGGGATCCGCGTCGACACCCACGTGCACAACGGCGCGCGGGTGCCGCCGTATTACGACTCGCTGGTCGCCAAGCTGATCGTGCACGGCGAGGACCGGCAGGCGGCGCTGCGCGGCATGCAGGCGGCGCTGGCGCGCTGCCGCCTGCGGGGGCTGACGACCAACCTGCCGATGCACCGCGAGCTGTTCGCGCAGCCGGAGTTCGTCCGCGGCGGCATCGACACCGGTTATTTCCCTCGCTTCCTCGCGCAATGCGCCGGCGCGGAGCGGGTGGGGGACTGACGGTGGCCCGTATCCAGATCATCGACGTCTCGCTGCGCGACGGCAACCAGAGCCTGTGGGGCGCGAGCGGTCTGAACACGGCGAAGATCCTGTCCATCGCGCCGGTGATGGATCGAGTCGGTTTCCGCGCCCTGTGCTACACCTCGTCCACCCACATGGGGATGCTGGTACGTAATTTCCGCGAGAACCCGTGGGAGTGTATCCGGCTGACCCACGCGGCGATGCCCAATACACCGCTGCAGGTCATCGGCACCGGCTTGCGCTTCATCTCCTGGGAGAGCCAGTCGCCCGAGTTCATGCAGCTGGTCTACGAACGCATGGTGGTCAACGGCATCGCGCGCTTCATCGTGCTCGATCCGATGAACGATCCCGTGGCGATGCTCGAATCGGCGCGCATGATGCGCGCGGCCGGTGCGTCCGAGATCATCGCCGCGCTGACCTACACGATCAGCGCCGTGCACGACGACGCCTACTACGCCGATCTGGCGTCGAAGATGGTGGCCAGTGCCAACGTCGACCGGGTCTACATCAAGGATCCGGCGGGCATCCTGACGCCGGACCGGGCCCTGACCCTGGTTCCGGCGGTGCGCGCCCGACTGGCCGGCAAGGGGCTGGAGATCCACTCCCACTGCAACATCGGGCTCGCGCCGATGACCTGCACCCTGGCCGCCGGTCTGGGCGTGGAGGTGATCCACGTCGCCAGCGGCGCGCTCGGCAACGGGACCTCGCTGCCACGGGCGTTGCCGATGGTCAACAACCTGCGCGAGCTCGGCCATACGGTGGACGTCGACGACCACACCCTGCGTCTGGTCGACGCCTACTTCATGGCCATCGCCCGGGCGGAGGGGCTGCCGGTGGGTACGCCGCAGGAGTTCGACGCCACGTTCATGCGCCATCAGGCCGCCGGCGGCTATATCTCGACCACCCGGCGCCAGCTCGCCGAGCTCAAACTCGAGCATCGCTTCGACGAGGTGATGGAGGAGTCGCTGCGCGTGCGCGCCGATCTGGGCTACCCGATCATGGTGACGCCGTTCCCGCAGATGGTCGGCACCCAGGCGCTGTACAACGTCATCGGCAGCGCGCGCTACGGCAACGTTTCCGACCAGGTGATCCGCTACGTGCTCGGCAGGTTCGGGCGACCCACCGGCACCATCGATCCGGAGGTCAAGGACCGCATCCTGTCGCTGCCGCGGGCCCGCGAGCTGGCCGGCGAACCGCCGCCGCCGTCGCTGGCCGAGATGCGCAAGCGCTTCGCGCCAGGGATCGGTGACGACGAGTTCCTGCTGCGCGCCACGATGCCGGCCGAGCAGGTCGACGCGATGCTCGCCGCCGGCCCGGCCCGGCGTCATTACAACCCGGACGTGCAACCGATCCTCGCCCTGCTCAGGGGGCTCGAGGGGCGGCCGGTGACCGATCTGGTGGTGGAGAAGCAGGACTTCCGGCTGGCCCTGCACACCACGGCCGGCGCAGGGCAGGGCCATGGCTGACGCCCGCCGCACCGATCCCCGGGTACTGGAACGCCTGCACCGGATCCGGGGCTACATCTTCGACATGGACGGCACGCTGGTACTGGGTGACAAGCGCAACAAGGGGCTCAAGCCGCTGCCAGGGGCGCTGGCGATCACCCGTTGGTTGACGGCCCGGGCGGTCCCCTGGCTGCTGTTCACCAACGGCACGACGCGTACGCCGCACCACTACGCCCAATCGCTGCGCGACGAGGGCTTCGCCATCACCGACGCGCAGCTGATGACGCCGGCCAGCAGCGCCGCCGATTTGTTCGCCCGCCGGGGCTACCGGCGGGTGCTGGTGCTGGGCGGCGACGGCCTGAGCGGACCGCTGCACGACGCGGGCATCGAGACGGTACAGCCCGGCGATGCCAGCCACGTCGACGCCGTGCTGATCGGCTGGTACCCGGAATTCACGATGGCCGCGCTGGAGGCTGCCTGCCATGCCATCTGGGATCACGGCGCCCGGGTGTTCAGCGCTTCGCAGGTGATGTTCTTCGCCACCGCTGGTGGCGGCCGGGGCATGGGCACTTCGCGTCCCATCTCGGCAATGCTGCGCGATCTGACCCGCTGCCGGGTCGAGGTGGTCGGCAAGCCGTCGCTGTACGCCGTCGGCAGCGCGGCACGGCGCCTCGGGGTGAAGCTGCGCGATCTGGCGGTGGTCGGCGACGACCCGGAGCTGGAGGTGCCCATGGCCCATCGCGGCCGCGGTTGTGCCATCGCCGTCAACACCGGGCTGGGCAACGACGCCGTCTACGCACGGCTGCCCGAGGCGCAGCGACCGCACCTGACCGTGGACGGGATCGACGAGCTGCTGGCGCTGCTCGAGGGGCTGGCGGGCGCCGGCGCGCCCGGTCGGGTGGCATGAACGCCCGCGCTTTCCGTCAGGAAATCAGGGGGTCGTAGCGATGCTGCTCGAGGGCAAGAACGCACTGGTGACCGGCGGGGGTCTGGGCATCGGGCGCGCGGTGGCGCTGATCTATGCCAGCGAAGGGGCCAGCGTGATGATTGCCGATATCGACGAACCGTCCGGCCGGGAGACCGTCGCCCGCATAGAGGCCGCCGGCGGTCGGGCGGCCTTCCTGCGTGCCGACGCCACCAGTGCGGCCGATCACGCGGCGCTGGTGCAGGCGACCGTGGATACCTTCGGCCGCCTCGACGTGGCCTGCAACAACGCCGGCATCAGCGGCGCGTTCCAGCCGGCGGCGGAGTTGACCGATCCGCAGTGGCTCGAGGTGATCAATCTCAACCTCAACGGCGTGTTCTACGGCTGCCGGGCGCAGATCAATGCGATGCTGCGCAGCGGCGGCGGCGCCATCGTCAACATGGCCTCGGTGCTCGGCGCCGTGGGGCACCCGGAGCTGGCCGCGTACACGGCGGCCAAGCACGGCGTGGTCGGCCTGACCAAGGTCCTCGGTCTGGAGTACAGCGCCAGGGGTATCCGGACCAACGCCGTCGGCCCGGCGTTCATCAACACCCGCCTGACCACCGAGAACCTGCCCGCGGCGGCGCGCCCGCTGGTCGAGGCTCTGCACGCGGTCAATCGCATCGGCGAACCCGAGGAGGTGGCGCAGCTGGTCGCCTGGCTGAGCAGCGACCGCGCCAGCTTCGTCACCGGCGCGTACTACCCGGTCGACGGTGGCTATCTGGCCCGCTGAGCGCGCCGTGGTGTCGGTAAGGAAGGACGGACGATGAGTCAGGAAGTCAGGGTCCTGGGTGTGGGCATGACGCGGTTCACCAAGCCCGCCGACGGCGAACCCTACGAGATCATGGCCGAGCAGGCGATCCGCGCCGCGCTGGCCGATGCGGGGATCGGTTACGACCAGGTGCAGCAGGCGTTTGCCAGCTACGTTTTCGGCGACAGCGCCTGCGGCCAGGTGGCGTTGTACCGGCTGGGGATGACCGGTATTCCCGTGGTCAACGTCAACAACAACTGTTCGTCGGGATCCTCGGCGCTGCTGCTGGCGCGTCAGGCCGTACTCAGTGGTCTGGCGGAATGCGCGCTGGCGGTCGGTTTCGAGCAAATGCGTCCGGGCGCGTTGGGCGCCGTCTGGGATGATCGGACCTCGCCGTTGCTGCTCATGGAGGATCGGCTGGAGCACATCATGCCGGGCGTGATCCCCGCGCCCAACGCCCACCGTCTGTTCGGGGCCGCTGCTGCTGCCTACATCGCCGCGAGCGGTGCCGATCCGGCGCTGTTTGCCAGGGTGGCGGTGAAGTCGCGCCGGCACGCCGGCAACAACCCGCTGGCCGTCTTCCGCAACCCGATCACGGTGGAGGAGGTGATGGCGTCACCGCTGATCTTCCCGCCCTGGCTGCGACGCCTCGAAGCCTGCCCGCCCTCGTGCGGAGCTGCCGCGGCCATCGTCTGCAGCGAACCGTTCGCACGCCGGCACGGTGGCGAGCGCAGCGTGCGCATCCTGGCCCAGGCCATGAGCACCGACCGCGACGCGCGCAACGACAACCCGATCGACCTGGCCGGAGCGCAGATGACCCGCAGTGCCGCGCGCCAGGCCTACGAGCAGGCCGGCATCGGTCCCGAGGACGTGCCCGTGATCGAGCTGCACGATTGTTTCACCTCGAACGAGGTCATCAGCTACGAGGGCCTGGGGCTGTGTTCCGCGGCAGGAGCGGAGCAACTGGTCGACGACGGCGATAACACCTACGGCGGCCGCTGGGTCATCAATCCATCGGGCGGCTTGATGTCCAAGGGCCACCCGCTGGGCGCCACCGGCCTGGCGCAATGCCATGAGCTGGTCACGCAGCTGCGCGGGCGGGCCGACGCCCGGCAGGTCCCGGGAGCGCGGCTGGCCCTGCAGCACAACCTCGGTCTGGGCGGAGCCTGCGTAGTCACCATCTACGCGGCGTAGTCCTGTTCCGCTCACTGTCCCGTCCGCCATTCCGCGGCATTTCCGGCGCCGGCCCTGGCCACCTCGCTCATTCCGTATGCGGGGCTGTCGGTGTTCGTGGGCCTGTCCCTGCTCACCACCGGGCAACTCGCCGCCGACGGTCTGCGGTTGCCGTCGATGAGCACACTGCGGATGGCGATCCTTACGGCCGGCATGGCCTGGAGCACGTGGATCGTCTGGCGACTCGCGGCAGCCGCAAAGCCGATCCGGCGCGCGATCGCCGCATGCGCGTTGACGACGGCCCTCGCGCTGCCGACCGCCGCGTGGTATGCCCAGTTCTACGTGTGGTAGTCGGCGTCCGTCATGCACCGCGCGCGTGGCGGTCGGGAGCAGCCCGGTCGAGCCGCCGCCGCGGCAGTCACGCTTCCCGCCGCTCCGCTGGCAGGGTCGATTGCGCGCGCGCCGGGAGGTCGACAGGATGTGGGCGACGCAGCGCGCTATGATCAGCCCGCAGAAACGAGGGGTCAGATCTTCAGACTTCAATTTCGCGGAAACGAGGGGTCAGATCTTCAGACTTCAATTTCGCGAGCAGTTTACTCAACTCTAAACATGAAAAAGTCGGCGTGAGTTCCATTCATTGGCTACCGGTACGATGCAAGGCGCGGCACGCTGCAACTATTACCGCGATTACGACCCGAACACGGGCCGCTACTGCAGCCGGATCCGATCGAGCTTGATGGCGGGCTAAATATGACTAACCATCCGAACCGAACCTTTTTTGGTGCCTGTCCTCACGATTGTCCTGACGGTTGTTCAATGTTGTACCAGGTTGAAAAGGGCAAACTGACAGGCGTTCGGGGCAATCCCGATCATCCTTTCACCCGTGGCAGATTGTGCGTGAAAGTGAAAGATTATGAGAAACATCACTATCATGCCGACAGAATCCTGTATCCGCTCAAACGCAGTGGTGCTAAAGGCAGCGGCAAGTTCGAAAAAATAAGCTGGGAAGCGGCATTAAATGAAATAACAAATCGTTGGCAGGAGATTATCCGGGACCGTGGTGCCGAAGCGATATTGCCCTATGGCTATGCCGGCAACATGGGGCTGCTTAACGGCATGAATTCCGGCGACGCTTTCTTTAATAAACTCGGCAGCAGCATTGGCGAGAAAACCTTCTGCGCGTCCGCTCTTCTGACAGCACAATTGATGACCATCGGCCCCAGTCTTGGCGCCGATCCCGAGTCCTTTGTACACGCCCGCTTCATTATATTGTGGGGAACAAACACGCTCTCAACGAATTCCCATCTCTGGCCCTTCGTGCAGGAAGCAAGAAAACGCGGCGCAAAGATTGTTGTTGTTGACCCCTACAGAAGCAGGACAGCTGCCCAGGCCGACTTGCACATTGCATTACGTCCCGGCAGTGATGGCGCACTCGCATTGGCAATGATCCACACGTTGATTGACGAGAACCTGATCGATGCTGACTACGTGGAAAAATATACACTCGGTTTCGATGAGCTCAAATCTAGCGCAGCTCGATTCACAGCGGCACAGGCCGAACGTGTTACCGGCATTCCCGCGGAAAAGATCAAGGAACTGGCGCGGGAATATGCGAGTACCCCACCCGCGGTGATCCGTGTTGGCGTCGGTGCCGAGCGTTATCCTGGTGGAGGTCAGGGTATTCGTACAGTGGATTGTTTGCCCGCACTGACGGGTGCCTGGCGACATGTCGGTGGCGGTCTTTTACAGATGCCGGTATTCGTTCCGGTACGCTTTGACCTGCTGTCACGACCGGACTGGGTCCGATCGGAGACACGCGTCATCAATCTTGCCGATGTCGCTGACGTGTTGAGCGATGACTCTACACTGGACCCTCCGATAAAATCCCTGTTTATCTGGAATGCTAATACGCTTTCACAAGCACCCGATAGCAACAGGATTGAACAGGGCTTGAAGCGCGAGGATCTGTTTACCGTCGTCAGCGAATATTTTCTAACTGATACCGCCCGCTATGCCGATCTCGTTTTGCCGGCCACGATGGCAGGCGAACATGACGACATCGTCACCTCCTGGGGGCATTTCTATATTGCCCTGAATCAAAAGGCCATCGATCCACCGGGCGAGGCTATTTCCAACGCTGAGTTGTTTCGACGGCTGGCCAAATGTATGGGATTCAATGATGAACGCTTTACACAGAATGATGAGGAATTACTGACAAGCTCACTTGACTGGAACTCACCGATGCTTGACGGACTGAGTTTCGACCTTCTCAAACGCAATGGTTTCATTCGCGTCAACGTGTCCTCGCCAGATCAGTATGCCCCGCATGCGGAAGGTAATTTTCCGACGCCGTCCGGGCTGTGTGAATTCAAATCCGCACTAGGACAAACAGGTGGTTTTGTCGCGCCGATACTGCGACAGATGTGTGAGGGCAGGCAAAGCGAAGTCGCTATAGAACAGGCGCCTGTACATGTTCGAAATACAGTAAGTAGCGACTTTCCCCTGCAATTGCTCACACCGAAAAGCCATGCCTTTCTTAATTCGGAATATGCCAACGTTGCCGCAAAACTGAAATCGCAGGGAGAGCAATTCGTACTTATCCACCCGGATGATGCCGTCTTGCGGAGCATTCATCAGGGTGAAGAGGTGCTTGTTTACAATGACAAAGGCGAATTCAGTGCGAAAGCGCGCGTTACCGATGCCGTTCAAAGCGGTGTTGTTATCGCCACCTTTGGCTACTGGAAAAGCCGTAATAAGAAGCAGGGCGCGGCAAATTGTCTTACGTCAGCAGGTCGGGATCGATTTGCCGGCACACCGCTTTATTACAATACGTATGTAAATATAGGGAAAATATCCTGAATTGCTATTCGACACTCGCGCAGGAATCCAGGACAGGAGAATTCATCATCAAGCAAGGTGTTAGAAACACACGCGGCCACCCTCGACTACGAACGGGGAGTCCGCCAGTTCGGTGGGCATTTGGCGTTGAAACTGTCGTCGGCGCCATTGCGCTATGGCTTGCCAGAGTCGATGAACGCCGTATCGGACGTAAGCCGTAACTTACGCGATGCCCTTCCTGCGCTGCGTCACGAGCTGTTGGCAAATCTGGCGGTGATCCGACGTCATGCCGACCCCGACCCCAATGCCGATGCCAAATAATCCTGGAAAACCTGTATTGTCCGGTGCGGATCCCGTGCAACCGGCCGGGTCCACCCCTCACCCCTACCTGAGGCAGGAGCCGGATGCGGTAATTCCGCTCGTCCGGATCTGTGCAGGGGCTTATGCGCAATCATGATTCCTACTGCGATTCCGATCGGTGTGTATGTGTTACAAGCGATCCGATCCGCGAGAACCACCCGAGTTCCCCAATGGTTCTGGTTTTCTGCCCGGTTATTTAGCCACGATTTCAACGCCATGCGTCGTTTCCAGCCCGCGGCGCGGCGACGACGGCCGCGGCCATGCGCCTGCTCGTGACGCACTTCGCCCGTTGACGCAGTTGCGCCGGCAGCACGGCGGCGAATACGGTGACGTCGCCGGGTTCACTTGACTCGGGCAGGAATCCCATTTATTACGATACGCGAGCGCGACTGGCGCCAGCTTGGACGGCGGCTGAAGGCAAAGGCCGCCCACGGCGACGGCACATGCGCGCAGAGTGGGTACATCGATCATCGGCACATCCGTCGAAGGGGACGAACGTCTCGTGACCAGCTCCTGGCGGCGCGCTGCTCGCGAGCTGCGCCGAGATGAGCTGCGATTCCAAGAACTGCCTCCACCATGCTTTCCAAACACGACGTAGATCAGCTCCAGCAGGTCACCGTACAGGCCCTGCAGTGCGAGGATTTCGATGCGATCACGACCGATCTCATCGAACCGCTGGTGAAAACGTTAGAAGCGAGCAGCAGCGTATTCATACGTATCGATCCGAGCACGCGCCGTCCCATGACCCATAATGCCGGTGGCTGCGGCGTGCGCTATGAGGATCTCGTCTGCTATTGCGATTACTATCACACGATCGATCCCCTGTATACCGCCTTGTTGGATCGGCGCGATTCGCGTGCCGAGGCTACCGGGCACAACGTCGTGCGTGACCGGGGTGAGTACCTGCGTAGTCGTTTCTACAACGAATTTCTGGTGCCGCAGTCCATTCACCACATGGTGCAGTACTACACGTACAATCGTTTCGGTCAGCCCACCAGTGTTTTCGGCTTCTTTCGCCCCAAGGGGGATGTCCCTTTCTCGTCGAAGAATCTCGTCAAGGGTGACCTGTTGTCATCCGCGCTGTCGATAACGATTGAGCGCGTCGCTGCAAGCCAGTGTGTGAAGGAGCGAGACTGGATCATCAATTCGCTCTGCACCGAAATGCCCGCTTTGGGGGTCATCATCCTCAATGGTCGCGCGCAGCCAAGCTTCGTAAGTGACAACCTGCCCCACCTGCTGGGTTGGCATGAGGCAGGAAGCGATCGCTACAATGCGTTGCAGCGGTTGCCCCGGGAGATATTGGAATTCTGCCGGCGCATCGGGCCCGGTGATGCGCTGCGTGATCCGAAAGCGGCAATCGGTGGTATGGAGACAACCGTCACCGAGCACGGGCACAGGGTCGTGTTCACCGTGGCACCGATGACGACCGATGCGGGTGAGCGTCGCTTCATGATTCGCATACGGCGGGACGACGAAGGTCGGAACCGGACGCAGGCCGGTGAGAGCATCCTGACCCCGCGCCAAATAGAAATCGCCAGCTTGCTCCGCGTGGGAATGTCCAACATGCAGATCGCAGCAGAGCTCGGCATCTCCATCCGCACCGTCCAGAACCACCTGCGTCTCATCTACGAGAAGGTCAACGTCCACAACCGCACCGCGCTCGTTCACGAGCTGTTCTCCTGAGGCCGCGCCGCCGGCGGCGCGGTGCCCCCGGGGCCACCGCGCCCGTCACATAACGCTCCGCATCCAGCCCTGCCCGCAGTGGGCTTGAGCATATTTCGCTATTCCGCTGGCTCAGGCCAGTTCGCACCATTCCCCTTGCCAAGAAAAGTGCTTGCTGCGACGCAACAGGCGGCCGCGGTCATGCTGACGTACCGGGAGGAGGAGGCAGGAATGGTGAAGCGTAGGCAGATCCTTGCAGTTCAGCTGGCGGCAGCCATATCCCTGACTGGTGGCGTGCCGCAAGCCACGTATGGTCAGCAGGCGCGCGGCATGCTGGAGGAGGTGGTCGTGACGGCGCAACGTCGCGAGGAGCGGCTGCAAGACGTTCCGATTGCCGTGACCGCCTTCTCGCGTGAAAACCTGGAAACGCGGGGTTTGACCAATCTGACCCAGATCGAAGCATTCACACCGAACGTGACGCTCGACTCGACGACGCCGTTCAGTGGTTCCTCGCAGATTCTCGGTGCCTATATCCGCGGCATCGGCCAGCAGGATTTTGCGTTCAACCTCGAGCCCGGCGTCGGGGTGTACGTCGATGGTGTGTACTACGCGCGCAGCGTGGGGGCGGTGGTCGACCTGCTCGACCTGGAGCGGATCGAGGTACTGAAGGGTCCCCAGGGGACCCTGTTCGGGCGCAACACCATAGGCGGCGCCTTGAACATCACCACTCGCAAACCTGCCGACGAATTCCAGTACCGGGCCGATGTCACCCTGGGACGGTTCGATCGCATGGATCTGCGCGGTTCGGTCGACGTGCCCTTGATCGACAACGTGCTGTTGTCACAGGTTTCGGTTTCGTCCAAGAATCGCGACGGTTACCAGCACCGGATCCCGTTCCCCGGGACATACGTCTCGAGTGTGGCCCGCTTCCATCACGCCGACCGGACGACCGGGGATGAACAGGGCGGCGAAGACGTTCAGAACGGGCGTGCCAAGCTCCTGTGGCGGGCGAGCGACGCCGTGGAGTTCCTCGTGACGGGCGACTATACGCACGCCGATGAGCAGGCCGCTGCGAGCACACTTTTGGACGGAACCCCCCTGCCCGCTAATCTCGCGGGTCTTTACAACACCTGCATCTCGCTCGACGCCGCAACGCTGGCCGGCATAGGCCTCGGCGCGGCCTGCGGCCCCATGGCGACGATCGGCACCTCTCTGGCAGGGGTCAACGCGGACGCCACGACCTCCAATGACAAATTGCCGTACGACAATCGGTTTCTGACGAAGGACATCGATACTTCATACGCCGCAGGCTTGAATTTCTCCAAGATCGACACCTGGGGGATAACGGGAGCCCTGTCCTGGGATCTCAACGAAACCATCGCCTTGAAATCGATCTCATCGTGGCGGGAACTCGACTCGAAGTTCGGTACCGATATAGACGGATCGCCGATGGTCATCAACGATCCGTCGTTCTCGATGAATCAAGAGCAGCTCTCACAGGAGCTGCAACTGACCGGGCTCTCCTTCGAGGACCGTCTGAAATGGTTGCTCGGTTTTTACTATTTTCACGAGGAGGGGAATCTCACCGATTTCCCGACTTTCGCGGAAGGGCTGCTGCAAATCGTCGGGCCAAACGATTTCGACCACGACTCCTATGCGCTGTTCACGCATTTGAATTACCAGTTGCTCGACAGGCTGAGCTTTACGGTAGGACTTCGTTATACCTACGAAAACAAACATTTCACCGGCGGCCAGAGAGACTTGAACGCGCTCGCGTTCAAGCTCGGCTTGCCACTCGCGTTGCATCCGGATCCGAGCGATCCGACGCTTTATTACCCGCCCGGTGAGAACGTGCAGAGCTTCAACGATCTCTCCAAACGGTTCGGAGTCGAGTATCGCTTCAATGACGAGGTCATGAGCTATTTTTCCTACGCCGAGGGATTCAAGTCCGGGGGCTGGACGACCCGCTTGACGCAGCCGGGGCTGACGGCACCGGCTTTCGGTCCTGAAACGGCCACGACTTATGAGCTGGGTCTGAAGTCGGACCTGTTCGATCGTCGCCTGCGACTGAATCTGGCCGCCTTCTACACGGACTACGCCGACTTGCAGGTCACGGTACAACGCGGTATTTCGCCGTGGATCGAAAACGCAGGTACCGCAGAAATCAAAGGGTTCGAGGCGGAGTTCGTCGGTCTCGTTACCGACGACTTCCAGTTATCCGGGGCGCTGGGGTATCTCGACGCCGAGTACACCGAGATCGATCCCACGGCGACGGTGAAGAAGGATTCCATGTTCGTGAATACGCCGGAGTGGTCGGCGACGATCGCGGGGGACTATACCCTCCGCATGAAGAACGGCGCCGCGGTGTTGTTGCATCTCGATTACGCCTACCGCGATGAGACCGCCAACGACGCAGAGAACACGCCGTTGCTCATGCAGAGCGCAATCGATCTCGTAAACGCCTCACTGTCTTACCGTCCCGCGGGCGAGACCTGGGAAGTGGTGCTTGGCGGGCGGAATTTGACCGACGAACGCTACATCATGTCCGGTTTCAACCAAGTGGGGATCGGCCACATAGACGCCACCTATTCGCGCCCACGGGAATGGTACGTCACTTTGCGGGTGATGCATGATTGAGCCGTCCCGCGCAATGAGTGCGCAGACGCTGTCGAGCGGTTCGTGGTAGCCGGGAGGGCGAGCCGGCCGGTGTCGGGGCGAGCGGAGCCCGGAACGGGCACGGTCGCGGATTGCCTTACATGGGTTTCTCGATGCTTTCCCGACGCGCGCTCCTGAAGTTTGTGGCGATCACCGCCGGCCTGCGCGTGTCGTCGGCGTTGGGTACGCCGGCGCGCGCTGCCCATCCTGTTTTTCGGGTCGCCACCTCGGGTCGCTGCACGGATACGAGATGTTTCCGGGGTGCGCTGGGCGGCGTTCCGCTTTGTTTGGACGTCGGCGCGGAAAATTTCATCGCCGAGTTGGCAGCTGCCCTGGCGGCGTCAGATACCGGCCTGGTGGCGGGACTGAGTCGGGACTCGGACTTCGTGCTGGTGACGCAGCTGGCCCTGGAGCGGGGCTTTTCCCCCGGCTTCAAGGGCGAGCACCGGTATCGGGACGGTGTGGTGGAACACCGCCTTGAAACCGACGGCGCCACGGCGCAGGTGCTGCGGCGAACGCTGTTGGCGTCGGGCCCGAATTGGCCCGCGAGCCTGGCGCAGAGCTTGCCGACGATTGCAGTGGCCGGGGGTGCTGCCCGCGCGACACGTTTCGAGATGCCGGCACAGCGGCCCGCGGACAGTCCCGGTTACCTGCTGTCCTGGACTTTCGGGCGGCTGACGGGATGAACCGGCAGGTATTGCCCGCACAGGTGAGTGCGGAGGATTTTGACACAGCGATCGCACAGTGCAAGGAGGTGGTCGGCCCGCAGTGGGTTTTCGCGGACCAGGGGCCGCACCTGCACGCCTATCTGGATCGTTACCCCATACTCGACGCGGCCTTGCACGCCCCGTCCGCGGCCGTGGCGCCGAAGGACGTGGATCAGATCCGGAAGATCCTGGCCATCGCCCGTCACTACCGCATTCCGCTGTGGACAGTGTCGACGGGGCGCAACCTGATCTACGGCGGCGCCGCGCCGCGCATGGCCGGCTGCGTGGTCGTGGATCTCAAGCGCATGAACCGGATCCTGGAGGTCAACGAAAAACACGCATATGCCGTCGTGGAGCCCGGGGTCAGCTACTTCGACCTGTACCATCATCTGCGCAGGATCGGCAGCAGACTTTGGATCGACTGCGCCGCGCCGGGATGGGGCGGCGTAGTCGGCAACACCATGGACCGGGGCGTCGGTTACACGCCGTACGGGGACCATTTCATGGCCCAGTGCGGGATGCAGGTGGTGCTCGCTGACGGTACGGTGGTGGACACCGCCATGGGGAGCGTGCCGGGCAGCGCCGCGGCCTGGACGTACAAATACGGTCGCGGCCCATGGGTGGATGGCATGTTCACCCAGGGCAACTACGGCATCGCCACCCGCCTCGGGGTGCACCTGATGCCGGAGCCGCCGGGCTACCGCGCCTACATGATCACCCTGCCGCGGGAAGAGGATATAGAACCGTTTGTCGACTTGATGCGTCCACTGAAGTTGAACCTCGTGATCCCGAACGCGGCGGTGGTCGTGGATCTGGTTCTGGAAGCCGCCATTTCCGTGACCAAGGCGCAGTACTACACGGGCAAGGGGCCCATGCCGGACAGTGCGCGGCGCACGATGATGACGGATCTCGATCTGGGTGCGTGGAACTTTTACGGTGCCCTGTACGGGCCGGATAGGCTCATGGACAACAACTGGGCGCTGATCCGGGACACGTTCAGCCGCATCCCCGGCGTGAGATTTCATACCGAGGAACAAAGGGGCCATGAGCCGGCCTTTGCCTATCGCGCGAAGCTGATGCGTGGTGTCCCCAACATGACGGAATTCAGTTATGTCAACTGGATCCCCAACGGCGGCCACGTGGCCTTCGCGCCCATGGCGCCGGTCAACGGCGCGACGGCACTCAAGCAGTACCTGTTGGTGAAAAACCGGACCAATGAATATGGCTTCGACTATCTGGGCGAATACATCGTCGCCTGGCGCGACATGTACCACATTTTCGTGCCGGTATTTGATCGGGACGACCCGCAGGAGCGCCGGCGCCTGTACGAGCTGTTGAGCCTGCTGGTGGAGGAGGCGGCCGCGGCTGGATACGGTGAATATCGCACGCATCTGGATCTCATGGATCAGATCGCCGGCACTTACAGCTGGAATGACAATGCGCTGTTGCGATTCCATCAGCGGCTCAAGGACTCCCTCGATCCAGCGGGCATCCTGGCTCCCGGAAAGAGCGGCATCTGGCCGGCATGGATGCGACGGCCTTGACCGCCGTGCGTGTCGCGGCGCTGGCGATACTGCTGCTCGGTGCCGGTGCCTGTTCGGAGCGCAGCGCCGAAATCGCGGCCGTCGCAGCGCTCACGGCCGGCACCGCCGTCGCGCCGGCCCGAGCAGCGACCGCGGTCGTCGACGAGGCCGCGTCGGGCGAGGCCATTTTCGAACACTGGTGTCTGCCTTGTCACGGTGCCGGAGCGGATTACCCCGGCACCATGGCATTGACACAGCGCTACGGTGAGGCGCGCGCCGTTTTGCTGGAACGGGGGGATCTGACCGAAGAGTACGTGCAAGCGATCGTGCGCAACGGATTCAACATGATGCCGCCCCTGAAGCCGACCGAAGTGACGGACGCGGAGTTGGAGCGTCTCGCCGCTTTCGTAGCTTCGGCGCCGCAGGCAAAGCGGGAACACCCGGTGAGCCGATGAGCGCGCCCATCATCGCGGAGCTCGCCGGCGTCGTCGGTGCTGACCACGTCTTCGGAGCCGGGGACGAGCGTGCCGTACCGTACCGGCAGTTGTTCGGTGACGTCGACGTCGATGCCGAGGCCGGTTTTGTCGGTGTGGCACTACCCGCCGATGTGCAGGAGCTGCGCAACCTGGCGCGGACCATCACCGCAAGAGACCACGTCATCTGGGTCTGCGCCAACGCCGCGGCGAACGGCGCCGTGATCAGCGCTGAAGACAAACCGGCGGTGGTGATCGATCAGCGTCGCATGAACCGGATCCTGGAGGTGAACGACTATTCCGCCTATGCGCTGGTCGAGCCGGGTGTCAGTTACCGGCAGCTTTATGAGCACCTGCGGCGCGATGACATCGCGTTGTGGATCGACTGTGACGGCAATCCGGACAATTCCGTTGCCGCAAGCATCTGTTCGCGGCAGGTGGGCTACACGCCGTACGGTAACCACCTGCTCATGCAGTGCGGGATGGAGGTGGTACTGCCGGACGGTGAGCTGCTGCGCACGGGCATGGGCGCCTTGCCCGGCAGCGATACCTGGCAGTTGACGAAGTACAACTTCGGGCCCTATCTGGACGGGCTGTTCACCCAGTCGGACCTGGGCGTGATCTCCAAGATCGGACTGTGGCTGATGCCGGCGCCACCGGCCTCGCACCCATTCATGGCGACGCTCGACGGGGTGGATGCGCTGGCGGCGATGGTAGAAGTCCTGCGGCCGTTGGTGATCGGCGGCACCATCCCCAACCCGATTGCGATCTCGAACGCGGCTTTCGAGACGGTTCTGGCGCCCGGGCTGCAGGGACGTGTTCGGGCTGTGCCCGGCAATATCGCCGAGCTGGGGGAGTGGAACGTCTTCGCGGCGCTGTACGGCACGCCGGAGAACCTGGCATTGACCTGGGAAGCGGTCGCCGGCGCGCTCACCCGAGTTGACGGCGCGGCGCTGTTCACGGCGGCGGAGCGTGGCGAGGATCCGGTATGGCGCAGGCGTACTGATCTGATGCGGGGCGTGCCCGTCGACATCGACGGTTCCGGCATATTGAACGAGATCACGAGCCTGCGTTTGACGGCAGTGGCACCCATCGACGGCGAGCACGCGGCGCGCATGCACGAGATAGCGGTCGGTGCCGCACGGGCGCAGGACGTGGTTCTCGCGTGCGAATACCTGCTGCTGTCACGCACTTTGCTCAAGCGGATCCACGTACCTTTCGCGCCGGGCGATGCGGCCGCCAGAGGCAGCGCGGTCCGGGTCGTGCGGGCGTTGATCGAGGGATTGATCGCGGCCGGCTATGGCATCGTGGACGAGAGTCCGTCGCTGCGGCGGCTGGTCGATCGGTATTGCCGGGGAACCGGACTGTACGATCTCATCGGACGCCTGCGCGCGACGGTGTATCCCTGAGAGCTCGTGAAACGAAGAGATTCGGAGTATCGCCCTCAATGAGTGAGATCAAGGCGCTGACGGTCCCCAAGTGGGGCATGGCGATGGACGAGGGTACGCTGGTCAACTGGCTGGTGGAGCAGGGCGCGCGCGTGAACGTGGGCGACGAGATCGCCGAAATTGAATCGAGCAAAATCGTCAACGTCCTGGAGACCGATACGGCGGGCATCCTGAGACGCAAGGTGGCCGTCAAAGACCAGGTGTTGCCGGTGGGCGCGTTGCTGGCCGTGATTGCCGACGACCGTGTATCCGAACAGGCGATTGACGCTTTCGTCGCGGATTTTGCCGCCAGGTCGGTGGTCGCCAGCGTAAGGGAGGCCGAGGCGATTGCCCCGGCGAGGGACCGCGACGAAGTACGTGCACCCGGCATCGCCACGATGACTGCGGCGACCGCGCGGGGTGTACCGGACGTCCTGACGCTGGGAGAGGACGACCGTCACGTACGGGTCACGCCCCACGCCAGGCGCCTCGCTTCCCGGCTCGGGCTCAATCTCAATAACGTCGCGCCCGGCGGACGACACGGGCGGGTCGCCGTGCGTGATATCGAGCAGGCGATCGCAGCGGCAGGCGGTTCGCTGCCGATCCGGGAACCGTCCGCGAGAACCGTGCGCCATGGCGTCCCACCGCGGGACGATCTCGAGGTCCACGCCACGCCGCTGGCGCGACGCATGGCCCGGCAACTGGGGATCGATCTGCACGAATGCAGGGTCTCGGGTACGCGCGGGCGGGTCTGCAAGGCAGACGTCGAGGCGGCGCACGGCGTGCGCCACCGCCACGACGTGCACTCTGCAGCCGGTGCGCCTGGACCGGAGCATACCGGCGCGGCGATCGAGGAGATCCCCATGAGCGGCATGCGCCGGACGATTGGCCGGCGATTGCAGGGCTCCAAAGCCACCATCCCTCATTACCGCCTGGTCGCCGAGGCCGAGATCGACGCATTGCTGGCGTTGCGCGCCGAGTTGAACGGTGCCCTGCGCGAGGCCAATGTCTCAGTCACCGATTTGCTGGTCAAAGCGTGCGCCGCAGCGCTGGTGCAAGTGCCAGACTGTAACGTCCAGCTGCACGGTGACACCATCCGGCGGTTTCGGGATGCCGACATCGCCGTGGCGGTGGCGCTGGAGTCCGGACTCGTGACCCCGATCGTGCGTGCAGCCAACCGCAAGGGGGTCGCGCAGGTCTCCAACGAGATCGGGGAGTTGGTCACGCACGCCAAGGCGGGCACGTTGACGGCGGCAGCCTTCGAAGGGGGGACGTTGACGCTGTCCAATCTGGGCATGTACGGCGTACGGCAGTTCGATGCCATCATCAATCCGCCGCAATGCGCCATTCTCGCCGTCGGCAAGGGCGAGCCGCGCGTGATCGTGAAGCAGGGCGAGGGCGTCGTCGCTACCGTGCTGACCTTGTCACTGTCCCTGGACCACCGGGTCATCGACGGGGCGCTGGGTGCCCGATTGCTCCAGGCGCTGGTGCGGTTCATCGAGCATCCCGGGTTGCTGAGCGCCTGAGGTCCGTATGACCGAGCGCTACGACGTCGTGGTGGTGGGCGCCGGCCCCGGCGGATACACGGCCGCGATCCGCTCCGCACAACTGGGATTGGCGACAGCCCTGGTCGAGGAAAAGCGCCTTGGGGGGATCTGTTTGAATTGGGGTTGTATTCCCACCAAGGCGCTCCTGAAAGGAGCTGAGCTGGCGCATCTTCTGACTGATCTCGAGCGCTTCGGATTCCACGCCGACAACGTTCGCCTCGACCTTGCGGGGTTGGTACGGCACTCGCGCGCTGCCGTGGACCGCCTGGTCACTGGGGTGGAATACCTGATGAAGAAAAACGGGATCACGCTGATGGAGGGCCGCGCCCGGTTGACCGGCAAGGGTGCGCTGTCGGTGCGCGACGAGAGCGGCGGAGAAGCGCGGTACACAGCCCGGCACATCATCGTGGCGACGGGCGCGCGGCCGCGGCAGTTGCCCAACGTGCGTTTCGACAGTGAGCGCATCTGGAGCTATTTCCAGGCCGTGGCGCCGGAGTCGTTGCCGGGCTCGATAGTCGTGATCGGCGCCGGCGCCATCGGTGTGGAGTTCGCCAGCCTTTATCACGATCTCGGCGCCGACGTCACACTGGTGGAAATGCGCGATCGGATCCTGCCGGCGGAAGACGCGGAGGTCTCGCTACGGCTCCGGCGTGTCTTCGAAAAGCGCGGCATCCGCGTGCGTACGGGGACGCAGGTCGCCCAAGTGCAGCAGCGCGCCGACACGATGGTGATACAGCTGCAGGGCGGCGGTGAAGCCGAGGCGGTCGCTGCGGACCGGGTCATCCTCGCGGCGGGTGTGCAGGGCAATATCGAGGATCTGGGCCTGGAGCGGCTGGGGGTGAATACGCGCGACGGATTCATCGACACGGACGCGTGGGGCCGCACCAGCGTCGCCGGCGTGTACGCAATCGGTGACGTCACCGGCCCGCCGTGCCTGGCCCACCGAGCGAGTCACGCGGGTGTGGTCTGCGTGGAGCGGCTGGCGGGCGTCGCCGGCGTCCGGCCCCTCGCCCTGGAAGACATACCGGCGTGCACCTACTGCCGGCCCCAGGTGGCGCGGCTGGGTATGACCGAAGCCGAGGCCGAAGGCAGCGGACGACGTGTCCGTGTTGGGCGCTTCGATCTCAACGCCAGCGGCAAGGCCGTCGCCAGCGGTGACGATCAGGGCATGGTCAAGGCCGTGTTCGATGACGACACCGGCGAACTGCTCGGCGCTCATATGATCGGGCCGGAGGTGACCGAGCTGATCCAGGGTTTCAGCATCGCCCGCGCCGCGGAGGCGACGGACGCGGAACTGGCCAGGACCGTATTTCCGCATCCAACGGTTTCGGAGGCCATGCACGAAGCGGTGCTGCACGCGATGCACCGGCCGTTGCATCAGTGACGTCGGGGCGGCTGCCAGCGCTGGCCCGGGTCGAGGACGATAGTGATGAAGATCGGTAAGGACGTGCTGTTGCGGGCCTACCGCACCATGAAGACCATCCGCGAATTCGAAACCCGCGTCGCCAAGGAATTCGAGGCCGGCCGGGTGCCCGGATTCACGCACCTGTACACCGGTCAGGAGGCCATTGCCACCGGCATCTGTGCCCACCTCACCGATGCCGACGCCATTTCCTCCACGCACCGGGGCCACGGGCACTGCATCGCCAAAGGCTGTGACGTGCGCCAGATGATGCTCGAGCTGTACTGCAAGCGCGACGGGCTGTGCAAGGGCAAGGGTGGGTCCATGCACATCGCCGACCTGCGCAAGGGCATGCTGGGCGCCAATGCCATTGTCGGTGCCGGCGCGCCGCTGGCAGGCGGCGCGGCACTGGCCGCCAAGACCTTGGGGACGACGAATGTGGCCGTGGCGTTTTGCGGTGACGGCGCCACCAACCAGGGCACCGTGCTGGAAACCTTGAACTTCGCGGTGGTGCTGAAACTGCCGCTCATTTTCGCCGTGGAGAACAACGGCTATGGCGAGCACACCGGCATCGACTACCACCTGGGCTGCGGTGACATCAGCGCGCGAATGGCCGCCTTCGGCATGCCGGCGGTGAAGGTGGACGGTACCGATTTCTTTGCCGTGTACGAGGCCACGGCGGCGGCCGTCAAACGCGCCCGCGCGGGGGAGGGACCGTCCGCCATCGAATGCCTGGCGCCGCGCTGGCGAGGGCATTTCGAGGGTGATCCGCAGAGCTATCGAAACCTGGACGAGATCGGGCGCCTGCGCGAGGAAAAGGACTGCCTGAAGAATTTTCGCGCCGCCGTCACCCGGCACAAACGCGTGCCGGCCGGCGAACTGGACGCGATCGACAGCGAGGTGGCGAAGCTCATCGATAACTCGGTAGCCGAGGCGATCGCCGCTGCGCCGCCTGAGCCCGCGCATCTGACCACCGACGTCTACGTCACTTATTGAGGGAAGCGCCCAGCATGGCCACCAGGTCTTTCCGGCAGGCTATCAATCACGCCATGGAACTGGAGATGGAACGCGATCCCACCGTGATCCTGATCGGCGAGGACATCGTGGGCGGTCACGGCGGTTCCTCAGGGAAACGCGGCGCCAGCGGCGGCATCATGGGTGTCACTGAGGGCCTGTACCACAGGTTCGGCGACAAGCGGGTCATCGACACGCCGATCTCCGAAAGCGCAATCATCGGCGCGGCGGCCGGCGCCGCCCTGAACGGCTTGCGTCCCATCGCCGAGCTGATGTTCGCTGACTTCCTCGGCGTATGTTTCGACCAGATTTTCAACCAGGCCGCCAAGTTCCGCTACATGTTCGGCGGCCAGGCCAGAACGCCGATGGTGGTGCGGTGCATGACCGGCGCCGGATTCGGCGCGGCGGCACAGCATTCCCAGGCTTTGTGGCCCATCTTCACCCATATACCGGGCCTGAAGGTGGTGCTCCCCTCCAACCCCTACGACGCCAAGGGACTGTTGATCCAGGCCATCCGGGACGACGACCCGGTGATCTTCATGGAGCACAAGGTCATGTACGACGATCAGGGCGAGGTACCGGACGAGGCCTATACCGTGCCGTTCGGCGAGGCCAATGTCACCCGCGAGGGCGATGACGTCACCGTAGTCGCCTTTGGGCGCATGGTGCAGTTTGCCAACGCGGTCGCGGACAAGTTGAGCGGCGAGATCTCACTGGATGTGATTGATCCCAGGACGACTTCGCCACTCGATATGGAGGTGATCCTGGAGAGCGTGGTTCATACCGGTCGACTGGTAGTGGTAGACGAAGCCTATCCACTGTGCAGTCTCGCATCCGAAGTGATCAGCGGCGTGGCCGTGCATGCCCTGGCGTCACTGAAGGCGGCACCGAAAAAAATCACGGCTCCCCATGCCCCGGTTCCGGCATCGCCGGTGCTTGAAGGTCTGTACGTGCCGTCTGCGGCGAACATCGAGGCGGCAGTGCGGGAAGTCACGCGTGCTTGACGTCGAATTCCGAGAGCCACCGTGCCACTGATGCCGCGCGTATTCGATCGAAGTTCTTCATCCCCGTAAAACCGGGGTCAGAGTCGGATTTTCGGGCTTGAGCGATGTAACGAAACCCGCGTTGAGATTGGAAATGCGACTCTGACCCCGGTCTTGGATCAGCGGCGCTCGACCAGGAGCTCGCCGCCGGGACCCACGCCGCCGAGGCGTTTGCCCGCGGGCGTGTAATAGCCCTGACAGAGATTGCGGCTGACGCTGTCACCGCGCACCACCACGACCAGCTGCGGCGGCGGCAGCGCGAAGACCTGCGCGAAGGTGGTTGCTACCGTGGCGCAATCCGGCGGTGTCGGCGTTTGCGGCGTGCAGGTCACGTAGGGCACGTCCGCGGCGCGCACGTCGTGCACGCGCCGGGCGAGAAACGGTTCGACCAGGGCAAAAGCCTGGCCGACGGTCAGCACCTGGGCGTCGCAGCCGATGGTCCTGAGCGCGACCGCGCCCGGATGATGGCCGGCCCGCGTACCGACGATCCACACCGCGCGCAGCCAGTCGCCGAAGCGACCGAAGGACGGTGCGGTGAAGGCGGAGCTGATCCCGACGCCGACCGCGATCGCGGCGGCGAACATCAGCCCGGCCGTAATCGTCTCGCGCACCTCGCGTTCGCCGTGCAGGACGGTGGGATGGTCACCGTCGGTCTCGAGCGTATCGAGGACGACGACCACGGTGTCGGCGAGCAGATCGTGCAGGCCGCGTTTCTCGCGCGTGACCCCCGCGAGCACGAAGCCGGCGCCCAGGCTCAGCCAGCACGGCAGATAGCCGAGGTAGCGCACGCTCGCACGCAGCACCGTCGGCCGCGCGCCATCGGGTCCGTATACACCGAGGCCGAGCAGGCGCTTGCCGGGCGTACCGCCAAGCGGCGAAGCGGTCGTGAGGATGAAATACAGGGCGTGCAGGCCGAAGGCGAATCCGACGGTCGTCAGGGGCGGTGGCGGTGCGGCCTGAATCGCCCGCCATGCGAAGGGAAACAGTGCCAGCGCGGCGATCAGCAGCACCCAATCGACCAGCCGTGCGCAGGCGCGCACCCAGAATCCCGCAAATGTCGGGACGCCGGATGACCGCGATGGCTGGGTGCCGGTGCTCATGGCCGCGTGGGCCGGCACCTTAGCACGCCCGCGCGCCGCCGGCCGGGATCTACGCATGGCGGATCGACGCGGGTCTCATTAGAATCGGGCCTGCCATGAGCACCGCGCTAAATCTTCCGCCATGGCTGGTCGACACCGACTGGCTGGGCGCCCACCTCGAGCATCCGCAATTGCGCCTGTTCGATTGCGCCGTGCAGCTGTTGCCCGATCCGCCGCGGATGTACCGTATCGAAAGCGGGCGGCGCCTGTACGACGCCGGCCACATTCCCGGCGCCGTGTTTCTGGATCTGCTCGCCGACCTGTCGGCGCCGGACCCGCGGCTCGCGTTCATGCTGCCCGATGCCGCCCATTTTGCCGCGGCCATGTCGCGCTACGGCGTCGACGACGACAGCCGCGTGGTCCTGTACGCCTCCAGCGGCGTACTTTGGGCGACGCGCGTGTTCTGGATGCTGCGCGCTTACGGCTTCGACCGGGCTGCCGTGCTCGACGGGGGTCTGAAGAAGTGGCAGGCCGAAGGCCGCCCGCTCAGCGATGCGCCCGCCAGCTACCCGGCGGCGAGCTTCCTCGCCCGCCCGCGTCCAGGACTGTTCAGCGACCAGGCGGACATGCGCGCAGCGCTCGACGCGCCGGGCACGGTCGTCCTCAATGCGCTGTCACCGGAGCTGTTCCGCGGCACGGCGCCGGTCCACTACGGTCGCCCGGGACGCATTGCCGGCAGTCGCAACCTGTTCTACCAGACCTTGCTCGATCCCGACACGGGCACGTTCCTGCCGCGTTCCGAGCTCGCCGCGCGGCTACGGCGGTGCGGCGCACTCGACGCCCCCGCCGTCAAGGTCTACTGCGGGGGCGGGATCGCCGCGACGGTGGACGCCTTTGCGCTGGCGATGCTCGGCCACGAGCGGGTCGACGTCTACGACGGCTCGCTGTCGGAATGGGCGAACGACCCGTCGGCGCCCATGGAAACGGGCTGAGACGCACCACTGCCTTCCAATCTGAAAGAACACGCCCATGAGTTTCGATCGTATCAACACGATGCTGTTCGAGGACTGCCCGCAGGATCCGAGTCTCACCGATCCGCTGCCCGAGTCGCCGTTGCCGACGTTCGAACGCTGGATCGAGGAAGCCGAGCGCGGCCCGGCGCAGCCGAATCCGCAATCCATTTGTGTCGCCACCGTGGATCCCGACGGACGGGCGTCTGCGCGCATGGTGTTGTGCCGTGGTTTCGCGGCCGACCCCGGCTACATCGTCTTTTACACCAACCGTGCCAGCCGCAAGGGTGATGCGTTACGGGCCGGCACCTACGCCGCCGTGGTGTTTCACTGGGATACGCTGGCACGACAGGTACGCATCGAGGGGCCGGTGCTGCCCTCGCCCGATGCCGAGTCGGACGCCTATTTTGCGCAGCGCCCGCGGGCCGGGCAGATCTCCGCCTGGGCCAGCGATCAGAGCATGCCTATCGATTCGCGTGTGGCGCTGATGGAAAAGCTGCGCGCCGCCGAGGATCGATTCGACGCGCGAGCGGGCAGTCCGGTACCACGCCCCCCGCACTGGGGTGGCTACCGTATCTACATCGAGGCGATGGAACTGTGGGTCGGATCTGCCGGGCGCGCTCACGATCGCGGCCTGTGGACCCGCCGGCTGAGCCGCGATGAAAGCGGCTATCGCGGTGGTCCCTGGCAGGTGGTCCGCCTGCAACCCTGACGCGAGGCCGGGGCCTGTGTCCGCGGCCGCGCGCCTGCGGCCGCCGTGCATGCCGGAACGGGCGCTCGGCCGCGCGATCGCAGGATTCGTACTACCGCACCCGAACCGGTATCCCCGTCCCTGATGACGTCCTCCTTCGATCCGGAGCCCATGGCACGGCGGATCGCGCGCGCTCTCGCCGGTGCCCGCCGCCTGTGTTTCATCACCGGTGCCGGCCTGTCGGCCGAATCCGGGCTACCCACCTATCGCGGCGTCGGTGGCCTGTACAACGACGTGGCAACCGACGAGGGACTACCCATCGAGGATCTGCTCTCGGGAGCCATGTTCGCCCGTGACCCCGCGCTCACCTGGAAGTACATCGCCCGCATCGAGCGCGCCTGTCGCGGCGCCACGTTCAACGCCGCGCACGCGATGATCGCGGCGCTCGAAGCGCACTTCGACGTTGTCGTCATCACCCAGAACGTCGACGGGTTTCATCGCGCCGCGGGCAGCACCCGCGTCATCGAGCTGCATGGCGACCTGCACCGGCTGTACTGCACCGGCTGCGACCGGCGTGTAATAGTCACCGACTACGCCGGTCTCGAGCTGCCGCCGCGCTGCCCCGCGTGCGCGGGGATCGTGCGCCCGGACGTGGTCCTGTTCGGCGAGATGCTGCCGGCCGCCGCGATCGCCGCGCAGGATGTCGAGCACGCACGCGGCTTCGACGCCTTGTTCGCGGTCGGTACCACGGCGGGTTTCCCCTACATCAGCGGGCCGGTGCTCGATGCGGTACGCCGCGGCGTGCCGGCGATCGAGATCAATCCCGATCGGACCGTGCTGTCCGCCAGTGTCACACACCGTCTGCCGGCAGGAGCAGTCGTCGCACTCGCCGCGATCACCGACGCGCTCGGGCTGCCGCGGCCGTGACGCCGTCCAAGAAACACCGGCGCGGTCCCGCCGACCCACAGGCAACGCGATCCGGCGGCGTAGCACGTCAAAGAAGCATCGACGTCGCCATGGCGTACCCGATCACAGGACAGCCGTGCCGGATTGCCGCGGGCGGGTCACGACGGGCCAGGGAATGGATGCGCGAATTCGCCCCGGTTACTCGCCCGCGACACGCTGCGGCTGTCATCCGCCGTCCCGACTTCAGCATCGCGGACCTCGACGGCAGGGAGGGTCCGGAGGATCGACCCGGTCCGTTCACAGTCATCGCGTTCCCGTTCGTGGAGCCCGGCGTACCAATGACAAGCTTTTACGACCCGCTACGCCGCCGTGATTATCACCACGGGCGTAACCGCCTATCTTTTGCACCGTGCCGCAGATACATCGGCGGCTGGAACTGAAGTACAAACCTAACGAAGCATGAAAGAGGTATGACCATGAACATTCCGACCGTGAAAACCCTCGCCTCGGCAACCGCTACGGCTTTGGTGCTCGCCAGCCTCGGCGCGTTTGCCGCCGACAAGGCCCCGACCTGCCCGAAAGGTAAGGAGTGGGACGCCACCAAGCACGAGTGCGTGACGGCGACGAAGAAGTAATCCCGCCTGCGACGGGAGTCCAAGCAACGAAAGGGGCCGCGAGGCCCCTTTCGCGTCTGAGCTGACGTAACATGGAAGCCATGCCTGGGACACCGGTGACGGACACGGCGCAAGCGCCCCTCACGCTCGTGTCGCGGCGCGCGACCGTCGGATTACGGCTTGCGCTGGTACTGCTTGCGGCCCTGCTCTTCAACGTGCTCGCCATCTCGGCGCTCACCGTCTATGCGCTGCGCGGCCAGCGCGCTGAAATCGCGCGCACGACGGCTGCTGCGCGCGAGCACGCTCTGGAGCTCGCCGCCAACCGCATCGAGCAGGCCCTGCAGGCCGCGGTGCAGTCGCCGTTTCTGCTCATCGAGAATCTGCCCATCGGCGAAGTGAGTGAGCCGCGCCTGACCCTGCTGCGCACGTCGTTTCCCACGGTTACGCGCGTGCTGCTGTTCGATGCCGATCTGCACCTCGTGCGCAGCTTCCCTCATGCCGCTGCGGAGCAGGACCGCCGCCTCGTCGACTGGGTCAGCGAACGCCTGCGGGAAGAGCAACCGAGACAGATCTCCGCGCACCCGCTCGCGTTGCAGAGCTTCGTCGAACAGGTTGGTGGCCAGCCCAAACTGTTCGTCTACGAGGCGATGCGCGACGCCGGGGACGCAGGGGATCAAGCTCAAAGCGGTGCGAGCGGGTGGGCCCTCATGCAGTTCGATCTGGCTGCGCTCGAGGCCACCTACCTGCGACCGGTGCTCGCGGTCCGCGAAGCGTTGCTGGGTGTCGCCCTTCGCCTCGAAAGTCCCGATGACAGCGTCCGCGCCGAAGAGCTGTCGGCGCCAGTCGGTCACCTGTTGCCCGGCTGGAACGTGACGCTGGCGCCCGCCGCTGCGGCATCGTCCGGGCTCGACGATTCGGACTGGACCGTCGTTTCCGTTGGCGGCGGCGCCCTGCTCGCCATTGCGACCACGGCCTTTGCCGTGTGGTGGGAGGTGCGGCGCGAATACGCGCTCGTGGAGCTGCGCAACCGGTTTGTCGCCAGCGTGTCGCACGAGCTGAAGACGCCGCTCGCGCTCATCCGCATGTACGCCGAGACCTTGTACCTGCGCCGCCAGATCGACCCGGAAAAGCAGCACGAGTACCATCGCGTGATGTTGCGCGAGGCCGAACGTCTTTCGCAGATGATCGGCGACGTGCTGAGCTTCGCCCGGTTGCGAGCCGGCGCCAAAGCGTACCAGCTCACCGCCACCGACATGCGCGCGACCGTGAGCAACGTGCTGGAACGTTACCGTGGTCAGTTCGAAGAGCACGGAGTGCGCATAGACGATCACATCGACGATGTACTGCCATCGGTTGCACACGATCCGAACGGCGTGACGCAGATTTTGATCAACCTCGTCGACAATGCGACCAAGTACGCGGCGGCGGGCGGCGTGATAGAAGTCCATCTCCACAATGACGGTGACTGGGTCGAGCTCGGGGTGATTGATCACGGTCCCGGCATCGCCGCGGACGAGCATGCGCGCCTGCGGCGGGCGTTCGAGCGTGGCACGATGGCATCCGACGCGCACGGCAGCGGCCTCGGTCTCGCGCTGGTGGAGCAGATCGCCGTGGCTCATGGAGCCCATCTGGTGCTGGACTCGCCCGAGAACCACGCGGGGGTGCGTGCAGTGGTTTCGTTTCCCGTCAGCGAGGGGCGATGATGAGCCACAAGGCGACCATTCTCGTCGTCGAGGACGACCCGGCCATGCGCAGCGGGCTCGCCGACAATTTCGAAATCGAGGGCTACCAGGTGATAGCCGCCGGCACAGTGCGCGAAGGGCGCGAAGCCGCTGTCCGCCGGCATCCCGATCTCGTCCTGATCGACGTCATGCTGCCCGACGGCAGCGGCTTCGATTTGTGCCGGGTGCTGCGCGCGCAGGGCTTCGCACGCCCGATCCTGATGCTCACCGCCCGCGGTGAGGAGCTCGACCGTGTACTGGGTCTGGAGACCGGCGCCGACGATTACATCGTCAAACCATTCAGCCTGCGCGAGCTGCTCGCGCGTATTCGCGCGCATTTGCGCCGCGAACGTGTGGCCGCGGTGCCGGCGGGCACGGTTCGCGTCGGCGTCGCCGAGGCGGATTTCGCCCGCCACCGGTTGTCGCGTGACGGTCGAGAGCTCGAGGTGAGCGCGAAGGAGATGGACCTCCTGCGTTATTTCGTTGCCCACCGGGGCGAGGTACTGTCGCGCGACACGTTGCTCGCGGGCGTTTGGGGGCACCCCGACGACGTCGTTACGCGAACGGTGGACAACTTCGTCGTGCGCCTGCGCAAGAAAATCGAGGCGGACGCCGGCCGGCCGCGCTGTCTGCTCACCGTCCACGGTGTCGGCTACAAGCTGGTCGAGCAGGACTGAAAGCGGTCGCGAGCGACCCGCGCGGTGAATGCGTTAGAATCGAACCATCCGGCGCGCGTCCCGATGCCGCCGCGCGCCGCCTGCAGCACGAGAGGGACAGAGCATGGCCAAACCGGAAATCCGCGCCGAAACGGTCGAGTACGAGGCCGGCGGCACCTTACTCAGGAGTTACCTGGCGTACGACGAAGCGCGTGCGGGCAAGCGCCCGGGCGTAATCGTCGTGCACGAATGGTGGGGGCTGAACGACTACATTCGGGGCCGCGCGCGCATGCTGGCCGAGCTCGGTTACGTGGCGCTCGCGGTGGACATGTACGGTAACGGCAAGCTGGCCGCCACGCCCGCGCAAGCCGGCGCCGAGATGAACAAGGTGCTCGCCGCGCCCGCGATGCTGGAAGCGCACTTCGAGGCCGGCGCGGATTTCCTGCACGGTCATCCGGCTGCGGATCCGCAGAAAACCGCCGCCATCGGTTACTGCTTCGGCGGTGCCGTCGTTCTGCACATGGGCCGCTGCGGCATGCATCTGGCCGGTGTGGTCAGCTTCCACGGTAACCTGAGCTCGCTGCACAAACCCGACAAGGGCGGTATCAAGGCGCGCATCCTGGTGTGTCACGGCGCCGAGGACAAGCTCGTCGGCGAGGACCAGGTCAAGGCCTTCAAGCAGGAAATGCACGAGGCCGGTGCCGACTACCGCTTCGTCAGCTACGCCGGTGCGCTGCACGGTTTCACCAATCCCGAGGCGACCGCCAAGGGCAGGGAATACGGCCTGCCGCTCGCCCACGACGCGGGCGTGGACCAGCGTTCATGGCAGGAAATGCAGTCCTTCTTCAAGGAAATTTTCGCCTGACACCGGCGGTCCGGGCCGCCCCGCGATTCGGGATTCCGGTGTTCGTCGTCGCGGGCACGCCGGGCCGCGGCGTCGTCAGCCCGGACCGGCTTGCGCGCGCCAGGTAGGTGGCACGGGGAGCCCTCCGACTGTCCGGCGCCAGGGCGCGTGCGCGCGGGCCGACATCGCCCGCGAGGCGTTCGGCCGGTGGGATCCGCGCCGGCACGAGCCGTACGCACCGTAGTACCCTGTGCGGGTGCTCACCACCGCCGCCGTCGCTTTCGCCGCCTTCTTCGCGACCATCGGTCCGATCGACGTCGCGGTGATGTACGCCGCGCTCGCCGCCGGTGCGAGCCCGGCACAGCGCCGGGCCATGGCCGTGCGCGGCACCGCCCTCGCCGGTGCGATCTTGATTGTGTTCGCCTTGGCCGGTGAGCCGCTGCTGCGGCTTCTGGGCATCACCCTGCCGGCCCTGCGCACGGCGGGCGGCATACTGCTGCTGCTCATCGGTATCGACATGGTGTTCGCCCGCGACTCGGGCGGTACCTCCACGACCGCGGCCGAATCGCGGGAGGCCAAGCGCCGGCACGATCTGTCGGTATTCCCCCTGGCGACACCGCTCATCGCCGGCCCCGGTGCAATCGGGGCGTCCATACTGCTCATTGCCGATGCCGAAGGTGATGTGCTCGCGGAGGCCGTCGTGATCGGCATGCTCGTGCTCGTACTCCTCGTCCAGCTTGCCTGCCTGCTTGCCGCCAGCTATCTGAATCAGCTCCTCGGCGTCACCGGCATGCACGTCATCGCGCGCGTATTCGGTGTCCTGCTGTGCGCGCTCGCCGTGCAGTTCGTCTTCGACGGTATCGCGGCGAGCGGCTTGACCGGTGCGGTCGTACAGTCGGCGCCGGCATTGCCGCAATGACCATGAAGCGGACGGACATCGACGTCGATCCCGCGCGTTGCCCGCTGTGCGGCGCGCCGAACGAATGCGCCCGTACCGTGCCATGCGGTTCGGCAGCGGGTAAGCCGTGCTGGTGTGTCACCGAGCGCTTTCCCGCAGAGCTCATCGCCCGGGTGCCGGCCAGCGCCCGCGGCCGCGCCTGCATCTGCGCGCGCTGTGCCGCCGGTGGTCACGCCGGCGATTGACTTTGCCGCGTTCAGTTTGCGGTGAGCGTCAGCAGGATGTCGGCATACCAGGCGCAGTTCAGGCCGAGCGCCTCGTCCATTTTCAGGTCACGCGTACCGACGTCGAGCCGTGCCGAGTGGACGCCGAGCAGCATCCACGGCAGACCGCGCTGCGGTTGTCGTCCCCCGCCGACCCGCATCACGACGGGCGCACCACTGGTGCCCCGGTGCGTGCGCGCATCGGTGAGGAAGTAGCCCTCGCCCTGAAAGCGCAGACCGAACGAAGACGCGACCACCGCGTGCCGCACGACCGGCATATGGTGCAGCGTGTCGTGAAAACCGAGCGGAAAACCCACCACCAGCAGCGAGGTCCCGACCTCGATCTGATCCTGCGGGCCCGGCAGGTGATCGGGCGTGAAAGCGCGATATACCGTCGCTTCGGGCAAAGCCGCGCGTTCGATCTCGATCACCGCCACGTCTATCTCTCCGGCGGTGTCCAGGCCCTGGCGCCAGATGCTCTTGCCGTCGCGATACAGCGGAATCGAGAACCCGGTGGATTCGGCGACGTTGTCCGGGTCGATGTGCAGTTCGATCTCGATGCGGTCCGGGAAGTGTTTGCTCGATTCGTCGATCATCACGTGCCGGCTCGTCACGAGAAACAAGCGGCCGTCGCGTTCGAAGAAAAAGCCGCTCGCATTCGTCAGCACCTGCTGGCGCTCGAAGGTGACGACGCGTGCCGCAGTCAGGAGCAGGGACTCGATCATCTGCGTATCAGTTTGTCACGTCGCCGGGCGCGATGACAGTGGGCGATCGGCGGCCGGCGATTTCCCGATCCGCCGCTCGTCAGCGCCGCGTGCGGTGACGGGTTGCCGTCGCCGGGATTGCGGCGTGCGCGATCCCATGGCCCTCAGTCGATGCGACGGCGACGTCGCCGGTCCAGCTGTGGCAGTTGGCCTGCCGCGCCGCGGCGCCTATCCTCGCCGCATGCAGGCCCCGTTCTCCCTCGACGCCGTTCGCAGCGCGCCCCGGATCCCGGTACCTGGCCCCAGCTATCTCGATCCGGGTGACGGCACCGCACTCGCCATCCGCAGTTACCGGCCGCCCACGCCGATTGCGAGCCTGGTATTCCTCCATGGCGGCGGCGCTCACAGTGGCGCGACCTACCCGCACCTCGCGACCGCGCTCAGCCGCGACCACGCCATTGCCGTGCACACCCCGGATCTGCGTGGCCA
>JADZEE010000044.1 GCA_020850735.1 Gammaproteobacteria bacterium | reverse complement strand
TCGCGACGCGCGTGCCGTCCGCGAGCGTATCGATGTTGTAGCCGATGTCGGCATAGGTCGGCGGGAAGATGACGCCGCGACCGCTCTCATCAGCCTCGACGGGGAGGAGCTTCTGGCGCAGACGGAGGGCGACCGGCCCATCGGCGGCGAGCCATGAGTCGAAGAGCTTGGTAGTCTCCTCGTTCAGCGACGGAGTGCTGTTTTTTGCGGCCTGCGATGTCATGGCTGGGTCTCCTCTTGTGCGAACGCTGTGACTTTGTTCTTGCCGGATGCGCGGAGGTCAAAGCTAAATCTGCGCTTCGGCACATTCAGGGCGGCATCAACGAGAGCCGCGCGCGCGAGCATCGGTGGCAACGATTGGCCCCACACTGCGTACGTGGCCCTTCCGTAAAGCGTCTTTCGCAATCCGGGGTCGGTCGTCACGACAACCATTGGGCGAGTATGTTCAAGCCCGATCGCCGCGAGCAATTCCACGACTGGCGAGGCGTCAACTCCATGTCCCTGATCCTTGGGCGAGTAGCCGGCATCGATGGCGACCCACCCAGCACGCGGGTCAAAGTTGAACTTCCCCTTGATGGGCATCACAACGTCGAGAGGTGCTCTCAAGAGGTTCGCCTGTTCCGTCTTCCACAGTGAACGCACGGACTCGATCATGTTCGACGCGATGAGACGCGCTGAGCGGTTGCCTGAGTACAGCTTGAACGGCTCGCGAGACGAGCCGTCAGCCCAATGACTGACGGTGAGGCGACGTCCGTCGTGCACGAGCTGGAGGGGAAGCGCGTTGCGGTCGCCTTCGCCCGAAGGGAACGCTGGCGTCGTGACGCGCCCCCGTGCCTCATTGGCATCGTCGTCGTAGGCACTTTCGTCGCGTTTAGCCTCGGTTGGAGTGGCGTCTTCCTCCCCGTCATCCTCCCCATCGGCGGCACCGCCCTCGACGTAGCCGACGGGCGTCAGCTCGATGACCTTCGCCTTCGCCAGGAACTCCAGGACGACTTCGAACGGGTTCTTGTCACCGTCAGCGCAGAGCACGAACGTCGCTTGCGCCTCGCTCCAGTCGAAGTGCGCCTCGACGCCGCCGAGCAGAACCTCTGCGGCCTCGAGGAAGCCCATGCTGGCGAGCACCTGGCCTGGGCTCTTGAGGTCGACGGGGATGGCTGCAGTCGTATGCGTCATCACGGCAGCTCCTCCTGCTCCTTCTGTTCCTTTTTCGCTGTCGCTGCCTGCTGGTTGCGGCGCGACGCGGTCTGGTCCGCCGAGCGGAGTAGCGCCTCCCACCATGCGAGCCCCCACGGTCCCCATCGCCTCGAGAGCCTCGCGAAACGAAGCGCGATGTCCCGCCCCCACTCGTCAGTGATCGACGGCGGGGGAAGGTCGCTTCCCCTGACGCCAATCGCAGGTCGTGCGTAGCCGTGGTGAGCCGCAACGAGATGGAGAACGAATTCTTGGTCATCGGCGCCAAGCGCCTTGAAGTCGTCATGGGCTTCCACGTAGGGCAGCGAGCCCAGCTCGTGTCGGTAGCCGTCCAGAAGGTCGAAGTTGATCGGCCCCCTCGTCTTCGCATACGGGCGTCCGTCAGCCGGCGCCCCAAAGGCGTTCTGCCATTGTGCGGCGCGCTTCCCTTCGTCATGAAGACGAGCGGACAAGGCGAGAAGCTCGGTCCATTTGTCGCTAATGCCAAGACGCTGGGCGATCTGTCTCGCGCAGTCTTCGGCCCAGCTCTGGTGCTCATCGAGCTGCTGGGGACGATCTGCTTCTGCCCGTTCTTCTTCCGTCGCAGCGTCGCCCGCCCACCCGTCGATCACCAGCGCTGCAGACGGCTCACCGTCCAACACCTTCGTCACGAACAAATGGCGCCGCACCCATCCGGCTCCTGGCGTCGTGCGCCACGCTGACTCGTCCTCTTCGTCGGTACCCAGTACTCGGATGCGGAACCCCGTCACGGGTACATCGGCGACGTCCGGGCGAGCGAGCCAAGTCGTCGAGCCATCGTCGGAGGCTTCTGCGGTCGTGTTCGTCTTTTCGTTCAGGAGTCCGTCGGTGAGTCCACCAAGGCGCGCGTCGATGACGAGCGTCGCCCCGATCAAGAGCTTCTCGAGCTCCTTCACTCCTTGCTCGCGAGCCTTCTTGGCCTCCATTTTTTTGTTCTTGCCCTTGCTCTTTGCCGCAGCGAGCTGGCTGAGGGTACGCCATCCCTTCGGCTCACCGCGCCGTCCGAGAGCGACGGCAACGACCTGCTTCGCCTCCAGCAACGCCTCACCGGCGGCGGCAGCGACTGTCGCGGCACGTTCGATGAGCCAATCGAGCACGAGGTGCGTCTCGGTCTCGAGCTGCTCGCTCGTATGAGGAGGTGCAGCCTCGAAGAAGCGCTTCGCCGCCTTGGCGTCGAAGGATCCATCAGCTCGAACGGGCAGATGCCGTCGCCAGACCACTGTCGTGTGCGGCGGATCGTTCAGACGGAAGCCTCGCAGCCACGGATCGATCTCGGGCCTTCCGGGGTGCTCGTCGAGCGAAGTCATCGACCATGCATCGACCAGCGGGCGCGTCAGTTCGGGCCGAAGCGGCTCGACGGTCGTTGCGGCGCGCAGAGCATCGGCGAGATCTTGGCGAGCTCGCAGCTTCAGGAGCGCATCGGGGCTCAAGCTGCCGCCGTCGTTGGCTACGGCGTCGAGCAACGTCCGGAGGGCGCGGTGCATTGCGACGTCCGCTTCGTGCCGGGCTACAGTCTTCGCGTCGGAGTCTTTGAAAGCCTTGATTCGGTCGTCGCAATTCTTGAGCGCGCTCTTCAGTGGGTCGAGGCCTTTCGCCACTTCCAGCTTGAGCCGCTCTTTCCCGACCTTCTGGGCCGCCTTCAACCGCTCTCTGGCCGCCTTCTTCTCCTCGCCGAGTGCCTTTTCTTCCTGCTGGAGTGCCTCCCTTCGTGCCCTGTCTTGAGGCGTACCCTTCTTCCCCGTAGGGATTGCCCTCTTCTCGGCCTTGATCGCAGCAATTTTGTCGTCGAGTTCTTTCACCTTGTCGCGCAGAGCGCAGACTTCGTTGTCTTTTGGCTTCTCGGCCGCCTCCAGTTGTTCAATCTTCGATTGAAGTCCGGGACGCTCCTCGAAGGCCCGCATGGCCGCGTCCCGCTTCGCCAGCCTTTCAGCGAGCGCCTCTTTCGCCTTCGTGGTGGGCCGCGCGGGCTCACTGTCGACCACGACGACGACCTTCGCATCTCCATCACCGCGCCGGTTCACTCGGCCGAGGCGCTGGACCATGCGCTCCCACGCGACGAGGTCACAGACCATGTGGTCCGCGTCGAGGTCCACTCCGACCTCGCCGGCCGACGTTGCGATCAGAAAGGCCGAGCGCTCCAAGTTCGTCGCTGTGCCCGCGAGGAATCCGAGTCGGGCTAGAGCATCGCGCGCTTGGGTACGCTCCTTCACGCGGCGTCCGCCGACAAAGAGCTCGATGGTGGGCTCGGGCGCAGTGGCCGACTTCGCCAGGTTGCGCAGTTTGGCAGCGACGGCGGTCGCGTCCTTGCGCGCGTCGCAGAACACGAGGCACCGAACCTGTGCCGAGCCTTGCGTCGTCACCTCCCATGCCTGCTTGGCGAGAACGCCAGCGAGCTTGGGGCCCTTGTTCTTCTTGGTCGCCTCGTCGGCGTCGTCAGCATTCTTGCCGAGATCTACGATGCTCAGCGCCTTCTTCGCGGTTAGGCGTTTCTTGACGATAGGGTTGCTTCGATCGTCGTCGGAGAGAATCAGCGTCGTGGCGTCGGTCTGGCGTCCGGTCGCCGAAAGCGACAAGAGCTTGAACTCAGGAGCCAGCCCCCGCAGTGATGGTTCGTTCGGCCCGAACGAGTCGGCTCCACGCTCGACCTGTCTGAGGAGATCCTCGAAGGTAGGGACCAAGTGGGCCTCGTCGAGAACAACGAATGTGTCCGCGCCGAGGAGACTTGCGTGGTAAGGACGCATCTTCGACGAGACGCCATAGCCCGAGAAGAGGAGCCGAGAGCCCACCATGTCGACGGTGCCGATGATGATCGCGGGCGACGACGGGTCTTCAAGCCACGCGCGATTGTCGACGTGCTGGCCGCGCAGCGTCGAGATGGGCAGAGCGCAATCGTGAAGGTCGAGTGCGTCTGCGACACCTCGCTCATTCGCCACCCACGCGCGGAGTGACTCGGCGACCTCGGTCGCTTGGTCCACGACCGCCCGACGATCGACGACGTAGACGAGCCGTCGAGGCAGAGCGGCTCCGAGCGCTCGCGCGACGAGCCACACGGCCATGACAGCAGTCTTTCCGAGACCGGTAGGGATGTCCAGCAAAGAAACTTCTTCGCCTCCGCAGAAGCGACGGAGCAGCTCGACCTGCCATGGAAACGGCGCTTCGGACGCATGGAGACCGAGCGCGCATCGAAGCCAATCGGTGTTCATCGCGCCCTCTCGGCTTGAGGGGAACGCGAGTTGACGCGCAGCCAGCGCACAAAGAAGCGCGCGTAGCGAGCGCATTGTTCTGGTTGGCGCGTCTTGCGCTTCTCCAGCACCGCCTTCGCGTCTTTGTCCTTCCAGCTCTTGGCGCCAGCCGTCTTCGGGTCGAGGCGTTCGTCAATGGCATTCGTGTTGTTGCTGCTCTCGAGAGCAGCCACGAGGTCGAGCCACTGCGACAGGCTCGGCTTGCGATCGTTGGCGCCGCCGGACTTGGCCAGCGACTTGTGCGCATTGAACCACTCCCGGGTATCCGCAGCGATGGCCTCGTCCTCGACGTCGGTGCCGGGTGTTTGAGCGCTCGTCGTGCGAGCGTCGCCTGTCACGCCCGGGAGCGCAGCGTCGAGCCGGAAGCGCCCGAAGCCCTCATGGGTGCGCTCGCCGAGCCACTGGCCCTTCGCTGCCCGCTCCGCGAGCTTCGCGACGCCGCCGCCAGAGACCTCGAAGACCGAGCCGCGCCGGATGCCAGCCGCAGGCATGCGCCACAAGCGCGACGTGCCGTTGAAGCCGTGGACCATCACGCTGTCTTGCAGCGCCCTGCCGAGTTGGACGTCGGCGCAGAGCAGCTCGCGCAGGGCAGCCTCGTCGATCGCCGTACGCCAGCGTAGATGTTCATCCCGAACGAGCAGGTCCGACGTCAGCGTGAGCAGCGCCTTCTCCGTCGTCTTCGTGGCCGCAGGAGCGCTAGACCACGCGAACCGCGCCACCTCGACCGGTCCACCCGCGCGACCGACACGCAGCCAGCGCCATCCTTCGAGGATGGGACCGAGCTCGTCGGCGACCTTCTTCAAGTCTTCGGGCGTCCCCTGAAACTCGGCGACGAAGTGGGTTTCCTCAACGATCTGCTCGATGGCGAAAAGCGACGCGTCGAGCTGCTTCGGATCGGGGCGCCCGTTGCGCAGGCGCACGCGCCGCGCGGGACGGAACGTCGTCCACGCCTCGCTCGTGCTCGCGCGGTAGACGAAGAGATCGTCCTCTGGTCGCTTGAGCTTCACCGCGTTCTGCTTCCTCTCCGGCTTAGCGCTCCACGCGTCGAGCCGTCGCGTCGGTGTCGTCGGCTGCGCCCACCACGGCACCTCGCCCGCCGTGCCTTCTGGCTTCTCGCTCTGCAGCGACAGCGGCGCCGGCAGCACCTCGACGCTTGCGAGCGTCGTCGGCGCCTGCGGCAGCGGCAGCGCGTCGCTCACGGAGACGCGGCCCGAAGTCAGCAACGAGGCCGTGTCACGATCGCCCTCGGCGATGAGCCACGCCGCGACCGCACCGAGCAGCGTCCGCCCCGGCACGAACGCTAGGCTCGGGATCAAGTTGTCGGGCGTCGCCGTCGCGGTGATGCAGAGCGGATCGCGGTTCTTCAGCAGGATCGTGAGACGCCCGGTCGGTGTGCCGGTCGTGCGCCGCGTCGGCCGCACATCTCCGAGCCAGAGCTTCACGCGTCCCGCGCCAGTGGAGCGGCCAGCACCCAGCGCGTCTACCTCTTGTACCAGCCGTTGCAGTACAGACAGCTCGCTCGCGGGCAACTCGACCTCGCCCACGAGCTTCGTGCCCCTCGGTACGTACTCGACAACGCGCAGGGTGTCGTCCTTTGGCGCGCGGTTGTCGAACGTTTCGCGCGCGGTCGAGCGCCAGATGTGGCTACCGGCGTTGTCCTTCGCGTACAGCGAGGTGAACACGGCGCGTTGGCGATCGCCACGCGTGAAGTCGCCACCAGCACGTCCAAAGAACGCCTCGGCTTCTTGGTCGCCGTGCAGCCTGCGGGCCGCGTCGCGCAACACGCCCTCGACGTGCGAGGCCCAGATGACGGGCCGCCCATGTCGATCGCGCGCGAGCAGCGCGTCGATGCCACCGCCACCGGAGCTCGAGCCGAGATGCGCATCGGTGAGGAGCTCGGCGATGAGCGTGCGACGCAGCCAGCTGTTGCTCTGGCTCGCGGTTCCGACGTCGGAACGGCTGGGCTCCGAAACGGACCGTCGCTTTGGGAAGTGGGCCTTGTGCTTCTTAGACATGGGCGTCCTCCCGGTCGGCGAGCGCGGCTTCGGAGCTGTGACCGAGACGTGCGATCTCGGCGATCTCGACGAGGTCGAGCAGCTCGGTCAGCCAGGGGCCGTTGTTCGTGGCTCCTCGCCACAGGGACTTCAGGCCTGCTTCATCGAGTGCGCCCTTCGCTTCTCTTGATAGCTCGACGAACGCGAGCTCCGAGAGCGTACGACCGCGAGGGAGCTGGTCTACCAGGTAGCGAAGCTGGGAGCGCGGCGCGCCTGCGAGCTTCGCGGCTCCATGCACGAGGCCCTGCAACGAGTCGAGGCCCTGGCCGACCACATCGACCGGTCGCTGCGAGAGCAGGCGCAAGTCGTTGCCGCTGCCGCGCGACCAGTCGCGCCGACGCACCTCCTCGGGGTCATCGAACCACGCGGTATTGAAGACCGCCCAGTCGACGACCGAGCGCTTCGCGTCGCCATCCTTGAGGCCACGGAAGCGACGCTTCGCGGAGCTGGCGAGCTGCTCGGCCACCTCGTGCAGTCGATGAATCGGGATGGTGTGCTTCGCGAACACCACGCCCACGCCTAGTGTGAGCTTGAAGCCATCGTTGTTGGTCTGGAGCTTTTCGAGCTCCGCGCACAGGGTGACGACGAAGGGCAGCGCGATCTCGGCACGGCAGGCGAGCAAAAGATCGTCGCCACCCAGCATCAGTGGGATGAGTGGCGCATGCCCTGCGTCTGGGCAGTGCGTGTCGATGGCCTTTTGCGCGGCGCGCCGGAGGAGCACGCGGTTCTTATGGAAGAACGCGGCGCGCTCGCTGTCGCTCTTGTCCTTCCCGAGGCCGCTGCCGACGCCGTTGCCGTCGGCGTGGATGAGCGCGATATAGCCGCTGCCAACCAGCTCCTTCAGCTCCTGCGCGCGCTCAAGCGTGTTGAGCTTCGTCGTGGCGCTGAGCAGGCTCGCGACGTCGACCGCCGTACCGTCTTCGGTGCGCTTCGCAGCCTCGTGCCGGTGCGCGACGTCGAGCGACACGGCGGGGCGTTCATCACCTTGCTTGACGAGCGCCGACGCGAGCCCGCGCCCGGTCCATTCGCAGGGTGCGAGCACCGGCAGCTCGGTCGAGAGATGCACTTGGCTCTTGGTCAGCGGCTCGCCGTCGACGGAGATGCGGAAGCGGAGGCGCGGCAGGCTCGACCGCAAGAGCCGCCCGGCCGCATCGGCGAACGCCTCGGCGCCGCTCGTGAACTGCGCTTCGAAGTGACCGCCATCGCGGGCGAGGATTCCGTCCTTCGCATCGGCATCAGGGTCGTCGTGCGCCTTCAGCGGGTCTTGCGGGTCCGCTACGGGGTAGGATTCCGTGGCGGGCGCGAGGGACCACCCTCCACACTGGCGCGCCAGGTTTGGTAGCGCGACGCGCAAGGTCTCGCCGAGCAACGCATTGGCACCCACCATCGCGCGCAGCCGCGGGACGGAGAAGAGCCAAGTCTGCACGCGCTGAAACTCAATGTGGACTTTCCTCGAGCTCATGTCTTACCTTCCCTCCGTCGGTACCGCGAGGGCGCACCTCGCTGCCAGCCACAGGGCCACCGTTTCAGTGCCGTAAGTACTACCTTCATGTGCTTGCCCTCCAGTCGGCAACGCGCAGGAGCGCTTCGAGGAACGCGAGCTCGAAGGGGCCGTGCCACGCGAGTAGTCGCGCAACCCGCCCTTGCCACGAGGGCCGATCCTTGGAGCCGAGCAGCTTTCCGGGATCGCATGGGACGCGCTTTTCGGAAGCGGTGAGCCCGCTCATTCCCCCCGCCTACACTCGATCACCGGGGCGAACACCGTTCGCATCGTTCATGTGATGCTCGTCCCACGGCTCCGGCAACAGGCGAACCTTGCCGTGATGGCACATGATCAGGTACGCGATCAGATCGTCGGGATCTCGCTCAACTTCGAGGTAGGCGAGTGCTGACGCAACTTCGTGCCGGAACCCGGCTGGCTTCCCGCCGCGCCGGTTCGACTTCGCGTAGAGCACGCCATCACCGGGATGGCCGGCCTCGGGCTTGCCGGCAGAGCGCAGCATCTCCTGGAAAGGATGCGTCACGGTGCCGTCCCTATGAGGGCGTTCAAGCGCTTTACCCACGTCGTGCCAGCGTGCCGCCAATGCGACGCGCCCCATCATCATTGGGGAGACCAGCCCTCCTACGATCTCTCGCGCACGTTCCCGGGCGGCATTGAGATGCTCCTCAAGCGTCATCCACCGGTGAACGAAGCTCCGAGGGTCTCGATCGCGACCCGAGTACCCGGCGATCCGGTGGTCGATATCCATGACGACCTGAAGACCCGCCGGAGTCCTTCGCAGCCAAACTCGGCGATCGTTGTGCCGCGCGATGTACGTGCTGGGCTTCTGACTGGTCGCGCCCGAATCGACGGATCCGAGCCAGCCGTTCTCTTCGACATAGCCGCCCAGATCCAAGTCGACCATGATGGTGTCGCCCACGCGGACACGCCCCTCCGTGATCGTGAGCTCTTCCCACGCGTGCTTTCCGCGTCGCTTCTTGCCGAATCCAAGCCGGAACGCACGCTGGCCTCGTAGTGTCTGAATCAACTCGTAGATGGGAACGGCGCAGATCTCGTCCGGGTGCGGAGAGGGTTGCTCATCGAGATCCGCGCGAATGCACCGCCAGAGCAAGTAGACGTCCAGATCCCGCTCACGCGCCCGGATGAATCCGGAGACATCGATGTGGCCGCCCGAAAGGTCGGGATCGGTGTCGAAGGCATCCTCGATATGGAACCGTCGGAGCACCGGGCCCTCGAGTGGAAGAGGCAAATCCGGGAGACGGTCAAGGGTTGGCAGCGTGGTACCGAGCCGCTCAAGCTGACTTCGGCCCTGGTGAATATCCTCCCAATCGTAGGGACGCGCCGCCTTGGTCTGTGCGTCTACGAGCGCCTTCTCCCGCTCGTCCTTTTTCGTGAGCTTGCGCGCCTTGCTGTCATCGAACGGGACGTCGAACACCACAGCGCGCGCATCGTGGCGTCGGCCCTTCCGATTGAGCCGCCCAAACCGCTGCACCAAAGAAGGCCACGGTGCGATCTCGGTGAAGAGGCGGTCCGCGTCCAGATCGACACCCGCCTCGAGTACCTGCGTCGAAACTACGATCCGACCCGCAGTCGGCACCTCGCTGGACACGCGGTCCATCTCACGCGCGCGATCCCAGGGGCGGTAGCGCGAATGCAGCATGGCGGTCTCCGGCCGATCCGCGACTGGACGATCCGCCGTCTTGGCTTGGAGTTTCTCGTGCAGCACGCGGGCACGCGCGACGGTGTTGGTCACGACGAGCGTGAGACACTCCTGCGCTTCGGCCAGGACGGCGTTCAAGAGCTCGTCGCTGTCGGCTGTCCACCTTCGGGCGCCTGTGATGCGCAGGTCGAGGTGTTTCACGGCGTGAACTACCGCTTGAAGCGAGGTGGGCTCGTCGCCATCAGCAGCGGGTCGACGCTCGTCCTTTGACAGACTCTGGAGAAGAAACGTGGCCGAATCGTCGTCTCGATCGGGTGTGTGCATCCACGCCGGCACTTCGATCTGTCCGCGACCGGCGTCTGGAAGCGGAACGTCATGGGCACCCAAGGTGGCGCTCATCCAGACGGTATGCCGTCGCGGCACAAGCACGTGCTCGCTGCTCGCCGGGGCCAGTAGCTGTAGCTGGGCGCTGGTCGTCCTGCCGACGCCCATGAGCTGCACTTCATCGAGAACCCAAAGCGCGTCGGCATTGATGATTCCGAAGTCGATGGGCCAGTACGCCGGGAAGAGGCCGTACCCACGGTTCAAGGCGCGGGACAGCAGCATGTCCTGTGTCCCAATGAGGATGGCTTCCCGCTCTGGATACGCCTGCCAGTCCACCCGTTCTTCGCCGCCCATGAGCGTGAAGACAGGAACTCGACCCGCCACCCAGGACGGTCTGTAGCGCGCGCGCTGATTGTCATCGGTTTCACCAGCGAGCAGGTCGAGGTTCTTCAGCCAGAGGACCACATTCGATCGGACCTGCTCGACGAGCGTTCTCATAGGAAGGCAGTAGACGAGACGCCGCGGAGTGCTCGCGCGCACAGCCGTGTCCTCGTGGTTGAACCGCCGCCACAACCACCCGAGGACGAGGGCAGCTGTCTTGCCGCAGCCGGTTGGAACGCTCACGAATTCAGGGAGATCGTGCTCGCTCGCGATCGAGCGCTGGTACGGGTGCGGTTTGCACGTCACGGGATCACGCCCGAACGCCCGGGCGAAGAATGCGTCGTACGCGACCGATGTCATTCGCCGAGCGCCTCGAACGCGTTTGAGCTTTCCGGTCCATCGATCCCCTGCATCGGGCGGAACAATCCGTAACCGCGGTATCGTCCCGCGCCCAAGAGGATCGGCCCCTGCACGGGAACGTCGAAGACGAGGACCGCGTGGCTGTGTCGGCGCAGGCCGCCGTCCTTGCGTTCGAGCCTCGGGAAGGCGTGTGCCAGGGGTACGCCAAGGTGCAGTGACACGGGCGTAATGATTACGTCGCGCGTGGCCGGCAATCCGTTGCGCTCACAACTCTCGGCAATCATCGCGGCGAGCGCCTGATGGCGTTCCGCCTCGGTCCGACCTTTGGGATGGCGATCGAAGGCGATGGGCGTGACTGAGGACCACTGCGTCGCGCCGGCAGGGTGAGCCGTCCAAGATTCTGAACACAAGTGCGAAGGCGGAATGGATCCGGTGATCGCGCGTACGCGCCAACGGCCGAGCCGTCCGAGCTTGAGCTGGCGCACGCGGGCGATGACGCGCCCGATCGCCCGGCGTTCCTCGGGGCCGAGTAGTTCGGGCAGGGCGAGACCCATACCGAGCAGGCGACTGTCGGCATGCACGTGTCCCACGCTGGCGAAGGGCAGGAACGCGAGATGCGGGTCGCGCAGCGGAGCGCCGCGAGAATCGTGGCCGCTCAGGATGCTGCGGATCGCGTCGGCTGCATCGTTGCTGTGACTGAGTAGCGCTTCTCGCCAGCGCGCGCAGACGGTCAGTGTGGCGGCGAGATCCAGGCTGGTGCGACCGCCCTCCTCGGGCTCGAGCGCAAATACGATCAGTTGCGGACTGAAAACCGATTGTTGCACGGTGGTCTGTGCGCAGGATGCAGACCGTCGCGCGTGCTCTCCCTGAGAGGGTTGCCGGGATCCGGGAGGCACGGGCGTTTGATGGCGGCGCCGGCGCGTCGCGACTTCCTGCGGTGTCCCGCGGTCGTGCTCATCCGGAGCGATTTTCGCTGCCACCTTCCTCAACCCCGGTTTTCGGGTAGCCATTGGCCGTACTCACGCGGATACACCAGCAGCTCGACGTGATGCATACGGCCGCCCGGAATGACCGGCCGGCAGCGCAGGAAGCGCGCGTCGAGCCGTTCGCCCGCGTCGATGCGGGCGGCGAGATCGATGCTGACGGGGAGGCGGCCGCACAGACGGCCGCGCGCGAGCACCTGCAGGCAGCTGAGATCGAAGGCCGGATCGGTTTCGCGTTCGAGTTCGACCGCAGCGGTCAGGACATCCGGCGGCGCCGCCGGATGGACCCAGAGCACGCGCAGGCTCTTTGCCACCTTGCCGGTCGGGAGTCGCGCGCCGGCGAGGTTTGCCGTCAATGCCGTCGCACCGCCGACGGCGGGCACGCACAGTGCCGTCATCTGCTCGAGGAATGCTCTGCGCTTCATGAGGCACCTCGTCCACGCGCTGTTGCCGTGAGCGGCCCCGGCGATACCCCGGCGGCGGCGCGCCGTTGAGCTGGTCGCCTGCACGCTGCCGCGGGGCGGGCGCGTTGTGCGGGAACACCGGGGGGCAGGCTCCGGGAGCCCGTCCGGCACCGTCGCGGGACGGTCCGGGCGACGGTGGCGATCGGTCGCCGCCGACCATCGATCCGACATCTCCCCCTCGTGACGAATTATAGGCAGGGACGGATCCGGCGCTACCAGGGGATCCCTGAAAATGCAGGCGGACGGATGTTGCGGTGCGTGCATGTTTCATGCGCGTGCCTGGTCCGGGTCGCGGGAGCATACGCCGGGGGGTGGCTCAAAATGCGAGTCCGCCCGCCGCGCGAGCGGCGGCGTAGCCGTCGCCCGCGACGCGCGCTGTTCACGAGTCCAGGAAGCGGCCGGTCTCGATGGCGATGCGGATCGATGGCGGCAGTAGCGTCCACCGCACGTCGGCGTAATCCCACACTTCGCCGTTGGTGATCCGGGGGACGAGTTCTTCCAGCAACTGCGCGCGTTCGAGATACGTCAGCTCGAGGAAGCGTTCGCGATCCAAAGGCTCGTGCTTCGCCAGTTGTCCCATCGCCTGCCTCCGTATCGGAAAGGTTGTGGCCGGGCTGTGCTCAGCGGTCATCTGTACCGGCACGCGAGGACGGTGCGTTTGCGCAGCGGATATTCCCCCGGGCCCCCGGTTACACATACGATTGTAGGCCCGCGGGTGGCTCAGATTTTGAGCCCGGGAGCCGGCCGGCACTCGTGCCGGATCGCGATCCGGATGTGATTTTCAAGCGGGCCATGTGCGGGCACGACCGTCACCTGATCGTTGTGCAAGGTCGGGCCTCGGTGGGCGCCGAACGGGTGGGTGATTGCGCAGATCAGGCGGGTGCCGGTGACCGCGAAGCGACGGCCGGAGCCTGCCACGATGGTGGTGGCGAATGGAGCAGTGATCGGGAGGATCCGTTCCGAAGCGCTCCGCCGCGCGCCCTGCTGATGCACGAATGCATGGGCCTCGCGGTCCACGCGTGCGGATCCTCGGCGCTGCCGCTGTGCGCGCGACAGCGCCCGGATCCTCGAGGTGACCGATCGTTCGCGGGCGTGTCGGAGCGCGTATCGATCGGCGTCCGCTTGCTGCGCGACACTCATTATCGTTGTGGCGCCGATGGCGGATCCGCGCGCCGGTCGTTCGCGAGCAGGGCCTCGATCCCCGCGCCCGATTCCTGCACGAGCGCCTCGAGATCCGCACCGGCGCCGATCGCGCCCCGGCGGCATTGGTCTGGCAGCGCCATCGCCCGATGCCGGTCCCGGGTCGGGTTGTAGCGGGTTGCGAGCAGGCGCGCCGGCAAGCGGCCGCCCTCGCAGGCACGTTGCCACCACGGCTTGGCCGCGTCCGGGTCGCAGGGCGACGCCGCTCCTCAGGCAGCCTGCCGGCGCGTTCAGATAGCGCCGGTCGTCGGTTCCGGCCCACGCCGCGAAACAGGTGGGGGCGGGCATCCAGGCCGGTGCCGCGAGTGCGCTACGGCGGGCAACAGCGGAGTGAGCAGCCGCCGCGTGGCGTGGAGCCGTCCCCGGTGGATGGCCCGGTGGTTGAAATCGTTGCCGGCGAGCAGGCGGGCGGCGGCGATCGCGCGGATCACGCTGAAGATCGGGGGCAGCGGCGTGGTTCAGCCTCGTCGCCGGCGTCCGTCCGGCAGGCGCGGCCCGGTGGTCGTGGGCGATGCGCGCGAAATCTCACTCCGACCCCGGTTTGTAGAGGGCCGCGGCGGCGCGCAGGCGGGTGGCCACGAGCGCGCGCAGCGATTTCGGTTCGAGGACCTCGACCTCGGCACCGTGGCGCAGGATGTCCATCGCCAGCTCGCGCGGATCCGCGTAGGGCACGCGCAGCTCGACGCGGCCGTCGTTGAGCACGCGCAGCTGCTGGGCCGGATGCCACTGCTCGTCGGCGATCCAGCGCGCGGCCGCCGCGCTGAATCGCAGTACCGCTTCGTGACGCGGCTCGCCGGCGAAGATGCCGTAGGCGGAGGTGTAGTAATGATCGAGCGTGGCGTCGGCGAGTTCCTGTGCCGCCTTGCCTTCCTCGATTACGTGGATGCGATCGGCCGCGAAGCTGCGCAGCGCGCGGCGCAGGTGACACCAGGCATCGAGGTACCAGTTGTCACGGTAGTAAACCAGCCGCTGCGGCGACACCCAGCGCTCGGTGGTGTCGTCGCGGCTGCGGCTGTGATACAGGATACGCAGCCGGCGCCGGCGCAGCAGTGCGCCGGCGATGTGGCCGAATGCGTCGAACTCCACGTGCCGCGGCGCGCTTTGCAGGATGCGGATGCGCCGGGCGACGTCGCGGTGACCGGCCGGCGCGTCGCTCAGCAGCCGATCGACCCGTTCGCGCAACGGTCCGATGTGGGGCTCGAGCAGCCCGGGCTGCACGTCGGCGAGCAGCTTCATGGTGGTCAGCAACGCGAACAGCTCGTCGGCGTTGAACCACAGCCCCGGCAGCTCGTAGCGGTCGCGGTCGGCGGCATAGTAGTAACCGTTGCGATCACGGTCGTACTCGATCGGCGCGTTCAGGTGGTCGCGCAGATCCTCGATCAGGCGTTTGACCGTGGCCCGCGAGCACTCCAGGCGTTCTTCGAGCTCCCGGCGCGAGACCGGTGTGCGCCGGGCGGCGAGGATGCGGTGCAGGCTCAGTATGCGATCGAATCGGCTCATGCGCGGGCTCACATTCGGTGGTTCGTCACGGCGCGGTCGCCGCGTTCGTGGCGGGATTTTCCCTGCTGTGTGGTGGACGGGTAAAGCGTCCGGCCCGGCGGCTCGCGCGCCGTGCCCGGCCGGCCGTTCGGCCACCGCCCGGCGGCGACCCGCCCGCGCCGATGCGGGCGGGCGTCAGCGCGTGGCGTAATCGACGGCGTACAGCACCGGTACCGCGGCGGCGAGCATCACGATTCCATAGCGCGCGTTCCAGACCGTGAAGTGGTGGGAGGGGATGCCGTAGCGGCCCTGCAGGAACAGGTGCAGACCGGAAAACGGTGACACGCACACGCCGATGGAACCGCTGACGAGGAAGGTCACGCCGAGCAGATCGGGTTGGCTGCCGAGCGGCAGCAGCACCGCGCTCCAGGCGGCGATGCCGACCAGCGGATGCAGGCCGGCCACGCAGCTCAGCGCGATCGAAAACACGACGAGCACAGCCTGCAGCGGACCGAACGCCGCGAAGGGCGGCAGCAGCCGGCTCGCCTGCGCGGCGTGGGCGAGACCGACCGCGAGCACGCCGGCGGCGCTGAACAGCACGATTTCCCCACCCATGCGCGGCAGCTCGTGGCGCACGTAGGCATCGAGCATGGCGGCGAAGCGCCGGCCGTGCCGAACCAGGCCGATGGCCAGCGTCAGCAAGGGTGCGAGCATCGCGATCAGGGTCGCGATGGCGATCGCCGGCGCGAGCGCGTGGACGATCAGCATCAGCGCGGCGAGGCTCGCCGGCAACACCAGCGCGCGGCCGTGGATCGGATAACCCTCGAAGCCGGCGGCTTCGGGTGCCCGGCCGAGCTCGCTCAGGGTATAGCCGAGTGACACCAGGGCGAGCGGCACGCCGGCCGCGATGAGCACGGGCAGCCGTGCGCCGCCGGAGTACACGACCGCGATCACCATGACCGCGAAGAACGGTGACCACAGGGCGGTCGAAGCGAACGCGCGCGACATCGCCAGCGCCTGGAGGCGCGTAAGCGTACCCGCGCGACTGATGCGATCGCCCACGATCACCATGGCCGAGACGTTGATGACGGCGCCGAACAAGGTCGTGCCGAGCATGGTCTGGGCCAGCGCGCGGCGGCCGACGGGCAGCGCTTCGCCGGTATGCACGCCGGAACGGCTCACCAGGCGCACGAAACCGACCGCGGCGATCATGGCCATGATCGCCTGGTTCATGCTGATCGCGTCGGCGAGCGGCGCCGCCGCGGGCGCGTGGCGCGTGGACCAGGCGAGCACGGCCGCGCCGATGCCGATCATCGCCACCGCCTGGAGCCGTTGCACGAGGCTCGATGCGCGCACCAGCAGCAGCGCCGCCAGCCAGCCGCACGCGCCCGGGATCCATGCCGGTACCGCAGCGCCCACGCCGTGGCCGACCGAGGTGAGGATCAGCGCGAGGATGAGATAGCCGGCGACGGCCCGGGTCACGGCGGGGCGGGGCGCGATCGTGCCGTCACTCTCCGGGCCGGCGGGCTCGTTGCGGGCGGCGCTCATCCGCGCCGGTTTCCCCGGCTTGCCCGGCGCACCGTCAAACCGTCAGGCCAGATGACGCAGCAGTGCGTAGACGGTGCGCGTGTGCGCGACGGCGGCGCCGATCCGATCCGCGCGGCGCACGACCGCGCCCGGGATGGCTTCGATTTCCAGCGGCCGGCCGTGCTCGCGATCGACCAGCATCGAAGTTTTAATGGCGTCGAAGCCGCGGATGAGTTCGTACATCTCCTCGACGTCGGCGGCACCGAGCGCGACGTCGTCGGCCGCCGCCGCGAGCGCGGTCTCCTGCATCATGGCGAGCACGATCGGGCTGAGCAGCGGATCGTGGGAAATGCTGCGGGTGTCCTTGCGCACCAGCGCGGACAAGGGGTTGACGCCGTTGTTCACGACCAGCTTGTGCCACAGCACGCGGCGTACGTCGGCGCTGATCTCGGTCGGGATCCCGGCGGCATTGAACGCGTCGGCGATGACCTGCACGCGCCGGTTGACGAGCGCCGGGGTGTCGACGGCCGTCGGCCAGGGGCCGATGGTCGTCTGCGCGGGTCCGGTCGCCTCGATGCGGCCCGGTCCCGTCACGTGACCGCCGAGCCGCCGGATCGTGCCGCCGATGACGCGCTCGCGGCCGAGCACCGCGGCGAGCTCGGCCTCGTTGTCGACGCCGTTCTGCAGCGACAGCACGGTCGCGGGGACCGCACCGATCCAGGCCCCGAGCTCGCCGGCGAGCTCGGCGGTGCTCATCGCCTTGACGCACACGAGCAGCACGTCGTCCGGCCGCGCCGGCTGCGCGCGCGTCAGCGTCTGCAGATCGCAGGCGTGGACCGGGGCGGCGAACCGAAACTGCGGATGCACGAGCTGCAGGCCCTGTTCGCGCAGCGCTGCCAGGTGCGCGCCGCGCGCGACCAGCACGACCTCGTGACCCGCGGCCTGCAGGCGGGCGCCGCAGTAGCCGCCGATGCCGCCGGCGCCGATGACGATGAATCTCACGGCGTGCCCACCGTGGCGGCCGGGGCCTGCGCGCCGCGCCGCGCGGCTGCGATCACGGCTCGCCGGGGGCGAGAAAATCCCCCACCAGGCGGTTGAAGCGCGCGGTGTGCTCGATCTGCGTCCAGTGGCCGCAGTGGCCGAACATGTGCAGCTCCGCGTTCGGGATGAGTTCGAACAGGCGCAGCGACGTCGCCGGCGGGATCACCCGGTCCTCGCGACCGTGGACGATCAAGGTCGGCTGGGAGATGCGGCGGATATCCTGCTCCGGGCTGGCCAGCCTGCGGATGCCGTCCTGGCGCGGCGCCGGGAACATGGCCGCGAAGGACTCCTGGAAGCCGGGCTGAATGCTCGCCTCGTAGCGCAACCGGGCCAGCTCGTCGGATACCAGCCGGCGGTCGTAGGCGAAGATGTCGAGCAGCTCGCGCATGTTCCCGAGCGAGGGCGTGTAGCCCCAGGTCTTGTCCAGCCCCGGTGTCAGCTCGAACTCGACACCGACGCTGCCCATGAGCACCAGCCGGCGCACGCGCGCGGGCTGGCGGATGGCCAGCGCCAGCGCGAGGCTGCCGCCGAAGGAGTTGCCGATGACGTGCGCACGGCCGATGTCGAGCGCATCGAGCAGACCGGCGGCGTGCGCGACCCAGGCGTCGAGATCGTAGCGCATGCCCGCCGGCCGTTCGGTGTAGCCGAAGCCGACGGCGTCGGGCGCGAGCACGCGAAAACGTTCCGCCAGCACCGGTATGACCAGGCGCCAGTTCGCCCACGCGCTCACGCCCGGTCCGGAGCCGTGCAGCAGCAGCACGACATCGCCGCGGCCGGCGTCGTGGTAATTGGTGGTGATGCCGTTGGCCGCGATCGAGCGGCCGATCTCCGGGTTTGCGCTCATGAGCGGTATCCTCCTCCTGGCGTGCAGCCGTGCCGTGGCGCGCGACGGTCATGCCCGCGTGCGCACCCGGGCACGAATTATAGGGCCACGACGGGATCATTTGTGCGCCGCAGGATGAACCTCGCGCGCGCCGCGTGTTACAAGGGCGCAGCGCGCGCGGCCGCCGGCCCGTGCACAGCCTCGTGGACGAGACCCATGGTCACTCGCCAGCAACAGCTCATCGCTGACGCCGATCTGCGCTCGCGGCTGCGCTTCGAGCCGGGCAGCGGCAAGATCTGGCTGGACGATCAGCGCATGATGCTGCTGCACGCCGCGTCCCTGGGCTCGCTGCGCCACGAGCTCATCGAAACGCTCGGCCGCGATCGGGCGCGCGGCCTGCTCACCCGCATGGGTTATTCCTCGGGCGTGCGCGACGCGCGTTTCGTGCGCCGCCTGTACCCGACGGCCAGCGACAGCGACGTCTACGTGCTCGGTCCGCACCTGCACAACCTCGAGGGCATCGTCAACGTCAAGCCGATCAAGTTCGAGATGAACCGCGCGCAGGGTCTGTGCGAGGGCGAATTCATCTGGGAGGACTCCATCGAGGCCGCGGTGCACCGCGAGGCTTTCGGCCTGGAAACCGAGCCCGCGTGCTGGATGCAGATCGGCTATGCCTGCGGCTACACCTCGGAGCTTTTCGGGCGCATGGTCCTGTATCGCGAAATCGAATGTGTCGCCAAAGGCGATCCGCACTGCCGCATCGTCGGCAAACCCGTGGACCGATGGCCGGACGCGGACCAGGACCGCAAGTATTTCCAGGCCGACAGCCTGGCCGATCGACTGCTCGAGCTGCAGTCGCAGGTCGAGCACCTGCGCTACTCGCTGCAGGCAGAGCAGGGCGACGGCGAACTCGTGGGCGCCTCGTCGAGCTTCAGGCACGCCTGCGAGATGGTGGACAAGGTCGCGCCCAGCCAGGTGACGGTCATGCTGCTCGGCGAGACCGGGGTCGGCAAGGAGATGTTCGGCCGCCGCATACACCAGCGCAGTGCGCGCGCGCACGGCCCGTTCGTCGCCATCAACTGCGCGGCGATCCCCGAGGACCTCATCGAATCGGAGCTTTTCGGCGTCGAAAAGGGCGCGTTCACCGGCGCCACGCGCTCGCGCCCCGGACGCTTCGAGCGCGCGCACGGCGGTACCCTGTTTCTCGACGAGGTGGCCGAGCTCTCCGCCGGTGCGCAGGCGAAGCTGCTGCGGGTGCTCCAGGAGGGGGAGTTCGAGCGCATCGGTGACACCGCGACGCGCAAGGTCGACGTGCGCCTCATCGTCGCGACCAACATCGATCTGCAACGCGCGGTCGACGGTGGCGAGTTCCGTGCCGATCTGTTCTACCGCCTCAACACCTATCCGGTCTGCGTGCCGCCCCTGCGCGAGCGCCTGGACGACATCCCGTTGCTGGTCGAGCGTTTCGTGGACAAGTACTCGGTCCTGCACGGCAAGAAGATCGCCGGCGTCACCGGCGACGCGCTGGAAACGCTGCTCGGCTACGACTGGCCGGGCAACATCCGCGAGCTGCAGAACATCATCGAACGCGGCGTCATCCTCACCGCGGCCGGTGAGGCCATCGAGGCCATGACCCTGTTCACCTCCTTCCACCCCGGCCGCCGCCCGCAGTTCGCCGAGGCCGACGGCGCCGACCGGCTCCGGACGCTGGTCGATTACGCCCTGCGCAACCAGGTTCGGCTCGAGGACGTGGAGCACCTGCTCCTCGAGCGCGCCGTGGAGCGTACCCGCGGCAATCTGTCCTCGGCCGCGCGCCTGCTCGGGATCACCCGGCCGCAGCTCGCCTACCGGCTGAAGAAAAAGGACTGACCGAGCCCGCTCGCGGGAGCGCGCCGGCGGGCGGTTTGGCGCCGGCTGGTTTTATCAATAGCTAAAATCGGCGCCCTCTGATTTCACTATTTCACCAAATGGTGCGCTGCGCTATCGCGCCGCAATATATTGCTTTCACCATTAGAACAACTGCTTATCCACGCTGGTACGGTTACTGCACTCATAGGAAACTGATGACTGCGATCACGGGGGCAATCGGCATGGCCGGGCGGCGGCGGTTCACGGTGTTCGACGGCGCCGCGCCGGCGCCGCGCTGGGACGATCTGGGCCGCTATGTGCACGTGACCAGCCGGGCCCGCAGCGGCTACGTCGAATTCAATTTCTCCATCGGTGATCCGCAGCTGTACATCGAAATGATACTGCCGCTGGCCGCCTTCGACGCCTTCTGCGCCGAACACCAGGTGCAGTTCATCGACGCGGCCACCGCCGCGCAGATCGAGCGCGACGAGCGCAAGTGGCAGTACGGCGATCTGCGCGACGACGAGCCATGAGATCCGGGGGGAGGCAGGCATGACGATCGACATCAAGACGGCGAGCATCGAGCCGCTGCGGGTCACGTTCGACCATTTGCGCAAGCGTCTGGGCGAAGGCAAGGTGCCGACGCGCTACCAGGAGGCCACGCACGACCTTCAGGCGCAGGTCAATTTCCACTACCGCCCGACCTGGGATCCCGCGCACGAGCTGTTCGACGCGCGTCACACCGCGATACGGATGGAGGACTTCGACGCGCTCGTCGATCCGCGCCAGTATTACTACGGCAGCTACACGCTCCAGCGTGCCAAACAGCAGGAAACCCAGGAGGCGAATTTCGCTTTCGTGGACAAGCGCGGCCTGCTCGAGACGCTGCCCGCGGAGCTGCGCGACCGGATCCGCAAGGTCGTCATTCCGCTGCGTCATCTCGCCTGGGCCGCGAACACCAACAACTGCTATATCACCGCCTACGGTTACGGCACGCCCGTGACCGCCGGGTCGATGTTCCAGACCTGTGACGAGCTCGGCGTGGCGCAGTACATATCGCGCATCGGCCTGCTGCTCGACGGCAACGATCCGGCGAGCATGAAAGCGGCCAAGGACCTGTGGCTGAACGATCCGGCCTGGCAGCCGCTGCGGCGACTGGCCGAGGATTCGATGGTCGTACGCGACTGGTTCGAGTTGCACGTGCTGCAGAATTTCCTCATCGACGGCGTCGTCTATCCGCTCGTGTTCGACCACTTCGACCGCGAAGTGGCGGCGCACGGCGGCGCCGTGTTCGCGATGCTGACCGAGTTCATGGTGAGCTGGTCGGCCGAGGGCGCGCGCTGGAGCGACGCGGTGATCAAGGTCGCCGCGGCCGAGTCGGCGCACAACCAGGCGCTCATCGAGCAGTGGCGCGCGGCGTGGACGCCACGCGTGCGCGAGGCGCTCGCGCCGGTCGCCACGCTCGCGTTCGGCGATCGCGCCGCCGGCGTGCTCGACGAGGTGTTCGCCGCGCTCGATGCGCGGGCGCGCAAGATCGGCCTGTCGGCGCCGGCGCCGGGGACAGGATCATGACGGACAAGGTGTTCATCGCGCTGCAGAACAACGAGGACGCGCGCCCCATCATCGACGCCATCCTCGAGGACAACCCCGAGGCGATCTGCAACCGTTCCCCGGGCATGGTCAAGATCGACGTCCCCGGCCGTCTGGTCGTCAGGCGCGAGACCGTCGCGGACAAGCTGGGCCGGGATTTCGATCTGCAGGAGATCCACGTGCACCTCATCTCGATGTCGGGAAACCTGGACGAGGACGAGGACGAGTTCGTCCTGCACTGGCGCAATTGACCGCAACCGAAAGCCACACGACGCGGGCGCACGACGGCACGGCACGACTACGAATGCACTCCCGCTCAACCTGCGCACGCAAGCGAGACTCCGGAGACAGCCCATGAGCACGACCGCGAAGAAGCTCTCCCTGAAGGACAAGTACCAGCTCCTCACCCGCGACCTGGACTGGGAGACCACCTACCAGCCCATGGACGCGGTGTTCCCCTACGACCGCTACGAGGGCATCAAGATCCGGGACTGGGACGGCTGGGCGGATCCGTTCCGGCTGACCATGGACGCGTACTGGAAGTACCAGTCCGAGAAGGAGCGCAAGCTCTACGCCATTCTCGATGCGTTCTCCCAGAACAACGGCCAGATGAACATCTCCGACGCTCGCTACGTCAACGCCGTGAAGCTGTGGATCCAGGGCATCTCGCCGCTGGAGTACGACGCGCACCGCGGCTTCGCCATGGTCGGACGCGCGTTCCGCGGCGCCGGCGCGCGCGTCGCCTGCCAGATGCAGTCCGTCGACGAGCTGCGCCACATCCAGACGCAGCTGCACGCCTTCAGCCAGTACAACAAGTACTTCAACGGCCTGCGCCAGTTCGTCCACATCAAGGATCGGGCCTGGTACCTGTCCATCCCGAAGTCGTTCTTCGAGGACGCGATGAGCGCCGGCCCGTTCGAGTTCGTGACCTCGATCTCGTTCGCCTTCGAATACGTGCTGACGAACCTGCTGTTCATGCCCTTCGTTTCCGGCGCCGCCTACAACGGCGACATGGCGACCACGACCTTCGGTTTCTCGGCGCAGTCCGACGAGAGCCGGCACATGACCCTGGGCCTGGAGGTCGTGAAGTTCATGCTCGAACAGCACGAGGACAACGTGCCGATCGTGCAGCGCTGGCTCGACAAGTGGTTCTGGCGCGGCTACCGCCTGCTCGGCCTGGTCGGCACGATGATGGACTACATGCTGCCCAGGAAGGTCATGTCCTGGGGTGAAGCCTGGGAGATCTACTGGGAGGAGAACGGCATCGCGCTGTTCAACGACCTCGCCCGCTACGGCATCCGCCTGCCCCGGCATCACGAAGTGGCGGGCAAGGAGAAGAACCGCCTCACCCACGAGCTGTGGTCGACGCTGTACAACTTCGGCAACGCGCTCAGCCTGCACACCTGGATCCCGACCGACGAGGAACTCGACTGGCTGTCGTCCAAGTACGGCGAGATCTTCGACCGCATCTACCGCCCGCGCTTTTTGTACTGGCGCGAGCGCGAGCAGGCCGGTGAGCGCTGGTACATGAATCGCCTGCCGCTGGTGTGCCAGACCTGCCAGATCCCGGTGTTCTACACCGAGCCGGACGATCCGCTCACGCAGTGCGTGCGCGAGACGCGCTGGAACGGCATGAAATACACGTTCTGCTCCGACGGCTGCAAGGAGATCTTCGAACACGAGCCGCACAAGTACTGCCAGGCGTACATTCCGCCGCAGCAGATCTACCAGGGCAACTGCGGCGGCGCGACCAACATCTTCGAATACGCGGCGTGGCTGAACCTGGACTACAAGGTCGACACGTCCGAGTACAACGGCTCCCCCGATCAGCAGAACTGGGTGCGCTGGCACGCGAGCAAGATCGGTTCGACCGATGAGGCCGCCTGAGCGCTCGTGAAACCATCACCGCACCTGCTGCGACGGCCCCCGGACGCCCCTGGCGGCGTTGCGGGGACCCCCGAAATCGTTTCCGCAGGCGCGCTGTGCGCGCGATTTTGCGCACCCCCGCGCCTGGCCAGGAACGCCCGGGAACCGTCTCGCTACGGTGGGCGAATGTTTCACGAGCTCTGAGCGGGCCGGCACACGAGCAACCGAGGGCAACTGCAGATGGCGACGACGACGATCGGTGACTACGATTTTCCGCCGGCGAACCGCCAGGCGAACTACGGTGACGACTGGAACATCTACATCGGCTGGGCCCAGCACCTGATGTATCCCTGCCCGAGCGCTTACCGCGTGCCGCCCGACATCCGGCTGCGGGATTTCCTCGAGACCATGTTCCGGCCCGATTACATGAACCATCCGGATACGCCGAAGCTGGATTTCGATCAGGTCGAGTGGACCTACGAGGGCAAGCGCTGGCAACCGGATCTGGACAAGTCGCTGCGCGACAACGGCCTGGAGCACATGTCCTATGTGAGCTTCCGCTCGCCGGGACTGGAGGGGCTGCACGGTGTCGGCAACTGAGCGCGGGCACCGCGGTCGCGGCCGGCCCCGGCGCGTAGCGGCGCCGCCGGTGAGCGGCTGATTGCCCGCCCGTCACTCCGGCCATGAGCCATCAACTCACCATCGAGCCGCTCGGCGCGACCATCGAGGTCGAGGACGGGCAGCGCATGCTCGACGCCTGCCTGCGCGCCGGCATCTGGCTGCCCTATGCCTGCAATCACGGCCTGTGCGGCACCTGCAAGGTGCAGGTGATGGAGGGCGAAATCGAGCACAACGAGGCGTCCCAGTTCGCGCTGATGGACATCGAGCGCGACGAGCGCAAAACACTCGCCTGCTGCGCCACGCTCGCCTCGGACGTCGTCATCGAGGCCGACATCGAGGAGGAGGCGGATGCCGAGCACCTGCCGATCAACGACTGGTCGGCCACGGTCGTTCGGCTCGAGCCGCTCACGCCGACCATCCGGGGCGTGTTCCTGCAGGTCGATGGCGAGCTGCGCTTCCAGCCCGGACAGTATGTGAACCTCACGCTGCCCGGCGTGTCCGGGCCGCGGGCGTTTTCGATCGCGAGCCCGCCGTCGGCGGGCGGGGTCATCGAACTCAACGTGCGCCGGGTCGAGGGTGGCGCCGCGACGTGCTATATCCACGACCGGCTCGCGGTCGGCGATACGCTGCGCTTCAGCGCGCCGCTGGGACGGTTCTTCGTGCGCAGGTCCGCCCCCGAGCCGATGCTGTTCCTCGCCGGCGGCTCCGGCCTGTCGAGCCCGAGATCGATGGTGCTGGATCTGCTCGAGCGGGGCGACACGCGACCGATCACGCTGATCCAGGGCGCGCGCAACCTTGCCGAGCTGTATTACCGCGAACAGTTCGAAGCGCTCGCCGCCACGCACCCCGCCTTCACCTACGTGCCCGCGCTGTCGGAGCCGACGCCGGGTGATGCCTGGGCGGGCGCGACGGGCTTCGTGCACGAGGTGGCCGAAAGTCACTTCGAGGGCCGTTTCGAAGGCATGAAAGCCTATCTGTGCGGGCCGCCGCCGATGATCGACGCCTGCCTCACCAGTCTGATCCGCGGCCGCCTGTTCGAGCAGCATATTTATATGGAGTCGTTTCTGACCGCCGCGGACGGCGCGGTGCCGGCGCGCCGCAGTGCGTTGTTCAGGAAATTCTAGCGCCATAAATATCGACAAAACTGGTTAAATCGATAATCATGCCCGGACTGGCCAGGTCGCCGGGCACGACGGTAATGGAGTCAGCATGACCGGACCGGGTCCGAGTCTGTTCATCATCGGCATCGAGGATACGGGCGAGACCTACGTGTGCTCGCCCGCGCAGAATCTGCTGCGCGCCATGGAGCGGCTCGGTCGCCAGGGTATTCCGGTCGGCTGCCGCGGCGGAGGCTGCGGGGTCTGCAAGATCCAGGTACTGGAGGGTGAGTACCGCGCACGCAAGATGAGCCGCGCGCACGTGAGCGCGGCCGAGGAGGCCGCCGGCATCGGTCTCGCGTGCCGCATGTTCCCCTGTACCGACATGCGCCTGAAGGTGCTCGGGGCGATCCGCCGGTTCGTCGTACCGGGCGCGAGCGCATCGCCCGCCGAGCCCGGCACGGACCGGTACGCGGGCGCTGATTGAACGCAACGGTACGCGCACCCGCGTGCGCGGCGAAACAGGAGGTCGGACATGACGCATTCAAAGGTATTGCGCCCCGGGCACGTGAGCATACGCGTGCTGGAGATGGACGATTCCATCACCCACTATCGCGATCGGCTCGGCCTGCTCGAGGCGGGCACGGACAAGCAGGGTCGCGTGTACTTCAAGGGCTGGGACGAGCACGACCGGTTCTCGGTGGTGCTGCGCGAGGCGGACAGCCCCGGGCTCGATTACATGGGCTTCAAGGTGCTCGATGCCGCCGCGCTCGCCGAGTACGAGGGACGCCTGCAGGCCTGGGGCTGCAAGACCGAGCGCGTGCCCGCCGGCGAGCTCGATGGCTGCGGCGAACGCGTGCGCTTCGAGATCCCCACCGGCCACACGATCGAGCTTTACGCCGACAAGGAGTACACGGGCAACGGCCTGGGCAACCTGAACCCCGACGCGTTCCGTGACGATCTCAAGGGCATGGCGGTCAACCGCTACGATCACTGCCTGCTGTACGGCGACGACATCCCCGGCGTGCACAAGCTGTTCACCGAGGCGCTCGATTTCGATCTGACCGAGAAAATCGTCGACGGCGATAACCTCATCAGCGTGTTCCTGAGCTGCTCGAACAAGGCGCACGACATCGCCTTCGTGCACTACCCCGAAAAGAACAAATTCCACCACGCCTCCTTCCTGCTCATGACGTGGGAAGAGGTGCTGCACGCGGCGGATCTCATGTCCAAGTACGACATCGCGATCGACATCGGCCCGACCCGCCACGGCATCACCCGCGGGCGGACGATTTATTTCTTCGACCCGTCCGGCAACCGCAACGAGGTTTTCTGCGGCGACTACACCTGGTACCCGGACCGGCCGCCGATCACCTGGAGCGCCGATAACATCGGCAAGGCGATCTTCTATCACGACCGCAAGCTCAACGAGCGCTTCCTGTCCGTGGTGACCTGAAGCTCGTGAAACCATCACCGCGCCTGCTGCGACGGTCCCTGGACGCCCCTGGCGGCGTCGCGGGGACCCCCGAAATCGTTGCCGCAAGCCCGCTGTGCGCGAGATGTTGTGCACCCCCGCGCCTGGCCGGGAACGCCCGGGAACCGTCTCGCTACGGCGGGCGAATGTTTCACGAGCGCTGAGAGTTCGTACGGAGTCGGCACGATGCGGATCAAGATCGCGCAGGCGAACATACACTGGGAGGCCGCGCACGCCATCGTCGGCGCCGCGGTGGAAAAGGCCCAGAGCATGCAGCGGCGGGTGAACGTCACGGTGGTGGACCGTGGCGGCCACCTGGCCGCGTTCCTGCGCATGCCGGGAGCGCCCTTCCATTCCATCGACGTCGCCCGTGACAAGGCGTATACGGCGGTGAGCTTCGGTTTCGCCACGTCCGGCTGGGCGAAGCTGATGCCCGGTTTCTCCGACGGCGTCAGGATCGGCCTCGGCGGCCGCAAGGGACTTGCCATGTTCGGCGGCGGCGTACCGATCGAAGTCGGCGGCGAGGTGATCGGTGCGGTCGGTGTATCGGGCGCGTCCGAGTCCGAGGACGAGGAAATCGCCCTGGCCGGACTCGCCGCGATCGGCGCCGGGACGTGATCACGCGCCGGGCGCGGCCCGTGGGGCGGTGCGCGCCGGCCGTGCGCCGCGGGCGATTGCAATTCACGCCGGCACGCGCCGGCCGGCAAGGGCGTGGCCGTTGCCACGGACGAGGAGGTTGAGACCATGACCGTGCACGCCAAAGCGCAGGCAGCGACAGCCGTCGCCTCCGCAGCACTGCGCGAGTACCGCCATTTCATCGACGGCCAGTACGTGGCCGGCAGCAGTGGCAGGACGTTTGCGAACGTCAATCCGGCGACCGGCCAGGCGATCGGTCGTGTGCACGAGGCCGGACGCGAGGAGGTCGAGGCCGCGGTCGGTGCCGCGCGCGCGGCGCTGCGGGGCGAGTGGGGACGGATGGCGCTCGGCGACCGGGTCGAGGTGCTGTACCGGGTCGCCGACGGTATCAACGCGCGCTTCGACGAGTTCCTCGAGGCCGAGTGCGCCGACACGGGCAAGCCGTTTTCGCTCGCGCGTCACGTCGACATTCCACGCGGTGCCGCCAATTTCAAGATCTTCGCCGACGTCATCAAGAACGTGCCGACCGAAGCGTTTCGCATGGACACACCCGACGGCAGGGGTGCGCTCAACTACGCGATCCGGGTGCCCAAGGGTGTGGTCGCCGTGGTGTGCCCCTGGAACCTGCCGCTGCTGCTCATGACCTGGAAAGTGGGGCCGGCGCTCGCGTGCGGCAACGCGGTCGTGGTCAAGCCCTCGGAGGAAACCCCGGCGACCGCGACGCTGCTCGGCGAGGTCATGAACGAGGCCGGCGTTCCGCGCGGCGTCTACAACGTCGTGCACGGTTTCGGGCCGAATTCCGCGGGGGCCTTCCTCACCGAGCATCCGGGCATCGACGCCATCACCTTTACCGGCGAGACCGCAACCGGTACTGCGATCATGAAAGCCGCGGCAGTCGGCGTCCGCGACGTTTCGTTCGAGCTCGGTGGCAAGAACCCGGCGCTGGTGTTCGCCGACTGTGACATGGACAAGGCCATCGAGGGCACCGTGCGCTCGGTGTTCGCCAATTGCGGCCAGGTCTGCCTGGGCACCGAGCGCGTGTACGTCGAACGGCCGATATTCGAGGAGTTCGTCGCGCGCCTGAAAGCGGGCGCCGAGAAGCTCACGCTCGGTGATCCGAGGGATCCGGCGACGAGCATGGGGCCGCTCATCAGCCAGGTCCATCGCGACAAGGTGTTGTCCTATTACCGGCGGGCGAAAGAGCTCGGCGCCACCGTCGTCACCGGCGGTGACGTTGCCGCGATGCCGGCGCCGTTCGGCGCCGGCTCGTGGATCCAGCCGACGATCTGGACGGGGCTGAGCGACGATTCGCCCATCATGCGCGAGGAGATCTTCGGGCCCTGTTGCCACGTCTCGCCCTTCGACGACGAGGACGACGTCATCCGGCGCGCGAACGACACGAAGTACGGGCTCGCGTGCACGGTCTGGACCGAGAGCGCCACCCGTGCCCATCGCGTCGCCGCGCAGATGCAGGCCGGTCTCATCTGGGTCAACAGCTGGTTCCTGCGTGACCTGCGCACGCCTTTCGGCGGCATGAAGGAATCCGGCATCGGCCGCGAGGGCGGCGTGCATTCGCTGGAGTTCTATACCGAGATGAAGAACGTGTGCTTGAAGCTGTGAGGCGTGCGCCGTGACGGGCGACCGGCGCGGCGGGTGCGTGAGCGGAAATCACGAACCAGGGTGCGGGCAATGATGGAAACATCGCGAATCGAGGCTTACGGGGACGAGCTGTACGCGGCGCTGCGCGCGCGTTCGGTCGTCGACCCGCTCAGCGAACGTGAGCCGTCGATCACGATCGAGGACGCCTACCACGTATCGCTGCGCATGCTGCAGCGCCGGCTGGAAAGCGGCGAGCGCGTGATCGGCAAGAAAATCGGTCTCACCAGCAAGGCCGTGCAGACCATGCTGAACGTGCACCAGCCGGATTTCGGCTACCTGACCGATCGGATGGTCTGCGCCAATGGCGCCGAGATGCCCGTCTCCACGGCGCTGATCCAGCCCAAGGCCGAAGGCGAGATCGCGTTCGTCCTCAAGCACGACCTGGAGGGGCCCGGGGTCACGAACGCGGACGTACTGCGTGCGACCGAGGGCGTGATGGCCTGTTTCGAGATCGTCGACTCGCGCATCCGCGACTGGAAGATCCGGGCCGAGGACACGGTCGCGGACAACGCGTCCTGTGGCCTGTTCGTGCTGGGCGATGCGCTCGTGGATCCACGCCGGGTCGATCTGACCACCTGCGGCATGGTGCTGGAGAAAAACGGCGAGCTGGTCGCCACCGGCGCGGGCGCAGCTGCGCTCGGCTCACCGGTCAACTGCGTCGCGTGGCTGGCGAACACGCTGGGGCGCTTCGGCATCCGGCTCGAAGCGGGCGAGGTCATCCTGTCCGGATCGCTGGTGCCGCTGCAGCCGATCCAGCCCGGCGACTGCATGCACCTGGCCGTCGGCGGTATCGGTACGGCCTCGGTGCGGTTTTCCTAGATCGCGACGGCTGACGGCCCGGTCACCGCGCATCACGCCATTCGAACCAGGACTGTTGCGATGAAAGTCAACGCTGCCATCATCGGATCGGGCAACATCGGCACCGATCTCATGTACAAGGCTCTGCGGAGCAAGCGGATCGAGCCCGTGTGGATGGTCGGCATCGACGCGGATTCCGACGGTCTCGCCAAGGCCAGGGACGAGGGGCTCAAGACCACCCACGAAGGCGTGGACGGCCTGCTCGCGCACATCGGCCGCGACGACGTGCGGATCGCCTTCGATGCGACCTCGGCGTACGTACACGCCGACAACGCGCGCAAGGTTCAGTCGCGCGGGGTGCTCATGATCGATCTGACGCCGGCGGCCATCGGCCCGTACTGCGTGCCGCCGGTCAACCTGAAAGAGCACATCGGCAAGCAGGAGATGAACGTCAACATGGTCACCTGCGGCGGCCAGGCGACCATACCCATGGTGTACGCGGTGTCCCGCGTGCAGGCGGTGGACTACGGCGAGATCGTCGCCACCGTGTCGAGCCGATCGGCGGGGCCGGGAACGCGCAGGAACATCGATGAATTCACCCGCACGACGGCTGGCGCGGTCGAGCGCATCGGCGGCGCGACCCGTGGCAAGGCCATCATCATTCTCAACCCGGCCGAACCGCCGCTCATGATGCGTGACACCATTCACTGCCTGACGGCGGACACCCCGAACGAAGCGGCCATCCGCAGATCGGTCGCGGACATGATCGCCGAGGTGCAGCAGTACGTGCCGGGATACCGGCTCAAGAACGGTCCGGTTTTCGACGGCAAGCGGGTGTCCATCTATCTGGAAGTCGAGGGTCTGGGCGATTACCTGCCCCGGTACGCCGGCAATCTGGACATCATGACTGCGGCGGCGCTGCGCACCGCGGAGATGTTCGCCGAGGAAATTCTGGACGGGACACTGAAACTGACCGCCACGGCGTGACGTCGCAGCGGCATCACGCAATCCGGCCTGGCCAGCGGGGAAACGAAGACATGGATCTGCGCGGCAAGACAGTACGCCTCCACGACATGTGCCTGCGCGACGGCATGCACGCGAAGCAGCATCAGATCTCGATTGAGCAGATGGTCACGGTGGCGACCGCGCTCGACGAGGCCGGCGTGCCGCTCATCGAAGTGACGCACGGTGACGGGCTCGGCGGTGCGTCGGTGAACTACGGTTTTCCTGCGCACGCGGACGAGGAATACCTCAACGCGGTAATCCCGAGGATGAAGCGCGCCAGGATCTCGGCGCTGCTGCTGCCCGGCATCGGCACGGTCGACCACCTGCGCATGGCCAAGGACTGCGGCGTTTACACGCTGCGCGTGGCGACGCACTGCACCGAGGCCGATGTCTCCGAACAGCACATCAGTCTCGCCCGCAAGCTCGGGCTGGATACCGTCGGCTTTCTGATGATGGCGCACATGCTCGAACCGGCGAAGCTCCTCGAGCAGGCGAGGCTCATGGAGAGCTACGGCGCCACCTGCATCTATTGCACCGACTCGGCCGGGTACATGCTGCCGGATGACGTGAGCGCACGCATCCGCGCTCTGCGCGAGGGCCTGAAACCGGAAACGGAGATCGGCTTCCACGGTCACCACAACATGGCCATGGGCATCGCCAACTCGCTCGCGGCGATCGAGGCGGGCGCCGCCCGCGTGGACGGTTCCGTGGCGGGCCTCGGCGCGGGCGCGGGCAACACGCCCCTGGAGGTGTTCGTCGCGGTGCTCGACCGCATGGGCGTGCAGACCGGCGTGGACACCTTCCGGATCATGGACGTGGCCGAGGACATCGTCGTGCCCATGATGGACCAGCCCATCCGCATCGACCGCGACTCGCTCATCCTCGGCTACGCCGGCGTGTACTCCTCGTTTCTGCTGCACGCCAAGCGGGCGGCAGCCCGCCACGGCGTGAAATCCGCCGAGATCCTCGTCGAGCTCGGCCGGATGAAGACCATCGGCGGGCAGGAGGACATGATCGAGGACGTGGCCCTGAACCTGCGCCGACAGCGCGAGACGGTGGCCTGAGGTGCGCGCGCAGCAACGGCACGTGCGTACCGGCACCGCCATCGCGGCCGGATCGCGCCCGCTGCCGGCGCCGTGCGCCCTGGCGGCAGGGTGTGTACGGGCTGCGCGCGTGCAGGCGGGAGGACGCCGGTGAAGCTCGACCCCGGCACCATCGCGAGTCTCGCCGAACACCTCGAGACGGCCGAGCTCGAGCGCCGCGCGGTCGCCAAGATCACGGACGCGCATCCGGACATGGACTGGGACGACGCCTACGCGATCCAGTACGCGATCCGTGCCCGCAAGATCGCACGGGGCGTGCGCGTCGCGGGGCTCAAGATGGGCCTGACCTCGCGCGCGAAAATGAAGCAGATGGGCGTCGAGGTGCCGGTCTACGGATTCCTGTGCGATTACGGCGCCATCGCCGACGGCGCCGAGATCCGCTGCGACCGGTTCATCCATCCGCGCATCGAGGCCGAGATCGCCGTGGTGACCAACCGGCCGCTGCGGGGTCCGGGCTGCCATACGGGTGCGGTGCTCGCGGCCATCGATTTCGTCGTGCCGGCGGTGGAAATCATCGACTCGCGCTACGAGAGCTTCCGCTTCGATCTCAAGAGCGTGATCGCAGACAACACCTCCGCCGCCGGCTTCGTGGTGGGCGGGCGGGCGCGCGCCGCGCAGGAGATCGATCTGCGTACCCTCGGTGTCGTGCTGGAGAAGAACGGTGAAGTCGCGGAGGTGGCGGCCGGCGCGGCGGTGGTCGGTCATCCGGCCACCAGTGTCGCCATGCTCGCGAACATGCTGGCCGCGCGCGGCGAGCACATTGCGGCGGGCACGTTCATCATGACTGGCGGCGTCACCGCGGCCGTCGCCGTCGCGCCCGGTGACAGCATCAATGTGCGCTACCAGGATCTGGGTACGCTGTCCATGCGTTTCGTGTGATGAATCAGCAACGCGGACGAGCCGGTCTGTTGCACGGACGAGAATCATCCGTTTCCGGCACCTGTTTCCAGACCGCTGGATTTGCGTGTAAGCTATGTGCGACGTAGCGTGGCAAATGGTCCGTAGAAGACCGGAACCGCCGCATCGCATTGGGTTTCCAGGCGATGACGTGCGACGAACCGCGCTGCGTGCAGGTCACGCAGGTGTTCCGACCAGGCGATACGCCGGAAGTGGCGATATCTTGGGTTGTTGTATTTGGGGGACACCTTGGCAATCGACACGTACCTAATCCGCCCCGCGGGCGCCCTGCGCGGTGCCTCATCCCTGCGCCTGCTGGCGCGTGCCGCGTACGGGCTCACGGTCCTGCTCGCGCTCAGCGCCTGCGAGGCTCCGCTCAGACTCGACGGCGTCCAGGCCCGGCTGCAGGACCCCATCCGCCGTTTCGACCTGTTCCAGGCCGCCGCCGACAACGGTTCGGCGATTCTCGTGGTCGGCGGTCACGGCCTGGCGATCCGCTCGACCGACGCCGGCGCGAGCTGGGAGCGCAACGTGCTGCCCGACTGGCCCGAGCTCATCGACGTCACCGCCTGCGCGGACGGGACGTTCGCGGCGCTGGCCATCGAAGGCCAGGTCTGGATCTCCACGGACTCCGGCGTGAGCTGGACGGCACGCCCGTTCGAAACCGAGGAGTCGGCACAGGCGGTGACCTGCGATCCGGGCAACCGCATCTGGGTGGTCGGCAGCTTCAGCACCATCCTGATGAGCGCGGACGCCGGCCAGACCTGGGAGGATCGCTCGCTCGGCGATGACGTCATCTTCAACAACATCCAGTTCCTCGACGCCGATCACGGCATCGTCCTCGGTGAGTTCGGCGCGCTGCTCAAGAGCAGCGACGGCGGCGAGACCTGGGAGCAGGCGGACCCGATCCCCGACGAGTTCTATCCCCAGGACGCCTGGTTCCGCGACGCGGACACCGGCTGGGTGGTCGGTCTCGGCGGGCAGGTGCTCGCCACCCGCGACGGCGGCGCGACCTGGGCCGCGCAGCCCTCGCCGACGGTCGCGCCGCTGTACACACTGCGCAATGTGGGTGACACGCTCTATGCCACCGGTGGCGAAGGCACGCTGCTGCGCCTCGACGGCGAGCAGTGGGTGCGCGTCGAGCATGGCAAGCCCATCCGGCTGTTCCTGCGCGTGCTGCTGCCGGTGGGCGGCGACAAGCTCCTCGTGGCTGGCACCGCGGGCGCGCTCTACGTACTGCCGATTGCCGACCTCACCGTGGCGCTGGCCCGCTAGCACAGGACGGACCGATCCCCATGACCGAGATTCAGGGCTTTTTCCAACGCTTCGGTAACCTGCTGTTCGACCACCGCAAGGTCGTCCTGGCAGTCATCTTCGCGATCACCGGCTGGTTCGCCTGGCACATTCCCACGGTGCGCATGCTGTCGGATTTCGCCGATCTGCTGCCGCAGGAGCACCCCTACATCCAGCTCCACAACAGCATCCGCGACACCTTCGGTGGCGCCAACATCGTCATCCTCTCGATCGAGGTCGACGAGGGCACGATTTTCACGTCCGAGACGCTGGCGCGCATCCACCGCATCACCGACGCGGTCGACCAGGTCACCAATATCAACCACAACCTGGTCACCAGCCTCACGCACCGCAATACGCGCAAGATATTCCTGACGCCGGACGGCACGATCAAGTCGCAGTCCTATTACGATCCGCACGCCGAGTACACGCCCGAGATGCTCGCCGCCATGCAGCGCGACGTGCTGTCCAACCCCCGCGTGTACGGACTGCTCGTGGCGCCCGACATGAAGGCGGCCCTCGTCAAGGGCACGCTGAACGAAGGCGAGCTGGACTACGGCAAGGTGTTCGACGAGATCCAGAAGATCCGCGCGCGCGAGGCCGCACCCGGCGTGACCATCTACGCGACCGGTCATCCGATGCTGGCCGGCTGGGTCGACTCCTACAGCACCCAGATCCTGCAGATTTTCCTGTACACGATCATCATCGTGGTCGGCATCCTCGTGGTCTACACGCGGCGCTGGTACGGCATTCTGCTGCCTTCGTTCGGTATGCTGCTGACGAGCATCTGGGGCGTGGGTTTCATGGGTGTGTTCGGCTACAACCTGGACCCCCTGATGCTGGTCGTGCCGTTCCTCATATCGGCACGTTCCATGTCGCACGGTATCCAGAAGGTCGAGCGCTATTTCCTCGAACTCGCCCGTACCAACGACCGGGAGGTCGCGGCGCGCAATACCTTCAACGCGCTGTTCCGGCCGGGGGCGCTCGCCATCGTCGCCGACGCCGCGGCGCTGGCGCTCATCGGTCTGGGCTCGGTGCCGATCAACGACAAGATGGCGATCTACGCCTCGTTCTGGGCGCTGTGCATGGTCGTGACGGTGCTGGTGACGGTACCGATGATGCTCGCGTTGCTGCCGCAGCCGAGAATCGTGGCGATGAAACGCACCGCGATCCGCAAGATCTTTCCGAAGCTGGCCCTGGTCACCGCGACGCCGATGCGCTCGTACAGCGTGCTGTGGGTGGCGCTGTCGATCGTGCTCGTATCCGTGTACTTCAGCTCGTGGGTGAAGATCGGCGAGCCGGAGCCCGGCTCACCGCTGCTGTATCGCGATCATGATTTCAACGTTTCGTCGACCGCGATCAACGAGCGCTTCCCGGGGTCCGAGGAGCTGTTCATCATCGCGCGTACCGACGAGAAGGGTGGCCTGAAGCGCCCCGCGGTGCTCAAGGCGCTGGTGGATTTCCAGCATCACATGCTGCTCGACGACACGCTCGGCGGGGCAAAGGGCCTCCCGGATCTGATCCGGCAGGTCAACCAGATGACCCGCAACGACGATCCGCGCTGGGCGGTGATCCCGAACCGGCCCAGCGACGCCGGCGGCCTGATGTTCATGTACATGATGTCGGCACCGATCCCGGGCGCGCTGCTGGAGTTCCTCGATACGGACGAGAAGATTGCCAACATGGTCTTCTACTACAAGGACCATACGGGCGAGACCATCAGGCGCGCGATCCATCTCGCGGAAGAGTGGATAGCGAACGTCGGCTCCAAGGTCGAGGGACTGCACATCGAGCTGGCCGGTGGTCCGGTCGGCGTGACGGCCGCCATCGACCAGGAGGCCTACGAGACCAATCTCATCGTCGTTCCAGCGGTGCTGACGCTCATCCTCGGCTTCACGGTGTGGTTCTACGGCTCGATGCACTCGGGGGTGATGATGCTGGTGGCGATGGGCTTCGCCACCGCGCTCGCCTATGCGTGCATGGGCATCCTCGGGCTCGGTCTGAACGTCAACACCGTGCCCATGATCGCGGTGGGTATCGGTCTCGGCGTCGACTACGCGATATACATGATGGATCGCATCAAGGAGGAAATGCACTTCGTCGACAACCTGCAGGAGGCGATTACCCGCGCCGTCGGCACGACCGGCGTCGCCATCGCCTTCACGGCGACGACCCTCATCGGCGGCATCGTCATGTGGGTGTTCGTGTCCGATCTGCGCTTCCAGGCGGATGCCGCCGAGCTGCTCATCATCATGCTGCTGTTGAATGCCTGTTCGGCCATGTTCCTGGTGCCCGCCTGGGTCGACATCTTCAAGCCCAGGTTCATCATGCAGGCGGCCGAGGAGCGCTGGAGCCGGACGGAGTACGTGGACGAGTTCGCCGGTGCGGACAGCTGAGGCCGGCGCGACAGTTGTTGCGGCAATGCAGCAACCAGCGGATCCGGCGGCCGTGACCCATGCGGAGCAGAACGATTGCGGAGCAAGGATTCTCGTAGCGGTGTGACGATGGGGACATGCTAATTTGTTGGATTGGGGCAACATAGAGCGGCCGCTTGTTGCGCTCATTGACACACTTGGTATGCGTGTGTTTAATGGCGATTCAGGCGTCCTGAGTGGCAGCGGAACCCTGGAAAATCGGGTATTCATGAGGGGGAAGTCAATGAAGAGTCAGCACTCGCATGGAATGAGATTCGGCCTGCGGCCGGTCTGGGCTGCGGCGGCGGTCGCGGTAGTCTGGGCAGGCGGGTCGGTACAGCCTGCCGGCGCCTGGACCTCGCTCGATGGCACCATGGAAGTCCATGGCTTCGGCGACAACACGACCTACCAGCGCGCGCATAGTGCCGGCCTGAGCAAGGAGCGTTTCCGCGGCCAGCTCGAATTCTCGAAGGTGTTCGAGCCAGTCGGGATATTCTCCGAGCTGTCGCTGCACGGCACCTTCCGCGCCGTCTACGACGCCGTCTACGACGTCAACGCCGACGACTGGGGTGACGAGGCGGGCACCGCGGTGACCGCTGACAGCTCGGCCTTCGGTCCGGGTTCGCCCATCGCGGGTGTGCCGGCTCTGTTCGGCGGCAGCCGGCGCAGCGCCTGGGGCGCGTCGCCGGTGAACGCCGCCAGCCCGCTCGGCGCGGCGCTCAATCCGGCCATTCCGATGACGGGATTCGGGTTCAATGCGACCGATCCGACCGCGCCGTTCTACAACCCGAACATCGGCCTGCGGCAGGTGAGCGGCAATCTGGCCAGCAACAACAACGACGGCCAGTTCGGCGGCGGCCTGGAGTTCTTCACGCCGGTGCGGCCCTGCAACGTCGATCCGCGCGGCTGTCTCGACGGTTATCTCGACTACGACGAGGACGATCTGCGCTTCCCCGAATTCCGCGACGATCACCGCTGGCTGCGCGAGATCTACCTCGACGCCACGGTGCCGATGCAGACTGGTGAGCTGAACTTCCGCGTCGGCCGGCAGCAGGTGGTGTGGGGACGCACCGACCTGTTCCGCGTTCTGGACCAGATCAACCCGATCGATTTCTCGATCCAGAACATCTACGAGGAGTTCGAGGACTCGCGCATCCCGCTTGGCATCTTCTCCGCCGAATACCGGCTTGGGGCGACCGGGATGTTCGACGACCTCAACTTCCAGTTCATCTGGAACTTCGAGAGCTTCAAGCCGAACGAGCTCGGCCAGGGCGGCACGCCGTACAGCATCCTCGGCGCCGGCGACCTGTTCCGCGCGCTGGCGAACTGCTGGGAGAACGGCTGCACGGTCGCCAACTTCGCCGCGACGCCGGTCGGCAACCTGGCGACGGATTTCCCGCGCCACACCATCGGTATCCGCCAGGCGGACGTGCCCGACGGGCACGACCAGTTCGGCATCCGCCTCGAAGGCGTGTTCAAGAGCGTCGGTTTCTCGTTCAATGCGCTGTACTACTACTCGCAGCTCCCGTCTCTGCGCGGGCTGGAGTTCGGCGAGCGCAATCCGTTCCTCCCGACCGGCGTGCCGACCTCGCTCACGGGTATCCCGCCGTTCCTGTTCCCGCAGGCCGAGACCGGCGGCGACGAGATCCCGCGCCAGTACATCCCGGCATTCGACATTGCCTTCCCGCGGGTCCTGCTCATCGGCACGTCGGCTGACTTCTACGTCGAAGAGGCCTTCGGGGTACCGGTGAAGTCCGCGTTCCGCGTCGAGCTCGCGCACACCAACGGCGAGGAGTTCGCCGACACCTCCAATCCGCGGCTGTATTCCAAGTCGCGGATGATGCGCTGGGTGGTCGGCTGGGATCGCCCGACGTTCATTCGCGCGCTCAACCAGAACCGTTCGTTCCTGTTGTCGATGCAGATGTTCGGCGAGCACATGCTCGATCACAAGGAGATCCACACCGGCTTCGGTACGGTCGGGCACCCGAACTGGAAGGACGATTTCATCTTCACCTTCCTGTTCCAGGGCTTCTACATGAACGATCGCGTCCAGCCGCGCGTGGTCACCGCCTACGACGTGCGTGCGCGTGCCGGTGTGGTCGGCCCGCAGGTCGACTGGCTGATCAGCGACAACTGGCAGCTCATCGTCGGCGCCAACATGAAGTTCGGGCACGCCCTGAACACCTTCGGTGACGGTCGCGATTCCAACCCGTTCAACCCGTTCACCGCCGAGGCGTGTCCGCCGAAGGCGGTAGGTAACACCTTCCCGATCGATGCCAGCGTCCAGGGTTGCCGGGTCGGCTTCGAGCCGCTCGGCCGCTTCCGCTCGGGGCCCCTGGGCATGGCGCAGAACGAGGACGAGTTGCAGTTGCTGTTGCGCTATCGCTTCTGATCCTCCGGGAAGCGCGGCACTGGGATGTTCCGGCCCGGCGGCTCCCGCGAGGAGCCGCCGGGGCTTAGCGAGATTTCGGGCAGGGACAACAAACGGGCACGTGCCACCGGCGCGGGTGGTACCGCGAGCGGCACGTGCCGTCCAAAAAAGACGAGTCACCCTGCGGTGTCGACCCCCAACCAGGGGCGGATGTCACCGATGCGGGCCGAGGGCCCGGCGATCGGCGACACGGGTCCAGAACACGAAATGCGAGGTCAATGAAATGAGCAAGCTTGCCTTCTGCGCGCTCGGTGGCGCCCTGATGCTCACTGCGGCGGGCGCCGGCGCCTTCACGAAAGAAGACGTCGAGAATTCCTTCTATCCCTACAAGACCTGGACGCCGGAGGCGCCCGGTTACACGGCCGGCATGGTGATCAACCAGGGCAACGCGGATCAGTTCAAGGACATCCTCGACCCGGCGATGTACGACCACGTCAAACGCGGCTGGGTCGAGCTGCAGACCAGGGCCGCCGAGTCGCTGGAACTGCATCCGAACTACATCAAGGCGACGTTCGACGCCGTCGCCAACCAGCCCACGCTGACCGGCGACGGTCTGGTGGAGAACTTCGTCGCCGGCCGCGCGTTCCCGTTCGAGCCGGACCCGAACGATCCGCAGGCGGGTCTGAAGCTCGCCTGGAATTACCAGTACGGCTACAACTGGGGTGACAACGCGGCCATCTGTCCGTTCTACTGGAAGTACCGTGACGCCAAGAGCGAGAAGCTCGAGCGCACGGTGAAGTTCTGCTTCCACTTCCTGAACTGGATGCATCGCGTCAACCAGGATCCCGTGCCCCAGTTCGCGGACAACCCCTCGAAGCTGTTCCGCTCGATTTATGTCATCGCTTACGAACCGTTCGACCTGAACAATACCCAGCTGCTCATCCACCGCTACAAGGACGACCACAAGCGCGACGATGCGTGGCTGTATCTCGGTTTCCAGCGTCGCGTGCGCCGCCTGGCCACCGGCCAGGTCACGGACTCATTCCTCGGCGCCGATCCGACCATCGAGGATTTCGAGGGCTACAACGCGCGTATTTCGGATTACCAGTGGAAGTACATCGAAACCAAGAATGCGCTGCTGCCCTTCCACCGGCACAACGAGCTGGCGCTGGCGACCGACATGCCCCCGGAGCCGGACGGCTACCAGTATGTCGACTTCGGCGGCTACGGCCAGTGCTTCCCGAAGTCGACCTGGGAGCTGCGCAAGGTCTACGTGCTGGAGGGTATTCCCGAGGATCCGAACCATCCCGTCAGCAAGCGCGTGTTGTTCGTGGACGCGCAGACCTTCACCATTCCACGCAGCGGCATGTTCGACCGCAAGGGCGACCTGTGGCGCAGCTTCACCATCTGCCAGGCGCAGCCGGACTACCACCACGCGTCCAACAAGGGCTCGGGTGTGTCCATCGACGACTGCTTCATGATGATGAACGTGCAGCAGGAGCACTGCACGACCGGCCAGTTCAAGGGTCTGGTCGATCCGGCCCTGAACCCGCCGTCGCTGTTCACGGTGCAGAATCTGCGCAAGAGCGGGCGCTGACGCCCGTTCCCGGCGGACCGTACCCCGGGGCGCTTCGGCGCCCCTTTTTTTGCTTTGTCGCGTGCCGCGCACCGCCCGGCATGATGTGCGGAAAACGCACGGCGGTCTCGCGTTTGAAAACCAAGCTGCGCCGGTATAGCTTCGACGCCGGTGCCTGCGCCGCGCTCCGAAGCCCGCTGCCGCGGCGGGCCGCGCGAGGCGAGGAACGCATGAGAGCATTCGAATTCACGGCTCTGCCCTGGAACGTCATTTTCGGCGCCGGCGCGCTGGCGCGGCTGCCCGAGGTGCTGGACCGGCTGGGCTGCGCGCGCGCTCTGGTGCTGGCGACCCCGCAGCAGCGCGAGGATGCCGCGCGCGTCGTCGCGGTCCTCGGCCGGCGCGCCGCCGGCAGCTTCACCGACGCCGCCATGCACGTTCCGGTCGAGACGATCGCCCGGGCGCGCACCGAGGCCGCGCGGCTGGCGGCCGACTGCACGGTGTCGATCGGCGGCGGGTCGACGACCGGGCTGGGCAAGGCGCTCAAGCTGGAAGCCGGGCTCGTGCACGTCGCCGTACCGACCACCTACGCCGGCTCGGAGATGACCAATATCTGGGGCCGGACCGAAGGCGGGCACAAGCTCACCGCGCGCGACGTACGCGTCGTGCCGGCGGTGACCATCTACGATCCCGAGTTGACGCTGGGCCTGCCGCCGCATATCGCCGGTCCGAGCGGCATCAACGCGCTCGCGCAGGCGGTCGTGAACGTGTGTGCCCGGGACGACAATCCGATCGTGACGCTGATGGCGCTGGAGGCCATCCGGGTCCTGGCACACAGTCTGCCGGCCGTGGTGCGCTCGCCGCGGGACCTGGCGGCGCGCACCGCGGCCCTGTACGGCGCCTGTCTCGCCGGCGCGGCGCTCGGCAGCGGCACCACCGGGCTGCATCATCGCCTGTGCCACACGCTCGGCGGTTCCTTCGACACGCCCCACGCCGAGACGCACACGATCCTGCTGCCGCATACCGTCGCCTACAACGCCGGCGCCGTGCCCGAGGGCACCCGCCGCGTGGCCGAAGCCCTGGGCGTCGCCGACGCGGCCGCGGGCCTGTTCGCGCTGGCGCAGCAGGTGGGCGCGAAGACCGCGCTGCGGGACGTCGGTTTCGCCGCGGCCGATCTGGATCGCGCGGCCGAGCTGGCCACGGCGCAGCCGTGCCCGAACCCGGCGCCGGTGACGCGCGCGGCGGTTCGCGACCTGCTGGGGGCCGCCTGGGAAGGTCGGCCCCCGCATCTTTGAACGCCCGTGACGCGGGCGCATGACGCCGGCCGGCGACGACGGGCGGACCGCGAAGGGGAAGCGCGACAGGCGCGATTTCAGCAGCGACGACCTGACCGGCATCGTGCTCGAGGAATATGCCTCGACGAGCGAAGATCCGCGCACGCGTGAGATCCAGACGGCCCTGATCCGTCACCTGCACGGCTTCGTGCGCGAGGTCGGGCTCACCGAGGCGGAGTGGCTGGCAGGGATCCGGTTCCTGACTGCGACCGGACAGCCGTGCGCCGATCGGCGCCAGGGGCTCATTGCGATCTCGATCGGATCCCGCCGCGCGGGCGGGGGCTGAGGCCGTGGCGGGATCTCAGCGCGGGATACCGGCGCTGATGCGTGCCGCCGCCCCTTGCAGCACCGGCAGGAATTCCTTCACCAACCGTTCCTTGGGCACCGCGGCGACGTTGGTGCTGATGTTGATGGCGGCGACGACGCGCCCGCTGCCCGGATCCCGCACCGGGACCGCGATCGAGCGCACGCCTTCCTCGAGTTCCTGGTCGATGATCGCGTAATTCTGCCGTCGCACCCGCGCCAGCTCGGACTCGAGCCGCTCGGGATCCGTGAGGGTGTGGCGGGTGCGGCGTTCGAGCCGCGCACCGCGCAGGTAGCGGTCCAGATCCGGCGGCTCGAGATCGGCCAGCAGTACGCGCCCCATCGACGTTGCGTGCGCCGGCAGGCGCGTGCCGACCTGGATCCCGACCATCAGGATGCGGCGGGCGGGCGAACGGGCGAGATAGACGATGTCGGCACCGTCGAGCACGGCCAGCGAACAGGATTCGTTCGTGGCCGCGGTGATCTCCTCCAGGAAGGGCTGCGCCTGCTGGGGCAGCGGCATGGACGAGAGGTAGGCATAGCCGAGCGCGAGCACCTTGGGCGTGAGCCGGAACTGGCGCCCGTTCTTGTACACGTAACCGAGCTCGACCAGCGTCAACAGGAAACGCCGGGCGCCCGCGCGGGTGAGGCCGGTCCTGGCGGCGACCTCCGACAATGTCATCACCGGCGTGTCCGCACCGAAGGCGCGCAGGACTTCGAGCCCGCGTGCCAGGGAGGTGACGAAATCGCGCTCGTGGACGGCTGGCTGCGCAGCGGAAGTCATGGTCGGTCCTGCCCGTGTGGCGTGTGTGTCGTGTGTGGCGCCGGCCGGATCGCTTGACTTGGTCGCGTAGCCGCGCTAGCGTTGTTCGCATTGTAATACAACTGTTCGTATTGCGCACAACTTGCCTGCGCCGGGCAGGCCCGCCGGCGGCACGCGGGAGAGCCCGGTCATGAGTACGCCCACGTATTTCGCGTCGATCGAACACTACGTGAAAGGCGGTGTCGAGATTACCGGCACCGAGGACCCGAAGCACTACGCATTTTCCAATTTGTTTGAAGTGGCCGCCCATGGCGTGCCCTGGGAACGGGTCGTGGTCGCGAAGAACCTCGAATACGTCATCGAGGTGGTACGCGCCGAAGGTACTTCACCCTGGTACGTGTGCGGTCACGACGAGACCGTGCTGGTGATGCAGGGGCGGGTCGAAACGCACTTCGTCGAGCCGGCGGACGCCGCGCTCGTGCCGGCGCCGGACGCGGGTGGCGCCGTGCGCCTCGCCAGCGAGCCCGGGGGCACACGCATGGGTTGCGTGCGCGCCGGACACGGGCACATGACCCTGCTGCCGGCCGGTGCGGCCTACCAGTTTCGGGTGCCCGGGCTCGGCGTCCTGCTCGTCCAGAGCGTGCTCGGCCCCGAGTCGGTGGAAAAATGGGCGCAGATCTGCCAGCACTGAGAGCTTTCGATTCCATCGCGGCCCGGCGCCGCGCGGGCTCGGGCCGGTGACACGATCCACGGCGGAGGACTGACATGGCGACGGCACAGGACGAGGTCATGGTGACTCGCGGCCCGCACGTGGCGCACGGGCCGGACAACCGTTACGGTTATCGCAGCTTCGAGATCGGCGGCTTCCGGTTCGAACGCGACGAGTATTTCGCGCACATCACCTGTCCCAAGGGCAGCTACGTCATGTCGGTGGACGCGTTCCTGCGCGCGCTGATGCGCGACGTGGCGTGGGGATTCTTCTACGGGTGGGTCAACTTCGACGAGGTATTCGGCACCTGCAATCACTACGGCTCGGTGGAGATGTACGTCGGCACCTACAACGGCGCCTACCGCAAGGCGGGCACCGACTATCGCGAATATTTCCTCAGTCAGCCGCTGTTCGCGTGCTTCAAGGCCATGCTCGATGACTGGGTCAACGAAGGCTACGATCCCTTCGCCGCGCCGCTCGAGACCGGTTCCCCCTACGGCAGCAAGCACGGCAGCAACCCCGGGGCGGTGAATTTCCAGCGCGAGGTGGCTACGCGCATCGTCGGCCTGCCCGGTGACGCGCCGCTGCGAACCGACGCCGGCGGCCGCAGGATCAACCGTGCTTTCACCGACGTGGCCCAGGACGAGCCGCAGGTCCATGCCGAGCCCGGTTTCGAAGGCCGGCTCGGGGGCTTCAACCTGTTCCGTTATCTGTCCCGCTCGCCGGTGACCTGGAATCCGTCGATTTGTGCGGTGATCCGCAACAGCGCCTATTGCCCGACGACCGAGGAATTCATTCTGCCGGTGGAACACGGCAATGACCGCGTCGAATGGTTTGTGCAGCTCTCCGACGAGATCGAGTGGACGGTCAAGGACAAGGCCACCGCCGAGCCGCGCGCGCGGGTGATCATGAAGGCGGGGGACGTGGCGGCGATGCCGGCGGACATCCGCCACCAGGGTTATTCTCCCAGGCGGTCCATGCTGCTGGTATGGGAGAACATGACGCCCGGTCTCGAGAAGCGCTACGCCAGCGGCGAGCTGCCGCCGTACCCGGTCGAGTTCTGAGTACCGGGGGCGAGCGCATGCCCGCTACGAAGGGAATCACCTTTGCGACCCGGCTGTTCATCGGCGGGGAGTTCGTCGACGGCGCGGCCGGAACCAGTATCGAGGTCGTCAATCCGCACGACGGTTCCCGGCTCACCGAGGTCGCCGAGGCCCGCGAGATCGACGTCGACCGTGCCGTGGCCGCGGCGCGGGCGGCCTTTGCCGGCTGGCGCGACACGCCGGCGGCCGAGCGTGGCCGCCTGCTGTTCGCCCTCGCCGATCGAATCGAGCAGCACTTCGACGCGTTCGCCGAGCTCGAGGCGCTGGACACCGGCCATCCGATCCGCGACGCGCGCTTCCTCGACGTGCCGCGTACCATCGCGAATTTTCGTTATTACGGGGGACTGGCCGACAAGGTGAGCGGCCGGCAGGTGCCCGCCGAGCCCGGGTTCCTCAACTACGTCAAGCGCGAACCGGTCGGCGTCGTCGGCCAGATCACGCCGTGGAACTTCCCGCTGATGTTCACGAGCTGGAAGCTCGGCCCGGCGCTCGCGGCGGGCAACTGCGTCGTGCTCAAGCCCTCGGAGCTGGTGCCTCTGAGCACACTGCGCCTGGCCGAGCTCATCGCCGAGGTCGGCTTCCCGCCCGGTGTGGTCAACATCGTTCCCGGCTACGGCCACGTCGCCGGCCAGCATCTCGCCGAGCACCCGCAGGCGGACAAGATCGCGTTCACCGGCTCGACCGCCACGGGCCGCAGGATCGTCGCCGCGTCGGCCGGCAACCTCAAGCGCGTGCAGCTCGAGCTCGGCGGCAAGGGCGCGAACATCGTGTTCGACGACGCGAACCTGCCCGCCGCGATCAACGGCAGCGCGTTCGCCATCTTCCACAATCAGGGCCAGGCCTGCATCGCCGGATCGCGGCTGTTGCTGCACGAGCGCATTGCGCAGGAGTTCCTGGAGCGGTTCATGGCGCTGGCCGCGTCCATCCGCGTGGGCGACCCGCTCGATCCGCGCACGGAGATGGGTCCGCTGACCTCGAAGCTGCACCAGGAGCGCGTGCTCGCGTACTGCGACATCGCACGCCAGGAAGGCGGCGAGGTGCTGCTCGGCGGGTGCGTGCCGGCCGAGCCCGCCGCGCTGGCCAGGGGCTATTATCTCCAGCCCACGATCGTGCGCGCGAAGCCCGGCGACCGCGTCTTCCAGGAGGAGGTGTTCGGCCCGTTCGTGTCCATCACCACGTTCCGGGACGAGGAGGAAGCCGTGCGGCTGGCCAACGCCACCGACTATGGTCTGGGCGGCGGACTGTGGACCACGGATCTCGGCCGCGCCCACCGGGTCGCGGAGCGGATCCGCGCCGGCATGGTGTGGGTCAACTGCTACAAGCGCGTCAATCCCGGCGCGCCCTTCGGTGGCGTGGGCGGTTCCGGCTACGGCCGCGATCTCGGTGTCGAGTCGATGTATGAGTACACCGACGCGAAGTCGATCGTCGTGAACTACGACGCCCGGATCCCGCCGTATTACCGTCGCTGAGCGCGAGCCGGGGATCGGGTCGATGCGGGCGGAGATCTGTACCCTGCGCGAGGCGATCGCGCACCTGGTGCACGATGGCGACACGGTCGTTGCCGAGGGATTCACCCATCTGATCCCGCACGCCGCGGGACACGAGATCATCCGCCAGGGCCGGCGCGATCTGACGCTGGTGAAGATGACGCCGGACATCATCTGTGACCAGATCATCGGCATGGGGCTGGTGCAGCGTCTGCGCTTTTCCTGGGGCGGCAATCCCGGTGTGGGTTCCCTGCACCGGTTTCGTGACGCCGTCGAGCACGGCTGGCCGAATCCGATCGCACTGTCCGAGCGTAGCCATGCCGACATGGCCAGCGCCTACGTCGCCGGCGCCAGCCGCCTGCCCTTCGGCGTGCTGCGCGGCTACCGCGGCACCGATCTGCCGGCGCACAACCCGGAGATCCGCACCCTGCGCTGTCCGTTCACCGGCGAGGAACTGGCCGCCGTGACCGCCATCCGCGCCGACGTCGCGCTGATCCATGCGCAACGCGCGGACCGCAGGGGCAACGTCCAGCTGTGGGGCATCGTCGGCGTGCACAAGGAGGCGGTGCTGTGCGCCGACCGCGCCATCGTCACGGTGGAGGAGATCGTCGAGGATCTCGAGCCGATGCCCGACCAGTGCATCCTGCCGAACTGGGTCGTCAGCGCGGTGTGTGAAGTACCTTCGGGCGCGCACCCGTCCTACGCTCTGGGCTATTACGAGCGCGACAACCGCTTTTACACGCAATGGGATGCGATCGCGCGCGACCGTGAGGCGTTCAGAGCCTGGATGCAACGCCACGTGCTGTCGACCGCTGATTTCGCCGGGTATCTGCGCAGCGTCGCCGCGGCGGGGCATGGAAGCATGGCCCGTGTCGGCTGAGCACTGCACCCGCGAGGAAATCATGACCATCGTCGCCGCCCGCCAGCTGCGCGACCAGGTGGTGTGCTTCGTCGGTATCGGTCTGCCCAGTGTCGCCGCGAACCTGGCGCGGCTCAGCCATGCACCGGAAATCGTGCTCATCTACGAGTCCGGCACCATCGGTGCCAGGCCGACCGTGCTGCCGCTGTCGATCGGCGACGGTGAGCTCGCGCGCACGGCCGCCAGCGTCGTGCCGGTACCGGAGATGTTCCGCTACTGGCTGCAGGGCGGTCGCATCGACGTCGGCTTCCTCGGCGCCGCACAAATCGACCGTTACGCCAACATCAACACCACCGTGATCGGGGACTACGACCGGCCCGTGGTACGCCTGCCGGGCGCCGGTGGCGCACCCGAGATCGCGGCGGCATGCGGTGAGGTATTCGTCATGCTCGAGCAGACGCCACGCGCGTTCGTCGCCGAGCTCGATTTCATCACCTCGGCCGGTCACCTGCGCGGCGGTGACACGCGCGCGCGCGCCGGACTGCATACCCTGGGGCCGACCGTGGTGATCACCGATCTCGGCGTGCTCGAGCCGGAACCGCACACGCGCGAGCTGGTGGCGACGCAGTTGTACCCGGGCGTGACCTTCCAGGACATGGCCGCTCATACGGGCTGGCCGCTGCGCCACGCCGCCGGGCTGCACGAGACGCCCGCGCCAACCGCGGCCGAGATCGCCGTGCTGCGCGATCTGAACCGGCGCACGGCACTCGCGCACGCAGGTTGAGCCGTGATCCGAACGCTCGTGCGGATGGTCACGATCCGGGCAGTCGGCAAGTCCCGGCGCGACCGAAAAGATAAGCCCGGGGAGATCTGACGATGTTTCCCGTGCATGCCCGGTCCGTTGCCGCCCGCGGCGCCGAGTTCCGCGCGCGTACCCGGGTCGAACCGCGGATCGCAGCTGGCGGCGACAACCCGGGCGCGTTGCGGCGCGCGCGCTCCGGCGGACGCGATGGTGTGCGGCGGGCGCCGGTGCGCGGCCCCGGCTGATGGCGGGCGCAACACCGCCGCCGGTGCGTTACGCCGACTGGCGCGCCCAGGTCGAGACGTTGACCGACCTCATCGCGCCGGGCCCGGCGCAGCGCCTGCGCGCGACGCTGGATGCCGGGCCGGATCCGGTCGTGGCCGACGCGCTGCCGCCGCTGTGGCACTGGCTGTATTTCCTGCCGGCCGTGCCCATGGCCGGGATCGGCGCCGACGGGCACCCGCGCCGGGGCGGGTTCATGCCCCCGGTGAGCCTGCCGCGCCGCATGTTCGCCGGCACCCGCGTCGAGCTTCACGCACCGCTGCGGATCGGCGCCGCGGCCGAACGCGTCGCCGAGGTCGTCGCAATCGACGAAAAGCACCGGGCCGGTGATCCACTGGTGTTCGTCACGGTCCGGTTTCGCATCAGCCAGCACGGCAGCTTGTGCGTCGAGGAGCACCAGAGCATCGTTTATCGCGCAGCGGGTGAGCGCGTGCCGTTGCCCGCGACGCGGCCTTTCGCGCCACCGCCCGCCGGCGCCCTGGCACGAACCGTGGTGATCGATCCGGTGATGCTGTTCCGCTTCTCGGCGCTGACGTTCAACGGTCACCGTATCCACTACGACCGCGCCTACGCGCGCGACGTGGAGGGCTATCCGGCGCTGGTCGTGCACGCGCCGTTCACGGCGATTCTGCTCGCCGCGATGTGCGCCGGAGACGCCGGGCGGACGTTGCGACGGTTCGAGCTCCGTGCCCGCGCACCCCTGTTCGATTCCGCGCCCTTGCAGCTGCTGGTCACGGCCGCCGCCACGGGGCTCGTCCTCGAGGCGCGACGCTGCGACGGCGTGGTGGCGATGAGCGGCACCGCCGCCTGAGAGCTCGTGCCGCTTCGATCGCCGTGCCGCGACGGCGCGCCGGGGGGGGGGGCGGCCGCGCGACCCGGCCGCGCGGCTGGTATCCTATGCGACTTTTCAAGCCCGGATCGGGAGCCCCGCAGATGTCGAATGAACGCCTCATCGTCGTGGTCGCGAACAAGTCCATCGAAGCGCAGGACATCGCGTCTTTTGAGCTCGTGTCGGGCGACGGCGGCGAGCTGCCGGAATTCACGGCGGGCGCGCACATCGACGTGCACCTGGGCGACGGCCTCATCCGCCAGTATTCGCTGTGCAACGATCCGCGCGAGCGGCATCGCTACCGGCTCGGCGTGCTGCGCGAGGCGCAAAGCCGCGGCGGCTCCGTGGCCATGCACGAGCGCGTGAACGCGGGCGACCGCATCAGCATCAGTACACCGCGCAACACATTCCACCTCGATGAGCGCGCGAGCCATTCGATCCTGCTCGCCGGCGGTATCGGTGTGACGCCGATGATCGCGATGGCGTACCGGCTGGCGGCGCTCGGTGCGAGCTTCGAGCTGCACTACTGCACGCGTTCACGCGCGCGCACCGCGTTCCACGATCTGCTCACCAGCGCGCCGTTCGCCGACCGTGTGCAGCTGCATTTCGACGACGGCCCGAAGGATCAGCTGCTCGACGCCCCCGCGCTGCTGCGCTCGCCCGGGGCCGGCACCAGCCTGTACGTATGCGGCCCCAAGGGCATGATGGACTACGTGCTCGGACAGGTCGGCGGCTGGCCCGAGGGCCGTGTGCACCGCGAGTACTTCTCCGCCGATCCCCAGGCCGGCCACGACCATGACGGCTCGTTCCGGGTCCGGATCGCGAGCACGGGGGCGGAGTACGAGATCCCCGCGAACAAGACCATCGTCGACGCGCTGGCCGGACACGGTGTGGACATCCCCGTCTCGTGCGAGCAGGGGATCTGCGGCACCTGCCTGACGGGCGTGCTCGAGGGCCAGCCCGATCATCGCGACGCCTTTCTCAGCGACGACGAGCACGCCGCGAACACGCAGATGACACCGTGCTGCTCGCGCGCGAAGAGCGCGCTGATCGTGCTCGATCTCTGAGCGCCGGCCCCAGCACCCGCCACTCGAGGGAATCCGCCATGAACGAAGCTTTCATCTGTGACGCCGTGCGCACGCCGGTCGGTCGCTACGCCGGCGCGCTCGCCGGCGTCCGTACCGACGATCTCGCCGCGATTGCGCTCAAGGCACTGATCGATCGCAACCCGCGCGTCGACTGGACGCGGGTCGATGACGTCGTCCTCGGCAACGCCAACGGCGCCGGCGAGGACAATCGCAACCTGGCGCGTATGGCCGCGCTGCTCGCCGGCCTGCCGGTGGACGTGCCGGGTGCGACCGTGAACCGCCTGTGCGGCTCGGGCATGAACGCGATCGGCATCGCCGCCCAGGCCATCCAGGCCGGGGCGGCGGAGCTCGTCGTCGCCGGTGGCGCGGAGTCGATGTCGCGCGCCCCGTTCGTGCTCGCCAAGGCCACCAGCGCCTTCGATCGCAACGCCGAGATCTACGACACCACCATCGGTTGGCGCTTCGTCAACGCGCAGATGAAGGCGCAGTACGGGGTCGACTCGATGCCGGAAACGGCGGAGAACGTCGCGGCGCAGTTCGGCATTGCGCGCGCGGACCAGGACGCCTACGCGCTGCGCAGCCAGCAGCGCACGGGCCGCGCCATCGGCGAGGGCACGTTCGCCGACGAGATCGTTCCCGTGCACATCGCGCAGCGCAAGGGTGCGCCACAGGTCGTCGATACCGACGAACATCCACGACCCGACACCACGCTCGAAGCGCTCGCCAAGCTGCGCCCGATCGTCAGGAAAGACGGTACCGTCACCGCCGGCAACGCCTCGGGCGTGAACGACGGTGCCGGCGCCCTGATCATCGCCTCGGCAGCGGCCGCCGCGCAGTATGGCCTGACGCCGCGCGCGCGTATCGTCGGCATGGCCGTTGCCGGCGTGGAGCCGCGCATCATGGGGATCGGTCCCGTGCCCGCGAGCCGCAAGGTGCTCGCCCGCGCGGGCTTGGCGCTCGGGCAGATGGACGTGATTGAGCTCAACGAGGCGTTCGCCGCCCAGGCACTGGCGTGCCTGCGCGAGCTCGGCCTGCCGGACGACGCCGCGCACGTGAATCCGAACGGCGGTGCCATCGCGCTCGGGCATCCGCTCGGCATGAGCGGCGCGCGCCTGGTGACCACCGCGATGTACCAGCTCGTGCGCAGCGGCGGCCGCTACGCCCTGTGCACGATGTGCATCGGCGTGGGGCAGGGTATCGCGACCGTCATCGAGCGGATCTGACGGCCGGGTGGGGCGGCGCACACCGTCCCTCACCCCCGGCGCCGCTCCCGGGCGCGCACGGGACGCAGTGAACAATATCCGGCGCCGATGATCGTTCACGACGCAGAGCATGTGAAACCGTCACCGCGCCTGCTGCAACGGCCCCTGGACGCCCCTGGCGGCGTTGCGGGGATCCCCGGAATCGTTTCCGCAGGCCCGCTGTGCGCGCGATTTCGTGCACCCCCGCGCCTGGCCCGGAACGCCCGGCAACCGTCTCGCTGCGGCGGGCGAATGTTTCCCGAGTTCTGACGCATGTCCGCCAACCTGTTCGCACGGTTCGAGCAGCGCGCGCGCGCCGAGCCGGCACGGCCGCTGTTGAGCACGGACGGTGAACGCTGGTTCACGTGGGGCGATCTGGCTACCCACAGCGGGCGTCTCGCCACGCTGTTCACGGTGCTCGGTCTGGTGCCCGGCGATCGGCTCGCCATGATCGTGGACAAGTCTGCGCAGGCGCTGTTTCTGTATCTCGCCTGCCTGCGTGCGGGCCTGGTGTGCGTGCCGCTGAACGTCGGCTACACGCGCAGCGAGCTCGGTTATTTCCTGGGCAACGCGACGCCGCGCGTGATCGTGTGCTCCGGCGCCGCGCTCGCGGACATGACCGCGCTCGCCGGCGCGAGCGGTTGCGATGCCCGCGTGTTGTCACTCGACGCCGACGGCAGCGGCAGCCTGTACGAACGGGCCGGGTCGCAGGCGGCGGATTTCGACACCGTGGCGCGCCAGGATGGCGACGTCGCCGCGCTGATCTACACCTCGGGGACGACCGGACAGCCCAAGGGCGTGATGGTGACGCACGGCAATCTCGCGAGTAACGGCCTGACGCTGGTGGCGCAGTGGGGTATGTGCGCCGGTGACGTGCTCGTGCACGCGCTACCCTTGTTCCACGTGCACGGCCTGTTCGTCGCCTGCCACTGCGTCCTGTTGAGCGGCGCACGCATGTACTTTCTGCCCAGGTTCGAGCCCCGCAGCATCCTGTCGCTGCTGCCGCGTGCGACCGTGCTCATGGGCGTGCCCACCTTCTATACCCGCCTGCTCGCCGAGCCGGCGCTGAACCAGGCGCTGTGCCGCAACATGCGCCTGTTCGTGAGCGGCTCGGCACCCCTGCTCGAGGAGACTTTCGCCGCCTTCCGCGCGCGCACCGGGCACACGATCCTCGAGCGCTACGGCATGTCCGAAACCGGCATGAACACCTCCAATCCCCTCACCGGACCGCGCAAGCCCGGCACCGTCGGGCCGCCGTTGCCCGGGGTGTCGGTGCGGATCGTCGACGACGCCGGCAGGCCGGTTCCGGCCGGGACGGTCGGCGCCATCCAGGTGCGCGGCCCGAACGTGTTTGCGGGCTACTGGGGCATGCCCGACAAGAGCGCGGCCGATCTCACCGTGGACGGTTACCTGCGCACGGGGGACCTCGGCGTGTTCGACGCCGACGGTTATCTGGCCATCGTCGGCCGGGCGCGGGATCTCGTCATCAGCGGTGGCTACAACGTGTACCCGAAGGAGGTCGAGGCGGTGCTCGACCGGATCCCCGGCGTGCGCGAATCGGCCGTGTTCGGCGTGCCGCACCCGGATTTCGGTGAAGCCGTGACCGCGGCGGTCGTGTGTACGGCCAGCGCCGAGCCGCCCACGGCGCAGGACCTGATCCGTGCCGCGCGCGAGCACCTGGCGGCCTACAAACTGCCCAAGCGTGTCGTGTTCGTCGACGAGCTGCCGCGCAACAGCATGGGCAAGGTGCAAAAAGCGCTGCTGCGCGAACGCTACGCGACGCCCGACCCCGACTTCGGCTGACGCGCATTCCCTTTGCTGTTCCCGGCCCGCCTGCGCCGCTCGAACACCGGCGCAGGCCCGCGGTCACTGAATCATGCGATTGCCGGCTCCGATCCGCTTACGGCAGGTTCCGTCCGACGTTGCGCGAGCGCCGCTCGTACTCGATTGCAGGCGACTTTTTGCCGACTTGTTCGTAGGAAAAGATTGTCTTAAGATTCAGCCATACGTTGTATAGAACACGAATCGGCGTCGCGCCCGTCGCCGCGGCTGCCTGGGGGGCTCCACCATGATGCGGTTACGCAACAAGTGCCCGACGCAGCGGGTCTCGGCCATCACCTGCATGCTCGCCGTGGTGTGGCTGCCGGTGGCGGCGCGCGCCGCGGCCACGCTCGAGGAAGTCATCGTCACGGCCGAGCGGCGCGAGACCAGCCTGCAGGCAACGCCGGTCGCGGTGACCGCGTTCACCGGCGAGGATCTGCGGGCGATGTCGGCGGTGAACGTCACCGACGTCGGTCGGCTCACGCCGAACATGTTCTTCAAAGGGGGCGCCAACAGCGCCGGCACCGCCAACAACGCGCAGATCTACCTGCGCGGCGTCGGCCAGACCGACTTTCTGCCGACCTCGGATCCGGGCGTGGGCCTGTACCTGGACGACGTGTACCTGGGGCGCTCGGTCGGCGGCGTGCTGACGCTGCCGGACATGGAGCGCATCGAAGTGCTGCGTGGCCCGCAGGGCACGCTGTTCGGGCGCAATACCATCGGCGGGGCGGTGCAGGTGGTGACCCGCAAGCCGGTACTCGGAGAGTTCCAGTCCTGGGCCCAGATCACCCTGGGCAACGACGACTGGCAGAAGATCGAAGGGGCGCTGAACGTGCCGCTGGGCGCGACGCTCGCGGCGCGCTTCGCGTTCCAGCACGACGCGCGCGAGGGCTTCGGTACCTCGACCGCCGTCCCGATCGACTTCGGCAACGAGGAGAACGCCACTCTGCGCGGGCAGATCAAGTGGCAGGCGAGCGAGGCGCTCGATTTTCTGCTGGCGGCTGATTACTACACCCAGAACCAGAACAGCATGCCCGCGATCGCCTACTTCAACGACTTCACCGTCGCGCAGTCGATCCCCGGCCTGTACAACGGCTTCCTGCCCGCGCTGACCGGGGCGCGACCGTTCACGCCCGCGGATCTGCAGCCCCTCGGGAGTCTCGAGGATCCCTACACCAACTCGGCGACCCTGCCCGCGCGTGACGACAACGACACCTATGGCCTGGCGCTGACCGGGACCTGGGCCGTCAGTGACAAGTTGACGGTCAAGTCCATCACGTCCTACCGCGACATCGACGCCCATTATTCCAATGACGCCGACGCGACCGACGTGGCGATCGGTTACACGGACGAGGCCTTCGAGCAGAACCAGTTCAGCCAGGAGCTGCAGCTGTTCGGCAACGCCGAGCGGCTCGAGTGGCTGCTCGGCTTTTACTACTTCCACGAGCGCGCCATCTCCGACAACACCGTGCCGCTGGTCATCGGCCTGTTCAGCGCGCTGGAAGGTCTGCCGGGGGCCTTCATTCCGCTGGCACCGGGGGTGGTGTGCCCGGCACCGTTTCCGGCGCCCTGCGCGGGCGGTCCCGGCAACCCGTTCAACGTCGCCCTGGACGTGGGGCAGCGCCCGCACAACGACATCGCCGTGACGAGCTATGCCGGCTTCGGGCAGGGCACCTGGCACTTCACCGAACGCCTGAGCGGCACCTTCGGTTTCCGCTACTCGCACGAGAAAAAGGATTTCTACACCTTCAATACCACCGTCGAGAGCTCGCAGCTGCTGGGGATACCCATCTTCCTGGTGCCGCCGACGCGCCGGCAGGCGAGCTTCAATGATTTCTCGCCCAAGGTCGGCATCGAGTTCCAGGCGAGCGAGGACATCCTCCTGTACGCCAATTACTCGGAAGGCTTCCGCAGCGGGACCTTCAACGGCCGTGCCGGCGCGCAGCGCGCGGTGGAGTCGGTCGCGCCCGAGTCGGTGGAGAACTACGAGCTCGGCTTCAAGTCGGAATGGTTCGGGCGCCGTGCGCGCTTGAACGGTGCCGGTTTCTACACCGTCTACAGCGACATCCAGTTCATCTCCGTCGAGCCCGATCCGGCCGCCGGCTTCATCGTCTTCCTGCGCAATGCGGACGAGGCCGAGGTCTACGGCTTCGAGCTCGAGGGTCTGGCGAGCCTGACCGAGGATCTGCTCGTCTACGCCAATGTCGGTCACACCCACAGCGAGGTGACCCGGATCGATGCCCTGCTCAGCCTGACCACCGGCGTGGACGAGGGGGACCAGCTGCGCAAGGCACCGGAGTGGACCTTCGCCGTCGGCGGCCAGTACACCGTGCACACCGCGCTCGGCAACTTCGTCGGTCGCGCCGACTGGAACTGGCAGGACGAGGTCGCGCACGAGGCCAGCAACAACCCCGTCGCCACCGAGGACAGCTACGGGCTGCTCAACCTGCGGCTCGCCTGGCACTCGCCCGACGAGCAGTGGGAGGTGGCCGGCTTCATGCGCAACGCCACGGACGAAACCTACTTCAATTCGCTGTTCATTCAGGGCGGGACGATGGGTGTCGCCTATCCGGCGCGCGGCCGGGAATGGGGTTTCAACCTGCGCTGGCAGTACTGACGCTGCTGCGCGTGCCGGTCGCGGACCCGGGCCGACCGGTGCACGCTGCCGGCGCCGGTCGCAGCCGTCACCGGCCCGCGGTGCGGGTCGGGAGTCGCAGGTAATAGATCTCGGCCGGTTCGCCGGCGAGGAAGTCCGCGTCGTCGTTTGCGCCGAGGTGTACGGCGCTGCCCGATCGCCAGGCGGCGTTGCCGACCGTGCCGTGGCCGCTGAGGACATAGAACAGATGATCGCCGGCGCCGCCGGCGAATCGATGCGTCGCCCCGGCCGCGAGGTGCAGGAATCCAATCTCGAGCTCGCGCTCGGTGAAACGACCAAGATGCTTGCGGGCGACGCCCGGCTCGGCATCGATCGGCACGTACTGGAAGTTCTGCGGCTCCATCAGGATCGGCCGGTCGTAGCGCGGCCGCGGATACTCGAGCTCCAGGCCCGTGGCGTGCTCCCAGGCGGCCTCGAAGCCGTCCTGCTTGATCAGCTTGCCGTCCTGTGCGCGGGTGCAGGTATATACACCGTCATTGAACGTCCCGGTCCGCATCAACTCGGCGACGGTCTCGCGCAGTTTCTGGTAGCTGATGTAGGGTGCGCCGCTCGCGCTCGCGGTCTGCAGCAGCAAGGTCCACGATTCGCCGCGACCGTCCTGCTGGTAGTGGCAGCCCTCGGGAAAGTAACCGACGGAACCGGCCTTCTGCTCCAGGCCCTTGCCGAATCCGAAGGAGCCGGACAGGACGAACCGCACCTGGTCGAAATTGTGGCGATGGCGCGGCGTCGTGTAGCGCTCCTGGACACGGGCGATGTTCAGCTCGAAATTGTCCGCCGTGCAGTCCTCGCCCTGCAGCAGGCGCTTGAAGTCGACGCCACCCTCGCGATGACCCACGTGACCGAACCACTCCACTTCGTCCGCATGCACCACTTTCATGACCGTCATTCCTCGCCGCAGCGGGCCGGATCCCGCCCCGCCTGATGGCTGTGCAGTCTAGTCGGGTCAATTACAGGAGACAATATTCGCAGACAAGATCATCCGACTGTATTGGCCTGCTCAACTGGGCAGGCGGATGACGTCCATGGCCGCCGAGGTCAGCAGCTCGACCCCGTCGCGGGTGATCCGCACGGTGTCCTCGATGTGGGCCGTGCCCCAGCCGAGCTCCTCGTGCGGCAGGTCGAGGTTGAGCACCATGTTCTCCTCGAGCGCGCGATCGGCCTTGAAGCCGGGCGGGTAGCCCGGCGGCGACGGATCGTCGGTGTGCTGCAATCCGACCGCGTGCGGCTGGACGATGCCGAACTCGGGGAAACCGGCACCGTGGACGGCCGCGAGCAGCGCCGTCGACACCTCGCTGTATCTCACGCCGGGACGCATCAGCTCGCAGGCGGCCTGCCAGCCGGCCTGAACGGCCCGATTTCGCCGCAGCAGATCCGCGGGCGGCTCGCCGATGACCGCGGTGCGGCCGATGTCGCCGTGGTACTGGCGGAAGGTGCCGAGCGCATCGAGCATGACCGGCTCGCCGGCCACGAAGTGCCCGTGCGGCAAACCACCGAGGCTGGTGACGAGATAGGTCCCCCGGCCGCCCTGGCGCGCCATCTCGGTGAGATACGTGCGCGCGACCTCGTCCTCGGTCGCACCGGCCCGGATCGACTGCGCAGCGGCGAGACAGGCACGCTCGTTGATGCCGGCGGCCGTGCGCAGCAGCTCGATCTCGGCGGCCGACTTGACCAGCCGGATCTCGTTGAACAGGTCCGGTCGCACCAGCACGCGAACTTCGCCAAGGCCGTGCGCGGGCAGCCACGCGCCGATGCGCGCATCGTCGGCGATCACCGTCGCCCGGACGAGGCCCGCGTCGCGCAAGGCACGGGCCAGGCCCCACACGGTGCCGGCTGCGGTGCGCTCACCGTATTGTCGCACCCGTGCCAGTTTGCGGGCGTCGAGCGCCGTCACAGCGGCGCCGGACCGGACCGGGAACCCCGGAAACGGGATCGCCGCGGGTTCCGCCGATCCCGGCGCCATGGCGTCGCCCGGTAGCGGCGCCGTGCAATAGACACGATTCGATACCCAGGTCGTCTTGTCGACGAACAGCATCTCCATGGACGGCGCCACGATCGCCGCCGGGACCTCCTCGCGCCGGGGTACGACCGCGAAATACAGCGCGTCCCACAGCGCCGGCACCATCTCGCCCCAGTAGTCGGTGAGGTAGTACACGTTCAGCGGCTGCTGCGCGACCAGGGCGTCGGCCCCGGCCCGTTCCATGATCTCGATGGCGCGCGGCCGATTGAGCAGCATGGCAGATCCTCTGCTGAAATTGTCCGACAAGTGGCCACACCGCGGCCGTCCTGTCAATCCGGTGAGCGTGCGGGTGGTTACGCGGGCGGGCGCGGCACCCGCGCTGCGTCGACCGCCGGCCGCGCTGGTCCGCTGCGCAGCAAGCATCCCGCCCGCCGCTCCCGCTTCAGACCTGCTCGAGCTCCACGAGCGTGCCGCAGAAGTCCTTGGGGTGCAGGAACAGCACCGGCTTGCCGTGCGCGCCCGTTTTCGGCGTGCCGTCGCCCAGCACCCGCGCGCCCGCGGCCCGCAGCCGATCGCGCGCGGCGAGGATATCCTGCACTTCGTAGCATACGTGGTGCATGCCACCATCGGGATTGCGGTCGAGGAACTTCGCGACCGGCGAGTCCGACCCGAGCGGATGCAGCAACTCAATCCTGGTGTTGGGCAGATCGACGAACACGGTCGTGACGCCGTGCTCGGGCAGCGCCGCCGGCGCGGAAACGGCCGCGCCGAGCACGTCCCGGTAACGCGTGACAGCCGCGCCGAGGTCGGGGACGACGATGGCGACGTGGTTCAGGCGTCCAATCACGGCAGGCGCTCCTCGATGGTGGCGGGCCGGGGGATTATCCCACGTTCGTCGCGTTGCGGGCCGAGGCTGGCAGGCGCCCGCCCGGGCCGTTTATGATCGGCTTTCGCGCCGGCCCGCGTGCCGCCCACGGTTACCGCAGATCACAGCACCCCATGTTGACAATGCAGTGTTTCAGGTTCGTCTTCGCGCTCGTGCTGTTCGCGTCCGTGACCGTCCCGGCCGCCGGCGACGCGGGTTTGCGCCTGCACGACCAGTGCCCGGGCGGCTTCACGCTGGCCGGGGATGGCACTTGCGCGTTCGTCGATCCCTACCCGGATCTGGATCTGCCGCCACAGTATCGCGGCCTGTTCAAACGCCCTGCGGTGGTGCGCGACGGTTTCACGCCGCAGCAGATCGATCTCGGCCGCTACCTGTTCTTCGATCCACTGCTCTCGGGTGACGCGACCACCTCCTGCGCGCACTGCCATCACCCGCGACACGGCTGGGCGGACGGACTGGGTCGTGCCATCGGTGTCGGTGGCCGTGGCGCGGGACCGGCCCGCCACGGCGGGGTCGTGCTGCCGCGCGGATCGCCCATGCTCTGGAACGTCGGTTTCCTGCCACGCCTGTTCCACGACGGCCGCGCCGCCACGCTCGAGGACCAGGCGGCCGGCCCGTTGTTCTCGCCCGGGGAGATGGCTAACACCGCCGCGCAGCTCGAGCGGACCCTGAACGCGATCCCGGCGTACCGGCCGCTGTTCGCGCAGGCCTTCGGGCTACGGCCCGACGAACCCGTGACCACGGCGCTCGTGGTGCGCGCGCTCGCGGCCTTCGAGGGTACGCTGGTGTCGTTCAACAGCCGTTACGATCAGTACATCCGCGGCGATGCCGGCGCACTCAATGCCACGGAGCTGCACGGGTACGAGCTGTTCCACTCGTTCAAGACGCGCTGCGCGGTCTGCCACGCGCCGCCGCTGTTCACCGACGGTGAGCTCACCGTCATCGGTGCTCCGGAGCCCGACGGCGTACCGTTCGATCGCGGCGCCGAGGCCGTAGCGGGCGACAGTACGCTGCGCGGCGCATTTCGAAACCCGAGTTTGCGCAACATCGAGCTCACCGCGCCCTACATGCATTCGGGTGCGCACGCCACGCTGGAGGAAGCGGTACGCTTCTACAGCGACGAGCCCGGTTCACACGTGCCCGCGGGCGAGCGCGTGCTGCTCAGCTGGCTCATGTTCAGCGGCGCGCCGGTGCTCAGCGACGCGGAGGTCGATGCGCTGGTTGCCTTTCTGCGCACGCTGACCGATGAGTCGGCCCAGCCGCAGGTGCCGGCGCGCGTACCATCCGGTCTGCCGGTCCTCGATGGCGAAGCGGGGCGCGGCTGAATCGTGGCGACGCGAAGCCGCGCCCTCATGACGACCCGACTAGCGCCGCGGTGATCGAGGACGTCCTGCGGGTCTACGGCATCGAGGGCGCGCAGCTCGCGCGGATCGGGGCAGGCCTGATCAACCGCACCTGGCTGGTCACGACTGCCGGCAATGAGCGTTTCATCCTCCAGCGTCTGAACCCGGTGTTCCCGGCCGAGGTGCATCTGGACATCGAGGCCGTGACCGCCGAGCTGGTGCGCCGGGGCCTGTGTACGCCGCGTTTGCAGCGCACCGTCGGGGACGCGCTGTATGTCGAGCATGACGATGAGATCTATCGCCTGCTCACGTTCATCGACGGCGTGACTCACGAAGCGCTGCGTGACGCGCGCGACGCGCGCGAAGCGGGCGCGCTGCTCGGGCGTTTTCATCGTGCGCTCACCGATCTCGATCACAAGTTCGTCAATCGGCGCCCGGGTGTGCACGACACGGCACGCCACCTGGCCAGTCTGCGCGCCGCCCTCGAGGAGCACAGCGATCACCCGCGCCGTGCGCGGGTTGCGCCGCTCGCCGAGTCCATTCTGGCGGCAGCCGCGACGCTGGTCCGCCTGCCGGCACTGCCGGATCGAGTCGTGCACGGCGATCCGAAGATCAGCAACGTGCGTTTCGCGGCCGACGGTACGGCGCTCTGCCTGGTCGATCTCGATACGCTCGGCCGGATGCCGCTGTCGCTGGAGCTTGGCGACGCGCTGCGCTCGTGGTGTAACCCGGCAGGCGAAGACACGGCGGATGGCGATTTCGACATCGCGCTGTTCGTGGCGGCGATCACGGGATATGCCGCGACCGGCGGCGAGGGAATCGAGGAGCGGGAGTGGCGCGCCATCGTGCCGGCGACGGCGACGATCCAGATCGAGCTCGCGGCGCGTTTTTGCGCCGATGCGCTGCGCGAATCGTACTTCGGCTGGGATCCCCGGCGGTTCGACTCGCGCGGCGAGCACAACGAGGTACGCGCGGCCGGCCAGCTCGCGGCAGCGCGTGCGCTCATACGCCAGCGCCAGCAGGCCCACGCCATCGTTGCCGCGGCCTTCGGCGGCTCGGGTTGAGCGGCGCTGCGACCCGCAGGTGCGAACAGGGGCAACCAGACCGTGAACATCGACAGGCACGCCGGCGAAACCGCACACGAAACCGGGCACACGCACACCGATGCCGCACGCGGGACGCGCACCGAACCGTCATTGCTTGCCGAGCTGCATTGTGAGCTGGCCGAACGCCTCGGCCCGGAGCTCGACGCCCTGCACGTCGAGCGCGCGGTGATCGGGATCTTCTTTACCGGCGTGCAGCTCGACAACGGTGCCGGCGGCGTGTGCGCGACGCCGCTGCGCAGCGTGCCCGAGGCCGTGTGCTGTCCGAGCTCGGCAGGGACGCTACCGGCGCCGGGCAAGCTGGCGGGCAGGCCGGTGCGCGCCGTGCTCGAGGATCTGCACCGGCCCCTGGATCTGCGCCGGGCGCTGGCCGTGGCCACTCTGAATGCACTGGCGGAAACGCTGTGGCAGCGCAGCGGACCACCAGGCGGGCTGCGGCCGGTCGATGGCGACGCGTTCGACGTGCTGCGCATCGCGCCCGGTGCGCAGGTGGCGCTGGTCGGTGCGTTCCCGCCTTACCTGCGCGAGCTGCGCAAACGCCGGCAGCCGTTTCATGTGCTCGAGCTCGATCCGGCGACGCTCAAGGCCGACGAGCTGCCGTTCTACGTGCCCGCGGATCGCGCCGCGGAAATCGTCCCGCTCGCCGACGTGTTCCTCACCACCGGCACCGCGCTGGTCAACGGCACGCTCGATACGCTGCTGCGCCTGCTGCGTCCGGGCGCCGAAGCGGCGGTGGTGGGGCCGACCGCGACGCTGTGTGTGCAGCCCTACGCGCGCCGCGGCGTCACGGTGCTCGGCGGCGTGCGGGTGATCGATCCGGGACCGCTGCTCGACGTGCTCGCCGAAGGCGGGTCCGGCTACCATTTCTTCGGCAAGACGGTGCAGCGGGTCACGCTGCGACTCGATTCGGTTCGGCGCGACTGTTGAGCCACGGCTAGCTCCTGCGGCCGGCACCCCGGCTGCCACGCAACCACAGCTGGCTGCATGGAACCGGCAGCGCGATCGTCTGCATCGCACTGCGCGCCGTTGCGCCCGCAGTGCCACCCCGCGTGCCGCGTGGCGGTATCGCTGCGCGCGGCTTACGTCGAGATTCCGCGGCAATCTCGATCGAAATACTACCGTGCGGTTGATCCCGATCAATGATTTGCGCTTTCGCCGTCGCTGCGTGCGCCCGTGGCACACGCGTTGCTTCAACCGGACTGAGCGGCGTGTATGCCGCGCCAGCGGGGCGCAGCACGCGCCCCGGCCGCCAACCACGACCACCACGGGAGAACCTGCCATGCAATGGATCGATCCGGCCTATTGTGACCTGCGCCTCGGCTTCGAGGTGACGGCGTACGTGTACGTGCGCTGAGTGACACGGCGGGGCCGGGATCGTCCCGGCCCCGTTTCCTGCATGCCAGCGCGAGGAGTGCCACCATGACCGCAGACGCCGTGGCTCCGACCCAGGTGCCGAGCCTGAGCCCGATGTACCTGTTCCGCTGGGAAGAGCCGCAACAGGCGCACGTGCTCCTGTACCCGGAGGGCGTGGTGAAACTGAACGAAACGGCGGCAGCGATACTCGCGCTGTGCGACGGTCACCGCAGCGCCGCCGACATCGCCGCAACCCTGTCCGAACGCTACGAAGCGAATGTCGCTCCCGGCGTCTATCGCTTCCTGGAGGTATCTTATGCCAAAGGCTGGATCCGGACCGACCCTTGACGGCGCCGGGATCCCGATGTGGCTGACGCTGGAGCTGACCTATCGCTGCCCGCTGCATTGTCCCTGGTGCAACAACCCGCTCGATCTGGCGCGCTACCGCGACGAGCTCGATACCGGCGAATGGAAGCGTGTGTTGCGCGAGGCACGGGCCATGGGCGCGCTGCAACTCGGCTTCACGGGTGGGGAGCCGACGCTGCGCGGCGATCTGGAGGAACTGGTCGCCGAAGCCGAGGGGCTGGGCTACTACTCCAACCTGATCACCTCGGGGATCGGCCTCACCCCAAAACGGCTGGCGCGCCTGAAGAGCCTCGGCCTGAAGCAGATCCAGCTCAGCCTGCAATCCAGCGATCGCGCCACTACCGACGATCTGGTCGGTGCCGAGGCCTTCGAACGCAAGCTCACCATCGCCCGCGCGATTAAGGCCGAGGGCTTTCCGATGGTTCTCAACGTGCCCCTTTGCCGGCACAACATCGACCAGACTCCGGACGTGCTCGCGCTGGCCGAGGAGATCGGTGTCGATTACATGGAATTCGCCAACATCCAGTACTACAACTGGGCGTTGCTGAACCGTGCCGAGTTCCTGCCGACCCGTGCGCAGATCGAACGCGCGGAAGCGTGCATCCAGGCCGCGCGCGCGCGCCTCGGCCGCGCGATGACGATCTATTTCGTGATCCCGGACTACTTCGACACACGGCCCAAAGCGTGCATGAACGGCTGGGGCGCGATCCACCTTACCATCGCGCCAGATGGCGCCGCGCTGCCCTGTCAGGAAGCGCGCGTCATCGAAGGGCTCGAATTCGCGAACGTGCGCGAGCATCCGCTTGCCTGGATCTGGCACGAGTCACCGGCATTCAATGCCTTCCGCGGCGACGGCTGGATGAAGGATCCGTGTCGCAGTTGCGACGAGCGTGAGCAGGATTTCGGCGGTTGCCGTTGCCAGGCCTTCCTGCTGACCGGCGACGCGACCAACACCGATCCGGTGTGCGACCGTTCGCCGCATCATCACATCGTGAACAGCTGCGTGGCGGCGGCCGAGGATCCCGGGCGAACCGCGCAACCGATCATCATGCGTGGCCCGGGCGCCGTCAGTACCGCGTTTACGCGCCCGCGCCGGTGAGGCTGCCGCACGACACGCCCGCTGGAACCGTCGGTGCCGGGCTCGTGCTCGCGCTGGCGCTGTTCATGCTGGCGCGGATCCTGGCGGGCGCCGCATGAATGCGCTTGCGGCGCTGGACGTGCTCGCCCGGGCTGTGCACGTACTCGGTGTGCTGCTGTGGATGGGCCACAACTACGCCAACGTGGTGCAGAACCCGCGCTTCCGGCCATTCGATCCCGGCCAGTCCGCCGCCGTCGATGCGGCGCTGCGCCGTGAGCACGGTACCTTCCGGTATGCCTCGCTGGTGGCGCTCGGGACCGGCGCCTACATGCTCTGGTACCGCGGCCTGCTCGGCGACGCGCTGGCGCTGGCGCCGCACGCCGCCGCTCTGGGTCTGGGCGTGTGGTGCGCGATCGCGATGGTCGCCAACCTGTGGCTGGTGCTGTGGCCGCACCAGAAGAAGGTGCTGGGCTTCGTGCCGGCGAGCGATGCCGAGCGCGTGCGCTGCTCGCGCATCACCTTTGTGTCATCGCGTACCAACACGATCCTGTCCATCCCGGTTCTGTTCCTGATGGTGAGCGGTGCGCACGGCCCGTACTTGTACGGCTGATGCCGGGGGCCGGGCACCGTTCAGCTTCACGGCCGCCGCGGCGCCCCTGCCCGCCGAGGTTGTAGCCGAGGCGCAGCGCGGGCTGATCGACTGGGGCGGCAGCGGTCGCTCGGTGCTGGATCTGCCCTTCGGGTCCGAGGAGTACCGCGCGCTTGCCGCCGACGCCGAGGCATGCCTGCGTCGTCTGCTCGCCTTGCCGTCCGAGTACCACGTACTGTTCCTGCAGGGCGGTGCCTATACCCACTTCGCCGCCGTGCCCCTGAATCTGCTCGGTGCCGGCACCGGCGCGGACTACGTGCAGACGGGTCTGTGGTCGACACGTGCTCTTGCCGAGGCCAGCCGCTACGGCGCGGTGCGCGTCGCGGCGAGCGCGGCGGCGAGCGGTTTCGATCGGGTGCCGGATGCGCGCGGCTGGCACCTCGATCCGCACGCGAGCTACTGTCACATCACCACCAATGAGACGGCACACGGCGTGCAGCTTCGTCATCTGCCCGAGACCGGCGCCGTGCCGCTGGTCGCCGACGTCACGTCCGATTTCCTCACCCGGCCGCTGGATGCTGGCCGTCTCGGACTGTTCTACGCCAGTGCGCAGAAGACCGCCGGTACGGCGGGCCTGACCGTGGTCGTGGTGCGCGAGGACCTGCTGCATCATGCCCTGCCGCAGACACCGGCCGCGCTCAACTATACCCGCCACGTGCGCCAGGGGCCGGTCAATACGCCGCCGGTGTATGCCGTCTACGTCGCCGGCCTCACGTTCGCCTGGCTCGAACGCCAGGGCGGTCCGGCGGCGATGGCGCGGGCCAATGCGCGCAAGAGCGCGCTGCTGTACGCGGTGATCGACGCCGAGCCGCTGTACCGCTGCCGCGTGCGGCCGCCGGACCGATCCGTCGTCAGCATCTGCTTTGATTTTTCGCAGCCCGCTCTGCAACGACGTTTTCTCGAAGTGGCGCGCACACGCGGCCTGGTCGGTCTCGAGGGTCATCCGACGCGCGGCGGGATCCGCGTGAGCCTGCACAACACAGCCCCGCTGGAGCGCGTCGAAGCGCTCGCGCAGCTCATGCGCGAGTTTGCCCGTCGCCACCCCTGCCGCGCCCCGTTTTCGTGAGCGCAGCATCCGTATACCGGCCGCTGTATGAACTGGCCGAGCGCCTGTCCCCGGAGATCGGTGCAGGTCTGGCCCGACTCGCCGTGCGCGCGATGCCCGCGCTGCCGCTGCCGGCGACCCGGCGCACGCGCGTATTCGGCGTCGAGTTTTCCAATCCGCTCGGCTGCGCCGCCGGCTTCGATCGCGATGGCCGTCTCCTCACGTCGCTGATGCACGCCGGCTTCGGGTTCGCGGAAATTGGCACGGTCAATGTCGGAGCCGGCGCAGCACAGATGGCGCCGCTCGAGCCGGTACTGCGTAATCTGCGGCGCGCGCAGCGCGTACGACGGCAACTGCGCATCGGCGTCAGCGTCGGCACATTGGTACCGGACTTGGCGCCTGCCGCGGCTGCCGCCTGCGCCCAGGCCTGCGAGCTGTTGGCGCCCTGCGTGGACTTCCTGGTGCTGAATCTGAGCCGCCCGGGTTCCGCGCTACGCGCCGGCAACTTCGACGCTGCCGCGCTGCGCCGCTTTCTCGTTCGCGCCGCGGGCGCGAACCTCGCCCGGGACCGTGCGCCGGATCCCGTGCCCCTGCTGGTCAAGGTCGCGATCGCGCCGGACGCGCACGAGCCGTTGCCGCGCGCGCTGCACGAGGCGCTGGATGCCGGGGCCGCCGGCGTGGTCGTGGCGTGGGAAGGCTGGTCCGATCGGCAGGCGCTGTACCGATGCCTCGAACGCGTGGCCGGGATCGTTGGTTCGCGTGTGCTCGTCGCCGTGGGCGGAATTCACGACCAGGATGATGCACGCGCCTGCCTGCGCAGCGGCGCGCAGCTCGTGGAGGTCTATCGCGCGCTCATGCAGCGCGGCCCCTGCCACACCCGCCATCTCGCGGCAGTCCTGTCGCGCGCCTGAAGTGGTGCCGATCGGGCGCTGTGGCTGGCGGTGAACACGCCTCATCCGATCGACCGCGAGAAGACAAGCATGGATACCGCCACCCCGGTGGCGGTCGCAGCGCTGATCGGCGATGATCACGAGGGGCTCATACGCGCACGTGTTCGGTAGCCGCGCCGGCATGCGCGGGCGTCGTGCCTGTGTTTGCGCACCCGCAGCCCGCATGGATCGAGCCCCGGCGGGCGCCGGCGTCCGGATCGGTGGCAGCGCGGGTTCCGTTTCCCCCGGGGTGTGTGGACGAGGCCAGACCGTGGCCGTGCGTCGGCCGTGCGTCGGCCGTGCGTCGGCCGGGCGAAGGGCTGATAAGCGGTTCTTAAGGCCGGCACCCCTAATATGCCGGCAAGTTGACAGGGTGCCCGCGCGCGATTCCCCAGGGCGCAACGAATCCGGTTGGCCGGGATTCGCTCGCAGCCGGCCCGTGTCTTGCCTGTCACAGGAGCATCAGCGCAATGGGATGCATCGTCGGTACCGCGGTTGCCTGAACTGAATCTTCGAACGATGACGGAATGCGCGCCCGATCGATCGTATTGTGTGCGCTTTGTCGCCGTGCTGGGCGCGTCCGTGCTGATCGCCGGTTGCGCGCGTTACCAGCCACAGCCGTTGCCGGATGTACCCGACCTCGTGGTGGATGCCGGTCATGTCCGGATCGCGGTCGAACGCCTGCCTCGCCCCGATCTGCTCGGCCGCGGTTTCGATCCGGACAACGGTCTGGACATGATCGAGGTGGCGCAACTGGCCGTGGTCAACAATCCCGATCTCGTCGCGATGCGGCGCCGTTCGGAGGTGGCGCGCGCGCAGGTGTTCGCCGCCCGTCTGCTGCCCGATCCGCAGCTCAGCCTGAGTGGTGAGGGTCCGACCGACTCGGATCCCACCCTGGTGAGCGCGTACGGTCTGGGTCTGAGCTACGACCTGCAGGCCCTGGTGACGCGGGGTGCTTCCATCGACGTGGCCCGGGCGGCCGCCCGTCAGGTCGATCTCGATCTGCTCTGGCAGGAGTGGCAGGTCATTCAACGCGCCCGCATGCTATTCGTGCAATGCGCCGCCGCGGCGCGCCGTCTCGCGCTGGAGGAACGAGCCCACCAGCTGTTCGCGGCGCGCTATGACAGTTCCGTGCGGGCGCTGCGCGAGGGCAACCTGACCCTGGACGTGACCGGCACCGATCTCACCGCCTTGACCGACTCAGACAGCCGCGTCGCCCGGCTCGTGCGCCAGCGCAACCAGCTGCGCCACGATCTCAATGCCCTGCTCGGCGTCGAGCCCGGCATCGCGATCGAATTCGAGCCGGGCGCGCTGCGCGACCCCGTCGTGCCCGACGGGGCGCTCGTCGCGCGCGCGTTGGCAGATGTGGCCGGGCGCCGCCCCGACCTGCTCGCGCTGCAGGCGGGCTATACGAGCCAGGAGGCTGCGGTCAGGCGCGCCGTGCTCGCGCAGTTCCCGTCGCTCAGCGTCGGTATCACCCGGGCACGCGATACCGGCGACGTGCACACGACGGGTTTCGGGATCACGCTCAACCTGCCGGTGTTCACGGCCAACCGGGGCGAGATCGCGGTGCAGCGTGCGACCCGCGAGCAGCTGCGCGGGGAGTTCCAGGCGCGTATCGATCAGACCGTGAGCGACGTGGACCGGTTGCATACCGAGGCCGAGCTGATCGCCGCGCAACGCACGCGGCTCGGCGAGCATCTGCCGGAACTGGAACGCATGGTCGAACAGGCTCGCCGCGCCTACGCGGCCGGTCAGTTCGCCGCGCTGACGTACCTGAACATGGAAACCTCGCTGCTCAACCGCCAAATCGAGCTCATCGATCTGGAACAGTCCATGTGGGAGACCCGCATCGCTCTCGATACGGTACTCGCCAGCACGTTCAGCGACGGCGCGGGCACGCCATGAACGAAGCGCGGAGCTGCGCGCGGCAATGCGCCGTCCTGATCGCCGGGCTCGCCCTCGCGACGCTCGCCGGCGCCGCGCCTACCACGCTGGTGAGTACGGTGCCCGTGGTACGTCACGTGATGTACGAGACCATCGTCGTCTACGGTCGCGTACAGCCCGATCCCGATCAGCTCACCAGTATCACCGTGCCCCGAGCGGGAATCGTCACGCGCCTGTGGGTCCGGCTCGGCCAGCGCGTCGGCGCCGGCGACGCGTTGCTCGAGCTCGATACGGCGCCGACCGCACGCATGGACTACCAGCAGGCCAGCGCGGCCGTGGAATTCGCTCGCAATGATCTCGCCCGCCTGCGCACTCTGCTGGAGGATCAGCTCGCGACGCGCGACCAGGTCGCCAGCGCCGAACGCAGCCTGAGCGATGCCGAGGCCGCGTTCGAGGCGCAACGCAAACTCGGAACGGGCGTGGCCAGCGAGGTCATCCGCGCGCCGTTCACCGGTGTCGTGACCCAGCTCGGCGTCAGCCAGGGGCAACGCGTGCAGGCCGACAGCGCGGCTCTGCTGCTGGCCAGCGGCCGGGCGCTGCTCGTACCGCTGGGCGTGGAGGCCGAGGACATCGGGCGCGTGCGGGTGGACATGCCGGTCGTCCTGTCCTCGGTGCTGCAACCGGATATCCGCATCGACGCCGCCGTCAATGCCGTGCACGCCATGGTCAATCCGGCGACCCGGCTCGTGGACGTCATCGTCCGCGTCCCGGCCGCTGCGACCCCTGCCCTCGTTCTGGACAGCATGATGGAGGGCCGGATCACACTCAGCGACCGCCAGGCGCTGGCGGTGCCGCGCAGTGCCGTGCTGCGTGGTAGCGGCGGCGCCTACGTGTTCATGGTGAGAGACGGAAAGGCGCATCGCGTAGCGGTGGTGAGCGGAATCGAACAGGACGACCTGATCGCGATCGACGGCGACATCGCGGCGGGGGACGCGGTCGTCACCCGCGGCAACTACGAGCTCGTCGACGGCGCCGTCGTGCGCGAATCGGCGCCATGAGCCCGGCGGCCTGGTGCGCCGCCCACCGGCGCTCCCTGCTGTTCCTGCTGGTGGCGCTGGTCGCCGCCGGCACGTTCGCCGCCACGGTCTTGCCGGTAGGGTTGTTTCCACATGTGAGCTTTCCGCGCATCGTGGTGTCCGTCGATGCCGGTGACCGTCCGGCGGAGCAGATGGTCGTGGCGGTCACGAGCCCGCTCGAAGGAGCCGTCCGCTCGGTTCCGGGCGTGCGCGAAATCCGCTCCACGACCAGTCGCGGCAGCGCCGAGCTGTCGGTCAATTTCGCCTGGGGCTCGGATATGGCCCTGGCACTGCAGCAGGTCGAGGGGGCGGTGAACGCGTCACTGTCGGCGCTGCCGGCGGGAACGAGCTTCAGCGCCCGGCGCATGGACCCGACGGTGTTCCCGATGGCGGCCTACAGCCTCACCTCGAGCACGCTCGATCCCGTGCGCCTGCGCGACATCGCGCAATACGAGCTGGTGCCCCTGTTATCGGCCATCGATGGCGTCGCCAGTGTCGGTGTGCTCGGCGGCGCGCAGGCCGAGTACCGGGTGGACGTCGACCCGGGGCGGCTGCTTGCCTACGACCTCACTGTCGATGACGTCGTCAAGGCACTGTCGGCTGCCAACGTGCTGCAGGCGGTCGGTCGTCTCGAGGACCAGTACAAGCTCTACCTGCTGCTGGCCGACACGCGTTTCCAGTCACTCGGGCAAATCGGCCACACCATCGTGCGCAGTGGCGACAACGGGCTGGTCGAGATCGAGGATATCGCCACCGTCGGTGAGGCGACGGTTCCGCAATGGTTGCGCGTGACCGCCGATGGGCGCGACGCGGTCTCGTTGCAGGTGTACCAGCAGCCGGGCGGCAATACCTTGCAGATCGTACGCGACGTTCAGGATCGCCTCGCCGGCTACCGCGCCCGGCTGCCGCCGGGCCTCGAAATCCGCAACTGGTACGATCAGGGCGAGCTCATCAGCGCTTCGGCGCGCAGCGTCCTGGAAGCGATTCTCACCGGCGCCGGGCTCGCGGCGCTGGTGCTGCTGGTGTTCCTGCGCAGCATCAGGATCACGCTGCTTGCCGTGTTCGTCGTGCCGGCCGTGCTCGCAGCCACGACCCTGATCCTGTACGTGCTCGGCATGGGTTTCGACATCATGACGCTGGGCGGCATGGCGGCGGCGGTCGGACTCATCATCGACGATGCCATCGTCATGACGGAGAACATTTTCCGCCACCTGCGCGACGGGACGGGTCCGCGACGGGCACGGGTTGGCGCGGCCGTGGACGAGTTCCTCCTCCCGCTGACCGGCTCGTCCGGGGCCACGATCATCATCTTCGTGCCGCTGGCGTTTCTGAGCGGAGTCAGCGGCGCCTTTTTCAAGGCGCTGGCGCTGACGATGGCGAGCGCGCTGGTGGTGTCCTACCTGGTCGCGTGGCTGATCATCCCCTTGCTCGCGGAACATCTGCACGCCGCGGGCGACGCCGAGCGCGAGAATTACGGCCCGGTGTCGCGTGCGATTCAGCGCGGCTACGTGGCCGTCGCCAGCACCGCGCTGGCGCGGCCGTGGCTGGCACTGGCTGCCCTCGGTGTGCTGGTCGCCGCCGGCTGGTTCGCGTACTCGCGCGTCGGGACGGGCTTCATGCCGCCGATGGACGAGGGCGGTTTCGTGCTCGACTATCGCGCCGCTGCCGGCACCTCCCTGACCGAGACGGACCGCTTGCTCACCCAGGTGGAGGGTATCCTGCGGTCGACACCCGAGGTGACGACCTATTCGCGACGCACCGGTGCGCAGCTCGGCGGCGGCCTCACCGAGGCCAATGAGGGCGACTTCTTCATCCGCCTGCGCCCGCCACCACGGCGCCCCATCGAGGCCGTCATGGACGACGTGCGTGCGAGCATCGATGCCGGGGTGCCCGGGCTCGACATCGACATGCTCCAGCTCATGGAGGATCTGATCGGCGATCTGACCGCCGTTCCGCAACCAATCGAGATCAAACTCTACGGCGACGACGACCTGGCGCTGATGCTGGCCGCACCGGCGATAGCTGCTGCCATCGCCGGCGTGCCCGGCGTGGTCGACGTACGTGACGGGATCACGCTCGCCGGCGATGCGCTCGACATCCGTGTGGACCGCGCGCGGGCCGCGCTCGAGGGCGTGGATCCGGAGATGGTGACCCGCCAGATCCAGGCGCACTTCACCGGCGTGGTCACGACCGAGGTTCAAAGCGGCGTCAAGCTCATCGGTATCCGTGTCTGGGTGCCGCCACATCTTCGCGCCACCGCAGACGCAGTGCACGAGCTGTCGTTGCGGGCCCCTGACGGACATCATTTCCCGCTCGACCGTGTGGCCCGCGTCGAGACGGTCACCGGCCAGCCGCAGATCGTTCGCGATAATCTCAAGCGCATGGTCGCCGTCACGGCGCGCATCAGCGGGCGCGATCTGGGCTCCACGGTGCGCGAGGTGCGCGCGCTGCTCGACCACGGGACGCTGGTGCCGGCGGGCCTGTACTACGAGCTCGGCGGTCTGTACGAGCAGCAGCAGATCGCCTTCAGGGGGCTGATGATCGTGTTTGCCGCGGCGGTGGCGCTGGTGTTTCTGCTGCTTCTTTTCCTGTACGAGCGCTTTCGCATCGCCGTCACGATCATGCTCATGCCGCTGCTGGCGATGAGTGCGGTGTTCATCGGGCTGTGGTTGACCGGAACCAGTCTCGATATCACTGCCATCATGGGCATGACCATGGTCATCGGCATCGTCACCGAGGTCGCGATTTTCTTCTTTTCGGAATACCGGGCGCTGAGCGGTGCGGGTGGGGACGCGCGCGCGCTGCTGGTGCAAGCGGGCATCAGTCGCATGCGACCGATTGCCATGACCACTTTCGCGGCAATTCTCGCCCTTCTGCCGCTCGCCATCGGCATGGGGCAGGGGGCGGACATGCAGCGCCCGCTCGCCATTGCCATCGTCGCCGGCCTCACGGTGCAGTTACCGCTCGTGCTGGTCGCGATGCCGGTCGTTTACGATCTTCTCGGCCGTGGCTCGAGGTCACGATTCGGCGCGGATCCCGGCGACGGATCGGCGGGCGGCGGATGAATCAGGGGCCGGAGCCGAGGGATGACGGCCGTCGTCGTTCGCCGGACCTTTCCGTCCCACCTGCGCAGGCCCGGCGCCGGGCGGGTATCGCCGCTCAGCCGGATGAACGCGCCGCGCCGACCTGCCGGCATTGCCGCCGCAGCCGCGTGCTCAAAGCACGATCAGGACCACACCCGCGACCATCAGCGTGCCGATGGCGAGGTGCCGGCCGAGCCTGGCTTCGCCGAACAGCAGCGCACCGTAGACGATGCCGAACAGCAGGCTGGTGCGCTTGACGGCAATCATGTACGCGGTTTCGACGTGTTCGAGGGCGAGAAAATGCGTCACCACCATCACCGCGAAGCTGCCCGCGACGAGCAGGTGCGCCGCAGGTCGTCGCCACAACGCGCGCAGCGCGCGCGGCCGGCCGAGCGCCGTGACCGCCACCATGGCCGCACCGAGCACGATGAAGTACCACGCGCCGAGGAAGCGTCCGGGTACGTGCTGCAGGGCGCCCTTGCCGATCACCGAGGTCAGGCCGTACAGGAAGGACACGCTGAGCATCAGTCGCGGACCGGGCTCCCGGCGCATGCGCGCGAGCGGTTCGATCCAGGTGCCGCCACGCTCGACGTTGAGCAGGTAGCCGCCCGCGGTCACCAGGACGATGCCGGCGAAGCCCTGCACCGACAAGCGCTCACCGAGCAGGGCCCAGCCGGTCACGGCAGTGAACACCGGCGTGAAGGCGAGATAGGGCAGGGTGTCGTGCAGCGGCGCGACGCGCAGGGCGCGCATGTACAGCAGCAGTGCACCGATTTCCAGTGGCAGCAGCGGTGCCACCCAGGCCCAGAACACCGGTGGCGGGGCCGGCCAGGGTTGTGCCAGCGCCCAGGGCAGCAGCAGCGCGCCCGCCCAGACCAGGCGCACGGTGGCGCTTTCGTACGCGTCGTAATCCCCGAGCAGCCTCTTGGTGAAAGCGTCGCTGCTCGCGATCGCGAATGCGCACAGCAGCGCCAGGGCGAACCAGTCCATCGGAACATTATGAGGCCGGCCGGCGGGCACCCGGATGTGCGAAAATACCCGCCCGGCCACGAACATCCCCGAACGCGCATGAGCCCGACGTCAGCACACACCCCCGCAACCGCCCTCAGCGATGCGCCCGAAGACTACCTCGCGCCGACCCGCTACCTCGACTATGAGCACCCGGCCGTGCGCGCCTTCAGCGCTGCCCACGACGGTAGCCGCGGCACTGCCCTGGAACGCGCGGTCCGTCTGTACTATGCCGTGCGCGACGCGATCCGCTACGACCCGTACCGCATCCGCACCCGCCCTGACACCTACCGGGCGAGCTACGTCGTCGAGCAGGGACGTGGCTACTGCGGACAGAAAGCGGCGCTGTACGCCGCCGTGTGTCGGGGCGCGGGGATCCCGGCCCGTCCCGGTTACGCCGACGTGCGCAATCATCTGGCCACCGAGCGCCTGCTGCGCCTCATGGACGTGGAGGATTTCATCTACCACGGTTACACCGAGGTCTGGCTGGAAGGACGATGGGTGAAAGCCACTCCGGTGTTCAACATCAGCCTGTGCGAGAAGTTTCACGTCCTGCCGCTCGATTTCGACGGCCGCACCGACTCGCTGTTCCAGCCCTTCGACGCCAGGGGCCGCCGCCACATGGAGTACGTGCGCGATCGGGGTGTACGCGCCGACGTGCCTGTCGAGGAGATCACCGCGGCGATGCTGGCAGCCTACCCGAGTTATTTCGCCGAGCTCGAGCACGATGCCGGCGCCGATTTCGAGGCCGAGGCGGCGGCCCAGGGCGAGACGTCCGGCGGCCATCGGGGCCGGGAAGCCTGACACGCGCGCGCGTCGTGGCGCGGCCATTCCTGGCCGCCGGTACCGCGCGCCGGCGCGCGGCAGTGCCGCCCGGTTGCGGCTCCCGCACGCAATACGGTACCGTCAGCCGGTGTGATCGACGCCGCTCGTGCGGCGCAGCGAAGGGGGGCGGCCCATGAGTGCGGGCGCGATCGGGATCTATCTCAACGGATTGCCCATGAACGAGGTCCGGCGCTACGCCCGGACCATGGACGAGCGCGGTTTTCACAGCGCCTGGTTTCCGGAGATCGCCTTCAACGACGGCATCACGCCGATCGCCGTGGTCGGCGCCGAGACCCGTCATCTCAAGCTCGGTCCCGCCATCGTCGGGCCCTGGGGTCGATCGCCGGTGGTGATGGCGCTGACCTTCGCCTCGCTGGCCCAGATCGCCCCCGCACGCATCATCCTGGGGCTGGGTACGCAGGCGCGTCCGTACGTGGAGAACTGGCACGGCCGCGTCTACGAGCGACCCCTCGCGGCGATGCGCGAGTACATCACCATCGTCAAGCGCATTCTCGCCGGCGAGCTGACCACGCACGAGGGCGATATCTTCCGCGTGCGCAACTTCCAGCTCTCGTTTCCGCCGCCGCAACCGCCCGTGCCGGTTTACATGGCCGCCATCGGCCCGAAGATGATCGAGCTGGCGGGCGAGATCGCCGACGGCGTCATCGGCGCGTTCTGGTCCGTGCCCTACGTCGAGAAGATCGTCATGCCACGCCTGCGCGCGGGCGCGGCGCGTGCGGGCCGATCGCTCGACGGTTTCCAGATCTGCGTCGATCTGCCGACCCTGATCACACCCGACGACAGCGGCTTCGACCTGCACAAGGGTCAGGTGCTGCAGTTCTCGACCGCGGACCGGTCCTCACCCGCCTATGCCGAATCGATCGCGGCGGCCGGCTTTGCCGATGCGCTGGTCACGATCAAGGACTGCGTGGCGCGCCGTGATTACGACGCCGCCTTTGCCGCCATCGGTCACGACATGGTCGATGCGCTCACCCTGTCGGGTGCCCCCGCCCACGTGCGCGCGCGCATCGCCACGTATGCCGATGCCGGTATCACGCTCATGCAATGCATGCCGACGCCACCGGGCGCGTTCTACCCGTTCTACGAAGGGCACCTGGAAGGCGCGCCGTTCCCGGCCGTCGATTTCCCGGCGTTTCTCGGCGTGGTCGATCGCCTCATCGACGGTCTGGGCAATTGATCGAAACACACGTGCAGCCCTCGCGAGCGCGAGCGCAACGCCTGCCGGCCGGTCCCTTGGCCCGTGCGTCGGGCATTCGCGCCGGTATCGCGTTGACCCTGGCGTTACTGTGTTTCGCCGCACGCGCCGAGGAGGCGCCGACCTATGACCGGGTATCCATTTCGGTCAGCGAGCAGGACGAGATCGCCAACGACACGCTCATCGCCGTGCTCTACGTGCAGCGCGAGGGCACGAAGCAAAGCGAGGTGGCCGACGCGGTCAATAAGACCATGCGCGCCGCGCTCGACACGGCCCGCGCGGTCGATGCCGTGAACGTGCAGACCCTCGGTTACGTCACCTCGCCCGTCTACAACCGCGAAACCATCACCGGCTGGCGGGCGCGCCAGTCGCTGCGCCTGGACAGCGGCGACAGCGTGGCGCTGACCCAGCTCGTGGGCACGCTGCAGGAGACGCTCGCGGTGGAGTCGATCACTTACGCGGTATCGCCGGCCGCGCGCCGCAGCGCGGAGACCCGGCTGATCGCCGCGGCGATGCAGGCGTTCAAGCAGCGCGCGACCCTGGTGGCAACCCAGCTCGGCCGCACCGGCTACCGCATCGTCCACGTCGACGTGTCGGCCGGCGGCTTCGCGCCCCCGCCGATGCCCATGCGCGCCATGGCCATGGCCAGGGCTGCCGAGATCGCGCCGCCCGCCGTCGAAGCCGGTGAGCAGACGCTCTCGGTCACCATTTCGGGCACCATCGAGGTGAGCCCGCTGCAGTGAGGGGCGCTGGCGTTTGCAACCGGCACCGGGATCCTTCTACCATCGACCCCATGACCCGAAATCGACCGCCAGCGAGGTAAAGCCATGAGTGCCGTACCGAAGTGGACGCTGAAGGGCGACTGGTTCGATGTCTGCAACTGCAACATTCCCTGTCCGTGCGAGTTCGCACAAGCACCGACCGATGATCACTGCGAAGGCGTGCTCGCCTGGCACGTACGCTCGGGCGAGTTCGGCGGCGTGCGTCTCGACGACCTCAACGTCGTCGCCGTGGCTTGCTTCGACGGTAACGTCTGGGAAGGCGCGCAGACCATGCGTGTCGGCATGTACATCGACGAGCGCGCCGACGAGCGCCAGCGCGAGGCGTTGCAGATCGTATTCTCGGGCCGTGCCGGTGGTTTCATGGAGAGCTTCTCGCACCTCATCTGCGAGATGCGCGGCGTGGAGTACGTGCCGATCCAATTCGAGATTGCCGACGATCTCGCCTACTGGCGTGCAAGTATTCCCGGCAAGGTCGAAGCCGCCGCCGAGGCGCTCACCGGCCCGACCACGCCGCCCGGTGCGCGCGTGCAGCTGCTGAACCCGCCGGGCTCCGAGGTCGGTCCGGGCCAGATCGCGACCTGGGGCAGGACGACCGTGAACACCACGACCGGCGCGCACGGTTTCACCTGGAACTGGGCGGGCAAGTCGAGCAAGCACATACCCTTCGATTGGCAGGGCCCGTGACAAAAACGCAATCGGGGTCAGGTCTTCAGTCTACAATGCCGCGACCGGAATGGAAGACGGAAGACCTGACCCCGCGCTGATCCCTGACCGCGACGCACACCCGATGAAATGGCTCGTTTCCCTGCTCGTGGTGATGGTCGCGGGCGCCGGTTATCTCTATCTGCACCCGGATCTGTATCGCACCCTGGTCCGCGGCACGCCACTGGAGCGCGAGAAAGCCGCGACTCTGTACCAGTGGCGCGACGCCCGGGGGCTGCTCCAGGTCACCGATCACCCGCCCCCCGATGGCGTTTCCTACCGCCGGCTCGAGCTCGAGGGCGACATCACGGTGTTGCCGCGGGTGCCACGGGAGTAGCCGCTCCATGGGAGCACGCGCCTGCGGCACCCACATCGTCCTGCTCACGCTCGCGATCACACTGACGGCGCGTGCGGACGATGCGTCTGTGCTTACGCTCGATCCGGTTCTCGAAACCTCCAAGGGCCCGCTCGTCCCGCGCGCGCGCGGATATCTCGTCGAACGCCTCGCCGGCGGCGCCTACTGGCTGACGGACGGCCACTACCAGATGCTGTTCCTCACGACCGGTGCGGGCGTCATCGCCGTGGACGCACCGCGAAGTCTCGCGCCCAAGCTCGTCGAGGCGATTGCCAGCGTCACCGACGAACCCGTCACGCACGTCGTGTACAGCCACTCGCACGCCGATCACATCGGCGCTGCCCACGTCTATCCGCCGGGCGTGACCATCATCGCCCACGAACTGACGCAGCGCTTCCTCGCCCAGGCGCAAGATCCCCATCGCCCGCTGCCGACCGTAATCTTCAGCGATCGTTACACACTGACGGTCGGCGAGCAGACACTCGAGCTGATTTACCCGGGCCCCAACCACGACGCCGACAATATCCTCATCTGGGCACCACGGCCGAAAATCCTCATGATGGTCGACGTCGTCTGGCCCGGCTGGGTGCACTTCCAGTCCATCGGCGTCGGCGATCACCTCCCGGGGATCATCATGGCCACCGAACAGATGCTGGACTACGATTTCGACTATTTCGTCGGCGGCCACGCCAACCGTTACGGTGCGCGCCGGGACGTCGAGCTTGCGCTGGCGTATCTGCAGGATTTGCGCGCCGCCGCCGGGAAGGCCTACGAGCTCGTCGATTTCACGCAGTACGTCGAGCGCGCCGGCTGGGATCACCGCTGGGAGATGTTCGACGGCTATTTTCGTGAGCTCACCCGTGTGTGCTCGGACATCGTAGTACCGAAGTGGGAGTTGCGCCTGGGTGGCGCGAGAGCGTTCACACCCTCGAACTGCCTGCGTACGGCGCTGGGGCTATGGATGGATTGAAGCGAAACCGAAAAGCGGGGTCAGGTCTTCAGTCTTAAATGCCGCGAACAGAATTGAAGACTGAAGACCTGACCCCCCGTGCTATGGAAACGTTCACTGCGATCGATTTCGAGACCGCCAATCACGGTGCCGACAGCGCCTGTGCGGTCGGCCTCGTGCGGGTCGAACACGGGCGTATCGTGCGGCGTGAGCGCCGGCTGATCCGCCCGCCAAGCCGTGATTTCTTTTTCACGCACATTCACGGTCTCAGTTGGAAGGATGTCGAAACTGCGCCGACCTTCGCGCAGGCGTGGCCGGCGCTGGTCGAGGTGCTCGAGGGAGTGGATTACCTGGCGGCACACAACGCAAGCTTCGACCGGCGGGTACTGAATGCCTGCTGCCGCAGCCATTGCCTGCGCGATCCGTCACTGCCGTTCGTGTGCACCGTGGATCTCGCCCGCCGGCTGTGGGGCATTCGGCCGACCAGGCTGCCGGACGTATGCCGGCACCTGTCGATCCCGCTGCGCCATCACTACCCCGCTTCGGACGCCGAGGCCTGCGCGCAGATCGTGGTGACGGCGCAGCGTGCCGGCTGGCGTTACCTGGATCGATGAAGACGGTATCCTCGGCGCCTAACTGGCGCGCTTGCGCCCGGGTGACACGCCGGTGCCACGCGCTCGGGCGCCCGGGGCCGCTGAGCCGTAAGTCGAAAAGTGCCCGGCGTTCCGATTCGCCAGGTCGATATCTGTGTGCTACCGAAGGAGTGCTGCAATGCTGAAAACCGCGCTGTGCCGTTCACTCGGGATCGAGTACCCGATCTTTTCCGCCGGGATGGGCGGCAATATGTCAGGGCCTGAGCTCGCGGCCGCCGTTTCGAATGCCGGTGGGCTCGGTGTGCTCGGCTTCGGCGGTCTGCCCACGGAATTCATGCGCGCGGAGATCGCGCGGCTGCGCAGCCAGACCGACCGACCGTTCGGCGCGAACATCATTCTGCCGATGCTGGGGGAAGGTCAGATCGAGGTCTGCATGGACGCGCGGGTGCCGGTGCTCGTGTTGTTCTGGGGCGACCCGAAACCGTACGTGGCGGACGCGCACCGGCGTGGAATGAAGGTGTTTCTCCAGGTCGGATCGGCCGAAGAGGCGTCCGCTGCGGTCGCTGCGGGGGTGGACGGGATCATCGCCCAGGGCATGGAAGCGGGCGGACACGTCAAGAGCACGGTGGCGCTGACGGCCATCGTGCCGGAAACCGTGCAGGCCGTGACGCCGGTGCCGGTGGTCGCGGCGGGCGGTGTCGCTGACGGGCGCGGTCTGGTCGCTGCGCTCGGGCTCGGTGCGCAGGCCGTTTCGATGGGCACACGCTTTCTCGCCAGCGAGGAGTGCGCCGTGGCGTACGCGTACAAGGAACGCATCGTCGCCAGCCAGTCGCACGAAACCGTGTACACCACGCTGTTTGACATCGGCTGGCCCGACGCGGCGCATCGGGTGTTGCGCAACCGCGCAGTCGCCGTGTGGGAGGCCGCAGGCTCACCGCCGCCCGGCCAGCGCCCGGGTGAAGGCGAGGTGAACGGCCGGATGCGAGTGGCCGGCGACACCATCGACGCAGTGCGCTACTCCGTCTTTCCGCCCATGCCCGAGTTCACCGGCGACGTCGATGACATGGCCCTGTACGCGGGCGAATCATGCGGTCTCGTCCACGACATCCGACCGGCCGCGCAGATCGTCAACGACATCATGGCCGAGGCGCGGGCCGTCGTTGCGGAGTTGAGCGGGGGCTGAACGGGGCACGGTGCGCGCCGGAAGTATCGAAGATTACGGGGTCAGGTCTTCAGTCTTCAATTCCGCGCGGCGTTCTGCCGACACCTGTTTTCGCCGCATGGAAGACTGAAGACCCGACCCCTACGTCGTGCGACCCCTACGTCGCGAGCGGACCGTCAAGCCAGGTCGTGATGGCGGCGGCGGTTTCGCGCCAGCCCGGCTCCACGAGCACGCTGTGTCCGCGGCCGGGCAGACAGGTGTAATCCGCGCCGTAGTGCCTGGCGAGGCGCGCGACCAGATCGGGCGGGGTGAGGAAGTCGAGCTCCCCGGCGAACACGAGCATCGGGGCGGTGACGCGGGCGGTATCGATGGACAGGATGTGCCGGGTCGCTTCAAGCACGGCGCGCGGCGACTCGGCGCACAGACGGGCGTGGAGGCGCTCAGCCGTTTCGACGGGCACACCGTGGAAGAACATCTCCCGGGCGATCGCCAGCGGCGGCGGCGCAAACGGCATGGTCTCGTCGAGCGCAAACGGCAGCTCGATCGGCGCGCCGCCTACTTGCGCCGGTGCGGCTGGCGTGAGCAGCACCAGCGCGGCTGCCGTGTGCTGCGCCGCCCAGGCCTGGACCGCGAGCCCGCCCATACTGTGTCCGATCAGTACGGGCGCGGTGCCGAGATGGTCGATGACCTTGCCGATTTCCTCGCACACGTCGCCGATGCTGCGCTGGACGAACTCGGCCGGCGCGAGTGACCGTGAGCGGCCATGGTGGTACCAGTCGAGCGCATACGCGGGCCGGCCATGGGTGGCGAAATACTCCAGCCAGCCATCCCAGCACCAGCTCGCGTGGCAGCCGCCGTGTACGCACAGGATCGGTGTCGATCGGGTCCGATCGGCCCCGGGCTCCGTGCCCTCGACGTGCACGCCATCGACGTCGATCGAAACGCGTCGTACGCCCGACATCGTCGTGTTCTCAGTCGACGACCGCGGTCGCCTCGATCTCGATCAGGAATTCCGGCAGCGCCAGGGCCTGGACACCGATCAGCGTGTTGGCTGGTGCCGGGGCGGGGGCAAAGAATCCTGCGAAGACCGGACTCACGATCTCCAGCATGGCCGGCTGATATTGGGGAATATAGGTGCGGATGCGCACGACGTTCGCCGGGGAGGCGCCGGCGGCGGCGAGCGCGTGGCGCAGGTTCTCGAGCGCACAGCGGGTCTGCGCGCCGAGATCGCCCGCGCCGATGAGGTTCTGGTGGCGGTCCCAGGCGGTCTGACCGGCGCAGTGGATCAAGCGTTTGCCCTCGCTCGCCACGACTTGGGTGAAGGCGTAGGGGCGGCTGTCGAACAGGGTGTCCGGGCTCAGGTGTTCGATTTTCATGGCGGGCGGATCCTTGCGCGTGGCACGAGGTGCCGAGCGTAGCGCATCGGCGCGCGTGCGGCCAAGATCGGGGTCAGGTCTTCAGTCTTCTATTCCGCGCCGCGTTTGGCAGACGCCGGTGCTTGCCGTATTGAAGACTGAAGACCTGACCCCGGCGTTTCCGGTACCCTGACACTCCATCCCGGACAGCAGGAGCACCGCCGTGGCCGACAGGACCGCCGTCATCATCGGAGTGGGACCGCAGCGCGGGCTCGGTGCCCGGCTCTGCCAGGGCTTCGCCCGCGAGGATCTGCACGTGTTCGTCGCCGGTCGGACGGAGGCGAAGTTGCGGGCGGTGGCCGACGCCATCAACGCCGAGGGCGGAACGGCGACGGCGGTAGTTACGGACGCCACGCGCGAGCGCGAAGTCGTCGCCCTTTTCGAACGGGCGGCTGCGGAGGGACCGGGACCGATCGATCTCGCGATCTACAACGCGGGTAACAACATGCCCGGCGGTCTGCTCGATCTGGACGCCGCCCGCTTCGAGGAGTGCTGGCGGATCGGCTGTTTCGGCGGCTTCCTGTTCGGCCGCGAGGCGGCGCGGGGCATGCTCCCCAACGGCGCGGGCACGGTGCTGTTCACCGGCGCCAGCGCCTCGATGCGTGGGCGGCCGAACTTCTATGCTTTCACCGCCGCCAAGGGCGCGCTGCGCAACTTCGCTCAGGCCATGGCGCGCGACTTCGGGCCGCAGGGCATCCACGTCGCGCACGTGGTCATCGACGGGGGTATCGCCGGCGACAAGATCGAGCAGCGCTGGCCTGAGCTCGCGAAGCAACGCGGCGAGGACGGCCTCATCGGCCTCGATGCGATCGTCGACGCCTTCCGCTTTCTGTACCGCCAGCCGCGCAACGGCTGGAGTCACGAGCTCGATCTGCGCGTGCACAAGGAGCCGTTCTGAGGGTACGGCGCATTACCGGCATCTGGCCCCGGGTGTATGCGCTTGCAGTCACGGCCGGGCCGTCTCGCGACCTCGTCAAAGGAGCCGCCGATGATCGTCAGCAACATGGAAATACTGCCGGACCGCCGGATCGTCAGGCACCTGGGCATGGTGCAGGGGAACACCGTGCGTGCGAAGCACCTCGGCAAGGATCTACTCGCCGGGCTGAAGAACATCGTCGGTGGCGAGCTCAAGGCCTACACCGAGCTGCTGACCGAAGCGCGCGAGGAGGCCACAGCGCGCATGCTCGCGCAGGCCGAGGCCATCGGCGCCAACGCGGTGCTCAACGTGCGTTTCTCGACCTCCTCGATCACCTCCGGTGCCGCGGAGCTGTTTGTCTACGGCACCGCGGTCGTGCTCGAGTAGGGCCACCGCCGTGTTCGATCTGCTGCTGTTCCTGGTGCTGCTGGTGGCAGGTTACCTGTTCGGTCGCGCGGCCGAGCTGCGCCATTTCAAGTCGATCCGTGAGCGTGAGGCCCGGCTGCGGCACGTGCTGTCGTTCAGTACGCGCTTTGCGCCGCCGCTCGACACGCCGACCGACGTCGCGCTGGTATCCGGCAACGTCGTCGTGTCGGTCGATTACTTCAAGCGTATCCTCGCGAGCTTGCGTCTGCTCGTCGGTGGCCGTGTGTCGGCCTTCGAGTCCCTCATCGAGCGGGCGCGCCGCGAAGCCATCCTGCGGATGAAGGAAGAAGCCGAACGGCTGGGCGCGACCATGATTGTCAACGTCAAGCTCGAGACGGCGTCGATCTCCAAAGGCACCGGACGCGATCAGATCGGATCGGTGGAGGTGTACGCCTATGGTACCGCCCTGATTCAAGTAAAGGGGGTCAGATCTTCAGTCTTCAATTCCGCACCGCGTCCCGCAGCCACCGGGCTTCGCCGCATTGAAGACTGAAGACCTGACCCCGGCGTTGTACGAGAACGCCGAGATCCCTGAGGGCATCAACTACAGCCGCGTGCACCCGCTGCGGGAATTCGCATTGCTCACGACCGGGGTAATCGGCACGATCGTGCTGATCGTGGGCGCGCTCGCGTATTCGGCCGAGTACGTCGCCCGCTACATACCGTTCGGAGTCGAGCTGGCGCTGGTGGACCGCTACGCAGACTGGTTCGCTGGTGCGGACGCTGCGCCGAGCGACGCCGCGAGGGTCGCGTACCTGCGGGGACTGGGCGAGCGTCTGGCCGCCGCCGAAGATCTGCCCGCGGGCATGGAGATCACCGTCCACTATGTCGACGACGGTGCGGTGAATGCTTTCGCCACCCTCGGCGGGCACGTGTTCGTCTACCGGGGGCTGCTGGAGGAGTTGCACAGCGAGAACGCCCTGGCGATGGTGATCGCACACGAGATCGCCCACGTGAAGCATCGGGATCCCATCACCGCCCTCGGCCGCGGTCTCACGGTGAGCCTGGGTCTGGCGAGCCTCGCCGGCCTGACCGACAGCAGCCTGTTCGACAACGTTCTCGGCCGAGCCGGCGCGCTGACCACCCTCACGTTCAGCCGCCACCAGGAGACGCGCGCCGATGCCCAGGCGCTGCGTGCGCTGACCAGGGTCTACGGCCACGTCGGCGGCACCGGCGATCTGTTCGTGGCGCTGCGTGCCCGGGGGCCGGCCGAGCCGCCCGCTTTTCTCAACACCCATCCGCTGACCAGCGACCGGCTAGAGCGCATCCGCAACCACGGGGGCGGGCACGCCGGGCCGTTGATCCCACTGCCCGATGTGCTGCACGAGTGAGCGCCCGTGCCCATGGCGGGCAGCACCGGCACGCTCGCCAACGCCGCGGCTTGGGGTTAGGCTGACAGTTCATACCGCACGACCCAGGTTGGTACAGCCATGGAACCACGGGAACTGGTCAATCAGCTGCACTCGGGTTTTGCCCGGGTCGTGCCGCTCGCCATCGTGCTGGTGGTCGCGGTGTGGTCGGCGCTGTACACCGTCCCGAGCGATTCGGTCGCGGTGGTCCAGCGCTTCGGCAAGTTCCTCAAGGAAGTCCCGCCCGGGCTCCACCTGAAGCTGCCGCTGGGAATCGACGTCGCGACCTTGGTCCCGGTCAAGCGCCAGCTCAAGCTCGAGTTCGGCTTTGCCACACCGGGCGGCACCAATGTCTACCAGATCCCGCGCGATCCGCGCCGGGAAAGCGAGATGGTCACCGGCGATCTCAACGCCGCCCTGGTCGAATGGGTGGTCCAGTACCGGGTGGCCGAACCCGAGCACTTTCTGTTCGTCGTGCGCGCCCCCGAGGACACCCTGCGCGACGTCTCCGAGTCGGTGATGCGCGAGGTGGTCGGCGATCGGACCGTCGACGAGGTGATCACCATCGGCCGGCAGGAAATCGAAGCCGAGGCGCTGACGAAAATGCAGGAGCTTTCGACCCGCTACGAGATGGGTATCTCGATCGATCAGGTACAGCTCAAGAACATCAACCCGCCCGCACCGGTGCAGGAGTCCTTCAACGAGGTCAATCAGGCGCAGCAGGAGAAGGAGAAGCTGATCAACGAGGCGCGGCGGGAGTACAACAAGCTCATTCCGCTCGCGGAGGGTGAGAAGGACCAGAGGATCCGCGAAGCGGAGGGCTACAAACTCAAGCGCGTGAACGAAGCCGAAGGTGACGTGGCGCGTTTCAACTCCGTGCTAGCCGAATACGTGAAAGCCCCCGAGGTGACCCGCCGGCGCATCTACCTGGAGACGCTGCAGGAGGTATTGCCGCGGCTGCGGTCCAAGATCATCGTCGACGAGAACGCCAGTCAGCTGTTGCCGCTGCTGCACCTGGAATCGGCGCATCCCGCGACGCTCCCGGCGGTGCCGGCGGGAGAGCCGCGATGAACGCGCCGCGACTGCTGCTCGGTCTGGTGCTGCTCGCGCTCGCGGTGCTGGTCGTCGCCAATCCGTTCTACAGCGTCGGCGAGATCGAGCAGGTGATCGTCACGCAGTTCGGACGCCCGGTCGGCGAGCCCATCACCGAGGCCGGTCTGAAGGTGAAAGTACCCCTGATCCAGGAGGTCAACCGGATCGACAAACGCGTGCTCGAGTGGGACGGTAATCCGAGCGACATGCCGACCAAGGACAAGCTCTATATCTCGGTCGACCTGTTCGCGCGCTGGCGCATCACCGATCCGCTGCCCTATTTCCTGCGCCTGCGCGACGAGCGCAGCGCCCAATCGCGACTCGACGACATTCTCGGCAGCGAAACCCGCAATGCGGTGGCCAAACACGAGCTCATCGAAATCATCCGCACGACCCGGGATCGCGTGCCGCTGCAGGACAGCACGCTCGCCGACGCGAACAACGTCGTCGGCGCTCTCGTGCCCATAGACAAGGGCCGGCAGAAGGTCGAGGACGAGATCTTTGCGGCCGCCGCGCCCAAGATCGCGGTCTTTGGCATCGAGCTGCTCGACATCCGCTTCAAGCGCATCAATTACAACGAGAGCGTGCGGCCGAAGATCTACGATCGCATGATCAGCGAACGCCGCCAGATCGCCGAACGGTTCCGTTCCGAGGGCAACGGCGAAGCAGCGCGCATCCGCGGCAATCGCGAGCGTGATCTCAACAAGATCCGATCCGAGGCCTACCGTCGCGTGGAGGAGATCCGCGGTGAAGCCGATGCCGAGGCGACCGCGATCTACGCCAGCGCGTACAACCGCAGTGCGGCGGCGGTGGATTTTTATCAGTTCATCCGCACGATGGATACCTACAAGACCATCGTCGATGATCAAACCACGCTGATCCTGTCCACGGACAGCGAGGTGTACCGCTATCTCAAGGGCATGAGCCGCTGAGGCGTGCCGGCCGACGCACGAACGGAAAGCATGCGGACGCCGGCTGCCGGGATCGAAGGGCACGCCGAGGTCGTCGTCGCACCAACGGGCCGCGGCCCGTGGGGGCCGTGGTCCACGCTGCTCATCGGCTTCGGCATCGTCGCGGTCGGTTACCTGCTCGCTCCCATCGGGTGTGTGGTGATGATCCAGGCCGGTCTCGCCGGCACGGCGTTCGCCGATCTGGCCACCGACGAGGTGCTGCTGTTCAACGTCGGGACGAGTGCGGCGGGTGTGGTCGTGCTCGCGCTGGTCGGCGCGGCCGTGCTGGCGCGCGGCGGCCCGTCACTGGCCGACTACCTGGCGCTGCGCCCGGTGCGCGTAGGCGGTCTGCTGCCCTGGCTCGGCGCTGTGATGCTGCTCATGATCGGCTACGACGCCTTGTGCCTCGCTGCCGGAATCTCGCCTTACCCCGAGCACTGGCTGGCGCTGTTCCGCTTGCAGTCATGGCCGCTGTCGCTGCTGCTCGTGTTCGTCGTGGTCGCGCCGCTCACCGAGGAAATCCTGTTTCGCGGGTTCGTACTGAGCGGCCTCGAGAGCCTGCGCGGCGGCACTTTCGTCCCGGTTGCCGTGAGCGCGGTCCTGTGGACGCTGCTGCACGTCGGCGGCGACGGTCACAGTGGCGAGCTGGTGTACGTGTTCGGTCTGGGTCTGCTGCTCGGCTATGCCCGGCTGGCTGCCGATTCGGTGCTCATGCCGCTCGGCGTGCACGCCATCAACAATCTCGCCGCCTGGTTCAGCCTCACCGGGCTGGTGCGTTTACTGCCCGTGAGTTGACGTGCCCGACGCCGCGGACCGAACTGGACGCACTTCATTGCACCGACCGCCACGGATCCCCGGCAGCGATGCGCTCGTGGTCGCCCTCGCCGGCACGCTGCTCCTCGCCGCGGCCATGGGTATCGGCCGCTTTGCCTACACGCCGCTGCTGCCGCCGCTACAGGACGCGCTCGGCTGGTCGGTCGCGCAGGCGGGCGACGTCGCCAGCGCGAATTATCTCGGCTATCTGCTCGGCGCACTCGCCGCGGCGCTGCTGGTGCGGCGCACGGATCGGGGGCTGTGGCTGGCGCTCGGCATGTTCGCCAGCGCGGCAAGCACCGGTGCCGGTGCGCTGTTCGAATCCTATCCGGCCTGGCTCGCATTGCGCTTCGTGTCGGGAGTGGCCAGCGCGCTGTGTCTGGTCATCGGCACCGCCATCGTCGGCGGCCACCTGCTCAGGTGCGAGCGCCCGGATCTCATCTGGCTGCACTTCGGCGGCGTCGGCCTCGGTATCGTCGGCTCCGTGGTCGTGATCGAGACCCTGCGCCGCGGCGGCGGATCGGTGTACGGGCAATGGGGTGCGCTCGGTGTCGCGGCGCTGGTGCTGCTGGCGGTCGCCGGGTGGCGGTTCGCCGGACTGGTTCGGCGAGCGCCCGTCCCGGTCGCGGTGCCACCCGCGTCGACCGCAAACGCTCCGCGGCGGGTGCCGGCCGGTGTCCTCACCCGCCTCATCATCGCCTACGGTCTGTTCGGCTTCGGTTATGTCGTCACGGCGACGTTCATCGTCGCCATCGCGCGGCGTCTGCCCGCCAGCACCTCGCTCGAACCGCTGACCTGGGTGGTCGTGGGTGTGCTCGCCGCACCGTCGGTGCTCGCCTGGCAGGGGCTGGCGCGCCGTTTCGGCGTACTGGCGGCGCTGCGCTACGCCTATGTCGTCGAAGCGGCGGGTGTGCTCGTCGCCGGCTGCGTGCCCGGCCCGGTTGCGGTCGTCGCGGGCGGGGCGCTGCTCGGCGGCACCTTCATGGGGATCACCGCGCTCGGCTTGAGCACCGGCCGCAGCTGGGCCGGTGCTCAGCAGGACGGCGTGATCGGCTGGATGACCGCATCGTTCGGCCTCGGCCAGTTCCTGGGTCCGGCGATCGCCGGTCGCCTGGCGCAGCTCAGCGAGGGATTCACGGTGCCGTCGCTGCTGGCTGCCGCGCTGCTGCTGGTCGGCTGCGCGCTGCTGCGGGACCGCGCGCCGTGATCCCGTCCCGCTTCAACGGCGGCGCAGGCGCCCGTTCGGCGCCGCGCGCGCGTCGATGAGACCGGCGCCGAGCAGCCATCGGTGCGCGTCGTGCGCATCGGTCTCGAACCACGCTCGCGCCGAGCCGAGCCGGAAGCTGTATCCCCAGGCGTCCATGTCGGCGAACATGCGTTCGCGGCCGAACCCCGGGATGGCGCCGGCGAGCAGGATCGACAGGTAGCACACCGCGCATTCCTCCGGATCGTCGCCGCCGGCGTCGGTGTGGAGCTGCGCGCGGCGCGCCTCGTCCATGCAGATGTAATGCGCCGTCTCGTGCAGGATCGAGTGCAGCGGGGTGTCGGCGCGGGCGTACAGGCAGGCGCCGACCAGCCCCGCCTCGGGGGCACCCCAGTGACTGCCCGGGATGTCCGCGCCGGGCTCGAGCTGCACCAGTTCGAGCCGGTAGCGGGCGAGCAGATCCCGCATCGCCGTGGCGATCGTGCCGCCGGCAGCGCCCAGGCTTCGTACGTCGGCTGCGCGCACGCCCTGTCCCGTGGCGGTCTCAGGCGCTGCGCAGACCGAGCGCCCGGGTCAGCGCGATTGCGCAAAAGGGCAGCAGCAGCGCCAGCGTGCTCACGGTGATGAGCAGCACGCCGACCTCGCTGTAGTCGGCCGGGATCTGGACTGCGCCGGTCGCTGTGTCGCGGACCTCGCGGGTGACGGTGAAGACCTGGTTGAGGTGCTTGGTGCCGAGCTGGGACGCCGCGAGCGCGAGATTGGTGAACGAGGCCATCACGGCGAAGTAGGTCGCCTTCAGGTGGGGGGGGGCCGAGTTGGCGATCCAGGCGAGCATGGGCACCATCGACACCTGCCCGAGCGGCGACTCGAGCGCGGTGTCGATCAGGGCGATGAAACGGGCATCGACCAAGCCGCCGGTCAGCGCCGCGGTCCATTCGTGCAGACCGTAGTACATGCCGATCGAGGGCAGGCCCAGCAGGAAGCCGACGACGGTCAGGAAGCCGACGATGTAGGCGATCGATCGCTCGGCCATGAAGCGGCGGAAGATGAACAGTCCCAGCAGGGTCAGGGTGCTGGCGATGAACGAGAGCTTGGCGATGAATGCCTGATCGAAGCCGAGCTCGTCGATCATCCACCAGGTGGTTCCCGCCCCTGAGCCGGGCAGCGCCCGGAACACGAATATCACGATGATCGTGCCGAGTAGTGTGCGCCGCGCCTCGGCATCGAGCTCGCGCACGAGCTGGTAGATCAGGAAAACGACGATCGTGAAGGAGCCGGCGAAAATGATTTCCTCGTTCCAGGTGAGATCGGACAGGCCGACGCTGATCGTGACGATGACGAACAGCAGGCTGCCGCCGAGCAGCACCCGGTTCGGCCGGATCGGCTCGTTGTCCGGTTCGAGCATTGCGCGGACCGCGGCGGCATCGAAGCCCTTCGCGCGCAGGCGCGTCGCGTCGCGCCGGCGCAGCAGCGCCGCCAGCGCGACGCCGGTGACCGAGATCACCGGAATGACCAGCGCCAGCTCATAGACGCGCACGTAGATGGCGATCTTGGCCGCCTGGGGCAGGGCCTCCGTGTCCTGGAACACAATCACGTTGACCAGCGCGACCAGCACGCCGCCGCCGATGATGGCGACCCGTCCGAGGGTCTGCATGGTCGTGTTCATCAGGCGCCGGGTTGCCAGCGCGATGGGCTGGCCGTGGGCGTCCACCCGCGGCACGGCTTCCACGGTCATGGCGTCGGCGACGGTGTCCTGCATGACATAACCGATCGGTGCGAGCAGGGCCGCCAGCGTGAACCAGGCGCCCGCCGGCATGACGGCGCGCATGGTGTCGGGATCGGCGATGAGACCGGTCATGACCAGCAGGCTCGCGGTGATGAGCCCGGCGCCGAGGTAGATGAGCACCGATTTGTAGCGCCACAGGAGATCGACCAGGTGCCCGAGCGGCATCTTCAGTGCCCATGGGATCCCGGCCCAGAAGCCGAGCGCGGCGAGAAATTCGGCCGACAGGCCGAGGTAATCCTTGACGAAAAACGTGCCGACGATCCCGGTCAGCCCCTGTACGCCGGCCGCCAGGTACACCATCAGCGGCGGCAGGTAGGACAGCCGCATCTCGCGGCCGAGCTCCAGGATGGTCCGGTCGAACCAGCGGTACACGGTGGCGATCATGCGCGGATCGTAACGGCAGGGTCGGGGGCGCGGGAGTCTGGTTCAGTCGTGAGAATTGTGGTGGGGCGGGAAGTTCCACGTGTGCGCGCAGGCCGGCGGCGCGTGGCGCGGCTCTGCCTCAGGACGGGGAAACCGGCGCCCGCCGGCTCCGCGATCGCGCACTGCGCCCGGCTCGCGAATTACGGCCCGTCCAGGCGGACGAAGGCACCGCCCGCCGCGCCGGCGACCGTCCGGGCAACGGCGACGACCAGCAGATCGCACGGTGCGTGGCGGCGCGTACACCGCGGGTGCGGGCGCCGGTAGCGAATCGTCTGTGCGGACGACGCGGGATCGATGCTGACGGGGACGCCGTCGACGGTCAGCGTCACCGCGGCAAGCGGAGCGACGCTGGCCACCGCCAGCCCTACTTCGATGGTCTCGCCGGCGTCCAGGAACGTGGCGGCCAGATCGATTGCCGGCGCCGGCCCCGCCGGCGGGCCGTGCCGGTTCGGATCGTAGCGGAGGGTGTCGCCTGCCAGGGCCGGCGTGCGCGGCGGTGCCTCCCGACGCCGGCTGCCGTGCTCGAAAGCACAGGCGAACGCGAGCAGCCGGTTGTCGTCATAGGCCTTGCCGGCGAAGGTGACACCGACCGGCATGCCGATGTCGGCCGCCCGACCCATGGTCACCGTAACCGTCGGAATGCCGAGATGGCGGATGGCGAAATTGCCGGTGGAACACGCGACGCCGTTGCGCCAGGCATCCAGCGATGACGCCGTGCTGACGTCGGCGTCCGCGTGGCCGACGTCGGTGTTGGCGGGGAATGCGAGCGCGTCGAGGTTCTGCGCGTCCATCCAGTCGTCGAACAGCTCCGTACGGAACCGTTCGATGCCCCGGAGCGCCTGCGCAAGCCCCGGGGTCTCTAGCGCCGGCCGCGCGCCACGGCGCGCGTACGCCGCCATCGCATGATGGTCCAGGGCGGGCAGCGGGTTGACTTCGGGACCGAGTCCGCGCAGCTCCGGCGGAAAAATGCGGTCCGGATCGACCGCTTCCAGGCGCGGCAGGGCCGGATCTCCGTTGTCGAGCAGGAACTCCTCCCAGGTGGATGCGGCGAGCTCGAGAAATTCCACGGCCAGGAAGCCCCGCGGCACCAGGCCACGATCCTCCGGGTCGGCAGCATCGTCGCCGAGTTTCTCGTAATGGTGGATAGCGGGGAGATCCACGTCGACGATCTCGGCGCCGAGCGCCCGCAGATCGCCCACGGCTCTTTCCCACAGGGCGAGAATGGACGGGCGCAGAACGATGGGCCGGGCGAGCTGCGTGCCGCCGCCCGTGTAGATGCGGGGCACGCCGATGCGTTTGCCTCGCAGCGCCGCGCTGTCGGCGAGATCACGGTAGTTGCGAGGCCGTATCGTGGACGCGGCCGGGATCGGCACGACCGACTGGGCACGCCACAGGTCGCCGCGGGTGACGGGATCATCCGCGACGATGACGTTCAGCACGTGCAGCAGATCGCCAACCGTGCGTGTATGCGGGACGACGACGTCGCGGATCGCCAGCAACGGCCAGTTGCCCCGGACGGAAATGACGCCCCGTGACGGTGTGTACGCGACCAGGCCATTATTCGAGGCGGGCGAGCGTCCGGACGACACCGTTTCCTCGCCGAGACCGAAGCTTGCGAAGCTCGCCGCTGTGGCCACGCCGGATCCGTTCGAGGAGCCCGAGAACCACGCCGCCGCCAGGTACTCCGGGTTGTACGGGCTCTCCGCCCGTCCGTACAGGCCGCGCTGCATCCCGCCGGCGGCCATCGGTGGCATCGTGGTCTTTCCCAGCACGATCGCGCCGGCGGCGCGCAGGCGGGCAACGACGAAGGCGTCCTCGCCGGCGACCAGATCTGCGAACGCAGGCGAACCCGCGGCGACGCTGAGGCCGGCGACCTTGTAGCTGTCCTTGACGGTGAACGGGATGCCGTGCAGTGGACCCCGCGGTCCGTCCCGCGTGCGCTCGGCGTCGGCGCGGGCGGCGTCCTCGAACACGGACGGGTTGATGATCGGGACCGCGTTCAGGGCGATGCCCGCGCGGTCATAGCGGGCAATGCGGTTCAGGTACAGGGCAACGAGTTCGACCGAGCTCAGCGCGCCGGCGTCGAGCGTGGCACGGATGCCGTCGATCGTCGCTTCCACCAGGTGGAATTCCCGCAGCGGGGAATCGGCCCGCGGACCCGGCACGGCAGATGCATGATCGGTTGGCATGGCAGCTCCCGGGTGAGTGCACTACACGCGCGGCCCGCGCTGGCCGGGACGTGGACGACGGACTATCCGCCCCGGAGCTTGCGCGGCACGCCGGCTCCGGCCGGTCGGCCGCCGGCGATCGTAGCGCGAATGGCGCGCCGCGTGCGACGGGTCAATGCCCAGGCCCCGCTTGCTACACTGGCGTCGATGCGCATCTGGGTCGACGCCGACGCCTGTCCGAATCCGATCAAGGAGATCCTGTTCCGGGCGGCGGAGCGCAGGGGCATCGAGCTGACCCTGGTCGCCAATCAGCCGCTGCGCCGGCCGGCGTCGCGTTACGTGCGTACGCTGCAGGTCCCCCGCGGCTTCGATGCCGCCGACGATCGCATCGTGGCGCTGGTCGAGGCCGGGGATCTGGTCGTCACCGCCGACATTCCGCTCGCCGCGGCGGTCGTGGACCGGGGCGCGCACGCGCTCAATCCGCGTGGCGAGCTGTACAGCGCCGAGAATGTCCGCGAACGCCTCGCGATCCGCGACATGATGGAGGAGCTGCGCGCGGGCGGTGTACGTACCGGTGGACCGGCAGCGCTCGGTGTGGCCGATCGCGCCGCATTCGCCAACCAGCTCGATCGGCTGCTGGCGAAGTGTGCCGGCGGCTGAGCCGCTGCGGGCGCCGCCTGGCGTGAGTATCTGGCACGTGTATATCGCGAGAACCCGGACGGGAGCGCTGTACACCGGCATTGCCACCGACGTCGCACGCCGGCTGCGCGAGCACGAGGCTGCCGGCCCGCGCGGAGCCCGGGCACTGCGCGGGCGTGGCCCGCTCGCGCTGGTCTACACGGTCGAGATCGGTGACCGGGTGCTGGCGCAGCGGGCCGAGCACGCGATCAAGCGCCTGCCGCGCGCGGCGAAGACGGCACTGGTGGCCACGGCACCTGATGCCCGCACGCTGCTGCGACGGCTCGCGATCGCCGGCGATCGCAGCTGACGGCGCGCCGGCCGCGGGCGCTCGCGCGCGTTCAGCCCCGCCGCGTTTCGCGCAGGAACAGCGCCAGCAGCTGCTGCGCCGCGAGGGTGGGCGGCAGCTCGCCCGCGCGTACGGCCCGTTCCAGGCGCGGCAGGTTGGCACGGACGTGCTCGTGCCGGCGCAGCTCGTCCGCGAGTCCCTCCATGGCGCCCGCCCACATCCACTCGCGCGCCTGTTCGGCGCGCTGTGCCGCCAGCGCGCCGCTGGCGGTCGCGGTTTCGCGAAAGCGTTCGATGTGTGCCCAGACGCTGTCGATCCCCGCGCCGGTGAGCGCCGAGCAGGTCAGCACCGGGACCTGCCAGTGCCCGGTTTTCGGCCGCAACAGGCGCAGGGCGCCGGCGTAGTCGGCGGCCGTGCGTGCGGCGATCGCCGCGAGCTCGCCGTCGGCTTTGTTGACCACGAGAATGTCGGCGATCTCCACGATGCCGCGCTTGATGCCCTGCAGCTCGTCGCCGCCGGCCGGGGCGATGAGCAAGGCGAACAAGTCGGTCATCTGCGCCACCGTCGTCTCCGACTGGCCGACACCGACGGTCTCCACCAGGACGACGTCGAAACCCGCGGCCTCGCACACGAGCACCGCCTCGCGCGTGCGCCGTGCGACACCCCCGAGCGTGCCGCCCGAAGGCGAAGGCCGGATGAATGCCTCGGGCCGGCGCGCGAGCAGCTCCATGCGCGTCTTGTCGCCGAGTATCGATCCGCCCGAGCGGGTCGAGGACGGGTCGACCGCGAGCACCGCCACCTTGTGCCCGCGGTCGATCACGAAGTTGCCGAAAGACTCGATGAAGGTCGACTTGCCGACGCCGGGCGTACCGGAGATGCCGACGCGGATGGAGCGCCCGGTGTGCGGCATCAGGTCCTCGAGCACCTGCCCGGCCTGCGCGCGGTGATCCGCGCGCGTGGACTCGACGAGGGTGATGCTGCGGGCGAGCGCGCGTCGGTCACCGCGCACGACGCCGGCGACGAGCGCATCGATGTCGGGCTTGTCCATTGCCGCGCAATTTAGCACGTGCACCGCCACCGGATCCGCCGCCGCTGCGCGGCACGTGGCAGGCGCGGGATCCTCAGACGTGTCCGCCGGCGAGCTCGCCGGCGATGAAATCCGCCTGGCGCAGCGCGAGGGCGACGATCGTCAGGGTCGGGTTCTCGCAGCCGGCGGTCGGGAACAGGCTGCCGTCGCTGACGTACAGATTCGGGACGTCGTGGGTGCGACCGTAACGGTCGCACACACTGGTGGCCGGATCGTCACCCATGCGCGCGGTACCCATGTTGTGGGTGGCGGGGAACACGTCGACCATGTCGTGGATCCCGGTCGCACCGAGCGCCTCGTAAATGCGGTGGCCGGCGCCGAGCGCGAACGTGCGCATGGCGATCGAGTTCGGATGATGCCGATAACGCACGACCGGCAGGGGCAGGCCGCAGCGATCCCGGCGCCTGGGGTGCAAGACGATGCGGTTGTCCGGACGCGGCGGATCCTCGCCCATCACCAGCAGACAGGCGAAGTTCCGGTAGTGTTCGAGCACGGCGGTGACTTCGCGGCCCCAGCGTCCCGGGAACATCAGTCGCGCCACGGTTTCCGGTGTGAAGGACTGGGTGAGTATCAGGAAGCCGCCGAAAAAACCGCGTCCCGGGTCGTGGCGCGCTTCGTCGCGAACGATGCCGGCCTCGTGCGCGCCCTTGTAGAAGTGCACCTCGCCCGGCATCACGCCGACGACGCCGGCGAGCAGGTGGCGCATGTAGTTGCGTCCGACCTCGCCGCTGGTGTTGGCGAGCCCGTGCGGGTGGCGATCGGAGCCGGAGGCGAGCAGCAGGCGGGCGGTATCGACCGCGTTGCAGGCCACGCACACCAGCCGCGCGCGCTGTGCGCGGGCGATGCCGCCGGCATCGACGTAGTGCACGCGGTTCGCCCGGCCGTTATCGTCCGTGTCGATGCCGACGGCCATGCAGCCGCTGCGCAGCTCGAAGTGGCCGGTCCGTTCCGCGGTCGGGATCTCGGTGTACAGCGTCGACCACTTCGCGCCGCTGGCGCAGCCGCTGGTGCAGAAACCGAGCTGCAGACAGGACGAGCGGCCGTCCCGGGGCACGGCGTTGATCGCAACGGTGTTGGTGTCGACGTTGCGATAGCCGAGCTTGCGCGCGCCGGCTTCGAGCACCTTGTAGTTGTTGTGGGCGGGCAGAAATGGCCGCGTGCCCGTGCCGGCGACGCCCATGAGCGCCTCGGCGCGGTCGTACCAGGGCGCCAGCTCGTCGAGCCCGAACGGCCAGTCGACCAGCGAGGTCCCCTCGACGGCGCCGTAGGTGCTGCGGGCCTCGAGCTCGTGCGCCTGCAGGCGCGGACACGACGCGGTCCAGTGCAGCGTCGTGCCGCCTACGGTCTTGCAGGTCCAGACCGGGAACCCCGGCACGACGTCACCCTCACCGATACGCTCGTCGAGCCAGGTGAGCTGCGGGAACATCGCCGCCTCGTCGGTGCGGATGTCGCTGAGCGCCAGACGCTCGCCCGCCTCCAGGCAGACCACGTCGATGCCGCGTTCGGCCAGTGCGCGGCCGACCACGGCGCCGCCCGCGCCGGAGCCGATGACGACGACGACCGATGCGTCGTCGGGCGGATAGTGTCGCGCGTCGGTCACGGCAGCCAGTCGATGTCGTCGAAACCGCGGTTCACGTAACCCCCGAACTCGAACGACGAGCCCCCGTAGCCGAGCAACTGCCAGGTGCGCGGATCGCGGTAGATGGTCTCGAACGCCTTGGCATGGATGAGCTGGAAAAACGGCGTGCCTTCGACATCGTGCAGCGCTCGCGCGCTCGGATCGGGACCGAGCGCGGCGAGTCCCTCGGCGAGGCTGCGTTGCGTATCCGGCGCCGTGCGCGCCACTTCGAGTATCGCTGCGGCGGCGCCGGCGTAAACGTCCGCGGCGAGCTGATCGTGCGGGAACAAGACGCGTACCGTGGCCGCGAGCGTTGCCCGCGCGTCGTCGTCGTCCGGCGCCGCGAGCACGATCCGCGGATCCGCCGCGTACGCCGCGGCGAGCACCGCGGACAGTCGCGCCGCGAGCGCCAGGACTCGGCGGCGCGAGGCGTCCGGCCCGGGGGCGGACGCCGTGGCAGGGTCACGGGCAGGCATGGCCGGAATCATAGCAAAGGTGCGTGACCCACCGCTGTCCCGTGCGGGTGCGGCGGCTCGTCCGGTTTAGGGCTACACTCCGCGCATGCACGCGTTCGGGACGCAACGTGCCGGGTGGTGGCGGGCCCCTCGCCCTGCGGGTGGGTGTTCAGGCGCGAGCACCGGGCGGCGCGCCGTCGGCCAGCTCGAGAATTTCAGCGGGCGACACGAAACCGTGGCGCAGGTACAGCGCATGCCGATCCGCCGGTGCCCACAACAGCACCGAATGCACACCGCGGGTACGGCACCAGTCGATCGCGGTATGCAGCAGGGCAGCGCCGATACCGGTGCCACGCACGGACGGACGCACGTACAGATTGGTGATGTAGGCGTGTGCTTCCGCTTCATCGACCGGATTGGGTACCTTGTCGAAGATCTGGGTCCAAATCTGGCCGGCGGGCCCGGTGTCGTCCTGCGCGATCCAGGCATGCCAGCGATCGGGTTCGGCGAGGCGCGCGTGCATCCACTGCACGCAGCGATCGATGAAAGCGGCGCGCGGCTCCTGTGCCCGCGTCTCGGCGGCACGGAAGTCGTAACGCCAGCCGGCCAGGGTGGGGACGTCGCGGGTTTCGGCGACGCGGATCGTCCACGCGCGCGGCGGATCGTCAGCCATGATGGTCGTCCGGGTTCGGGGATCCGCCGGTCAGGCTACCTCGTCGCCGCGGATCCCGCCATCGCCGCGACCGCGCACCGAACCCGCGCCCGCGCGAACCATTGCGCGGGGCGGGCATGAGCGGCGCACCGGTGTCCCGCCGCCGTGTGCTCGGTCAGGTCGCAGGCGCGGTGGCGGCCGCGGCCTCGGCGCGCACGCTCGCGGCGGCCTCGACAGGGCCCGCGCAGACGCTGTCCGGCTCCGCCGAGCTCGCCATCCGGACCATCACCGCCGGCGTGCGCGTCGCCGCCGGCCAGCCGGCGGTTGCGCTCGCGCGGGCGCGCGCTTTTCTCGAGCGTGCCGGCGCGGTCATGGCCGCGGCGGGTTACCTCGTGCAGACCCTGCGTGTGGTCACCCAGCCGCACGGCGAATACCTCGATGGCCTGCCTCGGGAACGGGTCGAGGCCGTGCTGCGCGCGATGCTGGGGGCGCTCGGCGATGCCTGCCGCCTCGCCATCGGCCCGGCGCCGGACAGCGTGGCCGGGGATGCGCAGGCGCGCGAACGCGTGCTGCTCGCCAACAGCCTCGGGATCGCTGCGACCATCTCGATCGGCAGCGCGACGAGCGGCATCGCCAGCGGCGCGGTAACGGCTGCGGCCGACGTCATCGCCCGCCATGCGCAGTCGCTGCCGGAGCGCAATTTTTCCTTCGCCGCGATCGCCAACGTCGCGCCGGGCGTGCCGTTCTTCCCGGCCGGCTATCACGGCACGGATGAGCCGACGTTCACGCTCGGCACGCAGAGCGCGGGTCTGTTCCTGCGGGTGTGTCGTGAGGCCGGTGACATGCACGCCGTTGAGCCGCGGCTGCTGCAGGCTTATACCCAGGCGCTCGCCGCCGTCGAAGCGGTCGCGCTGGAGATCGAGCGCGACACGGGTTGGCGCTACGCCGGTATCGATACCACGCCGGCGACCTGGCAGGAACACAGCATGGGGGCCGCGGTCGAGGCACTCACCGGTGCGCCCTTCGGCGCGCCGGGTTCGCTCGCGGCGTGTCGCGTCCTGACGCGCATCGTGCAGAGCGTGCCCGTGCGCCGCAGCGGGTACCAAGGCCTGTTCCTGCCGCCGCTCGAGGACGAGACGCTCGCGCGCCGGGCCTACGATCACTACGGTCTGGTGACGCTGCTCGCCTGCTCCTCGGTGTGCGGTACCGGGATCGACGCGGTCGCCCTGCCCGGGAATACCGGCCGCGAGGCGCTCGAACGGATCCTGCTCGATGTCGCGACCCTCGCCGTGCGTCTGGACAAACCGCTGACCGGCCGCCTGCTGCCGGTGCCCGGCAAGCGCGCCGGGGAATCCTCCGGTGCCGTCGCGGGTCTCATTCCGATGAAAGTGCTGGACGTCGGCTGAGCCGGCGCGCCGGCCGCTTCAGAGCTCGTGAAACGTTCGCCCGCCGCAGCGAGACGGTTCCCGGGCGTTCCCGGCAATGCGCGGGGGTGCACGAAATCGCGCGCGCAGCGGGTCTGCGGACATGATTTTGGGGATCCCTGCAATGCCGCCAGGGGCGTCCAGGGACCGTCGCAACAGGCGCGGTGATCGTTTCGCAAGCTCTCAGAGCATCACCATCACGGATTTCAGCTCGGTGTATTCGAGCAGCCCCTCCAGGCCGTTCTCGCGCCCCCAGCCCGATTCCTTGAAGCCCCCGAAAGGGACTGCCATATCCGGAATACCATGGCAGTTGATCCAGACGAGGCCCGCTTCCATGCGCGCGGCGAGCTGGTGGGCGCGGCTCAGGTCGCGGGTCCAGATGCTCGCGGCCAGGCCGTAGCGCGAGTCGTTGGCGCGCACGCTGATCTCCTCCTCCGGCGCGAAACGCATCGCCGTCAGCACCGGGCCGAAGATCTCCTCGCGCACCACGCGCATGCCGTGATGCGCCTCGCCGAGCACGGTCGGCGCCAGGAAGTAGCCACCGCCGAGGTCGAGCCGTTCGCCGCCCGCGACGGTCGTTGCCCCCTCGGCCTGCCCGGTCGCGATCAGGGCGCAGACCCGATCCAGGTGGTCACCGGAGATCAGCGGCCCCATCTGCGTGTCCGCTGCCTGACCGGGCCCGACACGGATCGAGCGCGCGACGTCGGCGATGCCGGCGAGCACCTCGTCGTAGACGCCGTCTTCCACGTACAGACGCGAGCCGGCCACACAGACCTGGCCGGCGTTGGCGAATATCGCCTGCGCGGCGCCGGTCACGGCGGCATCGAGATCGGCGTCGGCGAAGACGATGACCGGTGACTTGCCGCCGAGCTCGAGCGTGAGCTTCGTCAGATCTTCGGCGGCGGCGCGCACGATGGCCTGGCCGGTGATGGTGGAGCCCGTGAACGAGACCTTGGCCACCAGCGGATGGCGCACCAGCGCCGCACCGACCCGGACGCCGTCGCCGGTGACGATGTTCACCACGCCGGCCGGCACGCCGGCTTCGAGCATCAGTTCGCCTAGGCGCAAGGTGCTCAGCGGTGTCTTTTCGTCCGGCTTGATGATGCAGCAGCAGCCCGCCGCGAGCGCCGGCGCCAGCTTCCACGAGGCCTGTACCAGCGGGCCGTTCCACGGCACGATGAGGCCGACCACGCCGATCGGCTCGCGCCGCGTGTAGGCGTGGAACTGCCTGCCCGGCTGTGTCGAGATCTGCCGCGTGGCGCCCTCGATCTTGGTGCACCAGCCGGCGTGATAGCGGAAGCACTCGGCGGCGAAGGGTACTTCGCCGTCGCGTGCCTGCGCGATCGGTTTGCCGGTGTCCAGCGATTCCAGCGCGGCCAGCTCCTCGCCGTGGTGTTCGATCAGATCGCCGATCCGCCACAGCACGCGCGCGCGCGCCGCGGGCGTCATGGCGCGCCAGCGCTGATCGTCGAAGGCCGTCCGTGCGGCCTGCGCGGCTTCGTCGACGTCGGCGTCGCTGCCGGCGGCGACATGAGCGATCACCCGGCCCGTGGACGGGTCGTGCACGGGCGTGAGCGCGCCGTCCGCGGCATCGCGCCACTGGCCGTCGATCAGCAGGGGCCTGGCTTTGCGCAAATAGGCCGTCATACGCTCGGACATCATGGTCGGATCCTCGTCATTGATCGCAACCGCATGGGCAGAGCCGGCGCTTGCCGGTTCGCCGCCCGTCAGCCACGCTCGCCCGCCGCCGTCCGCGTCGGTGGCGCGCTGCCATCGACTTCGTTCACGTAGTCGCGCAGCGCCGCGAGCACCGCTTTGTTCTCGTGGTCGCGGCCGACCGTGATGCGCAGGACATTGGCGCCGCCACCGGCGCCGATCGGTCGTGGGATGATCCCGCGTGCTTCGAGGAAGGCCGCGGCCGCCCGGGCCGTGGCCGGCGCCGAGCGATCGAAGTCGATCAGGTAGAAGTTGGTGGCGCTCGGCACGACGTGCAGGCCGAGCGCGTCCAGCTCGGCGCCGATGCGCTGCAGCCAGCGCGCGTTGGCAGCCCTGATCCCGCTCACGTAGTCGCGATCGCGAACGGCGGCGGTGGCGGCGGCCAGGGCGGCTGTGTTGACGTTGAACGGCGTGCGGATGCGGTTGAGCACGTCGACGATGTGCGCCGGGCAGTAGGCCCAGCCGAGGCGCAGCCCGGCCAGGCCGTAGATCTTGGAGAACGTGCGTGTCATGACGACGTTGTCCGCCTGTTCGACGAGCGCCGCGCCCGGATCGTAGTCGTCGTGGATCACGTACTCGGCGTAGGCACCGTCGAGCAGCAGCAATACGTGCGGCGGCAGTGCCGCGTGCAGGCGCCGGATCGCGACGGCGGGAACGTAGGTGCCGGTCGGGTTGTTGGGATTGGCCAGCGCCACCAGGCGTGTGGCGGGGCTCACCCGCGCGAGCAGGGCATCGACGTCGACGACGTGATCGCGTTCGGGCGCGAGCACGACGCGCGCACCCTGGGTCGTGGCGTGGATGAAGCACATGTTGAAATGATTGTGCGACAGCAGCACTTCCGCACCCGGCCCGGTATAGGCTCGCGTGAGCAGGCTGATGATCTCGTCCGAGCCGTTGCCGCACACGATGCGGCGCGGATCCAGGCCGTGGGTTTCGCCGATCGCCGCGCGCAGCAGCGCGTGACTGCCTTCCGGGTAGCGGTGCAGCCGGCCGGCCGCGGCGTGGTAGGCCGCGAGCGCCGCCGGGCTCGGCCCGTGCGCGGACTCGTTGCTCGACAGCTTGATGGGCTCGGCGAAGCGCGGCAGCGATCCCTTGCCCTGACTGTAGGGCGTGAGATCCATGATGCCGGGTCGCGGCTCGGGTCGCGTCATCGTCGATTGCACCTCTCAGAAGCGGGTGTCGGCGCGGTGCGCGCTCATCCGCTTTTCCACCCGGTGGCCATAGCGGGACAGGCCGAAACAGAAGGCCCAGAAGAACAGCGCGGCAAAGCAGTAGCCGGTGGCGCTCACGCCGCGGCCCATCCAGGCCGGATCCGACGCCGCAGTCTGCACCATGCCGAGCAGGTCGAACAGGCCGATGACCAGCAGCACGGTGGTTTCCTTGAACAGGCTGATGAAATTGCTGGTGATCTGCGGCAGCGCGACCGGCAGGGCCTGGGGCAGCACGACCAGCATCGTGCGCTGCCAGTAGCCGAGCCCGAGCGCAGCGCCCGCTTCGTACTGACCCCTGGGCAGGCTCAGCAGGGCCCCGCGGACGGCTTCGGCGAGGTAGCTCGACATCAGGATCGTCAGCGCGATCAGTGCGCGCAGCAGCTTGTCGATTTCCAGGCCCGCCGGCATGAACAGCGGGAACATGATGATGGCGACGAACAGCACCACCAGCGCCGGCACGCTGCGCCACAGCTCGATCCAGCCCGTGCACAGGAAACGCAGCAGCGGCAGCGAGGACTGCCGGCCGAGCGCGAGCAGGATGCCCAGCGGCAGCGAGGTCGAGAACACGAACACCGCGGTGACGATGGTGAGGAAGAATCCGCCCCACTGGCCGGTCGCCACGACCGGCAGACCGAAATGCCCGCCGAGCAGCAGCAGCCAGCCGATCAGCACGCAGCCGGCGAAAAACAGCAAGGCCGCCACGAAGCGGTCACGGGATCCATGCAGGAACAAGGGCACGGCGAGCACCAGGCCCAGGCCGATACCGAGGTTCACCCGCCAGCGTTCGGTGGCCGGGTACAGTCCGTACATGAACTGGTCGAAGCGCGCCCAGATGAATGGCCAGCACGCGGCGCTGCGATCGGGACAGGCGTCGGGCGTCGCGCCCAGCCAGTACGCGTCGAGCACGAGCCAGCGCAGTGCCGGGGCGCCGATCGCGCCGATCAGGGCGAGCGCCGCCAGCGTGAGCGCGCCATCCAGCGGCGTCGCGAACAGGTGCCGGCGCAGCCACGACCAGGCGCGCGGTCGCGATCCGGAGGCGGTGGCTGCGGTGCTCGAGGCCATTTCGTCCTCAGCTCCGCAGGCCGGCGGCGGATCGGCGCTCGTAGCGATGCAGCGCCAGCGCGATGCCGAGCGACACGGTCGAATACACGAGCAGGGTCATCGCCATGATCACCACCGGCTGACCGACCAGGTTGTTGACGGTGCCCACGAACACCGACACCACTTCCGGGTAGGCGATGGCGGCGGCGAGCGAGGTTCCCTTGAACAGGTTCAGGTAGACGTTGCCGAGCGGCGGCAGCGCCACGCGCAGCGCCTGCGGGAACAGTACCAGGCGCAAGGTCAGCAGGCGTGGCAGTCCGAGCGCGTCGGCGGCCTCGATCTGACCGCGCGGGACGGATTGGAACGCCGAACGCACGATCTCGGCGATATAGGTCGCGTGATAGATGGACAGGCCGACCGTGAGGGCGAGGAACTCCGGCAGCAGGACGATACCGCCGGCGTAGCCGAAGCGTTCGGCGCGCGGCAGATCCCAGTGCAGATCCACCAGACCGGCGGCGATGGCCGCGGTCGGCAGGCCGATCAGCAGCGCGAGCGCCGGCAGCAGGACCGGCGTGCTGCGGCCCTGTTCGTCCTGCAGGCGGCGCGCCCGCCGCCGCAGGGCCACCACCGCGGCGATCGCGGCCATCACGGCGGCCAGCAGCCAGCCGCCGCCGGCGTCGACGCCGGCGAGCGGCAGGAACAGGCCACGGTTGTTCAGAATCACGCCCGGTCCGAGCGCCAGGCCGGCGCGCGCCGGCGGCAGCGCCCGCAACACGACGAAATACCAAAAGAAGATCTGCAGCAGCGCCGGCAGGTTGCGGAACAGCTCGACGTAGGCGGCGGCGAGACGCGCCACCAGCCAGTTGCGCGACAGCCGGCACACGCCGACCGCGAGGCCGATCAGGCTCGCACCGGCGATGCTGCTGGCCGCGAGCAGCAGCGTGTTCAGGAATGCCACCAGGAACGCGCGGGCGAACGATGCGTTGGCGTCGAAGGGGACCAGCTTCTGGGCGATCTCGAAGCCCGCCCGCTGCCACAGGAAGTCGATGCCGGACGCTACGCCGAGCCGCTCCAGGTTGGCCCGGGTGGTGGTCACCAGCCACAGCACGGCGACGGCGACTCCGGCTACCACCAGTGCCTGCGCGAGCAATTGCCGGGTGCGCATCAGCGGTAGGGCAGGGCGGTCAGCAGGCCGCCGTGGTTCCAGGTCTCGTTGATGCCGCGTTCGAGACCGAGCGGAGCGAAATTGCGGTTCCACAGGTCGGCGGAGCTGCCGACCAGCTTGATGACCTGGTAGGCCCAGTCGCGGTCCAGGCCCAGCGCCGCACCGAGATTGCCCTGCACGCCGAGCAGCCGGCGGGCCTCGGCGTTCTGGGTCGTGGCGCGTACTTCGTCGACGTTCGCCTGATTGATGCCGAGCTCCTCGGCGGCGACGCGGGCGTTGAATGACCACAGGGCGATATCGCGCCAGCGCGGATCGCCCTGGCGTACCAGCGCGCCCATGGGTTCCTTGGAGATCACTTCGGCCAGGATGAGGTGCTGGTCCCGGTCCGGCCAGTTGTGGATACGTCCGGCGGTCGAAACGGTTTCGTTCGTGAACGCATCGCAACGGCCGGCGCGATAGGCCTGCAGGCCCATGTCGATGTCGGCGAAGGTGACCGGCGTGTAGTGCAGGCCGTGCTGGTCGAAGTAGTCGGCGAGATTCTGTTCCAGGGTCGTGCCCTGGGCGACGCAGATCGTGGCGCCGTCGAGATCGGCCACGCGCCGTACGCCGGCGTCGGCGCGCACCACGAAACCCTGCCCCGTGTACAGATAGACGCCGGTATAGTCGAGGCCGAGGGTGGTGTCGCGCGTGAACGTCCAGGTGGCGCCACCGGGGAAGATATCGATGCCGCCCGATTGCAGCAGCGTGAAGGCGGTGTGCGGCGTGATCGGCACGTACTCGACCTTGATCGCGCCGAAGATCGCGGCGGCAACGGTCTTGCAGTGATCGACGTCCAGGCCGATGCGCTCGCCGCGGTCGTCGATGCTGCTGAATCCGGGGCTCGCTTCGATCAGGCCGCAGCGCAGAAAGCCGCGCTGGCGCACGTCCGCGAGGGTGTCCGCGGCGGCACCCGCCGCGGTCAGCGCGGCGAGGACGAGCACGCCGGCGCCGGCAAACGCGGCGCGCGCGCGCGTTCGCAGCGACGGGACAACGATGCAATCCATGACGGCCACGCGAAATTAGTTTAGGCTTGAACTATCTCGCGCGCAAGCGCCCGCCGGGCGCTGCCCCGGGGCCGCCGGCTCTGCTAGGCTGGCTGTCCGGACCACGCCGCGCCGCTACGGGGGACAAGACGATGTCGACACCACTGCAGATCGTCGAACAGAAGCTCGACCAGATCCCGCGCGACAAGGAGGGCGTGCGCGCCTGGTTGCGCCTGGTGTACTGCGCGCAGATGGTGGAGCAGGAGATCAGGACCATGCTGCGCGAGAAGTTCGACAGCACCTTGCCGCGCTTCGAGCTCATGGCCGCGCTCGACCGCGTGGCCGACGGCATCACCATGGGCGAGCTGTCGCGCTGGCTGATGGTCACCAAGGGCAACATCACCGGCATCGCCGAACGCCTGTCCGAAGACGGATTCATCGTCCGCGAGCCCACGCCCACCGACCGGCGCTCGTTCATCGTCCGGCTGACCGCCCGCGGCAGCAGCGAGTACAAGCGCATGGAGACGGAATACGAGCGCCTGCTCGAGGAGATCTTCGCCGAGCTGTCGCTGGAGGAAAGCGATCAGTTCATGGGCCTGCTGGCCCGGATCAAGGAAGGCGTGCAGCGCCGGCACGAAGACTGAGCCGGCTGCGCTGATGCCGGTCGTGCTCGTCACCGGTTGCAGCAGCGGTCTGGGCGCGGCCGCTGCCCGCGCGTTCGCGCAGGCCGGTTACACGGTTCGGGCGGGCGTACGGCGCCTCGACGACGCGGCGGAGCTCGCGCGCGCGGCCGGCGGGTCGGGCCAGGAACTGCTGCCGGTGCTGATCGACGTGACCGACCGCGACTCCATCGCCACGGCGGTCGCACGGATCATCGCCGAGGACGGGCGCATCGACGTGCTCGTCAACAACGCCGGCGTGACCGTCACCGGCGCGTTCGAGGACATGCTCGAAGCCGATCTCGAGCGTGTCATGCGGACCAACTTCCACGGCCCGCTGTGGCTGACCCGCGCCGTGCTGCCGCACATGCGCGCACAGGGCGGCGGCACCGTGATCATGATGTCCTCGCTGTCGGCGCTGGTCGGTCTGCCCGGCGAGTCCATCTATTCCGCGAGCAAGGCCGCGCTCGAGCACGCCGCCGAGGCGCTGCGCCGCGAAGTGGCCCGCTTCGGCATACGTGTGTGCGTGGTCGAACCGGGCCTGTACCGCACGCGCATGCCGGAGAAAATGCTCGAAGCCCGTTCCTGTCCGCCCGGCTCTCCCTACGCGCCGCTGATCGATCATTTGCTCGCGCGACTCGCGAGCCGGCGTGGCGAAGGCGACGATCCGGCGGCGGTGGGCGCGCTGCTGGTCGGGATCGCGGCGCTGGCCGATCCGCCCCTGCGCATACCGGCCGGTGCCCAGGCGCAGGCGGTGGTGGCGCGGCTCGCGACGCTGGCGCCGGGCGGGATCGACGCCTTCCTCGACGCGGTGAACGATACCGGCTGGTGGTCGGCGGGCGCGGCGCGACCCGGCAGTGCCGACTCCTGAGGCCGGGCCGCCCGCCGGCGACGGCGTCAGTGGCGCAGGATCTGGCTGAGGAACAGCTTCAGGCGCTCGGCGCGCGGCTGATCGAAGAACGTGGCCGGCTCGGCCTGCTCGACGATGCGGCCCTCGTCCATGAACACGATGCGGTTGGCGACTTCGCGGGCGAAGCCCATCTCGTGCGTCACGCACAGCATGGTCATGCCGGAAGCGGCCAGGCCGTGCATCGTTTCCAGCACCTCGTGGATCATTTCCGGATCGAGGGCCGAGGTCGGCTCGTCGAAGAGCATGATGCGCGGCTTCATGCACAACGCCCGGGCGATGGCCACGCGCTGCTGCTGTCCTCCCGAGAGCTGGCCGGGGTACTTGTGCGCCTGCCCGGGCAGCTTGACCTTCTCCAGGTAGTGCCGGGCGGTCTCCTCGGCCTGTGCGAGTGGCACGCCGCGCACGCGGGTCGGCGCCAGCACGAGGTTCTCCAGCACCGACAGGTGTGGGAACAGGTTGAACTGCTGGAAGACCATTCCGACTTCGGCGCGCACCTTGCGGATCGCGCGCGCGTCGCTGACTGGCGTGCCCTCCACGCGCACGCTGCCGGCCTGGAAATCCTCGAGTGCGTTGATGCAGCGGATGAGCGTCGACTTGCCGGAGCCCGAGGGCCCGCAGATGACGATTTTCTCGCCGGCGGCGACGCTGAGATCCACGTCGCGCAGCACCTGGAATTCGCCGTACCACTTGTTCAGGCCGGCGATCTCGATGACGGTTTCGCTTCGTCCGGCGGGACCGGTCGCTGCGCTCATGGGCGCGGTCTCCATGACGGCACCGTAGCAGCTTCGGCGCGAACGCGCACGGAGCTCCGGCGGGCGGGGTCGAAAAAAAACCCCGCCCCTGCGCGTGCGCGGGAGCGGGGTTCGGGCGACGCTGGCAGCGTCCGGCCGCCGCGCGGGCTCAGAAGCGGTAGCTGACGCTGCCGCCGATGAAGCGCGGATGCGGCCGCAGCCGGATACCGCTGATGCCGAAGTTCTCCTGCGTGCCGGTGTAGTACTCCTTGTCCGTCAGGTTCTGGACGTAGAACATGAAGAACAGGTTCTGCATGTCGTAACCGAGGCGCAGGTTCAGCAGATCGTAGTCGGGCGTCTCGAACGGGAAGCTGCCGGTGGCCGGGATGAAACCGCCGCCCTGCGTGACCACTCCGCGGTGCTGCTTCCAGGTGAGCGCCTCGATGTCCGAGAACTGCCCGTCGCGGTGGATGTACTCGAGCCGGATCCAGGCCTCGTTGGCCGCCAGCGGGAAGCGGTACTCGCCGGTGAGGTTCGCGGTCAGCTCCGGCGCCTTGGGAATGTCCAGGCCCTTGAGGCTGGCGACGATGCCGCCGGTGAGCTCGGCCGTGTCGTCGCTGGTGATCTCGCTGTCGAGATAGCCGAAACCGCCGGTAATGGTGATGCGGTCGGTCGGTACGGCGACGAACTCCATCTCGAAGCCGGTCGCCTCGGCGTCCTCGACGTTGATGACCTGCTCGAAGATCGACGACAGGTCCCCGGGGGTCAGGAAGCGGAACGCCTCGAGCTGCAGGTCGCTCCACTCGAGGTGAAACACCGACATGTTCAGACGCAGGCGCCGTTCGAACAGCTCCGACTTGATGCCGCCCTCGTAGTTCCACAGGGTCTCGTCCTTGAACGGCACTTCCACGGCCGGCTGTCCGGGGGCGTTGGTGTTGTTGCCGACCGAGGTACCACCGGCCTTGTAGCCCTTGGACACGGTGAAGTACACGCCCACCTCTTCGGTGAGCTGGTAGCGGGCCGCGAACCGGGGCGAGATGTCATCGAACTGCTCCTCGTTGCGGGCCACGGGCCGGGCGACGTTGATGAAGCTCTGGAAGAAGGCGGCCGAGGGCGGCGGTGCGGGCGGATTGTTCGGCGCGATCCCGAGCGAGGCGATCTCGTTGGTCACCTTGTCGTGCGTGTAACGGCCGCCGATGATGAGATCGAGCCGCTCGTTCCAGTGCCAGGTGAGATCGCCGAAGGCGGCGATGCTCTCGACCTCGAAGCTCTTGTTGTTGAACGCCAGACCGAGGCCCATCGGGAAGGGCGGCAGGAAGCCGCACGGCACGGCGCTGTTGCCCGGGATGCCGTCGCCGTCGCCGTCGCACTCGGGGCCGACGTAGCCGGCGGTCGGATCGCTGGAGATCTGGACCTTGTTGCGCTGGGTCTGCTCATCCTGGGCGTACAGGATGCCGGCGACGAGATCGTACTGGGGCTTGGTGATCTCGATCCGGCCTTCCGTGCTCCAGGACAGGCCGTCGTAGCGGTTGGCACGGTAGATGAGGTCGAGCCCGCCGACGAGATCGTTGTCGAACACCCGTCCCTGGGTCGCGTCGATGACGCCCGTCACCCACTTGAACAGGACGTCGTCGTTGAACTGGTGGGCGATGTTGAGTATGCCGACGTAACCCTGGGTCTTGTTGTGCTCGTCGATGTCGTGGCTGAGCTTGTTCCGGTTGTCCGGCCAGAAGCCGGTGCCGGGATCGATGGGCGAGAGCAGCGAGCCGGGCACGCCGAGGGCGAAGGTGTCGACCGTGTCGATGTCCCATACGCCCGAGGGCACGTTCTCGTCGGTACCCTGTTCCTCGTCGGAAAAAATCGCGGTGAGATTGACCGTGGTCTGGTCGGTCGCTTCCCACAACACCTTCAGGCGTGCCTGCAGCCACTCGTGGCCGCTGTCGTCCGCGCCGCTCGGGTTGATGTTCTCGACCAGGCCGGAGCTGTCCTCGTAGTAAATCGAGCCGCGTGCCTTCAGCCGCTCGTTGATCGGCACGTTGAGCACGGCGGTGACGTTGAACTGCTCGCCGGCGCTTTCGTAGGATTCACCGCCGACCGTTACCGAGCCCTCGAACTGGTCGGTGGGGACGTTGGTGGTGATGTTCAGTGCGCCGCCGAGCGAGTTGCGGCCGAAGTAGGTGCCCTGCGGACCGCGCAGCACCTCCACGCGCTGCATGTCGGGCAGGAACGGATTGGCGACCTGGTTCGGTACCGAGGCGACGCTGAACTCGTCGAGGTAGATGCCGACCGAGTTGATGAAGGCGTTCTCGCCGGTGACCAGATTGTTGATGCCGCGTACGGCGATACCCAGGCCGCGGCTGCCCGACTGGCCGTCCTCGGTGAAGCTGACGTTCGGCGTCAGGGCGAGAAAGTCCGTTGCCGACTTGATGTTGCCCTGGATGAGGTCCGCGCCGGTGAAGGCGGTGACGCTCACGGGCACGTCCTGCAGGCTCTGCTCACGGCGCTGCGCCGTGACCACGACTTCTTCGAGAACGCCGCTGTGCTGTGCGGATACCGGCGGTGCGAGTAACACCACCACGCTGATTGCCAGGCCGGACTTACGCATCGTTTCCCCCTCCACCGGATCGGATTCGTCCCAGCGCCCCGGTCCGGACATTTGTCTGGCGGCGGCCGCCGTCAGGGCGGCGCGCAGCATGATGTTGCTGGAAAACCACGTATTACCCGAAGATGTGATGCCTATCTAATCCCAACCGCAGTGCGCCTGTCAAGAATGTTTATGCTTAAACAAACCACGCGGCGTGGCAGCGGGACGACAACACGCTACGCCGGCCGGCCGGGGCCGGCCCCGGCAAGCTGCCGGCTTCAGCCGGTCCGGGCGTAGGGCGGCAGGCAGGCCATGATCCCGGCCGCCGCGAGCATGAGTCCCGCGGCCGCGCCCAGGACCGGTTCGTAGGAGCCCGCGACGTCGAAGCCGGCCCCGTAGGCGAGCGGACCGAGCGCCGTACCGAGCAGGAACGCGGCGAATTGCAGGCCGTAGATTTCACCGAAGGCGCGCAGGCCGAAGTAGCGGCTGGTGAGGAAAGCGAGCAGATCGATCTCGGCGCCGATGCTCAGGCCGATCAGCACCGCCGCGAAGAACGCCAGCGCGCCGGCGGCGCCGGCGCCGAGCAGGGCGAGTCCGGCGGCCGAGCCGACGAAGCACGCCAAGGCCACGTACGGCGCGAAGCAGCGATCGATGAGGTAACCGATGATGATCCGCGAGGCGATGATGCTGACGCCCAGGGTCGAGGCGGCCAGCACGGCGTGCCCGGTGGGCATGCCGCGGTCGGTGAGCATGGGCACCAGGTGCGCGAGCAGACCGTAGAGGCTGAACGACACGGCGAAAAACGCGGCGAACAGCAGCCAGAATCGCGGCAGACGCAGGGCCTGGGCGCGTGTGGCGCCGGACGCGGACGGCGGGCGCGCCGGATCGGCGTCGCCCGCTGCACCCTCGCCGTCGGGCGCGAGGCCGAGCTCGGCGGGTGTGTCGCGCAGCACGAAGGCGATGATCGGTACCGCGACTGCGAGCACGATGCCGCCGAGCACGAAGTAGCCGGCGCGCCAGCCGTGCTGGCCGATGACGTACTGCAGCAGCGGCGGCACGTAGGTGTAGCCGAGTCCGCCGCCGGCCATGGCCAGTCCGAATGCGAGCCCGCGCCGCCGATCGAACCAGGCGCCGATGATGCGCAGATAGGGCAGCGCGTTCGCGCCGGCGGCCAGCGAGCCGATGAGCGCGAACATCAGCCACAACTGCCACAGCGTGTGCACCAGCACACCGATGCCGAGCAGCAGCAGGCCGAACAAGATCGTCGAACCGAGCAGGATGCGCCGGCTGCCGAAGCGGTCGACGGCCGCGCCGATCAGCGGCAGCGATACCGCCACGGTGCCCGTGAACAGCGTGAGCGCGAGGCTGATCGCGGCCCGGTCCCAGCCGTATTCCTGGCCGAGCGGGACGATGAACAGACCGAGTGCGCCGTAGGCGAACTGGCCGGGATTGGTCGACAGGCCGATGCCCGAGGCCAGCACGATCCACCAGCCGTGAAAGATCGGTTGCGTGGCGGGCGTGCGCGCGGGCGTCACCGGGACCGTCCCGTGCCGTCCACGGCCGGATCGTGCGGCGCGGCGCGCACCCGCGTCACGAGCGGAAGTAGGGAATGATGTGCTCGCCGAACAGGCGGATCGTCGCGCGCGGATCCGGTCCGAGGGGACCGCCGACCGACACTTGGGTGATGCCGGCCCCGGCCAGCATCTCGATGCGGCGGATCGCATCGCGCGCCGTGCCGGTGATGGCGAGCTGCAGCATCGCCGGCGTGACCGCGTCGCGGGCGCCGGCGTAGTCGCGCGCCGCCACCCGGCGCGCGGTTTCGGCGAAGTCCGCCCGGCTCAGGCCCACCGTGGCGAGCGCCTGCTCGTCGAGGTAGTTGCCGAAGTAGGCGAGGATGTCCCTGAGCCGATCGGTGTCCGTGTCGCGTCCCGATTCGCTGAGCGAGAACCAGCCGCAGCCGCAGATGTCGACCTCGTCCGCGGATCGGCCGGCGGTCCGCACACCCTCGAGCACCCGCTCGACCATCAGCGCGGCGGATTCGGGCGGCGTCACCATCGGCAGGCTGCCGTCGCCGATCTCCCCGCTCAGGGCGAGATCGTCGTGCTCGAAGCCGGACACGTAGATCGGGATCCGCGAGCGCAGCGGCGGGAAGCGCAGGTAGCACTGATCCGACCAGTGAAATTCCCGGCCGTCGAACTGTGCGACCTCGCCGCGCCACACCCGCCGCATGAGCTCGACGGCTTCGCGCACGCGGGTGAGGCGATCGGCGATCTCGATCCCGGTCCATTCGATCATCTTCTGCGTGTGCATGCCGAAGCCGACGGCGGTGCGCCCGCCGCTGAGATGATCGAGCGTGGCCATGAACGTGGCGGTCTCGCCCGGGGCGATGGAATAGGGCTCCGTACCGTTCGCGCCGACGATGATGCGTTCGGTGTGCTCGGCGAGCGCCGCGATGATCGACCAGGCGTGATACATGAACTTGTCGCTCGGGAACCAGGCGTGATCGAAGCCGGCCTGATCGGCCAGGATGCCGAGCTCGACGATGTCCCGGGGTGCGCCGAGATGCTGAATGAGCCGTACCCCGAATTTCATCGCTTCGCTCCCGTATCGCCGGCGGGTCCGGATCCCGATCGCCGCGTCGCGTCGGGCGATGGTACATGCCGCGTCGCCGACCGGTCCACGCCGGCGGGTTCGCGCGCTGCGCGCCGGCGCGCCATAATCGCCGCAGGCCGACGGCTTCGCCCGGGGGATACACCGATGACCGAATTATCGCGACGCAGCTTTCTGACCGGCACGGCCGCGCTGACGGCGCTGGCGGCGCTCGGCGAGGGCGCGCCGGCGCACGCCGCGGCGCCGGGCGCGCGGGTCACGCTCGCCGAACCCGGGCCGATGGTGCCGCCCGTCCCCGCGGTCCTGCTCACCGTCAACGGCATGCCCGGCGATCCGGACGAGATCTCGGTCGTGTGGACCTTCGTGGTCAACGGCAAGCCGCCGCAGATCGGAGTGAGCATCGGCCACGAGCACGTCGCCCAGCGCCTGGTCGCCCGGCATCGGGAATTCGTCATCAACGTGCCGGTGGTGGACATCGTCGAGCCGTTCGATCGCGTCGACATGAACAGTCGTCGCGTCGCCGACAAGTTCGCCTTCGCCGGCCTCACCCGCGGCCGGGCGGTGGCGGTCGACGCACCGACGGTCGCCGAGTGCCCGATCCAGGTCGAATGCCGGGTCTTCGTGGACCTGGATCTGCCGCCCGCGCGGCACGTGTTCTTCGCCGAGGTGGTCGCGGTGACGGCGCTCGCGGGTGCGGTGGACGCCGACGGCCGCCTGAACGTGCCGGCCGTGCCGTTTTTCGGCATGACCGCCGGCAGCGGCGAGTTCTACACCATGGGGCGGCCGGTCGGGCACATCGGCAAGAGCGTGGACCGTGACGACATCCGCTACTGACGCCCGGTGTATGCGGGCGCTTGCCGCCCGGGCACGCTGATGCGCGCCTTCGTCGATGAGCTGCAACGCGCCGGCGAGCTCGACATCGTCGACCGGGCGGTCGATCCGCGCTACGAGCTCGCCGCGGTCACCCGGGCCGCGCAGCGGCGCAGCGCGCGTGCGCTGCTGTTCAGCAACGTGCGCGGGACCGGCATGCCGGTGGTCACCAATCTGTACTCGGGGCGGCGCCGGCTCGCCGGCCTCATCGGCGCGGACGAAGACGACTTCTGCCGGCGCTGGAACGCGCACGTCGATGCCGCGGCACGCCGGACCGCGCCGGCCACCGAACCGATGACGCCGGCGCCGCTGCTGCGCGCCGGCCGGCTTCGCGACCTGCCGCTCATCCACTATCACGGTCGGGACGCCGGCGCTTATTTCACCTCGGCCGTCTATCTCGCCCGGGATCCCGATACCGGCGTGGCGAATCTGTCCTTTCACCGCTCGCTGGTCGTCGATGACGGCGAGCTGCGCGTGCGCCTCGGCAGCACGCACGATCTGGCCGCCTGCCAGCGCCGGGCCGAGCAGGCCGGCGAGCCGCTGCCGGCCGCGCTGCTGATCGGGGTCAACCCGGCGGTATTCCTCGCCGCGGCGGCGCGGATCCCGGCGCAGGCCGACGAGCTCGCGCTCGCCGCCGAAATCGCCGGTGCGCCGATCCCGACCCGCCGCTGTGCGAGCATCGATCTGGAAGTGCCGGCCGACACCGAAATCGTCGTCGAAGGCCGCTTCCTGCCCGGCATCCGGCGGCGCGAGGGACCGTTCGGTGAGTTCATGGGCTATTACGTGTCGGCCGGCGACAACCACGTGTTCGAGATCAGCGCCGTGCACTGGCTCGCCGAGCCCCTGTTCCACAGCGTCGTGTGCGGATCGGCCGAGGATCTCAGCGTGCTCGAGGCGCGTACCGCCGCCGGTGTGTATCGCCACCTGAGCGCGGTGCTGCCCGGGATCATCGACGTGAGCTGCGCGCCGGCGCTGCTCAATACGACGGTGAAGATCCGCAAGCAGTACGAGGGTCACGGGCGCCAGGTGCTGCTCGCCGCCTTCGGCACCGATCTCGACTACAACAAGCTGTGCATCGTCGTCGACGAGGACGTCGACATCACCGATTTGAACGAGGTTCTGTGGGCCTACGTCACCCGCGGTCGCGCGGATACCCGGGTCATGGTGGTGAACGACGTCCCGGGTTTTTACCGCGACGAGCACCGCGATCACTGGGGCCGGCTCGGCATCGACGCGACCCGCCCGTTCGGCCGCGAAGCCGAGTTCGAACGCAAGAGCATACCCGGCGAGGACGACGTCGACCTCGACGCGTATCTGCGGCCGCGCGTCTGAGCGCGGACGCAGCATACTCAGACGCGAAAGTAGGGGATCACCTCGCGTGCCATGAGCTCGATGGCCGCGTCCGGATCGGGTCCGAGCGGACCACCGAAACCGATCTCGTCGACACCGGCGTCCGCCAGCTGCTCGATCTGCGCGATCACGTCCCGCGGCGCTCCGACGATACCGAGGCGCAGCATCGGCTCGGTCACACTGGCGTATGCGCGTTCGTGGTCACCGGCGTCGATGAGCCGTTTCAGCGGTTTGAAATCCGCGTGCGACAGGCCGATCGACGCCAGCGCCGCGTCCTCCAGGTAGGGGCCGAAATAGGCCGCCATGCGGCGCATGGTGTCGGCCGCCGCGCGCTTCCCGGCCGACAGCGACAGCCACGCGCAGCCCGACACGACGAATGTCGATGGCGCGCGGCCGGCGCGTGCCAGGCCGCGCGCGATGGGCGCGACCATCTGCGCCGCGCACTCCGGGGGCGTGAGCATCGGCTGGCTGCCGTCGCCGATCTCGCCGCTGAGCTCGAGGTAGTCGGAGCCGAAGGCGCTGACGTAAATCGGAATGTCGGCGCGCAGCGGTTTGAAGCGCAGGTAGCATTGTTCGGACCAGTGGAAACACGGCCCGTCGCTGCTGGCGATCTCGCCACGCCAGAGCCGGCGGATGAGATCGACGGCCGCGCGGGTGCGCGCCAGGTAGTCGCGCGTGTCGATGCCCGTCCACCCGACCATCTGTTCGGTGTGCATGCCGATGCCGAGAATGCAGCGCCCGCCCGAGAGCTCGTCCAGAGTCGCGGCGTAGGTCGCGATCTCGCAGGGATCGTTGGTGTAGGGATTGATGGCGACGCCGCCGAGCCGCACGCGCGAGGTCAGGGTCGCCGCCGCGCTCGTCAGCACCCAGGTGTTGCGCATGAAGGTGTCGTGGGGAAACCAGACCGAGTCGAAACCGGCCTGCTCGGCCTTGACCGCCAGGCGCAGCAATTCCCGTGACGAACCGAGATATTCGATCAACCGGATCCCGAATTTCACGTCATTCTCCCGTTCGCGCGGATGGCGATGCCAGGGCGATGGCGGCGCCACGGCGCGAGCAGGCCTCGATCTCGTCCCAGGCACCGGCGCGGATCTGCGCCGCCGGCGCGAGCCAGGAGCCGCCGGCGGCGCACACGTTGGCGAGCGCGAGGTACTCGGCGAGGTTGCTCTCGTCGATGCCGCCGGTCGGGCAGAAGGCGACGTCCGGAAAGACAGCGGCGAGCTCGGTCAGCGCGGCGACGCCGCCGGCACGCGCGGCGGGAAAGAACTTGAGCGTGTCCAGGCCCAGGTTGAAGGCCTGCAGGATCTCGGACGGCGTGCACACGCCGGGCAGATAGGGCAGCGCGTGCTCGCGCGCGACCTCGACCAGCGCCGGCGCGAAGCCGGGGCTGACCGCGAAGCGCGCACCGATGTCCACCGCGCGCGCGATCTGGCCGGCACGCGTCACCGTGCCGATACCGACCAGCAGCTCCGGGCAGGCCGCGATGATGGCCTCGGCGGCGGTGAACGCGGCGTCGCTGCGCAGTGTCACTTCGATGGCCGTGAGACCGCCGCGCTGCAGCGCGCGCGCGAGCGCGACGCCTCGACCCGGATCGTCGATAATCACCACGGGCAGCAGCCGGGCGGATGCGATGAGCTGGCGCAGGGAGCTGGTGGACATGGGTCGGGAGCAACTCGCGCGACGGACTGCGGCGCATGTTACCCGCTCGGCGGGCGCCGGCAAACGATGCGCGCCGCGGCTGTGACCTGGCGCTGGCCGGCGCGGATCGCCGCCATCGGTGAATGCATGATCGAGATCTCGCGCACCGCGCGCGGCGGCCTGCGCGAGGCCTACGCCGGCGACACCTGCAACACCGCGGTCTATCTCGCGCGCCTGCTCGCGGGCACACGCGCGCGGGTGCACTACGCCACCGCGCTCGGCACGGACCGGTTCAGCCGCGCCATGCTCGCCGCCTGGCGGCGCGAAGGCCTGCGCACGGACCTCGTGCGTACCCTGGCAGGGCGCCTGCCCGGCCTTTACTACATCGACACCGATGCGCACGGTGAGCGCAGCTTTCTGTACTGGCGCCGCGGATCCGCGGCGTGCGCCATGCTCGACGGCGGTCACCTCGCCGTGCTCGAGCGCCAGCTCAGCGGCTACACGCTCGTTTACTGCAGCGGCATCAGTCTCGCGATCCTGGCGCCGGCTGCGCGCCGGCAGTTGCTGGCGCTGCTCGCCCGGCTGCGCGCGCGCGGCGTGCGGATCGCGTTCGACTCCAACTACAGACCGCGACTGTGGCCCGCGCCGCGCAGCGCCCGCGCCGCCATGCGCGCCGCGTATGCCTGCAGCGACGTCGCCCTGCTCAGCTTCGACGACGAGCAGGCACTGTTCGGCGATCGACGGCCGCAGGCGACCATCGCGCGCCTGGCTCGCCTCGGTGTGGGCGAGATCGTGGTCCGGATCGCCGGCGCCGGGAGCCTCGCCAGCGCCGGTGGCCGGACGTTCACGGCCGCGCCGGCGCACCGCGGCCGCGTCCTCGACACCACGGCCGCGGGCGATGCGTTCAATGCCGCGTACCTGGCGGCGCGGCTGCGACGGGCCGACGTCGCCGCGGCGCTCGGTGCCGGGCACGCACTCGCGAGCTGCGTGATCCGCCGGCGCGGGGCGATCATCGACCGTGCCCGCACACCGGCGCTCGCGACGCTGCTCGGTCGCGTCTGACCGGGACCCGTCCGTGAACAGCGTTCCCGCGCGCGAAACCTGGTCCTCGCGCTGGACCTTTCTCATCGCCACCATCGGCTCGGCGGTCGGGCTCGGCAACCTGTGGCGCTTCCCGTACATCGCCGGCGAGAACGGCGGTGGCGCGTTCGTCATCGTCTACCTGGTGCTGGCGCTGCTGGTGGGCGTGCCGCTGGTGATGGCCGAGCTCGCGATCGCCCGGCGCGGGCGGCACAATCCGCTCACGACCATGCAGGCGGTGTGCGCCGAGCAGGGCGCGGCGCGCGTGTGGCACGGCATCGGCTGGTTCAGCGTCATCTCGCCGACGATCGCTCTCAGCTTCTACTCGGTGGTCGCCGCCTGGTCGCTCGACTACCTGGTCAAGTCGGTGCTGGGCGTGTTCACCGGTGTCGACGGTGCCGGCGCTCAGCGGATCTTCGACGCGCTGCTCGCGTCCCCGCTCAGGCTGATGCTCTGGCACGCGGTGTTCATCGGCGGGGTCATCTTCGTCGTCGGTCGCGGTGTGCGCCGGGGCATCGAACGCGCCTCGGACGTGCTGATGCCGGCCCTGTTCGTGCTGCTGCTCGCGCTGGTGCTGTATGCCAACCTCGTGGGGGCGGCGGGCGCCGGCTGGCGCTTCCTGTTCGCGCCGGATTTTTCCAGCCTCACCCCGAAGGCCGTGCTCATGGCGCTCGGCCAGATGCTGTTTTCGGTTTCCGTCGGCACCGGCGCCCTGCTCACCTACGGCGGCTACCTGCCGGGCGAGGCGCGCATCGCCGGCGCCGCCTGGACGCTGGTGCTGGCGGACACGGCCGTCGCCGTGCTCGCGGGTCTGGCGATCTTCCCGATCGTGTTCGCCGCCGGCCTGGATCCGGCCGAAGGCCCGGGACTGAGTTTTGTGGTGCTGCCGGTCGCGTTCGGCCACATGCCCGGCGGCAGCGCCTTCGCGGCGATGTTCTTCCTGCTGGTGTTCTTCGCCGCGATCACCTCGGCCTTCGCGATGCTCGAACCCATGGTGTCGCTGCTGGTCGAACGCGGTGCGCGCCGGCGCCGCGCCGCGCTCGGCCTGGGCACGCTCGCCTGGCTGCTGGGCCTGGCCTCGGTGTTCTCGTTCAACCTCTGGCGGGACTTCCAGCCCTTTGCGGGCGTTCCCCTGCTGCGCGGGCGTACGGTTTTCTCGCTGCTCGACTTCTGCGTATCCAACCTCATGCTGCCGATCACCGCCCTGCTCATCGCCCTGTTCGCGGGCTGGGTCATGCGCCCCGACGCCATGCGCGAGGAGCTGGCCGATCTGGGTACGGGGGGGTTCGCGCTGTGGCGGGTGCTGGTGCGCTACCTCGCCCCGGTGGCCGTCGCCGCCGTGTTCGTCTTCAATTTCGTCGCCGCTTGAGATCCCGCGCGCCGCGGGCTTTGACAGCGGCGCCCGCGCCACCCTAAACTAGTTTAAGCCTAAACTAATACCGGTTCCGAGCACCCTTCCGCCATGTCGCCACGCACCCGTTGTCGTCCCGTCGGCGCCCGCCGATCCGCATGAAAATCACCGCCGCCAGGGTCATCGTGACCTGCCCGGGTCGCAACTTCGTCACCCTGCGGATCGACACCGACCAGGGTCTGCACGGTCTCGGCGATGCGACCCTGAACGGCCGCGAGCTGGCGGTCGCGGCCTACCTGACCGAGCACGTGATCCCCTGTCTCATCGGCCGCGACGCGCAGCAGATCGAAGACATCTGGCAGTACCTGTACCGGGGTGCGTACTGGCGCCGCGGCCCGGTGACCATGTGCGCCATCGCCGCGGTGGACACCGCGCTGTGGGACATCAAGGCCAAGGCCTGCGGGCAGCCGCTGTACCAGCTGCTCGGCGGGCGCAGTCGTACCGGTGTGCTGGCCTACGGCCATGCCAACGGCCGTGACGTCGAGGAGACCGCCGACGAAGTCGCCCGCTACCTCGAGCTCGGCTACCGCGCCGTGCGTGCCCAGTGCGGTGTACCGGGACTGGCCAGCACCTACGGCGTGTCCGCGGACAAGCTGTACTACGAGCCCGCCGCGGCCGATCTGCCGGTCGAGAACCTGTGGTCGAGCGAGAAGTACATGGACCACGTGCCGAAGCTGTTCGAGCGTCTGCGCGAGCGTTTCGGTTTCGGCCCGCACCTGCTGCACGACGTGCACCACCGGCTGACGCCGATCGAGGCCGCGCGGGTGGGCAAGGCGCTCGAGCCCTACCGGCTGTTCTGGCTGGAGGACGCGGTGCCGGCCGAAAACCCCGAGGCATTTCGCATCGTCCGCCAGCACACGGTCACGCCGCTCGCGCTCGGCGAGGTCTTCAATACCCTGTGGGACTGCCGCACGCTGCTCGCCGAGCAACTCATCGACTACATCCGCACCACCGTGGTCCATGCCGGCGGGCTCACGCACCTGCGTCGCATCGCCGACTTCGCCGCCGTGCACCACGTGCGCACGGGCTGCCACGGCGCCACGGACCTGTCGCCGGTGTGCATGGGGGCGGCGCTGCATTTCGATCTGTGGGTACCGAACTTCGGCATTCAGGAATACATGCGGCACACGGCCGAGACCGACGCCGTGTTCCCGCACGCCTGGCATTTCGAGGACGGCTGTTTGCACCCGGGCGAAGCAATCGGTCACGGCGTGGACATCGACGAGAAGCTGGCGGCGAAATATCCCTACCGGCGCGCCTACCTGCCGGTCAACCGGCTCGAAGACGGCACACTTTGGAACTGGTGAGCGGGCGATGGCCGACTATGACGTCGTGATTGCCGGGGGCGGGCACAACGCGCTCGCCTGCGCCGCGCTGCTGGTGAAGTACGGGCTGAAAGTGCTCGTCGCCGAACGCAACGAATACGTCGGCGGCGGCGTGGTCACGCGCGAGGTGACACTGCCCGGGTTCCGGCACGATCTGTACGGTTCCTCGCACGTGTGGATCCACGTCAATCCGACTTTCCGCACCGAGCTGCAGCCAGAGCTGGAAAAGCACGGGCTGAAATACATCTGGTCCACCGATCACATCACCGGCCATCCCAACCGCCACGAGGGCGAGGGCATCATCGTCTACAAGGACGTCGACAAGACCTGCGACACGATTGCGCAGTACTCGAAGAAGGACGCGCGTCGTTACCGGGAGATCTACGAGGAATTCGCCGAGATCGAGCCGGCGGTGGTCAAGGGCATGTTCTCGCCGCCGTCGCCGCCGAGCTATTTGTTCCAGGCGCTGGAGGGCAGCCGCGCGGGCCTGCGTCGCCTGCGCGACTACCAGCTCAGCTCGCGCGCCTTCACGCAGGAGAACTTCGAGAACCCGCACGTACAGGCGTTCATCCTCGGCTGGGCGACCGCGCCGCAGACCCTGCCCGACCAGGTCGGCACCGCGCAGGGCTTCTACATCATGATCCCGAGCATCCACTACTACGGGCAGGCGATCCCCGAGGGCGGCAGCGGCATGCTCGCGGTATCGATGCAGCGCTATATCGAGGCGAGCGGCGGCACGGTGCTCACCGGCGCGACCGTGGACCGGTTCGTGGTGAAAGAGCGCCGCTGCGTCGGCATCCGTCTCGCCGACGGTCGCGAGATCGAGGCCGCGCGGGCGGTGGTCACCGCGCTGGAGCCGCGGCAGACCTTCCTGCGCTGCATGGACGCCGGTGTCCTCGACGAGAGCTTCCTGCGCATGGTGCGCCACTACTCCTTCGGCCGGGTCACGATCTGCCGCGTGCACTACGCGCTCGCGGAGGCGCCGAAATTCGCCAACGGCGCGGACATGGATCGCACCGCGTTCCAGCGCATCTTCGGCACCGTCGCCGACATCGATCGCCAGTATCAGCAGATCCAGGCCGGCGTCGCGCCCACCGAACCCTTCCTGTGGACGGCCTGCTGGACGCGCATGGATCCGACCCGGGCGCCCGCCGGCCGCCACACCCTGATCGCCGATACCTTCGTGCCGATGGAGCTGGCGAGCGGCGAGGACTGGGAGCAGATCGCGCCGCGCTACGTCGACGAGGTGCTGTTGCCACAGCTCCGGCGCTACACGACCAACATGGATCGCGACAACATCCTCGCCCGCCATATCGACACCGGTCCGAGCATCGCGCGCGCCAACCCGTGCTTCGTCGACGGCAGCACGACCGGCGGTGAGCGCACGCTGGCGCAGATGGGCGCGTTCCGCCCCGTGCCGGGCTATGCGAATTACCGCGCGCCGGTGCGCGGACTGTACATGACGGGACCGTCGTGTCACCCCGGCGGCGGCATCTGCGCGATGGGTACCAACACCGCCAACGTCATGCTGGAGGATTTCGGCCTGAAAGCTCCCGCGGATCTGTGACCGATCCGGACGCATTCACGCGCCCGCGGCGGATCACGCCGCCGGCGCATCGACCATCGTGAGGCAGCGAAGATGAGCAAACGCATCGACAAGTACACCGCCCTGGTGATACAGCCCGAGGTCACCGTGGCCGAGGACCGTGTGGGCATCCGGAAGAATCTCGACCGCGTCTGCAACATGATCGATTTCGGCGTCGGCTACTTCCTGGAGGTGCCCGTGCGCCTGGTGGTGCTGCCGGAGTACTTCCTCCAGGGCGTGACCACCCCGGGCAAGGGCGAGCACGGGATCGACTCGTTCATGAAAAAGGCGATCACGATTCCGGGGCCGGAGATGGACGCGCTCGGCGCCAAGGCGCGCGAGTACGGTCTGTACATTGCCGGCGGCGGCGTGGTCGAGCAGGTGCCCGAGTTCCCGGATCGCTGGTTCAATACCGCTTTCGTCATCGGGCCCACGGGCGAGGTGATCCTGCGCTATCACAAGTGGCACGTGCCGGCCTACATCGGCCTCGGCTGCAGCCCGCACGACATCTTCGACGAGTATCGGGACAAGATCGGCGGCGACATCAAGAACCTTTTCCCCGTCGTCGACACCGACATCGGCCGGCTCGGCACCATGACCTGCCACGACGGCTGCACGCCGGAGGTGTCGCGCGCCCTCGGCTACAACGGCGTGGAAGTACTGTGCCACCCGGTCGCATTGCAGGAGGTCGAGGGCGTGTCCGATCCCTGGGACTTCTGGCGCTTCACCCGCCGTACGCGCGCGCACGACAACATGTGCTACCTGCTCGGCTCCAACTGGGGCAAGGTCAACTACGATTATTATCCGCGCGCCTTCTGCCCCGGGCATTCGCTGATCATCGACTACACCGGCATGATCCTGCGCGAGGCGCCCTATCCCGAGGAACAGGTCATCGCCGCGACCATCGACATCGAGGGCCTGCGCGAGCATCGATCGCACATCAATCACAACTGCTGGATCGACGTGCGCGCCGAGGTGTTCCGCCAGATCTACGATCAGCCGATCTACCCGCCGAACCGCTTCCCGTCGGGCCGCCCGCCGCGCAGCCTCGCCGACAAGATGGGACCGTGCAAGGAAGTCCTGCGCGAGCTGTACGCGCGTGGCACGTTCGTGCCGCCGGCGGGGCGCACGGCCGAGGACATGGTGCAGTTGCTCGAGGACCGTATCCGTTACGCCCAGGAGACCGGCCGCCTGCGCAAGCCCGACGCGGTGGACGGCGGCCGATGAAAGTCAGGAGCAAGCTCGCCGACATCGAGTTCCGGATCGGCGCGCTCGCGCGCGAGGGCGACACGCTGGTGATCGCCAACGACCCCGCGCAGCCGATGCGCAGCCGGGTGTACGTCACGGCGCAGGACGTGCTCGAGTTTTTCCGCCAGTTGCTGCGCAGCCCGTCCGCGCTCGTGTTCGTGCTCGCCCTGCCGTGGTTCTGGTTGCGCGGCCGCCGCGGCGCCGCGACGACGCCGGCGCAGGCAGGCGCGCCGAGAGATCCCTGGGACGACTGACCGCGCACGGGCTCGTCATTGCGAGCCCGCGCGGCGGGCGTGGCAATCCAGGTGTACGGCGAGTCGCGAAGCGCGCCGCCCGCCCGGCGTGCAAAGTTCTTTGCGGGCGCTCGAACACGCGCGCCCGGAGCCACAGGAGAGCGACAGACCATGCCACACATGACCGGCGCCGAGGCCATCGTCGAGGCGTTGCTCGCCCACGGCATCGATACCGTGTTCGGCTTGCCGGGCGGGCAGCTCGATCACCTGTTCGACGCCATGCACGCGCGCCGGGACCGCCTGCGTGTCCTGCACACCCGCCACGAGCAGGGGGCCGCCTACATGGCCTACGGCTACGCGGCGTCCACCGGCCGCATCGGCGCTTACGCGGTCGTGCCGGGACCGGGCCTGCTCAACACCGGGGCGGCGCTGGCCACTGCGTATGCGAACAACGCGCCGGTGCTGTGCGTGTGCGGCCAGGTGCACGCGGCCGGCATCGACAGCGGCTACGGTCACCTGCACGAGATCCCGGATCAGCTCGGCCTCGTCCGCCACCTGACCAAGTGGGCGGCGCGTATCGACCATCCCGCGCAGGCGCCGGCGCTGGTCGCCGAGGCGGTACGCCAGTTGCGCAGCGGCCGGCCGCGCCCGGTGGAGATCGAGATGGCGATGGACGTCATGGGGCAGCGGGCCGAGGTAGAGTCCGTGGCCGTGGCGGTCGAGTCGCGAACCTGGCCGGTGGACGCGGATCTGGTTGAAGCGGCGGCGCGCCTGCTCGGCCGGGCCGAGCGCCCGCTCATCGTCGTCGGCTCGGGTGCGCTCGATGCCGGCGCACCGCTGCACGCGCTGGCCATGGCGCTGCAGGCCCCGGTGGTTGCGTTCCGCAAGGGCCGCGGCATCGTCGATGAACGTGAACCGCTCAGCCAGAGCTGGCCGGCCGGGCATCGCCTGTGGGGACGGGCCGATGCGGTGCTCGCGGTCGGCACGCGGCTGATGATCCCGCTCACCGACTGGGGCCGGGACGAGGATCTGAAGCTGGTGCGCGTGGACATCGATCCGGTCGAGATGAACCGCATCTGCACGCCGGACGTGGGCCTGGTCGGTGACGCCTCGGTGGTGCTCGCCGCGCTCGCCGCGGCGGTGCCGCGCCACAACCGCCGGCGGGCGTCGCGCAGCGCCGAGCTGACCGCGCTGAAAAGCGAGGTGGCGGCCGAGATCCGCGCGCAGGTGCCCGAGCAGATGGCCTACCTCGATGCCATCCGCGCGGTGCTGCCGCAGGACGGCATCTTCGTCGACGAGGTGACGCAGGTCGGCTTCGTGTCCTGGTACGGCTTTCCGGTCTATCGCCCGCGCCAGTTCGTCACCGCCGGCTACCAGGGCACGCTCGGCTACGGTTACGCCACCGCGCTCGGTGTCGTCGCCGCCAACCCGGGCAGACACGTGGTACAGGTGAGCGGTGACGGGGGCTTCATGTTCAACGTCCAGGAGCTGGCCACCGCCGTGCACCACCGCCTGCCGCTGGTGACGGTGATTTTCAACGACGGCAAGTTCGCCAACGTGCAGCGCCAGCAGGACGAGTGGTTCGCCGGCCGGCGCATCTGCTCGGATCTCACCAACCCGGATTTCGTCCGCCTCGCCGAGGCTTTCGGCGCCCTCGGCCTGCGCGCCGGGTCGCCCGCGGCGCTGCGCAGCGCACTCGAACAGGGTTTCGCCGACGGCGGCCCGGTGATCATCGACGTGCCGGTCGCGAGCCGCATGGCCTCGCCGTGGCCGTTCATCATGCTCGGTCAGAACCGCCGCCAGCGCTGCCGCTGAGACGGTGGCCGCGACGGCATAATCGCGATCACGTGCCACGCCCCGGTCCGGCGCCGGCCATTCTCGCTGTGCAGATCATGCGCAGGTCGCGCGCAGCGGGGCGACTGCAACATCTGGAAGAAGGAAGGCGGCCCTGTCACGCCGGGGACCGTAGAAATTGGCGCCGGATCTGCATCGGCACCCCGCCAGGCGCGTCTCAGTCGCTCTGCCCCGGCACGTGGTCGATGTCGTGTTCCCAGTCGATCGGCGGCGTCGCTGACGGCGAGCCGACGGTGCAGGCGCCGTCGCGCAGTGATTCGGCTGCGGATTCGAAGAACTGGCCCCACATCATGCCGCCGATGTCGAAGTACTCCAGCGCCAGCAATCCGCTCTTCAGCCCGTACTCGATGACGACGTGGTTGTTGACCTTCACCCACTCCGAGCCAATGCGGATCTCGGCTATCAGCGGTGAGCTGGGCCAACTGCGCTCGGGTTGCGCCTGTACACGCACGTCGTCGTCCGCCGCTTTGGGCCCGCGTAGCACGAAGTAACCGATCGCCAGCTTTGGCGCCGTTGCCGAGTTGAGCGCCTCGATGGTGTCCTGGTGGGGCGGCAAGGCCACCATCTCACCGCTGACCGGGTGTCGCACCGTTTTCATCGGCGCCGCGCCGGCGGTCGCGCTGACCGGCGCGTGCACGTACACCCGGAACCTGGGCAGCGTCCGGCGATCGACGCCCACGGGCGGCAATGAGCCGCGCAGTATTACCGGCAGTCCGACGTACCAGCCGGGTACGGCATGCTGTCCGGCAGCGGTCGGCGCGTCGGTGGCAGCGGTGCCGGTCGTCGACGCAGCCAACAATGTGACTGCGATCATCGCGCGCAGGCGCGGGCTGATCATCGCCCGTATAGCGCAGCGGATCCGGTCGCGCGCCGCCATAGTCGTGGTGCCGGTCATCGCCGGTGCCAGCCACCGATCGTTGAATTCAAGGCTATCGTTCCCTGGACTGAGCTCGCACCTGCCTTCAGCGCCAGACCGTTTCGCCCCGCGGCTCGAGCATGGCAAGCATCGATTGCTCGTGCGCCGCGATCAGTTCGAGCGCCTGGTCGAGGTTCGCAGCCAGCAGGGCTGCGTGCATCTGCTCGAAGTGCTCGAGGTAGGGATCCCAGCTTTCGATGTGCAGCGCGGAGCTCAACTGATCGTGAAACAGATCGGGGTGCAGTTTGCCGTGCAGGTAATCGAGATAGCGGTTACCGGCCACGCCGTGCAGAGCCTCGCCGTAGGCCATTCCGGCACGATGGAACTGCACCAAGTCGCCCACGCGCCGCGCGTGCCGCATGCTGTCCATCGCGTCCTGCAATCGGGCCCGGATCGCCGGCGTGTTCAGCTTGCCGATGGCGAGCCGGACGGTGATCGTGAGCAGTCCGGCGAGCACGGGGATCATTTCACGCAGCTCGTCGCGCTGGAGCTTGCGTACCCGTGCGCCGCGCTGCGGTATGAGCTGGACGATGCCGTCGCCCGCGAGCACACGCAGCGCATCGCGGACCGGTTGGCGCTTGACACCCAGCTCGGCGGCCAGGTCAGCCTCGATCAGACGCTGGCCGGGTGCGTAGCGGCGCTCGCGGATCCCCTGCTTGATCTGGTTCACGATGCGCTCGAGCGAGCTGGCCGCCGGATGCTCGCGGATGGCTGCACGGGCAATGGGGGCGCGCGCTCGCAGGCGCGCCTTCCCCGTCCCCGCGTCGGGATTCGCGGTGGCTCCGAAACCAGGTTTGCTCATGATCGCCATCGTCTCCGTGGGCTGTTCGCCATTGTTCGAACGCGCTCCCTCATCCGCAAGCAGCCGCATCCCCCTGCTTGACTTGTCGAAGGCTGTATGCCAGCGTTGGCGTCATTATTGTCAACATTAATTTCGACATATGCAAGCCGTACGCTGGTCAGTCCGGCACCAGGGCATGCTGGCGGCGGCTCGAGGGGGGGGACATGGAAAGGATCCGAACGAGGCGAGCGGCGCGGTTCGTGATCACGTTGTTCAGCGGTCTGTGTGCGGTACCCGCGCAGGCGCAGATCGAGGAACTCGTGGTCACCGCCCAGCGACGCCAGCAGACTCTGCGTGACGTGCCGGTTGCCGTGACCGCCCTCAGCGCTGAGATGCTGGATCAGCGCGGCATCCATGACTTTGCCAGCTATCTCACGACCATCCCCGGCGCGGCTGTGGTCGATTCGACCGGCTTCGGCGGCGAAGTGAAGTTCCGCGGCGTCGGCACCGGTATCAACGCGCAGATGTCGCCGACCACGGCGATCTACCTCGGTGAGGTGCCGGTCATCCATACCGGGCGCAACGTCAATTCCAGCTACAATTTCTGGCTCGTCGACCTGGAGCGGGTGGAGGTGCTGCGCGGCCCGCAGGGGCAGCTGTTCGGTTCGAATTCACTCGGCGGCGCGGTGCGCAACATTCCGGCGAAACCCGTGCTGGACGCGTTCCAGGCCAAGGTCAACGTCACCGGCTCGTACACCGGTGACGGCGCCGGTGGCTGGAACGGTGACGTCGTGCTGAACGTTCCGCTCATCACTAACGTGCTCGGCGCCCGCCTGGCGCTGTACACCAGCGACGACAGCGGCTGGTACGATAACGCCTTCCGCGGCGGGCCGAGCATGGCCTCGCTCGCGGCACCCGGTGTCGCGCCGCCCTACATCGCCGTCGCCGGTTTCTTCCCCGGACCGATCGCGGCACCGCCGGGCTCGACCCTGCCCGCCGCGAACGTGGTGCTGATCCCGCCGGCACCGCCGCCCGCGCCGCCGGGACCGCCGGTGATCGTGCCGGGCGGACCACCGGGCGTCCTCGGCATCCACCCCAATCCCGCCGCCGCGGCCGCCTTCTCGGCGCCGCCGCTGAGCCGGACGGAGGACACCAACGCGACCGACATCAACGGCGGCCGGCTGATGCTCAGCTGGCAGCCGAACGAGCGCTTCAGCGCCGACGTGATGATCGCCATCGAGGATCGCGAAACCTTCGGCAGCTCGTTCGCCGAATACGTGCCCGCGTTCTCGCCCGATCCCCTCGGCGGGCCGCCGACGCCCAACTTCGGCGCATCCACCGACTTCCGGGACTACGAGCACTTCGAGGCGGCGCGCGCCGGCACGAAGGACGACATGCACCTGTACAACCTGGTGCTCGAGTACGATTTCGATTTCGCCACGCTTACCTCGTCCACCTCCTACTGGGAACGGACCGAGTTCCTGGCCTCGGATCTGAGCATGGCCTCGATCCGGATCACCGGCGTGTTCGATACGGTCCCGCTGGTCTCCAACCGCTGGGACAATCCCGAGGTCTGGGTCCAGGAGCTGCGCCTGACCTCCAACGATACCGATAGCCGCGTCGACTGGCTGGCGGGGTTCTTCTACCAGGAGATCGACCAGCGTCACCGGGTGCTGGGCGTGGACCAGAGCGGCCTGGACCTGCGCTACTGGACCGACGTGGTGCTCTCCGGGATCCCCGGTCCCTTCGCGCCGTTGCCGCCGACCACGACCACCCTGGCGGACAACCGGGGCGAGTTCACCGACGAGCAGATCGCCTTCTTCGGCCAGATCGGGTTCGACCTGACCGAGACCATCCATGCAGCCGTCAGCTTCCGCTGGCTGACCCTGGACCAGGAGTTCAGCTCGGTCAGCAAAGGTTTCCAGTTCGGTTTCGCGCAGGGCTCGCAGTCTGGTGCCAACGACGACGAGATCTTCACGCCCAGGTTCGAGCTGTCCTGGAAGCCGGGGGACGATCAGCTCTACTACGCGAGTGCCTCCAAGGGCTTTCGCACCGGTATCGTCAACATCGACGTGCCGCTGGCGAGCTGCGGCGTGGAGCTGGCGAACGCCGGCTTTCCGGGCGGGCTACCGGACGTCGACCCGGACACGCTGTGGAATTACGAGCTCGGCGCCAAGCTCGGCATGTTCGATCGGCGCCTGCAGGTCAACGGCGCACTGTTCTATATCGACTGGAGCAAGGTGCAGCAGACCTTTGTTCTTAGCGCCTTCAACCCCTTCGGCTCCGGCGTCAGCCAGTGCACGTTTCCCGCGGTCGCGAACTTCGGCGACGCGAGCAGCATGGGGATGGAGCTCGAGGTGAGCGCGCTGCTGACCGAGCGGCTGCGCCTGGACGCCTCGTTCAGCTACGTCGACGCGGAATTCGAAGACACCATCATGACCCCGACCGGGCCGCTGGTGAGCAAGGGCGATACCATTCCGCTCACACCGGACGTGACTTCGTTCGTAGCCCTTCAGTACGACTTCAACGTTGCCGCGCTGCCGGCCTGGGGGCGCTTCGAGTGGCACTACGTGAGCGAGAAGGAGCCGCTGCCGCTGGATCTGGATCCGGATAACTACGTGGCCCCGATCCCGTTCGAGATCGGCAACTACCACCAGCTCAATCTGCGCGCTGGCATCGACATCACCGGCAGCGTGCGGGCCGAGGCCTTCATTACCAACCTGCTCGACGAATTCGGCGTGACCGCCTCGGGCGACACGGGTGGCTTCGGCTTCCCATTCCTGTCGACCATCCGGCCGCGAACAGGCGGTGCTACGCTGCGCTGGCAGTTCTGATCGGCGCTGCGGTGGCCGCGTGAGGTTCAGTGCTGCCTGCGGGTGGACCACGTGGGTCACGGTACTGCTCGCGTGCGCGGCGGCGCGCGCGCAGGCGCCACAGGTGCCGCCGCCGGACCACGTCGTGCCGGCCTGGTACCTGGGCATGCCCGTGATGATGCGGGCGTTCGAGCTCGGGTCGCCGATCATGCGGGAAGAGCAGGTGCCCGGCGACAGTGATCCCTGGAAGCAACGGATCGGCTACATTGTCGGCGTCGCCGACGCAAGCATCGGCGCCTCGCCGCGCCAGCGCATCGCCCTGCCGGACGGCCGCACCATCGTCATCCCGCCCCATCAGGGTGTGCTGCCCTGCCTCGCGACGCCCGCCTCGCCCGTATTCGGCATTGCTTACTCGGTGCTGCCGGGCCCGGCGGCCAGCGCGCACGACGTTCGTGCCGACCCGATGCCCGAGGGCAGCGTGATCGGTGGGCCGCTGGCGAACGCGATCCGAATCGGGCCCACCTGGGTGCCGCTCACCAGCCACGAGGTGATCGAGTACGGTCTGCACAAGGGGCTGCTGCGCCTGCGCTTCTTCGGAGCAAGTCCCGTGCACTGGGCAACGCCGGACTGGGATGGCAACTACCCGTACATGGCGTCGATGGTGCGGCCGTGCACGCAGCCGGCACGCGCTCCGCGTGAATTCATGCTGCCGGCCGATCCGGCCCTGGTCGTGCCGGCTCACTGATGCGCACGCGTGACCCGATCCGTCCGCGACGGGTCCGGCAGGCGCCGCGATGATGGCGATGCGCGTGGCGAGCCTGCTGTTGCTGATGGCGTACGCCGTCGCGGTCCAGGCCGCGGACGCTGCCGCGGGGCTGCGCGCGAGCTGCGCGATCTGTCACGGCGACAACGGGATCAGCCGCGACCCGGCCTGGCCGCACCTCGCCGGCCAGAAGGCCGGCTACCTGCGCAAGCAACTGCGGGCGTTCCGCATCGGTGAGCGTGTCGATCCGCTGATGGGTCCGACTGCCAGTTCGCTGTCGGACACCCAGATCGACGAACTGGCCGCCTTCTACAGCGGCCTGCCGTTGCCGCCCGCGACGGGCGCGGGGCAGTCGCTCGATCCGACCACGCAGCCGCTGGTGTTCTGCGTGCGCTGTCACGGTGCCGACGGGATCAGTCCCAATGACATCTGGCCGAGCCTCGCGGGCCAGAGCCTGGAATATCAGCGCCGGCAGGTGCGAGCCTTTCAAACCGGCAGCCGCGTCGATGACATGATGAAGATGTGGGGCGGGATGGTCGATGCTGCGCAGCTGGAGGCAATCCTCGCCCACTTCGCCCGCATGGGCGCACGCTAGGCAGACGCAGCCCGGGTGCCGGCATCGCCGTGGCGATCGAGCGCCGCTCGCGTGGCAAGCCATCGTCGTCCCGGCTCAGCCGGGTAAGCTCGTTGCGCTTCAGCCCTGCGGTGCGCTCGTGTAGGCGCGGAAAGCGGCCTCCATCTCGCCCAGGGCGCGGGTGAAAGCCGGCAGTTTGCAGACCTGCCCCCACCAGGCGGACAGCCGCTGGAGCCCGGCAACCAGCGGATCGATCTCGAGCAATCCCGGCAGAGCCACGACGAAGCTGAAGCTCGGTGCCATCGCGCAGTCGGCGATCGTGGGCGTGTCGCCGGCCGCGAACGCGCCCGCACCCATGGCCGCGCTGAGCTGACCGAGCGCTTTTTTCAGATCGGCAGCTGCAGACGCGACCGCCTGGCTGTCGCCCTTGCCCTCCCGGAAGAGAAAAAACAGCCTGCGAAGTTCCGGCTGCACGTAGCAGTCGTGAGCCAGCGCGAGCGTGCGCATCCGGGCGCGGTCCTCGGCCACCGCGGGTCGCATCGCGGGTTCCGGGAAGCGATCTTCCAGGTACTCCATGATTGCGAGGGACTCGGAGATCACGTGGCCGTTCACTGCGAGCGCGGGTATGCGCCCGAGCGGCACCTGCGCGCGGAAGTCATCCGAGCCGAGGCCGCCCGGGGGCGATGTGATCCCGACGTCGAGCCGCTTGTGATAGATCTGGATCCGCACCCGCGTCGCGAAGGGCGAGCTGTCTGCGTTGTAGAGCTGCATCACTGTGCAATCCTCGTGTCGCGTGTTTCAGGGCGAGCGGTCCGTATCCATCATCGACAGGGCGCTCCGGCGCTAGCCTATACGCGGGTCGACCCTGTTGCCTATAACTTCGGTGTGCCACCCCATGCCTTCGAGTCATGCCGATTGATCCCCCTGCCGCATTCACGGACGATTGCCGTGCCCGAATACGACGGCGACGCAGCGGACCATCGTCGGAGCCATTTCACGACGGTGGGTGCTCGATCGATTCAAGGTGGTCGTCGCGCCGGCATTACGCGGCGTGAGGGTCAACGCTGAATTAGCCACTGGTATCACGAGACGCGGAGATGGAAACGATGAGAACGTTGCTGCTCGGGTTGATACTGCTGACGATGGTCGCGCCGACGGGTGCTGCCCAGAGCGGCGCCATCGAAGTCCGGGTGACCGCCGTCCGCAACGACGACGGCCAGGTATTCGTGAGTCTGTACAATCAGGCGGAAGGCTTCCCGGGAAAGGAAGAGAAGGCGTTGCAGACGCTGACCGCGAAACAGGCGGGCGGCCTGGCGACGGTCGTGTTCGAGGGCCTGCCATACGGCGAGTATGCGGTGGCCGCCTATCATGACGAGGACGGCAACGGCAAGATGAAGACGGTGTATGGATCCATACCGGTCGAAGGCGTCGGGATTTCCCGGGATGCCAAGGGCGTCATGGGACCGCCGCGATTCAAGGATGCGGCGTTCGAACTCGCCGCCGAACGATTGACCATCGACGTTCGCATCCATTATTAGCGCATACGCAATCAGCGCATACGCACCTGGGGCATTACCTGCCACCGGCTTGAGGTTCCGTACCCGAGTGAGGGCCGATGAAGCGCGCAAGATCACGGAGGACTGAGGAGCAGCGATCCAGTGGCCGGGTCGATCACATCGCGCTGCTGAACCGGATCGGTGAGGAGTTGGCCATGTCCACCGGCGTGCGCTCCGGCTATCCGGAGGTCGCCCGTCAGCTCCGCACACTGCTCGATGTCGCTGCGGTCAGCGTGTGGATCGTGGATCGGACGCACCGGATCCTGGTCAAGGAGGCCATGGATGTCGTGCCGGAGCTGGAGCCGGGGTGGGCGGAGTTGGAGGCCGACGAGAAACTGGCACGCTGGCAGCTGGAGCACGGCAGGCCGCTCGTGTGCCCTGCGCGCGAGCAGACCCCGTGCGCCGTCTCGCTTCCGGAGAACTTCGACCTGAGCTTCGTGTCCCTGCCCGTGGAGCACAAAGGCGAGCGGCGGGGCGCGCTGAACCTGTACTCGCGCGACGGTTCGGAGTGGTTTTTCCAGCGCCGTGACCAGGCGCGCAATATGCAATTTCTTCGCAGTCTCGCGGGACAGATGGCGATTTTCGCCGAGAACCGCTCGCTGGAGGGGATCAGCACCTTCTACAAGGAGATCCATCATCGCGTAAAGAACAATCTGCAGACCGTGGCCGGCTTGCTGCGGATGCAGATCCGGCGGCTGGACCGCCTGTCCGCGGAGCAGGCGCTCGAGGACAGCATCAACCGCATCCTCAGCATCGCGCTGGTGCACGATACCCTCGCGCAGGGCGAGATCGGCATGGTGGACTTCGGCCAGCTCGTCTCGCGTATCGTCAGCCTGCAGACTGCGGAGATGCCGTCGCCGCCGCAGGTGACAGTGGAAATCGTCGGGCCGACGGTCATGCTGACGTCGCGGGAGGCGACGTCGCTCGCGCTGGTCGTCAACGAACTGGTGCAGAACGCGATCCAGCACAGCCGCAGCGGCTCGGAGGGGGGGCGCGTACACGTGGGTGTGCAGCAAGCGGACGAGCGCATTGAAGTCGCCGTCATCGACGACGGGGCGGGCCTGCCGGATGGTTTCGACATCGGCCGCGATGCGAATCTCGGATTGACGATCGTCGCGACGCTGGTCGAGGACGAGCTCAAGGGCGAATTCGTGCTGAGCGGCTCGCACGGCACGGTAGCGCGCGTGGTGTTCCCGGCGCTGCAGGACGGGGAGGATGGCGGGTATGAGCTTCCGGATACTGATTGCCGACGATGAGCCGATCATTCGCCGCGACCTGCGCGAGTTGCTCCAGGGCATCGGGCACGACGTCGTTGCGGAGGCGAAAGACGGCGTGCAAGCGCTGGAACTGGTCGCCAGGCACAGGCCGGACGTCGTCATCGTCGACATCAAGATGCCGGCTCTGGACGGCATCGCCGTCGCGCGTGAGATCAGCGCCGAGTATCCGGTGATCGTGCTCACCGCCTTCTCGAGCCCGGATCTGATCCTGCCGGCACGCGATGCCGGCGTGATGGCCTACCTGACCAAGCCGTTCAGGGAGAAGGACATCGCACCGGCAATCGAACTTGCCGTCACCCACTTTCTGCGCGAGTCTCATCTGGGCGGGCGCGTAGCGGTGCTGAAGCAGCAGCTCGAGACGCGGCGACTGGTGGATCGGGCCAAGGGTCTCATCATGGATCGCGAAGGGCTCAGCGAGGCGCAGGCGTTCCGGTTCATGCAGAAGCTGAGCATGGAGAGCAACATTCCCATGCGCGACGTTGCCGAGACCATTATCGGCACACCGAATTGAAGCGCTTGGTGCGCGATCGCGAGGCTTGCCCGCGATCACCGACTGGTGCTTGACAGCGCGCCCGTACGGGAGCCATCATCGTCAGCAGAAGGTAACGGCGCCTTCCCTGCCCGCGGGTGGGGAGCGCCGTTTGCATTTGTACGTCGGGCGCGAGCACGCGACCCGAACCGGAGGTAACGAAGCCTCTTTCGCCTCGCAGGGCGAAGGAGGCTTTTTTTTTTCGGCAGGCCCGCGTTAGGGCGGGTTCGCCGGGGGAGTTGTGTATGCGGGCGATCGACGAGCTCGGCTGGGAAGGCAACAGCCGGGCGATGTTTGACCGGATGCTGGCGGATACGCCGGCCTTCATGAAGGATCGGGCGCTCGCCTCCTTCAACGGCTGGGTTGCGGCGAACGACGTGACCACCCTGACCGAGGAACTGCTCGAGCGGCACGTCGTCGAGACCGTGCCCAAGCCCATTCAGCCCATGGTGCTGGCAAAGCTCCGGGCGCTGAAGAGCTGAGCAGGCGCCGCGAGCCCCCGCAGCCGGGTCCGGCGCGGGGACTGACAGCCGGACGAACACGACTGGAACCCCGCAGACATGGTGGATTTCACTCTCAGTGACGAACAGGCGCTGTACCAGAAGACGGCGCGGGACTTTGCGGGCAAGGAGATCCGGCAGGCCGCCGAGGCGATCGCGCGCATGGACCGCAGCCAGGGGCAGACGCCGTGGGAGTTGTGCCGACCGGTATATGCCAAGGGTTGCCAACTCGGCTTTCACAAGCTGCTCATCCCCGAGCAGTACGGCGGACTTGGCGGCGGCTGCCTGGACAACGCCGTCATCATGGAGGAGATGGGCGCGGTGGACATGGGCATCGCCGCGTCCTACTTCAACGTCAGCATGACCGCGCCCGTCATCATCATGAAGGGCGGCAACGACGCGCAGCGCGAACACTGGCTCACACAGATTGCGGCTGCCGACGACTATGTGCTCGCCAGCGCCAGCAGCGAAGCCAACGTGGCCGGCGCCGATTCCCTGTGCCCGATCCCGGACCCGAAGATCGGTCTGAAAACGACCGCACGGCGCGATGGGGATCACTACGTGCTCAACGGCAGCAAGGCCGGCTTCTCGACCAATGCAGGTGCCGCCAGGTCGTTCTTCATCATGGCGCGGACCGATCTGAGCAAGCCGGGCTACGAGAGCACCTCGATGTTCTTCGTCCCGGCGGACTCGCCCGGTCTGACGGTGGGCAAGAAGACGGAGTTGATCGGCTGGAAGACGGCCATGCACGCGGAGGTCTACCTGGACGATGTAAAGGTACCAGTGGCGAATCGTATCGGCGAGGAAGGCGCGAATTTCGGGTTGTTCTTCATGGAGGTGATCCCCTACCTGGCCGCGGGTCTGGCTGCCTGCTACGTGGGCATGGCCCGCGCCGCGTTCGAGTACGCGCTCGAGTACGCCACACAGCGCGTGTCCTGGGGGCAAGCGATCATCAACCACCAGGCGGTGGGCCTGAAGCTCGCGGAAATGATGGTCGACGTCGAGGCGGCCCGGCTGATGGTCTGGAAGCTCGCGGCCGCGGCCGATTCCGGCGACATGGGTGTCGCGCTGATGCAGTCACCCGCCGCGAAGACCTTCGCGGTCGATGCCGCCATCCGCAACGCCGAGCGCGCCGTGAAGATCCTCGGCGGTTACGGCGTCGCCGCCGAGTATGCGACCGGGCGCTTCCTGAACGACGCCTGGATCGGTGAAGCGTGTGACGGCACACGCGACATGCTGCTGCTGAACATGCTCAACACGCTGCGCATGATGCGCGGCATCTGAGGATCGAATTGAACAGCGCTCTGCCGGGTGCATCAGCGCGAAGGAGAGGCGTATCCATGACTGGGTGCAGGATTGCAGGATTACTGCTCGGCGCAGCGGTCGCGCTGACGGGAGCCGTCGTGTACGCCGACGGTGGCGAAGGCTTCGACCTGACCAAGAGGGTCTGGGTCGGGGGCCGGACCGTCGACGTCTTCGTCCTGATGCCGCAGATCGCGGGGGGCAAGGGGCCCAACGAGCCGTCGGCGGCGTATGCGGACGTTGACGTGTACCTGATAGGTTCGGTCGACGAAGGCGACTCCTACGGACCCGAGGTGCGCCGCCCGGCCATCGATCCGGCGACTGGTAGGCCGTTGTTGGACGAGCACGGCCGGCCGATCGGGGAGATCGTCATTCCCGCTCACGACGACACTTTCGCGAGCTACGCGGGCGCAGACGCGCCGGTAGATACCTTCGGGCATTGGGTGATTGCGGGGCCACGCGCGACTGCTGAGACGGTGCGGACGCGGGCGATGCCCGAGCAGAGCCTCGCCGGCGCGCCGCTCGCCTACGCGATCAACTTCGGGGATGAATGGCAGCCACTCACCGACGCGGCACTGGTCAAGCGCGGTCTCGACTCCGGCCTGCTCGCGCTGAAGTTCTCCAACTGGGGCGGGGTGGCCTGGCTTGCCGGCAGGCCGGCGCCAAAAACAGATTAAGGGTTATCGGGGCGCCCGAACGCCCCGCGTTTGCTGGCACACGCAGGAGATGATGATGAAGACCAGGTTCATTGTATTGGCCGGTGCCGCGGCGGCGCTGGCAGCAAGTGCGGTTGGCGTGCACGCCGAGACGCTGGTGCTGCGCGAGATCAGCGCGGTGACCTACTCCGGTTCGTGGAACGACGAAAAGGATCATCCCGTACTGGTAATCGACGACCTGAAGAATCCCCACCCGATCGGACCCGGTCGCGGCGCCGGTGGCTACGTGTTCCTCAACAACAGATTGTACGGATGGGAGGACAACGAGGAAATCGGCATGATGCGCGGAATCTGCGTCACCATCGATCATGGCCCGGACGGCCCATGGAAGGGCGACGTGACGATGGGCGCCGGCGGCCCGTTCAACTCCGCCTGCCAGTTTTCCTACATCATGGCCGACGGCCAGTTGGTCGCCGACGGCAACATCGATCTGAACGCGATGGAGAAGGACGTGCCGCTGTCGATCGCCGTCACCGGCGGTACCGGCAGTTACCGCGGTGCGCGCGGACAGGTCAGCATCCAGCAGGATCCGCCGGGCCAGCCGATCACCTACAAAGTGACCTTGGATTATGATCTGCCGAAATAGCGGCAGTACGTCTCGCACGCGGCGAACCCGCGGGTCCGGGCCGGTGACCGCCGTCCGGTCGATGCTCGCCGCCGTGTTGATCGCGTGCGCGGGTCACGTCGCCGCGGCCGGCGATCCGGTCGCCGGCGAGCGTAAGTCCGGCAGCTGCCACGCCTGCCACGGCAAGGACGGGATCAGCATCAACGATCTGTGGCCCAACCTGGCCGCCCAGCGCGAGGGCTATCTGCGCAAGCAGATCGAGGCGTTCCGCGACGGTGCGCGCAAAGATCCGATCATGCAGCCGCTGGTCAAGACGCTCAGCGACGAAGACATCGACGACATCGTGGCCTTCTACAGCCGGCTCTCGGGCGAGGAAGCGCCTCGACCGCAACGGCACTGAGCACCCCCGGGCCAGCGCGGCGCACGCTCATCGTCACCGGCGGCAACGGCGGGCTGGGTTTGCACTGCGCCCGAGCGGTCGCCGCGTCGGGCGCGCACTGGCACGTACTGATCGCGGGCCGCGATCAACGCAAGTCGCTGCGCGCGGTGTCCGCGATCGCGAGCGCCAGCGGCAACCCGACCGTGGAGGCGATGGCGCTCGACCTCGGCGCGCTGGAGTCCGTGCGCGAGTTCGCCAACGCGTTTGCGGCGCGCGGACTACCGCCCCTGCGGGCGCTGGTGTGCAACGCCGGTGTGCAGCTCGCGCGCATCGGCCCGCGCACGGCCGACGGCTACGAGTTGACGTTCGGCGTCAACCATCTCGGACACTTCCTGCTCGTGCACCTGCTGCTCGGACGCCTCGTGGCGCCCGCTCGCATCGTGGTGGTGAGCAGTGCGAGCCACGATCCCGCGCGGCGCACCGGCATGCCGCCACCGCGCGACGCCGACGCGATGCGGCTCGCCCACCCCGAGTTGGATCCACTTCTGGATTCGGGACCCGGCCTCGCCGCGCGCAGGGCGTACGCGACCTCCAAGCTGTGCAACCTGCTGTTCGTCCACGAGCTGTGCCGGCGCCTGGAGCGCAGCGGCCGGAGCACCGCGCGAGCGCCGATTACGGTCAACGCCTTCGATCCCGGATTCATGCCCGCAACGGATCTCGGCCGCGCCCACGGGCTCCTCGCGCGGGCGTTGTTCGGCGGCCTGTTGGCGCCGCTCGCCCGCGTGATGCCCGGCATGTCGACACCCGAACGCGCCGGCTCGCAGCTGGCCGCGATGCTTCTGGACCCGGCGCTCGAGCGCGTCAGCGGACGCTATTTCGCGGGCGCCGGGCAACAGATGCCATCACTGCAGGCCCGGGACGGCGACAGCGCGCTCCGGCTGTGGCGGGCGAGCAGTGCGCTGGCGGGGCTGCGGCCGGAGGATGAGCAGCCGTGAGCCCACGTGAACGTACGCAGCCGTGATCGGTGCGGGCTGATCGACCGCCGGCAGCTTGGGCGCGAGTCCCGATTGCCGGGTGTCGCGTCACTGCCTCATAACCGGAATTCATTGCACTTGCACGAAAATGCTGGTGTAGCCCGATGCGCGTGTGCGCCGCATTGACGAGGTGTGCGACCAGGCCATACGCTGCGGTTGGCGGCGTGCCGGACGTGGCGCGCTGGCGGGGGTGCAAGTGACAGGTCGCGAGTCCGCAGTGCCGTTCGCCGTTCGTGCCGATGCCGATCGGAGCCAGCCCGACCGCGTGGTGCGCACGGTGTGCTCGCCGAACTGCAGCGGCACCTGCGGCATCGACGCCTGGGTCAAGGACGACCGCATCGTCAAGATCGAGCCGGCCGCGTTCCCCGATCCCGGTTTCGAGCGCATCTGCCTCAAGGGCATCGCCATGGCGATGCAGCGTATCGAACATCCCGATCGCCTGCGTCACCCGCTGCGCCGGCGCGGCGCCCGTGGCGCCGGCGAGTGGGAGCGCATCTCCTGGGAACAGGCCCTCGATGACATCGCGGCGGCGCTCGGCCGCATCCGCGCGCGCGACGGCGCACGCGCCAACGCCTGGATGACCATGTCCGGGAACTACGGTTTCAAGGCGACCACCGTGCCCGAGCGCATCGCCAACTGTCTCGGCGGTACTGTGCTCACTCACGGCGGCATGATGGGCGACCTGAACTGCGCGATGGGCTACCTGCCGCTGCTCGGGGTGGGCAGCACGTGCAACGATCTCGCCGATCTGAAGCACGCGCGGTACATCATCATCTTCGGCCGCAATGCGGCCGACACCGATCACAGCGAGATGCGCTTCCTCTTCGATGCGATGGAGGCGGGCGCGAAGGTGGTGGTGGTGGACCCGCGCTACTCGCGTACGGCGGCCAAAGCCGACGAATGGGTGTCGCCGCGCCCGGGCACCGACGCGGCCCTGGTGCTGGGCATGATCAACGTCATCGTCGCCGAGGGACTGATCGCCGAGGACTACATCCGCCAGCACACCAACGCCCCGTTCCTGGTCCGCTGCGATTCGGGGGCGCTGCTGCGCGCGCGCGATATCGGCGCCGACGGCGAGGCCTTCGTGGTTTGGGACGCGGTGCGCGGCCTGCCGTGTCCCGCGGCCTCGGCGCGCAACGCCGAGCTGCGCGGCCGCTGGCGCATCGACCTCGGGCCGGGCGGACCGGTCGAGTGCTGCACCGCCTTCGAGCTCATGCTCGGGGCATGGGCGCCCTACACGCCGGAGCGCGCGGCGCAGATCTGCGAGGTGCCGGCCGGGACCATACGCCACCTCGCCCGCGAGTACGCGCGCAGCGATCGGGCCTGGTTGTGGGCCGGCGCCGGGCCGCAGCGTTATCACCATGGCCATCTCGTGCACCGCGCTTACGTCACCCTCGGCGCACTCACCGGCAACATCGGCAAGCCTCACGCGGGTGTGAACTGCCTGGACGGCGCGCACATGCGCCTGACCTTCTTCCCGCCGCAGGAGTGGATGGCGCCCGGGGGGCGGCGCGGGCACTCGCTGCCCGGCGTGCACATGCTGGACATCATCTCGCGCGGCGATCCTTATCCGATCAAGAGCCTGTGGATCACCGCCTACGGCATGGGCTCACAGAGCCCGAATTTCGACCGCTTCGTGCAGGAGGCGTTGCCGCAGCTCGAGCTGTTCGTGGTCACCGAGCAGTTGATGACGCCGGCCGCGCGCCACGCCGACATCGTCCTGCCGTGCGTGTCCTATTACGAGGAGGAGATGGACCTGGTGGCGGGCGGCGAACACTGGTACCTGCAGCTGCGCCAGCGGGCGATCCCGCCGGTCGGGGAGTCGAGGAACGACTACGAGATCTTCGCCGGCGTGTGCGAGCGGCTCGGCGAAGGCGAGCACTGGCGCATGAGCAACGAAGAGGTCTGCCGCTTCGTGCTCGAGCACCATGATGATCCAGTCATCCGCGCCATCGACTGGAAAGCTCTGCGCCGCGACGGCGTGGCGCGCGTCGAGATCCCCCGGCCGCACGTGCCGTTCGCCGACCTGCGCTTCCCGACGCCCTCGGGCCGCATCGAGCTGTATACCGAGCGGCTGGCGCCCTTCGGCCAGGGCGTGCTCGTGTACGAGGAGCCGCTGGAGAGCAGCCGCCGGCCGCTGGCCCGGCGGCTGCCGCTGGTGCTCATCTCGCCCAAGCACGTGCACTCCACGCACTCGCAACACACCATGCTGCCCTGGATCCGCGAGCAGCTTCCCGAGCCGCGGCTGGAAATGCACCCGCGAGACGCGCGGGCACGCGCCATCGGCGAGGGCGATCGGGTGCGCGTGTACAACGATCGCGGCAGTCTCAGCCTGCACGCCAGCCTCAGCGAGGGCGTGAAGCCGGGGATGGTGGTGGTGCCGCAGGGCTTCTGGCGCGAGCACTTCGTCGCCGGGCACTTCGCGGATCTCGGGCACATCGTCCGCAACCCGGTCCAGGACGTGATCATCGAGACCAATTACCCGGTGTGGGACATCCTGGTCGAGGTTGCGCGCGAGGCGGCGGCGTGAGCCCGTGGCTGGCCGGGGTCGCAATCCCGTGAGCACGCCGGCGGCGCGGGTGGTGCGCACGGTCTGCTCGCCGAACTGCAGCGGTACCTGCGGCGTCAACGCGCACGTGCGCGACGGGCGCATCCTGAAAATCGAACCGGCCGATTTTCCGGACCCGCGCTACCGGCGCATCTGCCTCAAGGGCATGGCCATGGCGATGCAGCGCGTGACGCATCCGGACCGGCTGCGCCACCCGCTGCGCCGGGTCGGTGCGCGCGGTGAAGGGCGTTTCGAGCGCATCTCCTGGGACGAGGCCTTCGATCACCTCGCCGCGGAGCTGACCCGCATCGCCGCACGCCACGGCCAGCGGGCCAACGCCTGGACGACCATGACCGGCAATTACGGCGTGCGCGCGGTGATGGCGCCGAACCGGATCGCGAACTGCCTCGAGGGCACCTGGTTCACCTACGTCGGACTGATGGGGGATCTCGGCTGCGCGATGGGGTTCCTGCCCACCCTGGGCGTGTTCGCCACTGGCCACGAGTGGGAGGACCTGGTCGGTGCCCGCCTCATCGTGATCTTCGCGCGCAATGTCGCCGACACCGCGCACAGCGAGATGCATTTCCTGTTCGATGCGCTGGAGGCCGGGGCGCGGCTGGTGGTGGTGGACCCGCGTTACTCGCGCACGGCGACCAAGGCCGATCAATGGGTGTCGCCGCGGCCCGGTACCGACGCGGCCCTGATCCTGGGCATGCTCAACGTGATCCTCGACGCCGGGCTGCACGACGCCGATTACCTCCTGCACCATACCAACGCGCCATTCCTCGTGCGCGAGGACACCGGTGCCTTGCTGCGCATGCGCGATCTCACGCCGGTGGGCGACGCGCGCTTTGTGGTTTGTGACAGCACCGGCGGCGAGACTTGTCCGGTGGACGAGGCAGGCGCGCCGCGGCTGTCCGCGGACATCACGGTGCAGATCGCCGACGGCAGGCGAGTGCGCTGCCGCAGCGCGTTCGCGATCATGCGCGAGGCTTGGGCGGCGTACACGCCGCAGCGGGCCGCCGGGATCTGCGAGGTGCCGGCCGCGGTCATCCGCGACCTCGCGCGTGAATACGCAACCACGCAGCCGGCGGCGATCTGGCTCGGCCAGGGCGCGCAGCGTTACCGTCACGGCCATCTCGCCTTCCGCGCCGCGACTACGCTCGCCGCGGTGTGCGGCAACATCGGCAGGCGCCACGCGGGCGTGTCCTGGTCCGATGGCGCCATGCTGCGGGTGTTCTTCAACGTGCCCGGGGACTGGCTGGAGCCGGGTGGCCGGCGCGCCCACACGTTGCCGGGCACGCGCATGCTGGAGACCATCGCGCGCGGGGAACCCTACACGGTCAAGAGCTTGTGGCTCGCCGGCTACGGCTTCGGGACTCAAAGCCCGAACTTCGACCGCTTCGTGCGCGAGGCGCTGCCGAAGCTGGAGCTGTTCGCCGTCACCGAGCAGGTCATGACCCCGGCGGCGCAGTACGCCGACATCGTCCTGCCCTGTGTCTCGTATTACGAGGACGATCTGGACGTCGTGCCGAGTGCCGAGAACCTCTACGTGCAGCTGCGCCGGCGGGCCATCGCGCCGATCGGTGAGTCGAAGAACGACTGGGACATCTTCGCCGGCGTGTGCGAGCGGGTGGGTCGGGGCGAGGACTGGCGCCAGAGCGCGGAAGAATCCTGCCGCCAGATCCTGGAGCAGTCGGGCGATCCGGCAGTGCGCGCCCTGGACTGGGACAGCCTCGCTCGCGACGGGGTGGCGCGGCTGGATCTGCCGCGGCCGCACGTGCCGTTCGCCGATCAGCGTTTCCCCACGGAGTCCGGGCGGGTCGAGCTGTACACGGAGCGGCTGCGCGAGTTCGGCCAGGCAGTGCTCGTGCACGCTGAACCGCTGGAGAGCAATCGCGCCGCCCGCGCGTGCGAGTTCCCCCTGACCCTCATGACCAGCCACCCGATGCACACCGTCCACAGTCAGCACACCAACCTCGCCTGGATCCGCGAGCTGCTGCCCGGGCCGCGGCTGGAGATGCATCCGCGCGACGCCGGCGAGCGCGGGATCCGGGATGGCGATCCGGTCAGCGTATGGAACGACCGCGGCAGGGTCGAGGTGCGCGTGACCCTGACCGAGGCGGTGCGGCCCGGCATGCTCAACCTGCCACAGGGCTGGTGGCCCCGGGATTTCGCGCACGGGCACTACAACGATCTGAGTCACCTCACCCCGAACCCCGTTCAGGACGCCATCCTCGAGACCAACTTCCCGGTATGGGATGTCCTGGTGCAAGTCGCGCGCGCCGGCGCGCCGGCAGGCGGGCGGCACGGGATCGGCACGGAACCGGCGATCCGGCACGGCAGGCAGACATGAGCAAGCGATACGTCTTTGTCATCGATCTGTGGCGCTGCATCGGCTGCGACACCTGCGTGGTCGGCTGCAAAATGGAGAACCACGTTCCCCTCGGTCAGTTTCGCCTCAAGGTGTTCGACTCCCAGCACAACCTGCAGCTCGAGAAACCGGTAGGCAGCTACCCGAACCTGGACATGTACTGGCTGCCGACCATGTGCCAGCACTGCGCCGACGCGCCGTGCGTGCAGGCCTGCCCGACGCGCGCCCTGTGGCGCCGCGACGAGGACGGACTGGTGATGCTCGACAAGGACAAGTGCATCGGCTGCCAGCGCTGCGGCGAGGAGTGCCCCTACGACGCGCTGGCCTTCGACGCCGAGACCGGCACCGCAGACAAGTGCAGCGCCTGCGAACACCGGCTCGCCGAGCAGCAGGCGCCCATGTGCCAGGTCGTGTGCCCGACCCGGGCGATCCATTTCGGGGATCTCGACGACCCCCGGTCGAAGGTGCACGAGCTGCTCGCTACCCGCGAGGCCCGGGTGCTGGCCGAGGGCTCGGGCGCCCGGCCACAGATCCACTACCTCTCGCCGTGAGCGCCATGACTCAACGCATCGTGGTGGTCGGCGCCGGCCACGCCGCAGGCCAGCTCGTCGATTCGCTGCGCCGCGAAGGCTACCGCGGCGCCGTCACCCTGGTCGGAGAGGAGCCCGTCCCGCCCTATCAGCGCCCGCCGCTTTCCAAGCAGTACCTGGCCGGTGCGCACGACCTCGACTGGCTGCTGTACCGGCCACGCGAGTTCTATGCCGCGCACGGCGTGGACACCCGCTTGGGGCGGCGCGCCGTGCGCATCGATCGCGAGGGGCACGACGTCGAACTGGACGACGGCACGCGTCTGCGCTGGGACAAGCTCGCGCTCACCACCGGCTGCCGCATCCGGCCGCTGCCGGTGTCGGGCGCCGAAGCGGGGCGGGTGCACTACCTGCGCACGATCGCGGACGTCGATCGGATCCGCGCACGGCTTGGGGAGACGCGGCGCGTGGTGATCGTCGGCGCGGGGTTCATCGGTCTGGAGGTAGCCGCAGTGCTTGCGCAGCTCGGTCGCGAGGTCACGGTGCTGGAGGCGCAGGACCGCGTACTGCCGCGCGTGGTGGCGCCGCTGGTGTCGGAGTTTTTCCGCGCGCAGCATGCTGCGCATGGCGTGTGCATCCGCACCGGCGTGCAGATCAGCCAGGTCAGCGGCGGCGGCAGCGAGCCGATTACGGTCGCCTGCGGCGACGGGACGCGCCACGAGGGGGAACTGGTGCTCGCCGGCATCGGCGTGTTGCCCAACGTGGAGCTGGCCGCCGAGGCGGGGCTCGCCTGCGATGACGGCATCGTCGTCGACGAGTGCGCGCGTACCAGTGATGAGGACATCGTCGCGGCGGGCGACTGCACCCGGCACCCGAATGCCCTGCTCGGCCGGCAGCTGCGTCTGGAGACCGTACACAACGCGGTCGAGCAGGCCAAGAGCGCGGCCGCGGCCTTGTGCGGGCGCGAGTTCCCCTACCGGCAGATCCCGTGGGTGTGGTCGGATCAGTACGGCCTGCGCCTGCAGGCGGTCGGCGCGACCGGTGACAGTGACCAGCAGGTTCTGCGCGGAGCCCCGGGCGAGGGCCGGTTCTCGCTGTTTTACTTCGAACGTGGACGGCTCACCGGCGTGAATTGCGTGAACCGGCCCGCAGACTTCGGCACGGTCCGGCGGCTGCTGAACGCCGGCATCGCGCTGACGCCAGCGCAGGCCGCGGATCCCGGCTTCGATCCCGGCACACTGGTGCCGGTCCGAGCCCCGGCCGATTTCGAGGTGCCATGGCCGGCGCGCGCCGAGCGCGTGCACGCCAGGCGCTGAGGGTTCCGGCGTGCGCCAGGCAACGAACCGCGGCTGGCGGCCCGCGCCGCACGCTGCGTCCACGATCGCAACCCGGCCTTGAACACGAACGCCGCCAGCGGCGCCGGTTATGTGGGCGGCACGTTGCCGGTCCTGGCCGCGCTGTGCCTGTCGGTCACGGGACCCATGCTGTTCAAGGTCCTGCCGCTGGTGGTCGGTGCCGCGGCGGCGAGCTTTGGTCTGCAACCGCGCCAGCTCGGGCTGCTCGCCGCATCGGACCTCGCCGGGGTGTTCTGTGCCGCGCTGCTCGCGCCGCTGTGGGTGCGGCGGGTGGACTGGCGGCGCGCGGCCCGTGCCGCACTGCTGGTCGTCGTCGCCGGCAACCTGGCCTCGGCCTGCGTGGACGTCCTTCCCGGGCTGCTGGCAGTACGCTTCGTGACCGGCCTGGGGGAAGGCGCGGCGACCGGACTGGCGTTGGTGATGCTCAGCGATACGCGCAATCCGGATCGGATCTTCGGCTTGGCCATGGCCGCACCCATCCTCATCGGGCTCATCGGCTTCCAGGTCTTGCCGCCGATCGTCGCACGCTGGGGTTACGACGGCGTGGTGCTCGCGTTCGCCGGGCTCACGCTGGCGATCGCAACCGCGACGTCGGGGTTGCCGCGCGCCGGCCGGGTGCCGGTAGCAGCGTCCGGCGGCGCCGGGACCCCCGCGCGGCCGGTGTTGATCGCACTCACGGCCACCGCGGTCTACCACGTCGCGCTCGGGGCGATCTGGGCCTTCATCGAGCGCATGGGCGCCGCGGCGGGTCTCGAGGCGGCCGTAGTCGGCAAGGCGCTGGGTGCGGCGGTGGTGTGTGGCCTGCTCGGGGCGCTGGCTGCGAGCGCGCTGAGCGTGCGTCTGGGACGGATCGCGCCGCTCGCCCTGGCCGTGATTGCCAAGGGACTCGCACTGCTCGTGCTCGCCGACCGTGCGACACCGCTCGCGTTCATGCTGGCTGCCGGATTGTTCCAGTTCTTCTGGCTGTTCGCGGTGCCGTACCAGCTCGGCATCATCGCCAGCGTGGATCGCGGCGGGCGGCTGTTCGTGCTCGCGCTCGCGTTTCAGGCCGCCGGTGTGTCCGTGGGACCGGCGCTGGCGGGACTGCTGGTCACCGGCGAGAGCTACGCGCCCGCACGTCTGCTGGCCGGTGCGTGCCTCATCGCGAGCCTGCTGTTGTTTGCCGGCGTGCGCACGCGCGCCGCCGCTGCAGCGCGCGCGGTAAAGACCGCCCCCGCATGACGGCGCCTGCGCGGCGCTTGACAGGTTTGCGCGTGTCCGATCACCATCTGCGCCAACCGGAGGTAACGAAGCCTCCTTCGCCCGTGCGGGTGGAGGAGGTTTTTTTTTGCGCAAGCGCGCATCGGGATGGGACCGCGATGACCGCAATCACCAGGCCGTGCGCGCACACGGACATTGCGATCGAGAGAGCTCAGGATGACGAAGGTGTTGCGCTTGGTCGGAGCCGCCGTGCTGGTGTTGCTCCTGGTGTTGATCACGGCGATCGGGATCCTCGGATCCCGATCGCCCCGCGAACAGTATTTCGAGGTGGCGGTCGAGGCGGTGCCCGTGTCGAGCGGCGATCCGGCGGCGATCGAACGGGGCCGTTATTTCGTGCACGCGATCGCCGTATGCGGCGTCTGTCACGGCTTGGATCTGGCCGGCCAGGTCATGTCCGATTCACCGATCTTCGGCCACGTGCGCACGCCGAACCTGACCCCCGGGCGCAACGGGGTCGGGCAGTATTACCGTCCGGTCGATTGGGCCCGGGCCATTCGGCACGGGCTGGCGGTCGACGGTCGGGCTTTCGCCTTCATGCCCGTCGATCACTACTACCACATCATCGATGCGGACCTGGGCGACATGATCGCCTACCTGGAGAGCCTGGCGCCGGTCGACAACGAGGGCGCGGTGGTGGATCTCAACATCGTCACGCGCGCGATCATCAACTCGGGTCTGCTGGGCGATCTGGTACGCGCCGGGATCATGGACCACGGCGGGCCGCGGCCGACGCCACCAGCTGAACGCGGCGCCTACCTCGCCATCGTGGGCGGCTGCGATTTCTGTCACGGCCCCGGCTTGCGCGGCGGCCAGGGGCCCGAGCCCGGCGCACCGCCCGGACCGGACATCACCGGCAGCAGCCGCATCGCCACTTGGACGCCGGAACAGTTCGCCGCGGTGATGCGCGAAGGCCGCAAGCCCGAAGGCGACATCATCAACCCCATGTTCATGCCCTGGCGCAACGGCTACGAGAACATGAGCACCGCGGATATCGAGATCCTGTTCCGGTACCTGCGTTCGCTGCCCACCGGCGCAGGACCGGACTGAGGCGGGGCTGCACCGTCCGCAGACCGGATGTCGCGCGCACTTGATCCGGGCACCACGGCAATCACGACGAAGGCGATCGATCGCGTCTACGGGAAAGTGGACGAGGCGTGGAACGCGGGCAGCGTCACGCGAGTTCAGTTGTGGCAGGCAGCCCGCGCCCGTGTCCCGGAGGTAATGGGTCATGTCATGACAGTTATGGGTCGATGCGGCCGGACACGTCGCGCGTATTGACTTCACATACCTGCCGCCACATCATCGCCCTATCGGAGGTAATGAAGCCTCCTTCGCTCCTCGTGGGCGAAGGAGGCTTTTTTTTTCACTACGCATCCTCGGGGATGACACACGGAGATCGACGGACATGGGGTACCTGAAACGCAAGAAGCCGTCCCTGGTCCAGGCATTGGGCTGCGTGTTCGCCGCGTGCGTGCACGCACCAGCGGCGTTGGCACAAGGACTGGAGGAGATCGTCGTCACCGCCCAGAAGCGCGAGCAGAGTCTGCAGGATGTGCCCATCTCGGTCTCCGCCTTCAGCGCCGAAGCTATCGAGAGCTTGTCGATCCAGAATGTCGGCGAGGCGCTCAACTTCGCGCCGAACGTCATGCGCAGCTCGGGGCCCAGCTCGGGAGACGACGGATTCTTCTTCTTTCGCGGCGTGGGTCAGGTCGACAACAGCACCAATGTCGATCCCGGTGTCGGCGTCTACATCGACGAGGTTTATCTCGGCCGGATCCAGGGCGCGTCCTTTGATGTGCTCGACATCGACCGGATCGAGATCCTGCGTGGACCGCAGGGCACCTTCTTTGGTCGCAACACCATCGGCGGCGCCGTCAGCGCGACCACCCGCGATCCGGGTGAGGTGTTCTCCTGGCGCGGCAAGGTCGTGACCGGCTCGCGCGATCGCATCGATGCGCATCTGTCCGCCGACGGGCCGATCGCGCCCGGGTTGGGCGTGCTCGTTTCCGGTTATTCGCGCAACCAGGACGGCTGGGCCGACGACATTCGTACCGGCGCCACCTATGGCGATCGGGAGGACATGGGCGGGCGCATCAAGCTGGTCTGGGACGCGACCGACCGCGTGGAGCTGAAGCTGGCAGGGGACTACGCGCGCGGCCGAGGCTCTCCGCTGCCCACCACGCTGCTCGCCGTCGCGCCGATTTTTTTTCCGATCGGTCCCGGCGGCACGCCGCCCATCGTGCCGTTGCTCTCGTCGCCGCTGCTAGTGCCGTTCCCGGCCGACATCGCAACCGAGATCGATGCGCGCCCCTTCGACGATCACATTGCCAGCTCGATCCCGCCCGACAACGACATCGACCGCGGGGGAGTCAATTTCACCCTCAACTGGGACGCCGGGCCGGTCAACGTCAAGTCCATCACCGCCTATCGCGAGGCTGAGCAGGACGTACACAGCGATCTGGACGGCACGAGCTACGAGTTCTATGACGCCTTCTTCGGTGTCGACCAGGACCAATTCAGCCAGGAGATCCAGCTCTCGGGCAAGCTGTTTGACGATCGCCTGCAGTGGCTGCTCGGTGGTTACTACTTCGACGAGAGCGTCGACAACCAGACGCAGATCTGCGTTGGCACGGGCAGCGCGTTCCCGACCGGCGCACCGCTGGGCGGCGTCATCCCCGCGGCCGGGGCGGCCGTGCGCAACGACGACCGCTGCCTGCGATTCGACAGTAACCTGTTCCTGGATGTGGAATCCTGGGCGATCTTCGGCCAGTTCGAGTACGAGATCACCGATCGCCTGACGGGCATCTTCGGCTTCCGCTACACGGACGAGAGCAAGGACCAGGCCTTCGACAACGCCAACGACAACACCGACGGCGTGTTTACGGTGACGATGTTCGACCCGGACGGTCCCGGCCCGCTGATGCCGGCCGCCGGCTGCTCGCACCCGGCGTTCACCTTCCCGTGCGGCGGCAATGGTCCGCTCATCCACATCGTCTCGCCGCGGCCGGGCTCGCAGTCGCAGATCCTCGGCAGTCCGCATTCGTTCAGCGACTCGTGGAACGATTTCTCACCCAAGGTCGGCCTGAACTTCCAGTGGACCGACGACGTCATGTTCTATTTTTCGTGGTCGAACGGCTTCAAGAGCGGTGGTGTGCAGGGGCGGGCGACACCCGGGAATCCCCTGGATTCCTTTGGTCCGGAGACGATCGAGACCTTCGAGTTCGGCGTGAAGTCCGAATGGTTCGGCCGGCGGCTGCGTATGAACATCGCCGGCTTTTTCTCCGACTACCAGGACATCCAGCTGCTGATCGCCGAAGTCATCGGCGGCACGCCGCAGTTCACCACCCGCAATGCGGGCAGCGTCGACATCAGCGGCGTGGAGCTGGAGGCGTTCGCGCGCCCGATCGACAACCTCGACCTCATGCTCGGCGTCGGCTGGCTGGACAACGAGTACTCCGAGCTCAATCCCGGCGCCGCGGCGCAGGGCGTCGATGCGAGCGACAGCCTGCCGAACGCGCCCGAATGGACCGTCAACCTCGGCGCGCAGTACCTGCTGCCGCTCGGGGAGTACGGATCATTCAGTATGCGGGGGGACTGGAGCTATCGCAGCGAGCATTCGTTTCAGGCCGCCAACAATCCCGGCGACATCCAGGACGGCTACGACGTGCTCAACCTGCGCGGCACCTGGACGCCGCCGGGTAACGAGCACATCACGGTGGCGGCCGTCGGGCGCAACGTGCTCGATGAGGAGTATTACCTGACTCTCAGCGACGTGCGCACCAGCCTGGGTGTGTGGCAGGGCGTGCCCGCGCCGGGCGCGGAGTGGGGCCTGGAGCTGGGAGTGCGCTTCTGAGGCCGCGACGGCGCGGGGCCTGCACGATGCCCGGCGTCCGACGCGATCCGTCCCGGCGCGAGCAACGGGGGTGACGATGGCAATCGCGGCTGTGACGCGGTACCACCCGCTGCTGGTGGCGCTGCACTGGCTGATCGCGGTGTTCGTGATCCTGGGCCTGATCCTCGGTCCGGTCATGGCGCAGATGCCGCTCGGCCAGAAAATCCAGCCGCTGCAGGGACACATGGCAGTGAACATCGCCATCGGGGTACTGATGCTGGTGCGCCTGCTGGTGCGTTTCACCACGTGCAAGCCGCCGACGGCCAGCACCGGCAACCGCTGGCTCGACCGCCTGCGCCTGGGCGTGCACGTGCTGCTGTACGTCGCTGTATTGGCGATGGTCTCGACCGGCCTGGGTATGGCGACCGTGGGCGGGTTGTTCGACGTCGTGTACGGTAGCGCGAGTTTTCCGGCGGATTTCGATTTCGAGGCGCTGCCGCCGCGTACCGGGCACGGTTTGTTCGCGACGCTGTTGCTGGTGCTGATCGCGCTGCACGTGGCCGGCGCGCTGTACCACCAATGCGTGCGCAAGGACCGGCTGCTATCGCGCATGTGGTTCGGCCGGCGCACGCAGTGAACATGGCCAGGCGCGAAGGCCGGTAGCGACGACGGCAGCAGCGTGCCGGCATGCCTTTGACGCAACGCGACGCGTTACGGATCCGCCTCGGCATCCTGTGCCTGCTCGCCTCGGGGGTGCTCTCGGCGATCGGCCTGCCGCTGCGCGGGCCGATCGTGCTGCCGCAGGACGCCCCCGATCTGTGGGCGCAGGTGGCGCTGCTCGACACCCACCGCCTGGCCTGGGCGATCCTGCTGCCGAGTCTGGTCATCCAGTGCTTCGGCTTCCTCGCCCTGTACGCCTGTGTCAAGGACTCGTCGCAGGACGGCATTGCCTTCTGGGGCGTGATGCTCAGCATCGCCGGCAACGGCCTGTTCCTGCCGTACACGGGGATCCTCGCCTTCGTCGACCCCGCCATCGCGCAGCTCTACCAGGATGGCGATACGCAGGTGCTGGCGATCTCTTCCGCAGGGGTCGAGGCGCCGCTGTCGGGGGCGCTGCTGGCGGCGTCGGGGATCATGCTGCTCGCGGGCTCGGTGCTGGTGAGCCTGCTGCTGTGGAAGTCGCCCGTGCTGCCGGCCTGGACGGCGATCCCTTACCTCTATCACGCTCTCGCGCTGACGGTGCTGGCGCCGCTGTCCTATGTGGTCGAGTGCAGCGGCGGCTTTGTGCTGCTGATCGTCGCGATCGCGATTGCCCGCGCCGTGTGGAAGAACACCGCGGTGCCGGCAGCGGAATCCCCCGCACGGAAGGCCGCGGCATGAAGCTGACGGTGTTCGGGGCGGCCGGCCGGACCGGCCGCATCCTGGTCGAACGGGCGCTGGCCGCGGAGCACGAGGTCAGCGCCTTCGTGCGTGATCCGCGCAAGCTCGATCTCCAGCACGAGCGCCTGCGTGTGGTCACCGGCACGGTGCAGGAGGCCGCGCGGGTGCAGGAGGCGATAGGCGGCGCCGATGGCGTGCTGAGCGCGATCGGCCCTGTGCGCGGCGATGCCCCGGGAGTCATGGTCGCGACAGCGGGCAACATCGTCGCCGCCATGCGGGCAAACGGCGTGCGCCGGCTGGTGTACATGACCGGGGCGGGCGTCCTGCAGCCGGAGGATCCACCCGCGCTGGCGCCGAAGATCATGTTGCCGCTGATGCGGCTGCTCGCGCGCACGGTGCTGGAGGATTCCGAGCGCGGCGTGGCCACCATCAGCGGCAGCGGGCTCGACTGGGTGATCGTGCGCGCACCGCGCCTGGGCGATGCGCCGGCACGCGGCACGTACCGCCACGGCTACATCAAGCCCAGCCTGCAGGCGATGTCGCGCGCCGACGTCGCCGCTTTCGTCCTGCAGCAGCTCGGCGACGATACCTACCTGCGGCGGATGCCGATCGTCAGCTATTGAGCGCCGCAGCCGGCGCGCCGCGAGCACATTGGCAGGAGGCGCACATGCAGATCGCCAAGACGGATCTCAAGGCCTGGGCCAGGGCAAATCTGGTCGGCGTGGGCAACATCACCTTTCCCTCGTTCACACCGGATCTGTCGGCGCTCGACGAGGAAGGCATACGCTGGGATGTGCAACAGGCGATCCGACACGGGTTCCGCTCCACCCTCGCCGCTTGCGAAACCGGCCTGAGCTTCGAGGAGGCGAAGCGTTTCGTCGCCATCGTCGCCGATGAGGCTGCGGATCGGATCCTGGTGTCGGTCACGCTGCTGTTCGATTCGCTGGCGCAGAACATGGAGATGCTGGAGCACGCTCAGCGCAGTGGCTGCCATACGCTGCAGATCGGCTTTCCCCCGAACTGGTATCCGCACGACGAGGAGCAAGTCTACGGCGCGGCGAAGTCGATGTGCGATGCCGCCCGCATCGCGGTCATCCTCTATCCCAGTCCGCACTACAATCTCGAGCGCATGCATCCGGCGGGCTTTCCCCTCGGTGTGCTCGAACGCCTCGCCGATCTGCCCGGGGTGGTGGCGGTGGAAGCCGGCGAGCCGGGTCTGGCCGCCGACCTGATCGGGCGCGTCGGCGACCGGGTCCTGGTCGCCAACCCGGTCGAGCGCCTGCTGCCGCTCATGTGGCAGGCCGGGCGCCAGCAGTTCATCGCGCCGGGCACCTACGAGGCCATGCAATCACCCGACAAGCCCTACGTCGTCGACTACTTCCGCCTGCTGCGCGACGGGCGTGCCGCAGAAGCCATGGCCATCTACTGGCAGCTGGCGCCGGTGCGCGGCCTGTTCGACATGAAGATGATGCAAACGGCGATGCTGGGCTGCTACCACTGGCCGCTGCTCAAGTACTACCAGTGGCTGGTGGGCGGTAACGGTGGCTACACGCGCCAGCCGTGCATGAAGATCCACCAGCACGAGATGGAGCCGATCAAGTTCATGCTCATGTCGATCGGCATCCTGCCGCGCGAGCCGGACGAGGAGTTCTACTACGGTCGCCTGAACTTCGAGAAGATCCGTCAGGGCCGCCTGCGGCCGCCGGCGGGCGCCGCTGCGGTAGAATGAGCTGAGGTGAAAGACACTCTCAGGAAGGTACAGGTCGTCATCGTCGGCGCCGGGCCGGCCGGCTGCCTGTTCGCGGCGACCCTCGCCGGCGCCGGGCGCGAGGTGGTGGTGTACGAGGCCGGGCCGCCGTGGCGGCTCGATGACCTGGTCAGCTCGCAGATCTGGGCGCGGCGCCTGAAATGGGGCGGCGCGCCGGTGCAGCGCGCCGGCACGCACCCGTTCGGGCATAACTACGCCACCGGCTGGGGACTCGGTGGCGCGGCACTGCACCACTATGCCGGCTGGCCGCGCCTGAGGCCTGAGGACTTCGAGCTGCAAAGCCGCTACGGTCGCGGCATCGACTGGCCGTTCGGCTACGAGGAGCTGCGGCCGTGGTATGCCCGCATCGAGCGGGAAGTGGGCGTTGCCGGCGACGTCGCCAGCGAGCCCTGGCGGCCGGACCCCGAGCCCTATCCCATGGCGCCCGTGCAGACCTTCCGCCAGGCACGGGTCATTGCCCGTGGTTTCGAGGCGCAGGGCCTGCGGGTCGGGCCGACGCCAGTGGCGATCAACTCCGCGCCGTATGCCGGCCGGCCCGCGTGCATCTACGACGGCTGGTGCGACGCCGGCTGTCCGACCGGCGCACTGGCCAATCCCCTGGTGACCTACCAGCCGCGGGCGATCGCGGCGGGCGCGCGCTTCGCCAGCGGCCACCAGATCACCCGCATTGCGCTCGACGCGCGCGGCCGTGCCACCGGCGTCGAGTTGCGTGACGCCGCCGGCAACGCGCGCCTGCAGCCCGCCGAGGTCATCGTGCTCGCCGCCGCGGCGGTGCAGAACCCGCGCATCCTGCTCAATTCCACGCATGCGCTGCATCCGGGCGGCCTGGGCAACGGCAGCGGCCTGCTCGGCCGCCGCTTTTTCAGCCACACCGTGCTCAACGTGTACGGCCTGTTCGACGAGGACCTGGAGAACCACATGGGCTTGACCGTACCATCGGTCAGCTGCGCCGACGGTACCTATGACAAGCAGCGCGACGGCGGTCCGTTCGGCAGCTACGGATTCGGCATCGCACCGGCGCTCAAGCCGAACGATCTGCTCGGCATCGCGATCAGCCGCGCCGATCTGTTCGGCGCCGGGTTGCACGCCTTCATGAAGCGCGCTGCGCGCGGGCTCGGCTCGATCGTGTCGCTGTGCGAGACCCTGCCCGAACACGACAACCGGATCGAGCTGGCGTCGCAGACCGATCGCCACGGTATGCCGCTCGCCCGCATCGTTAACGGTTTCAGCGACGAGAGCATTGCGCTGTGGAACCGGGCGCGGGAGCACGGCACGGCGCTCATGCGCGCGGCGGGCGCGGACGAGGTCTGGCACGGCCCGCTGCTCGGCGCGCATCTGCTCGGCGGCACGCTGATGGGCCGCGACCCGGCCGCCTCGGTGACCAATGCCTGGGGGCAACTTTACGAGGCGCCGAACGTGGTGGTCGCGGGCAGCGGCCTGTTCCCGTCCTGCGGCGCCATGTCGCCGACTTTCACGATCCACGCACTGGCATTGCGTACCGCCGAACGGATGCTCAGTCACGCAGCCGAATTCACCGCCTGAGCTTGCACGCGGGAACGGGTGTGCGCCTGCATCGGGCCGGGAACCGTACGCGGGTTCCGCCGGGCGAGGTGTGCGCGCAAGCGGTTTGCCGGTGGCTGTTCACGTTCGTGTGCAATGTCTGTGCACCCTGTCACCAGGGGAACGATAACCGGGGTTTATGGGCCGGCGTGGAACTTTCAGGGGCGAACCGCGGTGACCTGGGATAGAGTCACGGCAGCGGTGGGCGCGAATTCCGGCCTGCTCGGCGTGTCGAGCGCAGAGCGGCCGCACCGTTGCGCGATGCGTTGTTCGGCCGCGACCTGCACGAGCCTGACATGGGCGAGCAAGTGCAGGATCTCGCCGCCAGCCCGGCATCGCCAGCACATGGCGGACCGGCCCGGAGGTGTGCGAGATCGAAGCCGCCTGATCATTTCTGGCCACGCGCAACGGCAACGCGACAGATACGGAGGAGCGGACAGTCATGGCAGCGAACAACGCGGAACACAAGCAATGGGCACGGGAGCATTTCAAGGGCTTCGAGAACATCCTGATGCCCTCGTTCACGCCCGACTTCTCCGCCCTGGACGAGGAAGGCGTGCGCCGGGACGTGCGCCGCAGCATCGAGCACGGGGTGTTCTCGGTGTTCGCCGTGCCGCTGGCGCTGAGCCCGCAGGAGACGCAGCAGTACCTGCAAGTCGTCTGTGACGAGGCGGGCGGCCGGATCGCGGTCGGGTTGCCGCTCATCGCCCCGACCCGCGAGGCGGGACTGGGGCTGCTGCGGGCGGCCGAGACCGCGGGCTGCACCCACGTGCTGGTGCATCCCTGGCACGACCTGCGCGTCGAGACGGAGGAGCAGCTGTACCGCTACTACCGCGAATTCATCGATGCCACCGACCTGCGCGTCGCGCTGTGGGCGACCGACGGGCGGCAGTTTACGCACCTGCACCCGAGCAACGTCGTCGTTGGCGTCTACGATCGGCTCGCGGACCTGCCGAACGTGGTGGCGCTGAAGCTCATGACCACGCTCGACCTGCCGGTGGTGTACGAACTGTGTGAGCGCATGCACCGCAAACTGCTGATCGGCGGCGTGCACCTGGGGATCATGCCGATGCTCGTGAAGCACTACGGCATGCAGTGGAGCGGCGCGTGGACCATCGAGGCCCTGCAGTCGCCGGAGCATCCCTACGTCGTGCAGTACCTGGACCACCTGGTCGCCGGGCGCGATGCACAGGCGATGCAGGCGTACTGGCACATCAAGCCGGCCTACGACGCGCTGTTTGCGCTGATGGCGCCCATGCTGCCCAAGGGCGTGCATCCGTTCACCCATCTGAAGTATTACCAGTGGGCGGTCGGCGGCAACGGCGGGCTGCTGCGCGAGGCTCAGGATCCCAACGAGCGCGAGTTCCCGCTGCGACCGCAGGACCGGGAGGCGATCAAGGCGGCGTTGCGCCGGATCGGCATCGAACCGCGCACGGACGACCAGACCTTTGTCGTCGGCCGCTCGGCATACGAGCGGGGCGTGACGAGCGGCGATCTGGCCATGCGGCCCGCGTACGCCGCCTGAACCTCGCCCGCGCCGCTGGCCGGGAGGGCACCGGCGCGACCCTCAGCCCGCGTAATCGCTCCAGTGGTCGAGCAGGTGCTCGACGGCGCGCACGGACACGGCGTGGATCGTAAAGGTGGGGCTGGTGCCGCCGCTGCTGGGAAACAGGCCGGCCCCGGCGAGGATCAGGTTCGGCACCTCGTGGCAGCGCCCGTAGCTGTTGGTGACCGATTGCGCGGGGTCGCTGCCCATTACCGTGCCGCCGACGATGTGGCCGGTCATCGGCCGCTGTGACGTCCACACCTCACGCGCTTCGGCCGCCTGCACGATCCGGCGGCCCTCCTCGAGCAGGTGCCGCCACAAGCCCAGTGCCTCGGGTGGAAACTCGTGCACGACGCGCGCGAGCGGCATGCCGTGTGCGTCCTTCGTCCCATCCAGCTCGATCCGATTGGCGCGCACGGGGGCGCCACTGCCGAAGGACAGCAGGCTCGCGTAATGGCCGACGGCCTCGGCCACGAAGCTGTGCAGCGGCGCGCCGAACAGCTCGGCGCGTGCCACGGCGATGCCGAAGATGTCGTTCGGCTTCACCGCCGGCGCGATCTGCCACTGGTAGCCACCGAAGGCCTGCGGGTCGGTCTTGGGTGCGTCGATGGCTCCCCGGTAGATGAGCTGCCCGGCATTGACGCCCATGTGCGGCTCGGTGGGCTCGTCGAACAAGCCATAGGCGAAGGCCGAGGCCTCGGTGAGGAAATAGGCGCCGACCAGGCCGCTGCCGTTGGCCAGACCTTGCGGATACCGGCCCGAGGCGGAGTTCAGCAGCAGCCGCGGTGTCTCCACGAAGGAGGCCGCGACCACGATGACGTCGGCGTGCTGCTCGAGCCGTTCGCCCCCGCAGACGTACTCCACGGCGCTGGCGCGCCCGCGCGCATCGCTCAGGATGCGCGTCGCGGTGCAGCCGGAGCGCAGCTCGGCGCCGGCCGTGCGCGCCCGCTCGAAGTAGTTGACCAGCGGGTTGGCCAGCGCACCGGTCGGGCAGCCGGCGTCGCACCAGCCGTCATACAGACAGGCCGGGCGGCCGCGGTAGGGCCGCGAATTGATGATGAGTGGCAGCTGGGCGGTGGGCATGCCCAGGGCGTCGAAGCCGCGCTTGAGCACGCGGGCCTGCGCGAATTGCGGCATCGGCGGCAGCGGGTAGGGATCGGCCGGCGGGCGCCAAGTCTCGGCCTCGGTGTCGCCGCAGATCCCGAGTTCGGCCTGGATGCGGTCATAGTAGGGCCGCAGGTCGTCGTAGCCGATCGGCCAGTCCAGCCCCCGGCCGTACAGCGACGCCAGGGCAAAGGTGTCGACGCTGAAGCGTGGCCAAGTGCCGTAATGGTGCAGGGCCGCGCCGCCGAAACCCGAGCCCATTCCGGCGGCGAGACTCACCCGATGGCTGCCCGCCTGTTCGGCCACGGCCGCCAGCCACTTCAGGCGCCGCGCCCAGATCTGCGAGCTGACCAGATCGGAAAGCTGCCAGGGGCGCCCGGCCTCGATCACGACGGTGCTTCTGCCGGCCTCGGCCAGCTGCGCTGCGAAAACGCTGCCCGCGGCCCCGGCGCCGACGATGGCGACGTCGACCTTTTCCGGGCGCCTCACGCCCGCCGCCCGTGCCGGCTCACCACTTGCTCGGCGGCAGGATGTGCGGCATGTACGGAACGCCGAGCTTCTCGAAGCCCTCGACCGTGCCGTAGACGACGTCGACGGCGTCGGCGCGGACCGCGAAATAGAACAGCGGCGCCGGCGGGCCCTGCCACCCCGCGGGGTTCTCCGCGCTGATCGCACTGACGATCTCGGTGCGGCGCTCCGCTGTCAGCTCGCTGAAGCGCATGCCGTCCAGCGCCTGCGCGTGGTTGTCGAGCGCGGCGAGGCCCGCCTGGTAGAACGGGGCATACGGCGGCGGCGCGTCCAGGTAGCGCAGCAGCAGCAGGCTGTCCGGCGCCGGAACGCTCAGGTGATAGTCGATGTAGTGCGCCAGGCCCGCCTCCGCGGCACCGGCCAGTAGCGTCTCGCCGAAGGCCTCGAGCGCAACCACGGCCGTCGCGTCGAGCACACGATAGGGATGCGTCTCGGCGCGCGCTACGCGCGGACTGAGCCAGCGCTCGGCGCCATCGACGTTGATCAGCAGCAGCCCCAGGCCCCCGGCTTTGAGCAGGCTGCGGCGCCGGGTGTCAGTTTGCATATGAACAATGCTTTCTACGTGAGGCTGCGCCGGGCGTCCAATGACATCCGCTGCGCCACCCATACCGGGTGGTTATGTTGCCCTTGGTGTTTGAGCCCCGGGACCTGCGCCCGCCGTTCTCCGCTACCGGCCGCAGATCTCCCCCAGCGCCCGCACCAGCAACTGGCAGGCCGGTGACATGGAGGGGCGGTCGCGGTAGGTCACACTGATCTCGACGTCGATCGCGATCTCCTCGATGTCGATGAGACTCACCAGTCCGGCGCGCTCCTCGAAGCTGATCAGGTGGCGGGGCAAGAGCGTCAGGTAATCGCTCTGCAGAATGAGCGCGCGCAGGAATCCGGCCGCGTTCGCGGCGATCATGCGCGGCACCGGCGGGGTGAGCCCCTTGGCGGTGAAGTGCTGGTCGAGGCACTCGCGCCAGATCTGGCTGCGCGACGGCAGCGCCCACGGATATTCCAGGAGCTGGGCGATCTGGACGTCCGTGTCGGCCAGCGGGTGCTTGCTACCGGCCACCACGACCACTTTGTCACGCGCGAGCACCTCGCAGGTGAGATTGGGATCGGTGACGCTAGGCCAGTTGCCGACCGCGAGATCGATCTCCCCGCGCCGCAGTGCCGGGATGTGATCATCCGCCAGTCCCTCGATGACCGTGATCTGGACGTTGGGTCGCTCCTGTTGCAGGCGCAGCGCGGCGGCGGGCATCAGTCCCACGGCGGCACCAGGGCCGACACCCACGACGATTTCTCCCTTGGTGGCACCGGTCAGGCTCGCGATCTCGCGTTCGGCGTGGTGCATCTCGGACTGGATGATCTTGGCATGATGCGAAAGCGTCTTGCCGTACACGGTCGGCACGACACCGAACGGGGTGCGATCGAACAGCTTTACACCCAGCTCTTCCTCGAGCTGGTGCACGCTCTTGCTGAGCGCAGGTTGGGTCAGGTTGAGCACCTCCGCCGCGCGCCCGAGACTACCGTGCTCGAAAACTGCCAGGAAATGTCGTAGTCGCCTAGAGTCCATGTCGCAAGGTTGATGTCTGGAAGGCTGGATCCGTGATCGCCGTGTGCGCAGACTTCGCGCCGCGCGCCCGACCGACAGGCAGCATGATACCGCATACGCGCCGCGCCCGACCCGTGCCGGCACCGCTTCAAAGCCCCGTTGTGCTACCGTTTCACTCCGGGCCGGGTATGGAGGTTGCTGCAGGCGATGAAGGTTCTGGTGATCGGTGCAACGGGCATGCTCGGCGAACCGGTGGCGCGGCGCCTGCACGCGGACGGTCGCGCAGTGCGGATCCTCGCGCGTGATCCGCCGCGCGCACGGACCCGTTTCGGCGCAGGTTTCGAGGTGGTCAGCGGTGATGTGACCCGGCCGGATACGCTGCGGGCCGCGCTCGAGGGTTGCGATGGCGTGCACCTGAACCTGCGCGGTGGCACCACGGTTGCGAGCTATGTCGCGGCGGAGCAGGGGGGCTGCGAGAACGTCGCGCGACTCGCCGCGGGCTGTGGTATCCGGCGCATCAGCTACCTCGCCGGCGCCGGCGATCTCGAGGGCGCGCGCGCCTTCCCCCTGTCGCCAGTGAAGGCTGCCGCGCTGGAAGCGATTCGCACGGGCCCCGTGCCGTACACGATCTTTCGCGCGACGCACTTCATGGAATCGCTGCGGCTGTTTTTGCACGATGGGCGCGCGACGGTGATCGGGAACCAGCCGCACCGCTACCATTACCTCGCCGCGGCCGACTACGCGCGCATGGTCTCGCGCGCCTTCGATCTCGACGCGGCGGCGAACCGGGAACTGGTCGTGTTCGGCCCGCAGGCCTACACCATGCTGGAGGCGCTGCAGCTCTACTGTGCACGCTGTCATCCCGGCGTTCGGGTGGGAACGATGCCGCTATGGCTGTTCCGCCTGCTGGCGGCTTTGCGCCGCGACGAGGGCATGACGTTCGCGGCGATGCTGTTCGCGGGTTTTACGCTGATTGGCGAGAGCGGCGATCCGGCGCAGGCAAACCGGCTGCTTGGTGCGCCCGCGACGACGTTGGCGCAGTGGTGCGAGGCGCAGGCTTCGGCTGACGGCGCGGGAACGTCGTGATCCGAGTTCCGGTATGGACGGTACCAGACCGCAAGAGCAGTCATCGCCACCATCGCAAGTCGCTCCCGATCGTTACGCCGATGGCCGATCAGAGCTGCCGATTCGTCCTGCGCCTTGGCGGCTCGCGATCCGGGTGGATCTCCCCGGTTCAGCGCACATTCCCGAACACGGCCACGCGGCGCGAAGTCTGCGGCTGCCGGTCGTCGCTGCACAGCCACGCGTTCCGGGCGGCACGTTCACGACATCGCAGTACAGCGGATCCGGCTCGGCGGAAAAAGAAAAGCGGGCCGAAGCCCGCTTTCCGTCACCGGTGAGTCTTCGGGGTCAGTAGCCGTAGCGGTAGGACAGCTCCAGCCCCCACTCGGCCGGACGGCCGGGCTGCGCGAAGGCGACACCCAGGCCCTGGCTGATCACGTCCTGGCTGTTGGCGTAGTACTCCTCGTCCAGTACGTTCAGGCCGAACGCCGAGACGCTCAGGCGCTCGTCGGGCGAGGTCCAGGTGCCGCGGATGTTGACGATGCCGTAGCCGTCCTGCAGGTCCAGGCGGTTGCAGGCCGCCTGGTAGCACAGGTCGTCGATGTACACGTAATCGCCGCGCACGGCGAAGCTGCCCCAACCACCGAGCGGTAGGGTGTACTGCGCGCCGTAGCTCATCGTCCACTCGGGCGTGTTCACCAGCGGGTCGTCGGTGGTGATACCGTTGAACGCGAGTACGGGATCGAGCTTGGTGTACCCGGCGTCGGCGTAACCGAGGTTCGCCATGAGGTCGAGCGGCTCGATCGGCCGGGCCAGCAACTCGACCTCGAAGCCGTCGACGTCGGCCGCCGCGGCGTTGATCTGGTTGAAGAAGCCGGAGGTCGGATCGACCACGAGCATCTGGATGTTCTCGTAGGTCGACAGGAACCCCGCGACGTTCAGGCGCACCCGGCGGTCGAGCCACTCGCTCTTCATGCCGAACTCATAGGTCGTGATCGTCTCCGGGTCGAAGGAACTCAGCGGATCGAACAGCCCGGTGAGCGCGTTGGGCGACTGCCGGCCATTGAAGCCGCCGGACTTGAAGCCCTCCGAATAGGAGAAATACAGCATCATGTCGTCGTTGACCTGGTAGTTGAGGCCGAACTTCGGGGTCCAGTCGTCCCAGGAATCCTCGGCGAACGGCGACACCGTCAGGGCCGGGTTGTCCGGCGACAGGGTCGGGAAGGCGATCGGCGGGAAGCCGAAGAACGAGAACACACCGGCGGTGTTGTCGATGAAGTTGTCGAAGGCGTATTTCTTGGTCTCGTCCGTATAGCGGAAGCCGGCGATGGCGGTGATCCGATCGGTCACGTGGAAATTCACGTTCGCGAACACGGCCCAGGTCTCGATATCCAGATCATAGCGCTGGTTGTTCTGCAGGCAGGCGCTGCGGTCGGTCAGGATGGCGAAGCCGGGGGCGAACGGCGGCAGGCCGTTGTTGCCGCCGAGACAGACCTGGTTGTTGTGGAATACGTTCTCCTTGAAGTAGTACACACCCAGCAGCCAGTCGACGCGCTCGTCCATGAAGGCGCTGCGCAACTGCAGTTCCTGGCTGAACTGGTCCTGGTCGGTGTTGAACGCGCCGTCGAAGAAAGCGAATGGCGTTTCGTCGTAGTCCTGCGGGTGAAACTGCTCCAGCTCGCGGTAGGAGGTGATCGACTTCACGTGCAGGTTGGCCACGTCCCAGTCGATGGTGCCGCTGACGCCCCAGACGTCGAGGTTGGCCTTCGCCGGTACCGAGCTGTTGTGATCGTAGATGTCGACCCCGGCATTCTGCTTCGATACGAACGGTGTGAAATCGAAGGGCGTGCCGGGGAACGGGAACGGCACGCCCAGCGGCGTGCTCGGCACGGGCAGGAAGGGGTGCGGCAGGGCCTGGTAGCCCACCAGGATCTGGTGGGCCGGCGTGCCGTCGCTGTCGGTGCCGTCCAGCGACAGACGCACGGCGAGATTGTCGGTCGGTTCCCACAGCGCCTTGATGCGACCCGCGAGCGTCTCGGTGTCGGCGAAGGTCTCGCCGTCGCTGCGACGATGGCCCCAGCCGTCCTGGTTGCGGGTGAGCCCGGAGAGCTTGAGTTTGAATTGGTCGTTGACCGGCAGATCCACCGACACCTGGCCGTCGATGCGATCCCGGGAGCCCGCCGTGATCCTGGCCTTCGCGCCGAAGACCTCGCCGGGATCCGAGGTGACCACGTTGATCGCCCCGCCCATGGTGTTGCGGCCGTAGAGCGTGCCCTGCGGTCCGCGCAGCACCTCTACGCGCGCAACGTCCATGGTGTCGAAGGACGCGCCCATGATGCGGCCGAGGTAGACTCCGTCGAGGTAGGTGCCCACGCCCGGGTCGACCGCCGGGTTCAGATCGAACTGGCCGACACCGCGGATGTAGTAGTAGCCGTCGTTGCCGCCCGTCGGTCCGGTGTTCTTGTACAGGTTGGGCGCGAAGCCGGCGAGGTCGCCGACGTTGGTGGCCGACAGTTGCTCGAGCATGTCAGTCGTGAATGCGCTGACCGCGACGGGCGTCGTCTGCAGGCGTTCCTCGACGCGGCGGGCGGTGACCACGATCTCCTCGAGCGCCGCCTGTTGCGCGTGGGCAGATTCAACCGCTACCAGCGACGGCAAGGCCGCCACCACCAGTCCCAGAATCGATCCGTTCAGCGGCCGGCGCATGCTGCTTCCTCTCTCAGTGTGTTTCGCAGTAGACAGGCGCGTTGCTCAAAAGCTACAACACCGCTCTGCCCGACTTCACAGGTTCGGATGATGACACGCCGTATCCAAGGCAAAAACTTCCTGTACGTCGCGGTCGCATAACCGCCGGTTATGTGTGGTATGTGTGCCATGCGGCGCCAACCTGGCCGCCGATAGCCACCGGTTCGCCCGCCGTGCTGGCGGGAGGGCGCCCGGACCGTAGTCCGCCGACGGGCGCGCGACCCGGGTTTCCTGCAGTGGCGGGCAGGCTGCACGGCGCGGCCGATTCCTTTGCACCGGCCGGTCCTTACCCGCGGTTATGAGGGTTTGCCGGCGCCGGCGCAGCGTGCATATTGCGCGCACAGAAGCCCGCATGGGGACACGTTGATGATCGATTTCACGCTCACCGAGGACCAGGAGCTGATCCGCAGGACCGCCCGCGATTTCGCTGAAAATGAGATCCGGCCGGTGGCCGAGCGCGTGGACGCGATGGCCGAGGGCGGCGACACCTGGGCGATCGTGCGCCCGGTGTTCGAGCAGGCTGCGGAGCTGGGCTTCACCACCTTCTATATCCCGGAGCCATTCGGTGGCAGCGGCCGCAGCCCGATGGACGGCGCTATCTTTATCGAGGAGATCGCCGCCGTCGACATTGGCATTGCCATGACGCTGGGTGCGACCATGGGCTACCCGATGTTCATCCTCGCGGCGGGCACGGACGAGCAGAAACAGCAGTTCCTGCCGGCGCTGTGCGATGGCGAGCTGCACATCCTCGCCGGCGCGCAGAGCGAACCCGACGTCGCCGGCTCGGAGCTGTTCTGCACCGACGCCGATCCCGCGCTCGGCATGCGCACCCGCGCGCGCCGCGACGGCGACGAGTACGTGCTGAACGGCAGCAAGTCGGCCTTTATCACCAACGCGGGCATTGCCGATCACTACTTTATCGTCGCGCGCACGGATCTGGCGCGCCCGCAGGCCGACACCCTGTCGCTGTTCTACGTGCCTGCCGGTACACCGGGTCTGCACGTCGGCCGGCGCACGCACATGCTCGGCATGAAGACCGGTCATCACGCGGAACTCAGGCTCGAGGACGTGCGGGTGCCGGCGCTGAACCTGATCGGCGGCGAGGGGGCGGCGCTCGGTATTCTGTCGACGGTGCTCGGTCAGGGGCTGGGGGCACCGTTCGTCGGACTGGCGCGCGCCGCCTACCGCTACGCGCTCGATTACGCGCGACAGCGGCGAAGCTGGGGCAAACCGCTGATCGAGCACCAGGCTATCGCCCTGATGCTCGCCGATATGGAGATGCACGTGCGCGCCGCCCGGCTGCTGACCTGGGATTCGGTCCACGCGGCCGAACGCTTCGATCCCTCCATGACCCTCAAGGCAATGGCGGCCAAGGCCTACGCAGTCGACGTCGCGATCAGGACCACGCAGAACGCGGTGAAGGTGCTCGGCGCCTACGGGGTCAGCCGCGAATACAAGGCCGCAAAGTACCTGTGCGATGCCATGATGGGCTACGCCCTCGACTTTACGGGCGATCTGCTGCGCATCCGCATGGCGGCTCAGCTTCCCTGAGCGGGGATCGCGGGACATCGTCATGAGCGGATCCGATAAGGTCCAGACCTTCTGCTACCAATGCGTCAACGGCCCGGATCTGTTCACGGTCGAGGTGCACGACGGGGTCGCCACGCGCGTGGATGGGAATCTCGCAATCGAGGCCGAGCACCCCGGCCACGGCCGCATCTGCGTCAAGCCCTACGGCCTGGTGCAGAAGACCTACAATCCGGCGCGCCTGCTGCGCCCGATGAAGCGTACCAACCCGCGCAAGGGGCGCGACGAGGATCCGGGCTGGATCCCGATCGCCTGGGACGAGGCGCTCGAGCTGGTCGCGCAGCGGCTGAACGCGATCCGCGAGCGCGGCCTGGTCGGCGAGGACGGCAATCCCCGGGTCGCATTCACGCTCGGAGGCGGCGGCACGCCGGTCAACTACCTCGGCTCGTTCCCGGCGTTGCTGGCCGCCTGGGGGCCGGTGGACATGAGCTTGGGCTCCGGCGCGACCGTCAAGTGCTATCACAGCGAGCACGTCTACGGCGAGCTGTGGCACCGCGGCTTCATCGTCCTGCCCGACACGCCGCGCTGCAACTACATCGTCGCCTTCGGTTCCAACGGTGATGCCTCCGGCGGCGTGACGAGCGTGCGCCGGCACGCGGATGCGCGCGTGCGGGGGCTGCGGCGTGTACAGATCGAACCGCACCTGTCGGTGACCGGCGCCAGCGCCAGCGAGTGGGTGCCGATCCGGCCCAAGGCCGATTCCGCCTTCCTGTACGCGATGCTGCACGTGTTGCTGCACGAGCATGAGGTCGAAGAACTCGACGTTTCGTTCCTGCGCGAGCGCACGGCGGCGCCCTACCTGATCGCGCCGAACGGGTACTACCTGCGCGACGCGGCCAGCGGCAAGCCGCTGGTGCGGGATCTGCGCAGCGGCCGGGCGCTGCCCTGGGACGCGCCGGGGATCGAGCCCGCCCTGCTCGGTACGTTCAGTGCCAGCGGCGTAGAGACCGGCGCCGATGCCGACCGCTGGGAGCACCGCGACGTCGAGGTGAGCACGGCCTTCGAGCGGCTGCGCGCCCACGTCAAATCCAATTCGCCGGAATGGGCCGCGCCGGTGTGCGACGTGCCCGCGGAAAACATCCGGCGCATCGCCGGGGAGTTCCTGGCCGAGGCGCAGATCGGCCAAAGCATCGAGATCGACGGTCGCACCCTGCCATGGCGGCCGGTCGCGATCCTGCTCGGCCGCTCGGTCAACAACGGCTGGGGCGGTTACGAGTGCGTGTGGGCCCGGACCACGCTGCAGACGCTGGTCGGCGCGCTCGAGGTCCCGGGCGGGTTGCTCGGGGCCACTGTGGTCATCAGCGGCCAGGAGCACGATCGCATGGCGAGCGTGCGCCCGGGGCCGGACGGCTTCATGGACTACCCCTTCAACCCCACCGACCGCGAGCACTGGCTGAGCCGGCCGCAGGTCCGGCACGGCCACTCCACGCTCATCCCCATCGCCGGCGACACGCTCTACAGCCAGGTGTTTGGCGCGACCACGCTCGCCTGGCTGCGCCTGCAGGGGCGTGCGGCGGACAGTTGGCCCAAGCCGGATCCACCCGATCTGTGGTTCGTCTACCGCTGCAACCCGGCGCTGTCGTTCTGGGAGTTGGGCGCGCTGGAGCAGACCTTGGCCGAGTTCCCGTTCATCGTCGCCTTCGCCTACACCCTGGACGAGACCAACCATTACGCCGACGTGCTGCTGCCCGAAGCGACCGATCTGGAGAGCACGCAGCTCATTCGCCTGGGTGGCACGCACTACTTCGAGCAGTTCTGGGAGGCACAGGGCTGGGCGCTGCGCCAGCCGGCGGTCGCAGCGCGCGGCGACGTGCGCGATATCACCTGGATCACGACCGAGCTGGCGCGCCGGACCGGTCTGCTCGAGGCGTACAACGGCCTGGTCAACGCCGGCGTACTGGGTGTACCGCTGAAGACGCCGCTGTGGGATCACGCCCTGGATCCCGGGCGCGCGCACAGCGTGGAGGAGACCTGGGATGCCGTGTGCCGCGCGGCGAGCGCCGAGGTCACCGGCGGCGCGGCGGGTGACGGTCTCGCCTGGTACAAGGAACACGGCTTTCGACTGCGGCCGTTCTCGCCGTTGAACTGGTATCTGTACCCGAAGCTGGCCGACCTGGGGCTGCGCTTCGAACTGCCCTACCAGGAGCGGATCCAGCGCATCGGCACCGAGCTGGGCCGACGGCTGCACGAGCAGGGCATCCACTGGTGGGACCGGCAGTTGCACGAGTACGAAGCCCTGCCGACCTGGAACGACATCGGCCGCCTGTGGGAGGACTCACTCGCGGATTACTACCGCGCGGACATGCGGGAGTATCCGTTCTGGCTGCTCACCTCCCGCAGCATGCAGTACGCCTACGGCGGCAACGCCGGCATCCCGCTCATCAACGAGGCGGCCGGCAACGTCGCCGGCCACGACGGCGTGATGATCAACCGGACCCGCGCGGCGGCGCTGGGTATCGCGGACGGGGATCCGATCGAGGTCGCCACGCCGGCGGCGAAGGTGCGCGGCCGCGCCGTGCTGCGCGAGGGGATCCGCCCCGACGTGCTGCTCATGATCGGCCAGTTCGGGCACTGGAAGACGCCGTATGCGAAGGATCTGGGGGTGCCGACCATGAACGAGCTGGTGCCGATGGCAAAGGACCTGATGATCTGCGGCACGGGCTCGGGGGCGGATGCGGTCAAGGTCAGTGTGCGCCGCCTGCCGGCGGCGAACTGAACGGGCAAGCGAGGAGCACGAGTGAACACGAACACGGACCTGCTCAGGCAGGTGGAGGAACTCACGGCACGCGAGGCCATCCGCGATTGCATCCAACGCTTCTGCCGGGCGCTCGATCGCCTCGACCGCGAGCTGCTAGCCTCGGTCTTCCACGCCGACGCGCAGCTCGACTACGGCAGCATCTACCGCGGCGGAGTGGAGGGCTTCGTGGAGGTCGCCATGCAGTTCCAGGGGGCGATGCGCGACACCCACCACCAGGTGGGCAACGTGCTGATCGAGATCCACGCCGATGAGGCGCGCGCCGAGTCCTACGTGCACGCCCACCACGTGATCGCGCAGTCGGACGGCCTGATGGAACTCACCGTCGGTGCGCGCTACCTGGACCGCTTCGAGCGCCGCGGCGGGCAGTGGCGGATCGCCTTTCGCACCGAGGTGCTGGACTGGGGGCGGATGGTGCCGATCGGCGAGCGCTGGTTCGAGGACAACGAACAGATGTCCAAGGGCCTGCGCAGCCGCGAGGACCTTTCCTACCGTTTCCTGGAGTCCTAGCGCGCGGCGCTGGCGGCCGGCAGATCGCCGAAGGCGCACAGCAGAATGATCGGCGTGACCAGCACCGCGAGCGCGACGCCGTAGGCGACCTTGAACCACACGAAGGGACCGAACGCCATGGTCTGGAACCCGGCGCCGGCCAGGCAGGCGACCGACAGCGGCACCAGCACGGTCGTCGCACCGGCCGCCAGGCACAGGCCGCGGCCCACGGCGTTGCGCGGCAGCAGGCGCAGCAGGACGTGCGAATCGCGGCTCCAGGCCAGTGCCGGCGCCGCACCCCTGCGCAGCCGCGCGCGGGTGATGAGTGTGAGCGCGATGGTCATCATCAGGGTGATCATGAACACCGTCGGTACCAGGTCGAAGGCCATGCCGCGGGTGCCGGCCCACAGCGGGACGTGCGCGACGCCGCGGAAGATCCCCCAGGCGAAGGCGGCGCTGATCACCGCGTTGAGGACCATGCCGATCGCGATCTCAATCGCGAAGTAGCGCCGGTGCGCTGCCGACAGTGGTGCCATGGTTCGTCCTCGCGTTGCAGGCGCGGTGATGGTTTCACAAGCTCTCAGTCGAAGACCTGAGTCTCGCCGGTGAGGTTGTCGACGATGACGGCGGTGTCGAGGAACTCGATCTCGGGCTCGTGACCGGTCTCCTGTTTGAGGATGGGCCGCGCCATCTCGTAAAACCTCTCCGCCGCCTGGCGGTCGTCCCACAGGTAGATGCCCTTGCCGCGCCCGTGCGCGAGATCCAGACAGATGTACTTGCGCAGCAGGTGCGGGTGTCCCTGGTACACGGGGATCGATTTTTTCAGCCGCTCGATCATCTCGGCGCGGCCGAGACCTTCATTGGCTATCCAGTGCACGATGACTGTGATCATGGCGTTCCGCCCGTGTACGCGATCGCGCTGCTATCATCGGCGCCGCACCGCCGCGAGTGCAAATGCCTGTTGGTCACCCGGGCATAACCAGCGCTCATGAGGCGTTGGGTCCCGGGGCGGCCTGGCAGATAATCGGCACCCCATGTTCGGCAAGTTCGGAAAATACCACCCCGACGCGATCCGGCTGAACGCCAGCCGCTTCGATCTGGTCCTGGCCCTGCGTCAGGATTTCGAGTTCGTGTGCGCGCAGGACCGCGGCGCGCACGCGATGCAGTTCTGCAGCGGCCCGGCGAGCTGGATCCTGACCAGCGATCGCGAGCGCATCCGCTACATCGCGGTAAACCTGCTGCAGAACGCCTGCAAGTACTCTCCGCCCGCTTCGGTGATCCGGGTAGAGCTGCAGGCCGACGATCGCGCGGCCTGCCTGCGGGTGAGCGACGAGGGGATCGGGATCCCTGCGGCGGAAATCGCGGAGCTGTTCTCGCCGTTCTACCGTGCCTCCAACGCCGGCGATCGACCCGGCACCGGCATGGGGCTGGCGGTGGTGAAAGAATCGGCGCAGGTCGTGGGCGCGAAGATCGGGATCGACAGCCGCGCGGACCGGGGCACGACCTTCACCGTCACGCTGGCGCGGACACCGGAACGCTGAGAGCTTGTGAAACAACCACCGCGCCTGCTGCGACGACCCCTGGACGCCCCTGACGGCGTTGCGGGGACCCGCGGATCGTTTCCGTAGGCCCGCTACGCGCGCGATTTTGTGCACCCCCGCGCCTGGCCAGGAACGCCCGGGAACCGTCTCGCGACGGCGGGCGAATGTTTCACAAGCTCTGAGAGGTCTTTAGCGGCCCTGGACCTTGGCGCGGATCCGCGCCACGGCCTGCTCTTCCCACGAGCGCGGCTCGGTGCGTGGTTCCCAGTTCGTGCGCCGTTCCGGCACCTTGATCAGCGCGTCGATCAGCACCTGCTGGCCGTAGCAGCGCCAGCCGAGCGGGCCGGGCAGCCCGGAGGGATCGCCCCACGCGCACAGGCCCTCGCCGATCACGATGCTGTCCGAAACCGGTTGCGCGCGCGTGCCCATCGCCCAGATGACATCACGCAGATCGTAGGGATCGATGTCCGGGCCGACCGCGACGTAGTATTTGCTGCCGTTGCCGATGTAACCGTGCGGGCAGGCGTACAGCGCCGTCAGCAGCTGTTTGCCGTAGTGCGGCGGCTTCTGGGCGCCGTCGATCTCGGTCTGCACGACGATGGTCTCCAGATCGTAGGAGACCAGATCGCGCACCTTGTAATCGTTGTCGCGCAGGTAGTTCAGCGCCTCGGCCTCGAAGAACAGGTCCGCGAACGCGACGTGCGGCCCTTGGTGGTTGATGCCGCTGGAAGACCAGGTAGTCATCCACATCGGATTCTTGCGCATGGTGATGCACTTGATGCGGAACACGGGCATCTCGTGGTTGCCGAGCAGGTGGCCCTGGTAGACGCCCTCGGCGAACTTCGGCACGAGGTAATCCTCGGGCAGGAACTCGCCCTCGATGACGATCTCCGCGTGCGCGGGCACCATCAGCCCGGGGATGGTTTCGGACTCCACGACCTCGACGGGTGCCCCGCGCAGGCCGCCGGCGACCGCGTACTCATCGGCGCCGTCGCGCGGCCACACCAGGCCGCTGCGCACCGCCGCGACCGCCGGGATCGAGGGGTCACAGCACATCGCGTACGCAGCCGGCATCGGCTTGTTGAAGCGCCGGTACTTGTCCCGGTAAAAGATGCCGCCGTCGCTGGCGATCGGTCCGTCGTAAATCATCGCCGCGCACATGTGGCGCTTGCGGCGGTCTTCGGGCAGCGGACGGTCCGGGTCGCCGTCGTCCCACTCGAAAAACCCCGAGCGCCAGATCCCCAGGTCATGAGTCTTGGTCTCGGGGTCGTAGATGATGTACTGGCCGCCGCCGCACGGGCTCCAGGGCACGGTCTCGAACTCGATCCAGTTGCGCGGCAAGTGCTGGTAGCTGTCGACCTCGGCTTCCCGGATCACGACCTGCTTGACCGGCGCGTCGCGCTTGTCGATCACTTTGGGCGGGATCAGGTTGCTCTTGAGGGTGCGAAAGCGGGCGCACAGCTCCTCCTTGCTGTCGACGCCGCACATGCGCAGTACCCGCTCGCGGGTGGCCCACGGGTTGATGATCACGGGGATATCGGGCCGGTTGTTGACCGGCTGCTCGATGATGCCAATGGGACAGTTGGGCAGCGTGTGCAGGTAGCGCAGCGCCGCGCGCAGCTCGGTCTCCATCACCTTGCCGTTCGCGCCCGGGTTGTTGATGACGCGCATCTGCTCCTCGCGCAGATCCGCCGGCACGGCGTCGACGATGGAATCGGGATCGCCGCACTTGATCGGCGTCTTGAAGCGAAACACCTCGCCCCGCTTTTCCTCGTCGGCGATCCAGTCCCGAACGCTCGTCCATGGATGGGGCATCGTTCTCTCCCGTGAGTGGGCTGTGTCTCGGCAATCAGTAGCTGTGCAGCAGCCTGGTTCCCTCGATCGTGAACCCGACAGGGATCAGGTAGGCACCAGTGATCTGCTTCGGACCGATCGCAGTATGTTCCTCGAAGATGGAAGCGTGGTATTCGAGCTCGCCGTCCGCCGACCAGATCTCGCCGAACTTCAGGTTGCTGCTCACCGTCTGGATGAGCTGGTGCACGAGCGGTTTGTCGGGGTTCGTGACGTCCGCGCCCGGGAAGTGAATGGTGTGAAACAGGTCCGTGCCGAAGGGTTTGGGCAGTTTATCCGGCGTGATGCGCTCCTTGAGCGTGATGGCGGCCGTGACCAGGCGCTCGCCATGGGACTCGGCGATGGCGGCGTACTTCTGCCCCGCGCCGACGCCGATGTTGCGCATTGCCGGGTTGAGATCGTGCAGGTGGCGGTTCTGCGAGCCCAGCTCGACCATGCCGATCTTCTTCGGGAAACCCATGAACCAGCCGCGCTGCATGCTGAAGTCCTTGTTCACCCAGATGTAGACCACGCGCTGGCCCTCGATGCCCTTGTAGCTGCAACGCACGCCGATCAGGCACTCCTTGTACAGGCAGCGTTCGGGGTTCACGCCGAGCATGCCCTCGTGCCCGCTCCACAGGCCCTGCCAGTCCCCGAACCAGACGTAGGCGCCGTCCGGCTCCTCGCGTGAGGGTTCGAGGGGTTCGGGCAGCAGCTTGGCGATTTCGCGCGGATCGGCCCGGTAGTGGACGGCGAACAGATCGACCCCGAAGTTCCACGGCAGCCCACCGACCACCTGCGCCCGGCCGTTGGGGGACAGGGGTACCGAGTAGCCTTTCAGATCAGCGAGACTCATTGGCGATTCCTTTTGCAATTCAGCGACGTTGGCGACCGACCACGCTACGGTAGCGCGGTCGGAAAGCCTGCCACGCCGGTCGGGCGAATTCCAATTCAAACTGCTCCGGCCAACATAACCGATTGTTATGCGTCGACACCCGGGCGGGGTTCGCGCGCGCCGTCGCCACCGGCGGCTGCGGTATTCTTGCGGCCGGGTGCCCACGCCGGGTGTGCCGGACCGAGGACTGCGCAATGAAGTACATGACCGCCGAGCCCTTTCGCATCAAGGTCGTCGAGCACATCGGCAGGAGTACGCGCGCCGAGCGCACCGGGTATCTGGAGCAGGCCGGTTACAACGTGTTCAAGCTGCGCGCCGAGCACGTCTACATCGACTGCCTGACCGACAGCGGGGCCTCGGCGATGAGCGCGAACCAATGGTCGGCGATGATGCTCGGCGACGAGTCCTACGCGGGCTGCCGCAGCTTCTACCGCCTCGAGGAGTCGGTGCGCGACGTGTTCGGCCTGCCGTACGTGCAGCCCACTCACCAGGGCCGGGCGGCGGACAACTTCATCGGCCACATCTACATGCGGCCGGGCAAGTACGTGCTCGGCAACATGCATTTCGACAGCCTGCGGGGGGTGGCCGAGGTTCACGGGGCGCACGCCGTCGACCTGGTCATCGCCGAGGGTGCGCGGGGCGACAGCCCTTACCATCCCTTCAAGGGCAACATCGACGTCGACCGCATGCGCCAGAGCATCGCCGAGCTGGGCGCGGACCAGATCAGCGCGGTCATCATCACCGTGACCTGCAACAACAACGGCGGTCAGCCGGTGTCGATGCACAACATCCGCGCGGTGTCCGAGCTCGCGCGCGCACACGGCATTCCGGTGGTGCTCGACAGCGCGCGGCTGGCGGAGAACGCCTGGTTCATCCGCTGCCGCGAGCCGGGTTACGCGGACCGGCCGGTCAAGGACATCACCCGGGAGATGTGCTCGTACTGCGACACCGCGATCATGAGCGCGAAAAAGGACGCCCTGGTCAACATCGGCGGCTTGTTCGTGACCCGCGACGAGACGGTGTTCCGGCAGGCCAACCAGCTCGCCATCATGCACGAGGGTTTCATCACTTACGGGGGTCTGGCGGGACGCGATCTCGAGGCCCTGGCGGTCGGGCTGCAGGAGGGTTGCGATGAGTCCTATCTCGCCTATCGCACCGCCCAGGTGAGCTACCTGGGGGAGCAGCTGAAGGCGCGGGGCGTGCCGATCATCGAGCCGACCGGCGGTCACGGCGTGTACGTCGACGGCCGGCGTTTCTTTCCGCACATTGCACAGGCGCAGTTTCCCTCCCAGCGCCTGGTCGTGGCCTTGTACCAGGAAGCGGGCGTGCGCGCCGTCGAGCTCGGGGCCTGCGCCTTCGGCCGCCGTGATCCGGACACGGGCGCGGACATCTGGCCGGCGCTCGAGTGCATGCGCATCGCCATCGCCCGGCGCGTGTACACCAACAGTCATCTGGACGTCATCGCCGCGGCGCTCGGCGACATCCATGCCGATCGCGACGCCTGCCGCGGTCTGCGTCTGGTGTACGAGGGGCCGATCACGGCCATGCGCCACTTCACCGCGGGCTTCGCGCTGCTGTGACGGGACGCCGCACCGGCGTGCCGTTCGCCGAGGACATCGAGATCGCGCTCGCAGGCCGTCCGGTCCCCCGGCACGACCCGCAAGGGCGTCGCCGCCGGAGTTGCCCGGCCTTTCCGTGTGCTGGTATATTGGCCGATATGTTTTAACGTTAAAATATCTCGACTGGAAAGGCACGAATCCCGGAGGTTCGGCGGTGTGGAAGCCCCCGCAGAAGATCAAGCACGAAGTGGATCCGGGCCCGTGGCCGACCGCGGACCAGGCGGCGAAATCGCTGTTGTACAGTCCCGTGCGGGTCGGGCGGCTCGAGCTCGAACAGCGGACCTGGGTACCAGCCATGGTGCCTTGGCGAGCGAGCGAGGACGGTTTCGTCACCGAGGATGTGCTGGACTGGTATGAGCGCTTCGCCCGCGGTCGTCCCGGGGCCATCGTCATCGAGGCGACGGGAATTCGCGATGTCCCGAGCGGGCCGTTGCTGCGGATCGGCCACGATCGATTCGTACCGGGGCTCGGGGAGCTCGCCCGGACCGTGCACCGGGCGAGCGACGGCCACACCCGCCTGTTCATCCAGATCATCGACTTTCTGGCGATCAAGCGCAGGCCGGATCCGACGACGTATTTCCGCAAATATCTCCGGATCACCGATCGACTCCGTCGCAACCTGGAGGCCGAATACTGGCCCGAGGAGCGCATTCGGGAGCATTTGATCGCTCTGGCCGACGACGATCTGGACGAAATCCTCGACGAGCGTGAGCTCGAAGCGCTGCGCATGGGATACCGCGAACGCGTCGATGACGTGCATCTGCCGCACATTCGGGAGCTGCCGCAGGTATTGCCCGATTTGTTCGCGCAGGCCGCGCGTCGGGCGATGGAAGCCGGAATCGACGGCGTGGAGCTTCATTACGCTCATGCGTACACCATGGCTTCTTTCCTGTCGGCGCGAAACCGGCGCACCGACGGTTATGGCGGCACGCGCGAGGCGCGCGCGCGCCTGCCGCTCGAAGTCTACGCGCGTGTGCGCGAAGTGGTCGGGCCCGATTACACCGTCGGCTGCCGGTTCCTGACCGATGATTGCATTGCGGGCGGCAGCACGCCGGAGGATGCCGAGTATTTCGGCGCGGCGTTCGCCCGCGCAGGGATGGACTTCTTGTCCCTGTCGCGTGGCGGCAAATTCGAGGATGCCAGGCAACCGGCGGTGGGCTGGTCCGTGTATCCCTACACGGGCCCCAGCGGTTACGAATGCATGCCGGTGGTCATCTCCGATGAATTCGGTCCGTTCGGCCGCAACGCCGCACCGGCGGCGCGGATCCGCAAAGCCATCCGCGCCGCGGGGTTCGAGACGCCGGTGGTGCTCGTCGGCGGCTTTCACGGTTTCGAACGCAGCGAGGCGGCATTGCGGCGCGGAGACGCCGATATCATCGGCTCCGCCCGGCAGAGTCTGGCGGATCCCGACTGGTTCCGGAAGGTGCAACTCGGCCGCGGCGCGGAGACCCGGATCTGCAAATTCACGAATTACTGCGAGGGACTGGACCAGAAGCACAAACAGGTGACCTGCCAGCGCTGGGATCGCGAACAGATGGATGCTCATACCAGGCGGACGAAGGACGGCAAGCGCCGCATGACCGCACCGGCCTGGCCCGCATGAGGCGGCACGACGGGCTGTGACTCCGGGGGCGGTGTCGATCCGACGCCAGCCGCAAACACCGCGGCCGGCGCTCGGGCGACGGGCGTGGTATCGGAGGTGAGCGGTGGTTGACCCTGCTACGGTTCGACGTGCCCGCGTGTGTGCGTGGACGCTCGCCGGGGCGGGTCGGAAAGCCGCGTGGACGAACTGCGCAAACGAGCCTCGCCCGGTGCGCAGGGATCGAGGGAAGGCCTTGTTTTTTCGTCGCGAAGGAGAGACCCAATGCCGGTTTTCGATTTGACTTTGCCGATCAATCGGCACATGCGCGGGATCCCCAGCCTGCGCGAGTACGAAGAAAACCCGACGAAGTGCGTCGTCTTGACCTGTATGGGCGAAAAACAGAAGCAGCGTCTGCTGCGCCAGGGCGTCGAGCTGTCCGATGATCTGGAATTGACGCTGCACATGACCAGCCGCCTGGAGATCCTCACGCACATCGGTACCCACGTGGACGCACCCTGCCACTTCCTCGACGAGGACGATCGCCGTTCGGTGGACCAGATCCCGCCGGACCAACTGGTCGGGCCGGGCAGGGTCGTGCCCCTGACCCACCTGCAGCCCCGGCAAGCCGTTACCGCCGACGCGATCATCGCGACAGGAGTCGAGATCGACAGCTCCGTGATCCCGGTGCTCTACACCGGATGGACCGAGCGCGCATGGGGGACGGATGCGTTCTGGAACGAATCCATCTACCTGGACGTCAGCGCTGCCGGTCTGCTGCTCGACAAGGGTGTGAAGGCGGTCGCCCTCGACTGTTTTCCGGAGGCACCCTTCTGGCTGGGGATCGAAGCGGACCAGCCGCCCGGGCGTAATCACAAAGCGCTGTTGGGTAACGGGGCCATCATCATTCAGATGGTGACGAACATCCGGCAGCTGAAGGGCAGGGATTTCACGCTGGTCGCGGCGCCGCTGCCGCTGGAGGGACTGGACGGCTCGCCCGCTCGCGTTCTCGCGATTGTCGACTAGCGTCCGGCAATGAGCTTTCGAATGTCATGAGGATCGGACCGCTTGCTCAGCCGAGGCGCGGTCATCCGCTGCGTAGCGGTGGACGCGGGTCGTATCGCGAAGACATCGGCGTTGCCGTAAGCGTGCGTCGCGGGCGGATTTCGCGCTGTTTCATAATGCCGCGCACGCCCCTCGGGCTGAATTAGAGACTGACCATGGCCGAACGTTCATTCAAGAACGAGATCGAGAAACTCAGACTGGGCGAGGGTGACGAGTTCAGCGGCGAGGGCATACTCGCCGTGACCAAGGCCCTGCTGCAGGCAGGGGTCGCTTATATCGGCGGCTACCAGGGATCTCCGATCAGTCATCTCATCGACGTGTTCAACGACGCCCAGGATCTGCTGGGCGAAATGGGTATCCATTTCGAATCCTCGGCCAACGAGGCGACGGCCGCCGCCATGCTGGCAGCGTCCATCAACTATCCGTTGCGGGGCGCTGTTGCCTGGAAGTCCACCGTGGGCACGAACGTGGCCTCGGACGCGCTGGCCAACATCGCTTCTGCCGGCGTGAGGGGCGGTGTCCTGATCATCGTCGGCGAAGACTATGGTGAAGGCTCGTCGATCATGCAGGAGCGCACCCACGCTTTCGCCATGAAGTCCCAGATGTGGCTGCTCGATCCGCGTCCCAATCTGCAGTGCATCACCGACATGGCGGAAAACGGCTTCGAGCTGTCAGAGGCCAGCCATACGCCGGTGATGATGCAGATGCGCGTGCGGGCGTGCCACGTGTACGGCACGTTCAAGGCGAAGAGCAACCGCAGACCCGCGTTTACGGTGAGCGACGCGCTGGACGCGCCGACCCGGCAACTGGACCGGATTATCCTGCCCCCCTTCAATTACGAGCACGAGGCGGAAAAGGTTCATGCGCGCTGGCCTGCCGCCGTACAGTTCATCGAGAGCCGGCACCTCAATGAATTTATCGTCGGTGAGGCCGACGACATCGGCATCATCGTCACGGGAGGTCTGTATAACAACCTGAACCGCGCGTTGGAGCTGACCGGCTGCGCCGATGTGTTCGGCAATACGCGGCTGCCGATTTACGTGATGAACGTGGTCTACCCGGTCGTCGACAACGAGGTCATCGGCTTTTGCCGCGGCAAACGCGCGGTCCTGATCGTGGAGGAAGGTCAGCCCGATTATCTCGAGCAGAACATCAATACCATCCTGCGCCGCAATGACGTGCAGACGCGGATCGCCGGCAAGGACGTGCTGTCCCTGTCGGGCGAATATACCGTGCGGGTGATCGAGAAGGGCGTGCGTGCGTTTCTCGCGGCGTGGGCGCCGCAATTGTCGGCCGAGGTCGGGCGGAGCAGCCCTGGGGCGGACGGCGGTGACGCGGTCGCGCAGCAGCTCGCCGACGCGATCCCGGTGCGCCCCTCGGGGCTGTGTACCGGATGTCCGGAGCGTCCTTTTTTCTCGGCCATGAAGTTGCTGGAGCGGGAGGTGGGTCCGTTGCAGGCCAGTATGGACATCGGCTGTCACTCCTTCGCGACCTTGGACCCGTTCAACATCGGCAATACGATTACCGGCTACGGCCTGGGGCCGGCCAGTGCCTCGGCCTTGATGATTCCCCATCGCAAACGCGCTCTGAGCGTGATGGGCGACGGCGGGTTCTGGCACAACGGCCTGACGACCGGGGTCGGCAACGCCGTGGAAAATCAGCACGACGGCGTGATCGTCATCGTGGACAACGGTTATTCCGCGGCGACGGGCGGGCAATGGATCCCTTCGTCGAGGGCTGAAGCCGAGCAACGCCGATACCGGATCCCGCTCGCCGACGTCGTTCGCGCCGTCGGCGTGCGCTGGGTCAAGCAGGTCAGAACCTACGATATCCGCCGGTCATTGCAGGCGCTGCGCCAGGCAATGACGACCCGGACCAAGGGTCCGAAGGTCATCATCGCCGACGGCGAGTGCCAGCTCAACCGGCAACGCCGCATCAAGCCGCAGATCCGGGCACGGATCGACGCCGGGAAGCGGCACGTACGAGAGCGGTTCGGCGTCGATCCCGAAACCTGTACCGGCGATCATTCCTGCATCCGCTTGTCCGGTTGTCCGTCCTTGACGATCAAGGACAATCCCGATCCGCTGCGTTCGGATCCGGTCGCCCATGTCGTCGACAGTTGCGTGGGTTGTGGCGTGTGTGGCGAGGTCGCCCATGCGGCGGTCTTGTGCCCTTCCTTCTATCGGGCCGACATACTCTTCAATCCCACGGCCTGGGACCGTGTGCTGCACCAGGTTCGCACCAGGATTATCACTTCATTGCGACGCGGGTTCGAACGACCGCGCGCCCGGGAATCGGGTCAGTCGCCGTGAACGACGAACGCCCGAAACCGATATCCGTCGCGATTCTCGCCATGGGCGGGCAAGGCGGCGGCGTGCTTTCCGACTGGCTCGTCAAGGCCGGTGAGCGGGCGGGATTCATCGCGCAGTCGACATCGGTGCCGGGTGTCGCACAACGTACCGGTGCGACGGTCTATTATCTGGAATTCTTTCCCCGGGCGCAGGCCGCGCAAGCCGGGAAAGCGCCGGTTCTGGCATTGATGCCGGTGCCCCAGGACGTGGATATCGTCGTTGCCGGTGAGCTGATCGAAGCGGGGCGGGCGATCGTCCGCGGTTTCGTCACGCCGGGTCGTACCGCCGTGATCACCTCGGATCACCGCGATTACGCCATATCGGAAAGGATGGCCATGGGGGACGGACGCGCCGACGCTGCGCACATCCTGCGCGTCGTCGAGCAGCGTGCCGCCAGGTTCGTTTGTTTCGACATGGACGCCGCGGCGCAACAGTGCGCCAGTGCGATCAGCGCGGTACTGCTCGGCGCCATCGCCGGTAGCGGCGTGCTGCCCGTGGCCCGTAACCATTTCGAGGACGCGATCCGCGGCAGCGGCATCGCCGTGGAAGGGAATCTGCGGGGATTCGCCAGCGGATTCGATCGGGCGAGCCACGGCGCAGCGCAGATCCGGCCCGAACCGCGAGCGACGACACCGGCGACACCGGCGAATGCCGCAGCGGAGAAACTGATCGAGCGGATAAAAGCCGGATTTCCCGAAGCAACGTGGGCGACGCTGAGCGAGGCGGTGCGCAGGCTCGTCGACTATCAGGATGTTCCATATGCGGAGGAGTACCTCGAACGGGTCGCCACGATCCTGAAGGTCGACGAGTCACGGCGTGGCGAAGATCCCGGCTATCGCCTGACGGAGACGACAGCGCGCCACCTCGCGCTGTGGATGACTTATGAAGATGCCATCCGCGTTGCCGACCTGAAGATCCGCTCCCGGCGAATTGAACGCGTGCGCGAGGAGGTCCGCGCCCGCCCGAATCAAATCGTCTATGTCACCGAATTCATGCACCCGCGCGTGCAGGAGATTTGTGACGTTCTTCCGGCGATGCTCGGCCGGGCTATCATGGATAACCGCGTGCCCCGCGCGATACTCGGGTTGTTTTGCCGCAAAGGGCGCCGCGTGACCACGAATACAGTGCGGGGTTTTCTGCTGCTCTGTGCGATAGCCGGTCTGCGCAGGTGGCGCCGCTACAGCCTGCGTTACGAAACGGAGGGTGGTCATATCCAGTCGTGGTTGTCCACCATCAATACCCTGGCCGGCAGCGATTACGACCTCGCGGTCGAAGTGGCCCGTTGTCAACAGCTCGTCAAAGGTTATGGCGATACCCATACGAGGGGGATGAGCAGTTTCCGGCGGATCATGGCAGCCTTGAACCGGGTCCGGCAGCTCGAGGAACCCGCGGCATTGATCGCAGAGCTGCGCCAGGCGGCACTGGCCGATGAACGCGGCGAGCATCTCGATCAGGCGTTGAGCCGGGTCGGCGGGCCCCGTCCCGTCACGGGCTCGAAGCCGGGGTTTCAGGCCGCCTGAGCCGCGCGGCCGCGAGCGGGTGGTGCGCGGACTGGTACGCACCGTCAGCAGCGGGCGGGCAGGCGGACAGACGCGTGCACCTGCACCCGGAGCGCCACCCCGGGTCGTCCCCCGGAGGCAGGCGGATCGTAACTGCGGTCAGGTTCCTTCCCCGGGGTATCGGACGCCGAACCGGCGCCGCAACTCGTCCAGGGTTCGCATGATCGCGAGGCTCTCCGCGAGCGGCATGGTCTCGCTCTCGGTGCGTCCCTCGCGCAGACAGCGCATCACCTCGACGGCCTGGTATTGATAGCCGCTGCCGGTGTGCGGGGCCTCGATGACCTGTTCGTCCGCACCGCTGCGGGCGAGGGTGAGCCGGTCGGGACAGAACACCGGCGGGTGCACGGTGATCCGTCCTTCGCTGCCGAGCAGCGTCGCCGCCGGCGACTGGCGTGCGCGCAGCGAGACGTACAGGTTGGCTACGCCGCCCGCGGCGTAGCCCAGCGCCATGGCGTCCTGCACGTCGATACCGTCGTCGTTCAGGGTCGCCGTGCCGTGCACGTCCACCGCGGTGCCGAAAATCAGCGACGCGAGCGAAACCAGGTAAACGCCGGCATCGAGCAGCACACCGCCGCCGAGCGTACGCTCGAGCAGATAATGCCCGGGCGCGGCGTCGGGGATGTAGGCCCCGCCGGCGACCAGCAGCTGTGGCGTGCCGATGGCCGCTTCCGCGAGCAGACGGCGCAGGGCCACCATCGCCGGCACGAAGCGGGTCCACATCGCTTCCATCACGAACAAGCCGCGCCCGCGTGCGGCGGCGATGACCGCGGCGGCTTCCCCGGCGTTGATGGTGAAGGGCTTTTCGAGCAGCACCGCCTTGCCGGCCGCGAGGCACAACAGCGCGTCGCGGGCGTGGCGGGCGTGCGGCGTGGCCACGTAGACGACGTCGATGTCCGGATCCCCGGCCAGCGCTTCGTAACCCGCGTGGCCGACGTGGATCCCGTGCGCCGCGGCGAATCGTGCGGCCGCGTCGGGACTGCGTGAGGCCGCGGCGCGCAGCTCGGCGTCGGGCAGCGCCCGCAGCGCCGTGGCGAATGCCCCGGCCATCCGGCCGGTGCCCAGGATCCCCCAGCGAACCGGTGTGTGCATGGCGTCGCGGCGGCGTTACTCAGAGCTGGTGAAATATTCGCCCGCCGCGGCGAGACGGACCCTGGGAGTGTCCGGCAAGGCGCGGGGGTGCACAAAATCGCGCGCGTAGCGGGCCTGCGGAAACGATTTCGGGGGTCTCAGCAACGCCGCCAGAGACGCCCAGGAGCCTTCGCAGCCGGCGCGGTGATCGTTTCACGAGCTGTCAGTTCGATCCGGCAGTGAGCGAGTAGCCGCCGTCGGCGACGATTGCCTGGCCGGTGATGAACGCGGCTTCGTCGCTGGCGAGAAAATAGATGACCGCGGCCTGCTCGGCCGGTTCCGCCGCCCGGCCGAGCAGGCCGTAGCCCCTGGTCCGATCGCGCAGCTGCGCGGGGGTGATGCCCCGGGCCGCGGCACGACGCTCGTGAAAGTCGGTCACCGTCGCGCCCGGACAGACCGCGTTGACGCGGATGCCCCGGTCGCCGTGCTCGACGGCGAGGCTGCGCATCATGCCGAGCACGCCGGCCTTGCTCGCATCGTAGATGGCCATGCCGCGCACGCCGATCACCGCGTTGATCGACGACACCATGACGATCGCGCCGCCGCCGCGTGCGCGCATCGCCGGCAATACCGCGGCGCAGGAGCGTGCGACGCCCTTCACGTTGACCTCGAGGATCCGGTTCCAGTCGGCGTCCGCGTCCGCCAGCGAACCGCCGGTCTGCACGCCGGCGTTCGCGACCAGCACATCGATCCGCCCCCAGCGTTCGAGCGCCGCCGCGGCGAAGGCGTCACAGGCCGGCGCCTCGCTCACGTCCGCCACGACGGTCAGACAGTCGACACCGGCCGCCCGCAACTGATCGGCGCTCGCGGCGAGATCGTCCGCCGCGCGATCGACCGCGAGCACGCCGTAGCCCTCGCGGCCGAAGCGCAACGCGCAGGCCCGGCCGATGCCGGCCCCGGCGCCGGTGACGACGGCGACGCGGGGACTGTGGGTGGTGATCAACGCACGTCTTCTCTGCCGCGGGTTCGCGGCGTGCCGCCAGTGTAGCAAGCGCGGGCCGCGGTGGCGGCGGGCGGCCGGCGCCGGCACGGTGCCACGGCGCTCGTCTGTTCAGGTCGGCGCCGGCCAGCGGTTAGAATCCGGTTTCGTACCTGGGCCGCCGCCTCGCGGACGGCCGGTGGAGCGACGACGACGATGATTGAAGCAGGACGATCCGCGGTTCTCCCGTCCCTCGAAGCGCGGCTCGCCGAGCTCGAGCAAGTGGCCAGCGTGCTCGAGGAGCCGGCGCCCGTGCGCGCCGAACGCCTGCGAGCCGTTGCCGCCTACGTCGAGAGCTACCTCGACGGCGTGGAGGATCGGCCGGTGTATCAGTTCGATCCGGAACACGACGCGGCGCCGCCGTCGCTGCGTTTCAGCGAGCAGGCGCAGCCACTGGCACAGGTGCTCGACACCTACGCCGGACACGTCGACGCCAGCGGCGCCAACATCGTCTCGCCGCGCTTTTTCGGTTTCATCCCGAGCGGTGGCCTGTACAGCTCGGCCCTCGGGGACTTTCTCGCCGCGGCGACCAACCGGTATGCCGGCGCGAAATTTTCCGCGCCGGGCCTGACGCGACTGGAACGCTCGGTTGTGCGCTGGTTCGCCGATCTGGCCGGCTACCCTGAAGGCGCGGAGGGCGATCTGACCTCCGGTGGCAGTGTCGCGGCGCTGTCGGCCATCGTCGCCGCGCGCGAGGCGCACGGTCTGCGCGCCCGCGACTTCGAACGCGCGGTCGTGTACGTGTCGCCGCTCAGCCACCACACCATATTGAAGGCGCTGCGGGTAGCCGGTCTCACCGAGGCCGTGGTGCGCGAGGTGCCGATCGACGCCGCCTACCGCATGGACGCCGGCGCGCTCGAACGCGCGGTCACGGCGGACCACGGGGCCGGGCTCGCGCCCTGGCTGGTCATCGCCACCGCCGGCACCACCGACATGGGCAGCATCGATCCGCTGCCGCTCATCGCCGACATCTGCGCGCGCAATCACCTGTGGATGCACGTCGACGGCGCTTACGGCGGCGCCTTCCTGCTGAGCGAGACGGGCCGCCCGCGGCTGGCCGGCGTCGAACGATCGGACTCGTTCGTCGTCGATCCGCACAAGGGCCTGTTCCTGCCGTTCGGCTGCGGCGTGGTGATCGTGCGCGACGGCCAGCGGCTGCTCGATGCCTTTCACGCCCGCGGCCCGTACATGCAGGACTTCAAGCACGTGTTTCCGGTCGACGACCGCTCCGCGGCCGATGTCTCGCCGGAGCTGAGCCGGCCGTTCCGGGGCCTGCGCGTGTGGCTGCCCTTGAAGCTGTTCGGCGTCGCGACGTTTCGGGCCGCGCTGGAGGAGAAACTGCTGCTCGCGCGTTATTTCCACGAGCAGGTGCAGCGCCTGGACGGCGTCGAGGTGGGACCACCGCCCGATCTGTCCGTCGTGACCTTCCGCTTCCTGCCGGCGCGCGGGGATGCGAACGAGCTCAACCGCCGCCTGGTAGATGCCCTGCGCAACGACGGGCGGATCTTCCTGTCCTCGACTTCCCTGCGCGGCACGTACCTGCTGCGCTTTGCCGTGCTCGGCTTCAATACCCACCGCGACGACGTCGATCTCGCCCTCGAGGTGCTCGCGCACAAGGCCGGCGAGCTGCGCCGCCGTGCGTGAACCCGGGTCGACCGTCATGGCCGCGCCGCAGCCCGTCATTCGGGAAACGGCGGGCGCCGCCGAGCTGGCGCAGGCACGGGCGCTGCGCCGGCGGGTGTTCGTCGATGAGCAGGGTATCCCCGCCGAGCTCGACGACGACGGTCATGACGACGGCTCGATACACGTGCTCGCCTGGCTGGACGGCGCCGTCATCGGCACGGCCCGGTTGACACCGCACGCCGATGGCAGCGCGCACCTGTCGCGGGTTGCCGTGCTTCCCGCCCATCGCGGCGGCGGGCTGGGCGCCCGCCTGGTCCGCGCGCTCGAGGCGCTCGGCCGCCGCGCCCGCGTGCGCAGCATCTACCTGTTCCCGCACCATTACCTGGAAGGTTTCTATGCGGGCCTCGGCTACCATGTGACCGCGGGCGGTGAGGTGGTCGGCGGCCATCGCCTCATTCGCATGGAGAAACAGCTCGGAGAATAAACCGGCACGCTACGCCGCGGCCCAGCCGGGGGCGGCGCCAGACAGACGCGGGCGGACCGCGCCCTGCCACGGAGGTGAGAACTCATGCGCAAGCGCATCGACGCGGATTACCGGCCGGGCAGCGAGCAACTCGCGCTGTTCCCGGCGGTATCCGGCAACACCATCAACGGCCTGGGCGAGCGGCGCAAGCGCCGGCCGTCCGCGCTCTACTGGCACGATCCCGACACCAT
>JADZEE010000043.1 GCA_020850735.1 Gammaproteobacteria bacterium | reverse complement strand
GTCGGCCATGTGATGGTGGACAACCTGCTGTATCAGGCGGACAAGCTCGCGCGCATGCATCCGGAGTTCGAGACGAGCGCGTACAAGCGCGCGCACGCACGCTACGGCGTGGTGACGCTGCACCGGCCCAGCAATGTGGACGAGCCGGCCGCGATGGGCCGCATCGCCGAGGCGCTGCGCAGCGTTGCCGTCGAGCTGCCGCTGATCTTTCCGGTGCATCCGCGCACGCGTGCGAACCTCGATCGCTTCGGCATCGATCTCGGCGCCGGCATCACGCTGGTCGGGCCGCGCGCCTACATGGAGTTCCTCAATCTGTGGAAGGACGCGGTGGTGGTGCTCACCGACAGCGGCGGCCTGCAGGAGGAGACCACCGCGCTGGGGGTGCCCTGCGTCACGATCCGCGAGAACACCGAGCGCCCGGTGACGGTGGACGAGGGCACGAACGTGCTCGCCGGCACGCAGCCGGACGCCATCATCGCGGCGGCGCAGCGCGTGCTCAGGGGGCAGGGCAAGCAGGGCCGCCGCCCGCATCTGTGGGACGGCCGCGCGGCCGAACGCATCGTCGACATTCTGGCCGCCGGCCTGGCGTGAGCGCAGAGGCACGCGCCGGCCGGGTGGTGGCGGGCGGTGGGGTGGTGGCCGGCAAGCGCCGGCACGCCGGAATCGCGCTAAAACGGCAGGCTGAGGTCCGGGCGGCCGTCGTTTGGACGTGCGGTAATTCGTTCGGGGGTTCCGGGCGGTGACCGATGCGGCAACTATCTTGACGTGCGCGCCGCTGGCAGGATGATCGCTGCGACCGCTATGAGTGCCAAGTCAGGCTTACTGTTCATGGCTCCATACCGTAGTCGTTACTGTCTTCGTTGTCTGCGTCCTGGCGCACGGCAGGAAGTTGCTTGAGCAACGCCGGCAGCCACCCCTGTACCGTCTCCCACACCACATCGAGGTTGATGTCGAAATAGCCGTGAGCCATGCGATTTCGCATGTTGCGCATGCTGCGCCACGGCACTTCGGCGTGCACCTGGGTGAACTCGGCGTAGCCGTCCATCACCTTCGTGGCGGCCTCGCCGATGATGATGAGGCTCATGATGACGGCCTGCTGGGTGCGCTTGTCGGCCAGGAAGTCATCCTTGCCCAGTCCTTCCACGAAGCTGCGCGCATCGGCGGCGGCTTGTTGTATGTGATCGAGGTAATCGGGCAGTCGGTGGTTCTCGCTCATACCGGCTGCGCCTCCGCGAGCACCTTGGCCCGGAACTTCGGCGGCAGGTCGCCTGGGGTCAGCAAATCGACATCAACACCGAGCAGCGATTTCAGTTCGTCTTCCAGATCGCCCAAGTCCAACAACGTCGCACCAGGCAGCGCATCGATCAGCAGATCGAGGTCACTGCCTTCCCGGTCGGTGCCATGCAGCACCGAACCGAAAACGCGCGGGTTCGCGGTGCGGTAGCGGCTGACCAATTCGCGAACCGCGCTTCGCTTCATGTCGAGCACAACGGACGGTCGCATGAGCATCCTTTCTTATCGAAGCTCGTTGAGCTGATATGCAATCAGGATCAGGGTTTCACGAACTGTTTTCGAGAATGGCAATGCCTTGATGTCCCGTGCCGCGCCTGTCATTTTCAGAAGACCACAGCGTTGCCTATCAGGAGGCGGCTGCACGGGTAGATTGCAGGGCGGCATACAGGGCTGTATTGCTTACCTTGAGCCGCGTTGCGGCCTCGCGGACGTTCAGCCTGTTGGCGATGTGCTCTCGCGCCCGGTGCAACTTGTCGGCGGTGACGACTGGCTTGCGTCCGCCCTTGCGCCCGCGAGCGGCGGCAGCGGTCACCCCGGCCTTGGTGCGCTCGCGGATCAGGTCGCGCTCGAACTGGCCCAGCGCGCCAAACACGTGGAAGACGAGCCGCCCGCCTGACGTTGTGGTGTCGATGGCTTCCGTCAGCGAACGGAAGCCGACGCCACGCGCTTCCAGCGCGCCTATCGTCTCGATCAGGTGCGGCAGAGAACGCCCAAGCCGATCCAATCGCCAGACGGCCAGCACGGCGGCCAAGCCGGGCCGGTCGGCCTTGGCCCCGGAACCCGTGTCCTCGAAAACGCGCTCGCAGCCCGCCTTGTTCAGCGCGCCCGTCTGCAAGGCGGTGTCCTGTTCCGCCGTCGATACTCGCGCATAGCCGATCAGTGCCATTGCCGCCCTTTTGTCCGTCATCCCGTCCGGCCATCTTAATGTCCGACAACCCATGGTGCAAGCATATTGCCGGACACTGCCCGGTTTGCCCGCCTAGTGATCCTTTGACGGACATAACGGTAAGGCGACTATGCATTACCCTATGAGGTAGCATCGACGAGCTTGCGAGGACACATCATTCCAGAACCATCGATTGCCCTACTTCTTGTTGTTGGCATCGTTACCTTGACTATGGTTGGGGGAACAACGAAGCGCACCGCTAGAACGGCAGGCTGAGGTCCGGGCGGGCGGCGAGCAGCGCGTGCCGGAAGTCGTGCTGGATGCGCGCGAGTGCGGCGGCGTCGTCGGCTTCGAAGCGCAGCACGACGACGGGGGTGGTGTTCGACGCGCGTGCCAGGCCGAAGCCGTCGGCGTATTCGACGCGCAGGCCGTCGATGGTGATGAGCTGCTGGGCGCCATCGAAGGAGGCGGTGCGTTTCAGCGTGTCGATCAGTGCGGCGGGCTCGCCTTCGTTCATTTTCAGGTTCAGTTCGGGCGTGCTCAGCGCGTTCGGCAGTGCGTTCAGCACGGCGCTCGGGTCGGCGTGGCGCGACAGGATTTCGAGCAGCCGCGCCGCAGCGTAGAGGCCGTCGTCGAAGCCGTACCAGCGTTCCTTGAAGAAGACGTGACCGCTCATCTCGCCGGCAAGCGGGGCGCCGGTTTCGCGCAGCTTCGCCTTGATCAGCGCATGGCCGGTGTTCCACATCAGCGGTGTGCCGCCGCGCTCGCGGATCCACGGGGCGAGCCGGCGCGTGCATTTGACGTCGTAGATGATCTGCGCGCCCGGCACGCGTTCGAGCACGTCGGCGGCGAACAGCATCAGCTGCCGGTCGGGATAGATGATGTCGCCGCTGCGGGTGACCACGCCCAGCCGGTCGCCGTCACCGTCGAAGGCGAGGCCGAGTTCGCCTTCGCCCCGGGCCAGCGCGGCGATGGTGTCGGCGAGGTTTTCGGGCTTGGAGGGGTCGGGGTGATGGTTCGGAAAGCGGCCGTCGACCTCGCAGAACAGCTCATGGACCTGGCAACCGAGCGCGCGGAACAGGCGCGGGGCGAGGTCGCCGGCGATGCCGTTGCCGCAATCGACGACCAGTTTCATCGGCCGCGCGAGGCGCACGTCGCCGACGATGCGTTGGAGATAGTCGGTGCGCACGTCGGCCTGCGTGACGCGTCCGGAGCCGGTGGCGAGATCGCCTCCGGCGATGCGCCGGCGCAGATCCTGGATCATCGGGCCGTACAGCGTCTCGCCGCCCAGCACCATCTTCAGGCCGTTGTAGTCGGGCGGGTTGTGGCTGCCGGTGACGCTGACGCAGCTCATGCAGCCGAGATGGTAGGCGGCGAAATACGTCACCGGCGTGGGCAGGGCGCCGATATCGACGACGTCCACCCCGGCTGCGGTGATGCCCTGTGCCAGCGCCGCGGCGAGCCGCGGTCCGGACAGGCGGCCGTCCCGGCCCACTGCGATCAGCGTCTGTCCGCGGGCGCGTGCCTCGCTGCCCAGCGCCTGGCCGATGGCGCGCGTGGCCTCTTCGGTGAGGGTATGGTCGACGATGCCGCGTATGTCGTAGGCCTTGAATATTTCCGCTGCGGGTGCTTGCATGAACGATGTCCTCCTCGACGGATTATCGCATTCGCGTGTTGCATGACGGTGGCGCGATGGCGGGGTGCAGCGACACGTATCGGCCGAAAAATTTCAGCATGCGTGCCGGCAGCCAGTCGATGCGGCCGGGCGGAGGGCCTGCGGGAAAGCCGACGTGGCCGCCCTGGGCCGGAGTCTCGAACGCTATGGCCGGGCCCAGTTCGTGGCGTGCCGGCCAGGCGGCGCTGGGCACGAAGGGGTCGTTGGCCGGGTTGAGCAGCCAGGTCGGCACGCGTATGCCGGCGAGCAGCGGCCGGCAGGACGCGCGTCGCCAGTAGTCGTCGGCGTTGCGGAAGCCGTGCACCGGCGCGGTGTAGAGGTCGTCGAAATCATGCAGTGTGCGCGCCTCGTCCAGCGCGGCGCGCGACACCAGCTCGGGCCACTGCGCGAGCTTGTGCCGCACGCGCCGCTTCATGGTCCGCAGGAAGTGGCGGGTGTAGAGGCGGTTCGGGCCGTGTGCGAGCGCGTGGCCGGAAATCGCGAGATCGAGCGGTGCGCAGATGACGGCGGCGGCCTCGACCAGCGAGCCGGCGGCGGCGCCCTGCTCGCCCAGCCACTTGGCCAGGGCGTTGCCGCCGAGCGAGATGCCGGCTGCGAACAGCGGGGCCGCGGGATGCGCGGCCTTGAGCCGGCGCAATATCCAGTCTATTTCGGCGCTGTCGCCGGAGTGGTAGGCGCGCGGCAGTCGATTGGGCGTGCCCGAGCAGCCGCGAAAATGCGGCACCACCAGCTGCCAGCCCGCAACCCGGACCGCGACCGCCAGCGCACGCGCATAGTGGCTGTGCGAGCTGCCCTCGAGGCCATGGAACAGCACCACCCGCGGCGTGGCCGGGTGGCGATCGGCGCCGGCCGCGCTCCAGTCCAGATCGATGAAATCGCCGTCCGGCGTCGCCCAGCGTTCGCGGTCGAGGGGCGTGGCCGCGACCGGGACGAGGGTGGGATAGATGGTCTGCACATGGCCACCGGGCAACCAGGCCGGCGCGCGGTAGGCGCCGTGGTCCGGCACCACGACGGGCTCAGTGCAGTTGCCGGCCGGCCTCGTCGCTCAGGCTGGTCAGCCGCTCGGGCGTGGGCGAGGCGTGGTGGACGAGCATGCGCCAGCCGAGCGCTCCGCGCACATAGATGTTGGTGGCGGCGACCGGCGGGTAGGTTTCGCCGGGGCCGCCGGCGATGTGCTCGTACAGGCTGTGGATCGCGAACATCGGTCCGCGCGTGATCGACAGATGGCTGCGCCGCAGCGCGATGCGCCCGCCGCCGGCAAAGATCTGCCGCCAGCTCTCGAACACGTCCGCCGTGCCGGCAAGGCGCGGGCCGCCGGGATGGATGCAGACGATGTCCTCGTCCTCGGCCCAGACATCCAGCATGGCATCGAGGTCGCCGCGTTCGAGCGCGAGGTAAAACCCGGCTTCGGCTTCGGTGGAACTGGAGAAGTAGCTCGGTTGGCGCGTCATAGTGGTCGCTCCGCTCGCAGCGCCTGCACCGCCTCGAGAACCTGGTCGGGAAGCAGGCGGTTCAGGCAGTCGGTGTGCCCAAGCGGGCAAACCCGCTGAAAGCACGGACCGCAGGCAAGCCCCAGGCTCAGAACCTGCGCTTGCGCCGACAGGGGCGGAGTGTAACGCGGACTGGAGGAACCGAATATCGCGACCAGCGGCACGCGGTACGCGGCCGCGACATGCATCAGGCCGGAATCGTTGGTGACCACCAGCCGGGCGCCGGCGATGATGGCCAGCGCTTCGTCCAGCGTGGTCTCGCCGCAGAGGTTGCGGCACAGGCCGGGCGCGGCATCGGCGATGGCCATGCCGATCGCGCGCTCGCCCGCCGAGCCGAGCAGGATCACCGGATCGTCGTGGGTGGCGAGCGCCGCGGCCAGGCGCGCGAAATGCGTGCTCGGCCAGCGCTTGGCGGGACCGAATTCGGCGCCGGGGCAAAAGACGATCGGGGCCGGATTGACGCCCAGCTCGCTGCGCCGCAGGGGGTGGAGTTCGGACTCGAGCGCGGGCTTGGCAAGGAGGATCGGGTTCGCGGCCGGGGTGCTCGCGCCGACCGGATCGGCGAGCGCGGCGTAGCGGTCGACCAGCCGCGGCAGCGCGGCTGCATCGAGCCGCCGGCAGTCGTTCAGCAAGCCGTAGCGTTGCTCGCCGACGTAGCCCACGCGTCGCGGGATGCGCGCGAGGAAAGGGATCAGGGCCGACTTCCAGGTATTCGGCAGCACATAGGCGGCCTGGTAATGTCGGGCGGCGAGTTCGCGTGCGAGGCGAATCCGCCGCGCGAGTTCGAGCCGGCCGCGCGCGAAGCCGACGCTGTGCACGCGGCCGATGCCGGGCATGTGCCGGTAGATCGCCGCCGTCGATGGGCCGGCGAGGGCGTCGACCCGGGCGTCGGCGTGGCGCGCAAGCAAACGTGCGACCAGGGGTTGGCTCATGACGGCATCGCCAACCCAGCCGGGTGCAACGATCAGGATGTTGTTCAGTGCGAAGGCTTGGGACGATCGCCGACGAAGCGGAAATGCGCGCCACAGTAGGGGCAGGTCGCCTCGCCGGTGGCCAGCACATCGAGAAACACACGCGGGTGCCGCGCCCACAGCGGTGCGTCGGGCAGCGGGCAATGCAGCGGCAGGTCCTGCGCGTGGACCTCGATCTCGCGCGTCTGGTCACGGGACTGACTCATGGCGCGATCGCTCAGACCAGCGTCAGCCATTCACGATGTTCCGGCACACGGCCATTGACCACCTCGAAGAAGCGCGCCTGGATCCGGGCCGTGATCGGACCGCGCCGACCGCTGCCGATCTGCCTGCGATCGAGTTCGCAGATCGGGGTGACCTCGGCCGCCGTGCCGGTGAAGAAGGCCTCGTCGGCGATGTACAGGTCGTCGCGCGTCAGCCGGCGTGTGCAGACCTCGTAGCCCAGTTCGCGCGCGAGCACGATCACGGTGTCGCGCGTGATGCCGGTCAGCGCCGAGGCGATCTCGGGTTCATAGACGACGCCGTTCTTGACCATGAACAGGTTCTCGCCCGGACCCTCGGCGACGAAGCCGTCGGTGTCCAGCAGCAGCGCCTCGTCGTAGCCGTCCTGGGTGGCCTCGACGCTGGCGAGGATCGAGTTGGCGTAGGCGGTGGAGACCTTCGCGCGCGGCATGGTGACATTGACGTGGTGCCGCGCGAACGACGAGGTGCGTACGCGGATGCCCTTTTCGAGGCCGTCCGCGCCCAGGTAGGCCCCCCATGGCCAGGCTGCGATCGCGACATGGACGCTGGCGCCGATCGGCGACACGCCCATTTTTTCCGAACCGTAGAACGCGATCGGACGGACGTAGCAGGTGTTCAGCTTGTTCGCACGCACGACATCGCGTTGCGCCTCGACCAGGGTTTCGAGGCTGTACGGGATCTTCATCTGGTAGATGTGCGCGGAATTGAGGAAGCGCTGGGTGTGCTCGCGCAGCCGGAAAATGGCCGTGCCCTGCGCCGTTTCGTAGGCGCGCAGGCCCTCGAATACCGACAGGCCATAGTGGAGCGAGTGCGTCAGCACATGGGTTTTGGCTTCGCGCCAAGGAACCATCTCGCCGTCATACCATATGAAGCCATCGCGGTCGGCCATCGACATGGGTCGAACTCTCCAGATTCAACGAACAAGCGCTCGATTCTAGCCGATTCGGCGCCGCGGCAGCCGATCGACCCATCGGCCGCTGTTAGAATCGGCACATGTCGGAAGAGGTATGGAAACCGAACGTCACTGTCGCCGCGGTGATCGAGCGCGCCGGCCGTTACCTGATGGTCGAGGAGGTGACGCGGGAGGGGCTGCGCGTGAACCAGCCCGCCGGCCATCTCGAAGACGGCGAATCGCTGATCGACGCCTGCCGGCGCGAGACACTGGAAGAAACCGCGCATCATTTCATCCCCGAGTATCTGGTCGGTATCTACCGCTGGCGGCACCCCGAAGGCGCGACCTACCTGCGCTTCACGTTCGGCGGTACGTTGGTCGGGGAAGAGCCGGGCCGGGCGCTGGACGAGGGCATCGTGCGCGCGCTGTGGCTGACGGCGGAGGAGGTTTCCGCACTGCGTGACCGGCACCGGAACCCGCTGGTGGCACAGTGTCTGGCCGACTACCGCGCCGGTCGCCGCTACCCGCTGGCGCTGATCAGCCCGTGAGTCGCGTCGGGCCCGCTCTCGTGCTCGCAGCGGTGCTGGGATGGCTGCCGGCGCGGCTGCCGGCTGCCAGTCTGCTGGTCTGCTACAACTTCGGCTGCCGGAACGAAGCGGCGGTGAACCTCGACGACACGGCGCTCGCCGACATGGAGCGGGTGCTCGCCTATGCGCTGGACGCCGACGATGAACGCGTCGCACTGAGCGGCGTGCTGGCCCGGCTCTATCGCTGGGCGGGGCGGTTCACGCCGATCGCGTCCGATCTCGGTGGCAACGATCGGGACACCGACCTGGACGGGCGCATGGATTGCATCGACCATTCGACCACGACCACGCGCATGCTCGCGCTGCTGGCCGCGGATGGCGTGTTGCGCTTTCACGAACCGGGCGAGCCGGCATGGCGGCGGCGCTGGCTGCTGTTCGAACACCGTACGGCGGTGATCCGCGCGCGTGACGGCGGCGATTACGCGGTGGATACCTGGTTTCGGGATCACGGCGAACCGGCGGTGATCATGCCCTTGTCGAAATGGATGTCCGGGGGCGGTGACGAATGAGGGCGCGCATCGACCACGGTGCGCGGTCTCTCGGGATCTGCATCAACGATTACAACAGCCACTACAGAGAGGTGAAAGTGAACATCAAGCGAGTGCTTTTCGCGGCCACATGTTTTGCCATGCCGCTTGCCGCCGGTGCCGATGCGGTGATCGCAATGAATGCCGTCGACGAGCGTGGTGTCGGCGCGCCGATCGGGCAGGTCACCGTCAGCGAGACCCGCTACGGGCTGGTGTTCACGCCGGCGCTGCGCGGCTTGAGCCCGGGGCTGCATGGCTTTCACGTGCATCAGAATCCGGATTGCTCGGCGCAGGAGCGGGACGGCAAGATGATCCCGGCGATCGCGGCCGGCGGCCATTTCGATCCGGAAAAAGCCAACAAGCATGGCACGCCCTGGGGCGACGGGCACGCCGGCGACCTGCCGCCCCTGTACGTCGCTGCGGACGGCCAGGCGATGCAGCCGGTGCTGGCGCCGCGGCTGAGCATGGCCGACTTGAAGGGGCGTTCGCTGATGGTCCATGCCGGAGGCGACAATCATGCCGACCATCCGGCGCCGCTGGGCGGCGGCGGGGCGCGCATGGCCTGTGGCGTGTCGAGATGAGGGTGTCGCCGCCGGCGTCCATGTCGGCGGCGCGGTGTGTGTGGATGGCGGCAGACGAGGGGGAGGTGCTGGATGCGTGAGTGCGGGCGGGTCGTCGTCGGCATTTCCGGGGGCGTGGATTCGGCGGTGGCGGCGCTGCTGCTCAAGCGCCAGGGCTGGCAGGTGACGGGCCTGTTCATGAAGAACTGGGAAGACGATGACGACGACGAGTATTGCGCGTCGCGCGAGGACCTCGTCGCCGCTGCCGCCGCCTGCGATGTGCTGGGGATCGAACTCGATACCGTCAATTTCAGTGCGGCCTATCGCGAGCGCGTGTTCGCCGAGTTTCTGCGCGAGTACCAGGCCGGGCGCACGCCGAATCCGGACGTGTTGTGCAATTCCGAAATCAAGTTCGCGGCCTTCCTGGATCACGCCATGAAGCTGGGCGCGGACCGGATCGCCACCGGCCACTATGCCCAGGTGCGCGAGTTCGATGGTGTCTGGCAGCTGCTCAAGGGCGATGATGGGGTCAAGGACCAGAGCTACTTCCTGTATCGCCTCGATCAGGGACAGCTAGCCAAAAGCATGTTCCCGATCGGCCATCTGATGAAGCGTGAAGTGCGTGCGCTGGCGCGCGAGGCGGGTCTGCCGAACGCCGAGCGACGCGATTCGACCGGCATCTGCTTCATCGGCGAGCGCCGCTTCCGCGATTTTCTCGGGCGTTATCTGCCGGACCGCCCGGGCGAGATCCGCGAGCTGGACACGGACAAGGTGCTCGGCGAGCACGAAGGCCTGATGTATCACACACTTGGCCAGCGCAAGGGTGCGCATGTCGGCGGCGTGCGCGGTGCAGCGACCGGCTCGGCCTGGTATGTGGCCGGCAAGGATGTCGAGCGCAATATCCTGTATGTCGTGCAGGGCCACGAACATCCGGCGCTGTTCCGCGACCGGCTCAGTGCCTCGCGCCTGTCCTGGGTGAGTGGCCGGGCGCCGCATACACACTGGGTCTATGCCGCCAAGACGCGTTACCGGCAGGAGGACGCGCCCTGTGAAATCGAGGCCGTGGGCGCCGAGCGTTGCGAGCTGGCGTTCGCGCGACCGCAATGGGCCGTGACGCCCGGGCAGTCGGTGGTGGTGTACGAGAGCAAGGTTTGTCTTGGGGGCGGGACCATCGATTGATGGGCGTCGCCGGCGGTTTTTTTGCGGTTCCAAACGGCTACAATCGCTGGCTGCTCAGGGACTACAATCCGGAAAACTGGGGAACGTCATGTTGATCGACTTTTTTCTGCATCTCAAGAACAGCAAACTGCCCGTTTCGACGAAGGAATACCTGACACTTCTCGAGGCCATGCAGGCGCGCGTGTGCGAGCATTCCATCGACGATTTCTACTTTCTGGCGCGCGCCTGTCTGGTGAAGGACGAGACGCACTACGATCGTTTCGACCGCGCCTTTGCCGAGTATTTCAAGGGGATCGAGGCCATTCCGGGTCTGGAGGCCGACATTCCGGAGGAGTGGCTGAAACTGATCGCCAAGCGCCATCTGACCCAGGAGGAGATGGATCAGATCAAGAAGCTGGGCTGGGAAAAGCTGATGGAGGAGTTCAAAAAGCGCCTCGAAGAGCAGAAATCCCGGCATCAGGGCGGCAGCAAGTGGATCGGGACCGGCGGCACGTCGCCGTTCGGGGCGCATGGCTACAACCCGGAGGGCTATCGGGTGGGCTCCGAGAGCGGCGGCAATCGCACCGCGGTCAAGGTCTGGGATGAGCGCCAGTATCGCAATCTCGACGACAGCCTGGTGATCGGCACGCGCAACATCAAGATGGCGCTGCGCCGCCTGCGCCGGTTCGCGCGCGAGGGCGCCGCGGAAGAGCTCGACATGGAGGACACCATCCGCAGCACGGCGAAGAATGCCGGCTATCTGGACATCATCATGCGTCCGGAGCGGCACAACGCGGTCAAGGTGCTGATCTTTTTCGATGTCGGCGGTTCGATGGATGACCATGTCAAGGTCTGCGAGGAACTGTTCTCGGCCGCGCGTACCGAATTCAAGCACCTGGAATATTTCTATTTCCACAACTGTGTCTACGAGCACGTCTGGAAGGACAGCGCGCGCCGGCGCACGGAGAAGACGCCGACCACACAGGTGATGCACACCTACCCGCACGATTACAAGTTGATCATCGTCGGCGATGCGACCATGAGTCCCTACGAGATCATCCATCCGAACGGTTCCATCGAGCATCTGAACGAGGAGCCGGGGGCCGTCTGGGTCAGGCGGCTGATGGAAACCTACCCGGCGGCCTGCTGGCTGAATCCGGAGCCCGAACACGCCTGGGAGCATCGCCAGTCGACGAACATCCTGCGGGATCTGGTGAGTGGCCGCATGTTTCCGCTGACGCTGGATGGCCTGGATCGCGCCATGCGGCAATTGACCCGCAAGCAATCCGTCGTCTCTCCGGTGCCGGCTTGAAGCGAGCGTGTGCAACGGTCAGCGGGACCTGTGGTGGCGCCGCCGCGCCTCGAATTCCCGGCATTTCCGGTGAGCTCGTCGATGAGGGCAAACATGCGTGATGGCCATTCATGTCGTGGTGGTGGCGGGCGCGCATGAGGCTCTACCGGACGCGCGCCAGTTCCCATCGCGGGGTGCCGCCGTCCGCGACGGGGCCAGGCGCCGCCGACCGCGGTACCGATGCGAACGAATCCCGCCTTGCGGACTTTCTGGCCCTGTCCAACGACTGGTTCTGGGAACAGGACGCCGATTTGCGCATCAGCTACCTGTCGGCCAATTTTTCGACGGTGACCGGCCTCGATCCGGAGAGGACGCTGGGCCGGTGCCGCTGGGAGTACGACGATTCGCCCTTGTCTCCCGAGGAGTGGCAGCCGCACCGAGAGCTGTTGCTGCGTCGGGAGGGCTTTCGCGATTTTCGCTTTCCGCGCCGCAACGGGAGTGGGGAGCTGCGCTGGCTGTCGATCTCCGGGCAGCCGATCTTTGGCCCGCAGGCCGAATTCCTCGGTTACCGCGGGGTCGGCCGTGACATCACGGCTTCGCAGCGTGTGGAGCAGTCGCTGCGGGCGAGCGAGGAGCTGTTCCGTGCCTCGTTCGAACAGGCGCCGATCGGCATCGGCAATGTCTCCCTGAAAGGGGAGTGGTTGTGGGTGAACGAGACGCTGTGCACCATCCTGGGCCGGTCCCGTGGCGAACTGGTCGGCCGTCCGATCGCGAGTTTGTTCCAGCGGGTCGAGCACGCGGAAGGCGCATCGTCGCCGCTCGGCCCCGGCACGGTCCAGGTCGGTAGTGCCGAATACGAATTCCGGCGGCCAAACGGCAGTGCGGCATGGGTCTCGGTCTCGGTCTCGGTGCTGCGCTCGCTGGACGGGACGCCGCGCTATGCGATCGTGGCCATTCAGGATGTGTCGATACGGCAGCATGCGCAGGCGCTGTTGCTGGCGAGCGAACAGCGCTATCGCCGGCTGGTGGAGTTGTCGCCGGAAGCGATCATCGTCGAGCGCGAGGGCACCATCGTGTTCGTCAATCAGGCACTGGTGAACCTGCTGGGCATGCAGCAGCGCGACCAGGTTCTGGGGCGTGCGGTGCTGGACATCATCCATCCTGATTTCCACGCGGCCTCGGTCGGTCGTCGCAAGAGCCTCAATCGGACCGCGAACGTGGCGTTGCCACCGGTGCGTGTGCGTCTGATCGCGGCCGACGGCAGCACGGTCGAGACCGAGGGCGTGAGCCAGAGCATCGAATTCGATGGCGCCAAGGCCGTGCTGACCTTGTTCCGGGACGTTACCGCACGACTGGCCGCAGAACAGGCGCTGATGAAGAGCCAGGCGCAGTATCGGGAAGTGGTCGACAACGTACACGAGGTGATCTTCCGCACCGATGACGAGGGCGTGCTGTCTTTCCTGAATCCCGCCTGGGCGGGGTTGAGCGGCGTTGCGGTCGAACAGGGTCTGGGGCGCCGGCTCGAGGAGTTCATCCACGAACTGGACAGCGAGCTGTATCGGCGGCTGTTCAACGAGCTGGTGCAGGCCAGTTCGGACGCGTTCGAGTGCGAGCTGCGTTTTCGGGCCCCGGACGGGACGTGGCGCTGGGCCGAGCTGGCGGCCCGCGCGAGCAGGGAGGGCGGGCGCTTTCTGGGCGCGTACGGCACGCTGGACGACATCACCGCGCGCAAGCAGGCGGAGGATGCGATGCGGGACCTGAACAGCGAGCTCGAGCGGCGCGTGCGTGCGCGCACCGCCGAACTCGAGGCCTCCAACCGCGAACTGGAAGCCTTTTCGTACTCGGTCTCGCATGACCTGAGGGCGCCGCTGCGCGCCATCGACGGTTTTTCGCAGATCGTGATCGAGGATTACGAGTCGGCACTGGACGATGCCGGACGCAGTCATTTGCGCCGGATCCGCGCCGCGACGCAGCGCATGGCCTCGCTGATCGACGATCTGCTGGAACTTGGGCGGATCACACGGGCGACGCTGTCCCGCCGCCCAGTCGACCTGTCGGCGATCGCGCGCAACATCCTGCGCGAGCTGAGGGAGGGCGATCCGGCGCGCGAGGTCGAGCTGCTTGTCGGCGAGCACATCGCCGCACGGGCCGACCCCGCCCTGGTCGAGGTGCTGCTGGACAATCTGTTGCGCAATGCCTGGAAATTCACCGGCAAGACGCCGGCGGCGCGCATCGAGTTCAATACCATGCAGCACGGGCGCGAGTCCGTGCTGTACGTGCGTGACAACGGTGCCGGTTTCGACATGGCCCATGCCGGACAGTTGTTTCGGCCGTTCCAGAGGCTGCACGACGTCGATCAGTTTGGTGGCACCGGCATCGGCCTGGCGACGGTCCAGCGCATCGTCCAGCGCCATGGCGGGCGTATCTGGGCCGAGGGAACGCTGAATCAGGGCGCCACGTTCTATTTCACCTTGCCGGACGGGAAGTAGTCGGTCTCGGGGTATGCG
>JADZEE010000042.1 GCA_020850735.1 Gammaproteobacteria bacterium | reverse complement strand
GTGGGCGCGACCGTCCTCCCCGTGGCCGGGCTGTACGCGCCTGCGCCAGCAACCGTTCGCGTGATGCCCGCCGACGTGGTCGCGGGCTATCTGGACTGCTCCGCTGCCATTCCCCTCGAGATCCGCAGCAACACGCGCGGCTACGTGCTCGATGTCGCACCGCTCCCCAATCCATTCCGCGAAGTGAGGATCACCGGGCTGGATGCGGAGGTGATGATCGGGCGCGATGGCGGGCAGATCGTGCAGCGGCCTGGCGTGCACCCGCAGCGGCTGAGGCTGCAGCTGCGCTGCCGCTTCGCGCTCGAGCCCGGTGCTGCGCCCGGCGAGTACCCGTGGCCGCTGCAGCTGCGCATTCAGCCGCTCGCACCGTAGTCTCCCGACGTGCACCCGGGATCGAACCGCAGGCAGAGCGCGCGTTGGCTCAGGTCGGGCGCCGCGGTCTGGCGGATGCGCCAGGCTCGCCGGCCACGCTGCCGCTCAGGCGGGCGAGCGCGGCGACGACGGCATCGAGACAGTCGGGGTTTGCCCCTGCGCTCATGCCCTCCTCCTCCGCCACCGCGAGCTCGCGGGCGTCGTACGCCCAGCGCTGGAGGATCTCGATCTTCTGCTCCCGGGCGAGCTGCGCAGCCCCCACCACGTCGTCCGGCGTGTCGAATTCGGCAGCCGGATCGAGCAGGGCATGGTCCATGTCCACGGGCTGTCTGGCGTGATGACTCATGCATGTCTCCTCGTGGCGCAGTCCCGGACCTCGTGCAACCCCGCCTCAGTGACGCAGCACGTCGCGCAGCACCACGGCCTGGTTGTGCTCGACATCGCTTGCCGAGTAGATGAGCGTCAGTCGTCCCTGGCGGGCACTGGCGCGCAGTGCCTCGAGGAGCGGACCCTTGCGGGCCAGCTCCGCCTCGTAGCGACGACGGAATTCGTCCCAGCGCTCCGGATCATGGCCAAACCACAGGCGCAGCGCGGCGCTCGGTGCCACCTCCCGCGACCAGCCATCGAGCCTGGCATCGACCTTGCGCAACCCTCGCGGCCACAGGCGATCGACGAGCACGCGGGTGCCGTCCGCGGCGGAAGGCGCTTCGTAGGCGCGCTTGATTCGGACCTGCAGGCGGCGGTGTCGCATCGGCTATCTCCCGCTCAGGATGCGGCGTGCGCCGCAGCTGCGGTCTCCATCGCCGCCAGCGCAATCAACGAATGGGCATAGGCGCCTCCCGCCCGCATTTCGGCCGCCACCCAGATGGCCTCCATGATCTCCTCCCGGGTCGCACCATGTCGCAGCGCCGCTTTCGTGTGCCCGCGAATGCAATACGGGCATTGGGTCACGTGAGCCGCCGCGACCGCGATCAGCTGCTTGGTCCGGGCGGGCAGCGCACCGTCGGCAAAGACGCGCTCACTGAATGCGGTGAATGCCTCGTGAGTCGCCGGTGCCAGCTGCTTGCGGGTTGCGGCGAGCTCCGGAGTGCTCTGCGGGAACAGCTGCTGGGGCATGATGCATCACTCCACTGGACGGGTATGAATAGCTGGCAGGGTTGCGGGCGCTGTGCACGGCGTACGCCGGCGTGGCCGCCAGCCGGGCGGCGAGCCGCGTATCGACGGACTCCCAGTCGGCGAGTTCCTCGAGGAAGGTCGCCACGTAGCTCGCGCGACGGTTCTGGTGATCGAGATAGTAGGCATGCTCCCACAGATCGAGAGCCAGCAGTGGCGTGTGACCGCGGGCGAGCGGGCAATCGGCGTTCGCCGTTGTCAGGATCTGCAGCTTGCCGTTGCTCCACGTCACCCAGAGCCAGCCGTTGCCGAGCAGTGCGGCGGCGACGTCCTGCACGGCGTGGCAGAACGCGTCGTACGCGCCGAATTGCCGGCGGATGCACTCGGCGATGAGACCTCGTGGCGCTGCACCGCCCCCCGGTCGCATCGATTGCCAGAAGAACTCATGATTCCACGTCTCCGCGGCATAGTGGTAGAGCGTCCGGTGGCGCGGTGCGCGGGCGGTGGCCTGGATCAGCTGCTCGAGGGACAGGGAGTCGAGCTCGGTTCCGCGCGCCAGCGCCGCGGCATGCTCGAGACAGCCACGCTGGTGCAGCGAGTGATGAAACACGACGGTCTCCACCGACATCGCGGGCTCGAGCGCTCCGACCGCATAGGGCAGCGCGGCTCGCGCCAGTGTCGTGCCAGCGAGTGTCCGTCCGGCGTCGGAAGACTCCGGCAGCGTTTCCGGCGTTCTGATGCTGCTCGACATGCCGACACTCCTTCGCGTCCCTGGTGGCGCGCTCATGAGACCCTGCGCATTGCGGAGCCCGTTGTCGCGCGTGCCCGGGTGCCCGCTGCCGCCAGCGCTGCATTCACGAAATCCCAGTTGACCAGGTGCCCCAGGAACGCGGCGATGTAATCCAGACGACGGTGCTGATAGTCGAGGTAGTAAGCGTGCTCCCACAGGTCCAGGGCCAGAAGCGGCACCACAGGCTCCGTCAGCGGCGTGCCGGCGTCGGCCGTGGTGATGATGCGCAGCTGCCCGTCATCGAGCACGAGCCACGCCCAGGCGTTTCCATACTGATCGCCGGCGGCCTGAACGAACTGCCGGTTGAAGGCGCGCTGCGTACCGAACGAGGATGCGATCAGCGCGGCAATCGCGCCACCGGGCGGGCCCCCGCCCCCCGGGCGCATGCCGTTCCAGTAGAACGCGTGGCTCCAGGCCTGCAGCGCGCAGCGGAACAGGGCGTTGCCCTGTGGAGCGCTGGCGCGCACGATCTCCTCGAGCGTGGCGGACTCGAGCGGCGTACGTTGAATCAGGCTGCGCGTCCGCTCCACGTACGCGGCGTGGTGAAAGCCATGATGTTCGGCCAGCGTCCGGCGTGAGATATGCGGTTCCAGCGCGGCGCTGGCGTAGGGCAGAGGCGGTAGGCTGAGGCTCATGGACGGTGCTGCATCCGGACGCGGAACAGCGTAGCCGCATCCGGCGCTTTCGCAAGCGATGAATATTGGCGTCTTGTATCATCGATTCCGATGGATACCGAGCTCGCCAGAACCTTTCTCGCGGTCATCACGGCCGGCAGTTTCGTCGATGCCTCCGAACGGCTGCAT
>JADZEE010000041.1 GCA_020850735.1 Gammaproteobacteria bacterium | reverse complement strand
CAGCGGCGCGTGAATTCTTCGGAGCGCCGCCGGCTTACAACGGCGAGGGCGGCAGCATCCCGTTCATGGGTATGCTGGGCGCAAGATTCCCGGATGCACAGTTTCTCATCACCGGCGTGCTCGGACCGCACTCGAACGCACACGGTCCGAACGAGTTCCTGCACATCCCGACCGGCAAGCGCGTCAGCATGTGCGTGGCGCGGGTGATTGGCGATCATGGCCTCAGCCGGTCACCCGGGCTCACTATCCGGGCGACCGCCGACGCCGGACCGTCGCGTCACGACCCGATTGCGCGCTGACCACCCGCTGCTGCCGGCAGATTCACACCCGTGCCAGTCCATGCGCTCCCGGCGCCTGCGCTGTCCGCGGCTGCAGGGATGCCATCGTCGTGGGACACGTGAGCTGCACCTGGTTGCTCGAGCGTGGGCCGTGCCCGGCCCGGATCTCGGTTACACTTCACCCGCCGAGGCGTCCGCGGACGTCTGCGGCACTCGCTGACCTGCGCAGGAGAATGCCGATGACACTCATGCTCAGAGCCTGCCGCCTCGGGCTCGTCACGCTGCTCGTCCCGCTCGCGCTGGCCGCCCAGGCGGCGGCCGCCCCGGCCTGCGACCGTGCCTGTCTGCAGGGCTACATGGACCGCTACCTGGATGCCCTGGTCAAGCACGACGTCGCCGCCGTGCCGCTCGCGGCGGATGCGCAGATCATCCACAACGGTCTCCCGTCCGCCATCGACGACGAGGACTGGAAGCACATCGACGGCATCGCTTTCCGGCAGTACGTCATCGACCCGCAGGCGGGCCAGATCGCATTGTTCGGCGTCGCCAACGAGGACTTCAGGCGCGGCACGTTGTTCGTGCGGCTGGCCGTCAAGGATCAGAAACTCACCCTCGTCGAGACCATCGCCGGCGTGCGCACCCAGGACGGCGTACCCGGACTGATTTCGCCGAACCCGTTCTACGACTACGTGCTGCCGAAGAAGCAGCAGCGCTCGCGCCAGCAGCTGATCGCGATCGCGGACAGCTATTTCGAGGGTCTCGAGAGGCACGACGGCCGGAACACTCCGGTCACCGAGGATTGCCGGCGTTTCGAGGACGGCGTCCAGGCCTCGCTCAATCCGGTGTTCGTGATGCTGCCATGCAATGGCTTCGGCCCGTTCACCTACATCACCAAGGTCGACCAGCGCATCTATCCCATCGTCGACACGGCGCGCGGCCTGGTGCTCGGACAGGTGGTGCTCAAGGTCCCGAAGGTCGCCCCACCCCCGGCGGCCGGCGCTGCCGCCGCGCCGCCCGCGCGCCCGCCGGTCAACCCGATCAGCGGCATGGTGCTGCCGCCGTCGGAGTGGCGCAGCAAGCCGCGTGACACGATCATCCACGAGGTGTTCAAGGTCGTGGACGGCAGGATCGCCGAGATCCAGACCATCCGCCTCGATCGCCCCTATGGCACGGGCGGCGGCTGGTGAGGCTCCGGCCGGTGCGGGCACGATGAACATCGGGCGTTCGATGCTGCGGCCCCTGATGCTGTGCGCCGCACTCCTCATGCTGTCGAGCCTGCCGGCCGCAGCAGCCGCTCAGCGAACACCCGCGCCCGGAAAATGGATTGCCACGTGGGCCGCGAGCCCGCAGGCACCTTTCGCCGGCCCCGGCGGCGGCCTCACGCTCGACGGTCAGACGATCCGCGAGCGCGTCCGGATATCCGTCGGCGGCCACCTGCTGCGCATCCGCCTCTCCAATGAGTTCGGCCACCAGCCCCTCGTGATCGGCGGCGTGACCGTCGGCCGCCCGCTCGATCCGGCGACCGTGGCCGGGAACTCGCTGCGGCAGGTCACGTTCAGCGGCGGCAAGTCCATTACCGTACCGCCAGGCGCGCCGATCGTCAGCGATGCGATCGACTATCCGCTCGAGCCCGGCAGCGAGATCGCCATCAGCATCTACCTGCCGGAGAAGGTCACGGCGCCCACCGGGCACAATCTCGGTCTGCGGACGGCCGTGATCACGCCGCCGGGGGATTTCACGCATCAGGCCAAGGTGGCAATCGCGTCGCAGACGGAATCGATCCTGCTGCTGTCGGCGATCACCGTACCGGCGAAGGCCGGCCAGCGACTGGTGGTCGCCTTCGGGGATTCCATCACCGACGGCAACAACTCGACCGTGGACGGGGATCGCAACTGGCCCGGCGACTTCCTGCGCCGGCTGCGGGGCCGGGGTCTGGGAGACTCGATCGCCGTCGTCAACGAGGCCATCAGCGGCAACCAGCTGCGCCGCGATGGCGCCGGCCAGAGCGCGCTCGCGCGCTTCGACCGCGACGTGCTCGCGCTGCCGGGAGTCACGCATGTCGTCATCCTGGAAGGCATCAACGACATCGGCTGGCCGGGCGCGAGCCTCGGTGGCCATCCGCTGGCACCGCTGTCGGAGCTGCCCACGGCGCAGGATCTCATCGGTGCCTACCAGCAGCTCATCGCCCGGGCGCACGAGCACGGGATCAAGGTGCTCGGTGCGACGCTCACGCCGTTCAAGGGAACCGACGCACCCGGCTATTACATGGATTCGAAGGAACCGATTCGCGCGGCCGTCAACGAGTGGATCCGGACCGCTGGCGCCTTCGACGGCGTGATCGACTGGGACGCGGCGCTGCGCGACCCCTCGGATCCCCAGCGGCTGCTGCCGCGGTACGCGTCGCCCGATCAGCTGCACCCGAGCAACGACGGCTATCAGGCGATGGCCGATGCCGTCGATCCGCAGGTCTTCGACTAGCCGGCATCGAGGCCCGCCGCCGGCGGCATCCCGTACCGTAGCACCGTTCAGCGCACCGGATTGCCGTCCGTATCGATCACGTGTACCGCGCCGAGATTCAGCGCGCGCACCGGCTGCTCGATCCTCGACAGGTCGCCGACGATCACCCAGGTCAGCTTGTCGGGATGGATCACTTCGCGCGCGGCGGCCTCCACGGCGGCATCCTGCTGCGCCTCGATGCGCGCCTTGAGCGTCTGCACGTAGTCGTCCGGACGATCGTACTTGACGATGTCCGCGACCGCGCCCAGCACCGCCTGGGCGGTTTCGTACT
>JADZEE010000040.1 GCA_020850735.1 Gammaproteobacteria bacterium | reverse complement strand
TGGCACTGGCACACATGCGCGAGCACTACGGCCCGATGCTGGCGACGGGTACCGAGACGCTGTGGGAGTCCTTCGAACCGGTCGCGAGCCTGTGCCACGCCTTTTCGGCCACACCGGTATATCAGCTGTCGGCGCACGTGCTGGGGGTCACGCCCCTGAGTCCGGGTTTCGCCCGTGCACGTATCGCACCACAGCTGGTCGATCTGCGTTCCGCCAGCGGACGCTATCCGACGCCCCACGGCGAACTCGCGGTCGAATGGTCCCGGGATGGCGAGTCCGGCCTCGAGGTGCGTATCGACGTGCCGGCGGGAATCGAGGCGGAATTCGTCGTTCCGCCCGGCTATCAGGAGCCGCCAGCCGCGCGGCGGCTCGCGGCCGGCACGCACCGCTGGCGTCTGCCGGCGCGGCGCTGAGAGCTCACGGTCTCAGCGCCGCGCCGTGCCCCGTTGCCGCGCGTCGATCCGCCGCAGCCACGGCCCGACTCCGGAGTTCAGAGGCGGGCGCGGATTCCGACGCTGTAGTAGCGGCCCACGAGGTCGTAGAGCGTCGGTACTGTGGGAAAGCCCAGTCCGGGCAGGAAGCTGCCCAGCACGGGCGGTTGCTTGTTGAACAGATTGTTGACCGTGGCGTAAGCCTGAAGTTGCGCGCCACCGGTCTTGAAGCCGAGTCGCGCCGTCAGATCCGTGTAGAGCACCGTGGGCAGGTCAGGCTGGGCGAACACCAGTGGTGTGCCGGTGGCGCCCCCGGAGTAACCGACCAGACGGAGCGACTGGATGTAACGTTCCTGGATGATCGCCGAGAAGTCCCGATAGGCGAATTCGGCACTCAGGGTCCCGCGCCACTTCGGGGTGGCGAGCGATGGGAACGACGTCACCGTCAGCGGGTTCTCGCCGGCGAACTGGATGTTCGGTGCACCGGGGCTGAGCTTCTGGGTGTAGGAGTTCGTATAGGAGAAGAGCCCGCGCAGGTTCAACAGCGTCGCACCCAGACGTCGTGAGTAGGCTGCATCGATGTCGACCCCGCTGCGCTTGAGCGACTGGGCGTTGATGTTCTGCACCGTTATCGACGTGACATTGCCGCTGGTGTCGAGCGTCAGCGCGTCGCAGGCGCTCGTGCCCGGATTCGCAATGCAGCTGTCGATCACATTCTGTGCCGTGTTCGGCCCGATCATGTCGCGCAGGTCGATGTGGTAATAGTCGATCGCGGCGGAGAAGCCCTGCAGCCAGGTCGGCGCGTACACCAGACCGATCGTGTACGTGTCCGCCTTCTCCGCCTGCAGGTTCGGATTCCCCTGGTTCACCTGCGGCACCGGAACGACGACGTGGTTGCCGCGGAGATCGAAGAACGAGTAGGCGAACCCGGTGACCGGCGATGAATACAGTTCATACAGGTTCGGCGCCCGTATGTCGGTGGAGCGCGTCGCGCGGAACCGCAGGCTGTCGATCGGTTCGTAATTCAGGCCCAGCTTCCACGTGTGGACGTTGCCCACGGTCGTGTAGTTCGTGTAGCGGAACGCACCGTTCAACTCGAGTCGGTGGATCGCCGGCATGCCGGCGAGCAGCGGCACCGCGGCCTCGACGTAGCCCTCGGTGACGTGATCCGTGCCGCTGGCCGGACCATAGTTCCCGGCCTTGAACGCGCCGCTCACGCAGTTGGTGACGTTGGCGGGTGCCTGCGGGCACAGTACCGGTGGTACGAAGGTGAGTCCGAGTACGTTGACCGGCTGGTAGCCCAGCGGGCTCGCGGTCTCGTCGAGGCTGCGTTGGCGGTGCTCGGCGCCGATGGCCATGGACAGCGGGCCCGCGGGCAGATCGAAGGCCTCCCCCTGCAGGTTGAAGGCCAGACTCTGCTGGCGGTTCACGACGCGGTTCTCGTCGGTACCCAGCACGAAGTCCGTCGCGGCCTTCGATGCCGCGCCGACCCCGAACAGATTGATGGGTACGCAGCCGGGTGCGGTGCCCGGATAGGTAAGCGTGACGCGGCAGACGACCTGTCCGCTGGGTCCTCGGACTGCATCTATGGCCGCGAACAGGTTCACGAAGTTGATGTTGTTCCTCACCTGCTCATCCAGAGTGGTCTTGCCGTTGGTATAGACCAGCGACCACTTGAAGCTGCCCCACGCCCTGCCCTCGAGCCCGAGCATGGCATCGGTGGTCGTGTTCGTCGTTACGTCGGTGGCGCGCGGCAGGTCGAACAGCGCCCGCGCCATCCTGAAGGAGGACAGCCCGAGGTTCGTCATCTGCGCCTGCACGGCCGCGGGGAGGTAGGCGTTGTCGCTGTGGATCATGAACGCATTGGCGGTGCTGATTGTGGCGATGCCGAAGCCCTGGTCCGTGTGGGACTGCGCGTAGTTGAGCCGGGCGATGCCGCGGATGTCCGGCGTCAGATCGTAGTCCAGGTGCAGGTAGAGGTGGTCGGTCTGCACGGCCGCCACGTACTGCCCCTGGTTGAAATTGACACCCGATCCGCCGGTCCTGAACGCGATCGACGTTCCCGGTATCGGTGTTCCGAAATCAAACGGCGCGGTGGCTCCGCCCGGCAGGAACATCGTGCCGGCCAGCGGCGCCGCCGGTGTCGCGATCGGCAGTCCCCCGGCGGCTGGATTCACGATGACTCCGCCCGCGGAGACGACGTTGATGTTGGCATTGGGTACGTTCGTGTACGGCGCGGCGGGCGAACCGTTGCCCGACATGTACCAGGCCTGGCGCGGCGTCGGGCGGGCGTTCGGATCGGGAACGCCATCACTCTTGTAGTGTTCGAAGCTCGCGACGACGTGGCCGCGGCCGCCGGCGAAATCACTGCCGCCAGCGAGGCCCGCCTTCACCGACGTATCGTCGTGATAATTGGACTGACCGCCCTGGACGAAGCCCTTGAGCCCGGTGAACTTGTTGTCGATCACGTAGTTGATGACGCCGGAGACGGCGTCCGAGCCGTAGACGGCCGAGGCACCACCCGTCACGATGTCGACGCGGCTGACGAGCAGCTCCGGCAGCAGATTGAGATCCACGGCTCCGGTATTGCTCGTCGGCGTCACGCGCACGCCATCGAGCAGCACCAGCGAACGCAGGTAGCCATTCGAGCCCAGGCCGCGCAGGTTGATGTAATTCCCGGAAGGACCGGCCTGACAGCAGTAGGTGCGGCTGGTGGAGCCGGTGAACTGGGGGAGCTGATTCAATGCGTCGGGAATGCTCGATGGGGCCGCCGCCGCCAGTTCATCGGCGGCCAGCGTCGTGACCGGCGTGGGTGTCTCGTAGCCCGCACGCGCGATGTGGGTTCCCGTTACGATCACCTCTTCCAGGACCCCGGCACTGTCGCCCGTGCTGTCTGCGGCGACGGCCGCGAGCGGCAGCAGCGCGACGGCAGCGGCGGCCAGAGTACCGATGACCAACGTGTTTGGCAGGCGAAATTGAATCTTCATCAACGCTCTCCCCGACGGCGCCCTCAGCGCCAGTGTTGCCGTTATCGACCCTCGCGATACCTAGCGACGCATCGCAATGACGGTTAAACGCGACCGATGTTACGCGATGCTGATCGTTTTTGATAGTCGCAATTGTCAAGGCGATTATTGCGTTCGAAAGTTGCAATTGATTGTTTTTAAAGGGGATTGCTGCGTTGCAGTGAATTAGTCTGCACACCAGATCTATTCGATCAACATCGAGCTTGACGTTGTAAACGCCATTATTTCAGCCAATCATGAGCAGCCACGCGGGGAGAGACGATGATGAACGATGACGCGCCCACACCCTGGGTCGACCCGCAGATGCGCCGCGTCCTCGACCGGATGCTGGAGAAGATGGCTGCGCGTCCACTCTTCGGGACCTCGCCGCCGGCTGTGATGCGCGCGCGCTTCGCCGAGGACGTGCTCGCGTGGAACGTCGATCCGCCGGCGCTGCCCCGCATCGAGGACTTCCGCGTCGCCACGGGCACGCGCGAGGTGGCCGTCCGGCTCTACGATCCACGAGGCGACGGGCGCCCCAATGCCACGATGATCGACTTCCACGGAGGCGGTTGGATCGTCGGTGATCTCGACACGAACGATCGCGCGCGGCGCCTGCTGGCACTCGAGAGTGGCGTGTCGATTCTGTCCGTCGATTATTGCCTGGCGCCGGAGCATCCGTTCCCGGCGGCACTCGAGGAGTGCGTGACCGTCACTCGCTGGGCGCACAGGAGCGGGGTGGCGCGTGGGATCGACGTGGAGCGATTGGCGCTCGGTGGGGACTCGGCGGGTGCCAACCTGGCGCTGGCCACGGCGCTGGAGCTGCGGGACGCGCGCCAGGACTGGCTGCGCTTCCTGCTGCTCATCTACGGTGCGTATGCCCGGGATGCCACTTCCGAGTCCCACCGACTGTACGGAGGCGGGGAGTACGGCTTCGGCACGCAGGCCATGGACTTGATGTGGCAGATGTACCTCGGCAGCCGGGGAGCGGCGGACGATCCCCGTGCAGCGCCCCTGCTCGCCCGGCTGGAGGGTCTGCCACCGGCGTGCCTCATCGCGGGGCGGCTCGATCCGCTGCGTGACGACAGCCGGCGCATGGCAGCGGCCCTGATCGCGGCCGGCATCTCGGTGGAGTACCTGGAATATCCGGGGGTCGTCCACGGCTTCATGTCGATGACCCACGAACTCGACGCCGCCCGGCGCGGTACCCGCGCGGCGGCCGACGCGCTGCGACGCGCGCTCACGGGCCCGACCGCGGCGGTCGACAGTACGGCTCGCCGGCCGTGACCGACGAGCCGCCGCGCGTGCAGTCGGAGGGCGGCGCGCGATCGCTGTCGCGCCGTGATGCTCTCCAGCGGCTGGCGTTTGCCGTGGCGGCCGCAAGCGGGTCACGAGGACGCGGTGCAACCGCGGCCGCGGCATTCGCCGAAGAGACGCCGGCGACGCCGCTGGGCGATCTTGGAATGCCCCTGTCGGCCGAGCAGCGCCAGGCCGGAGCGGCTTTCGTCGAGCGCCACGTCACGGTCGACGTGCATTGCCACCCCGGCCGGTTCTTCCTGAGCCGCCTGCCTCGTCAGACGGCGATGACGCGCGCACTGGGTCCGCCCTTCGAGACGCAGGCGATTGCGGATCTGAACGCCGGCCGAGTCAGCGCCGCGCTGTTCGCGGGCGTCGCGGACATGCAGCTCCTGGAGCTGTCCGCGCAGGGCATCCACGCGGCACGCCAGTTTGCTCCCGGCGAGGCGTATGCGGACTACCAGCGTCAGATCGCTGGTCTGAAGCGGCTCGTGGCGGACCACGAGGCGCTGGCGGGGCGCACGCCGCGCGATGTCCGGCGTGCGGCACGGCTCGAGCGCACGGCGGCCGTGTTCGCCATCGAGGGCGGTGATTTCATCGAGGATCGACTGGACCGGATCCACGCAGCCTTCGGCGACGGCGTGCGCGCGATCACGCTCGTTCACTACCACGTGAACCAGATCGGCGACGTGCAGACGGAGACCGCGGTGCATGGCGGTCTGACCCCACTCGGCAGGACGATCGTCCGCGAGATGAATGCCGCGGGCATCATCATCGACCTCGCACACGCGACCCTCGCGGTGACGCGCGACGTCATCGACGCCAGCGAACGGCCGGTCATCGTCTCACACACCAATCTCGTGCGGCCGGGTGTGGAGCATCCGCGCCTGATCAGCGCCGAACATGCCCGGCTCGTGTCCACGGCCGGCGGCGTGATCGGCTCGTGGCCATCCGGGATCGGCCAGCAGAGTCTCGGCGACTACATCGACTCGATCCTGCGGCTGGTCGATGCGGTGGGAGTCGGGCACGTGGCGGTCGGCACGGACATGGACGCCAACTACCGACCGGTATTCACCAGCTACCGCGACTGGAGCCTGCTGCCGGCGGCGCTGCTGGCCCGCGGTCTCGATGAGGCTGCGGTCGCGCGGATCATGGGCGGCAACTTCATGCGGGTGTTCCAGGAAAATCTGGCGGCAGCCCGAGCGCGATCGCCTGCGTAGCGATCGGCGCTCGCAGAGCACGAGGGTACGGTGCCGAAGCACGGACGGTCTCCGGGCGTGCTGCCCTCAGACGTCGACGGGGCCGCCAGCCTGCAGGCTGCGGCCAATCGCGGTCAGCGTCGCGGAGTTGTCCAGGCTGAGGCGGTGCAGCGTACGGCGCTGAGCCACGTCGTCACTGGTCACGATGCGCGCCAATGCCTCGGCTTCGAGTACGAAGCCGTTGCCCGTTGCCACGTCGATGGACTCGAACGTGGCGTCCCACGCGGTGCCGCGCTTCAGGCGCAGTCGCGCCGGCTGTGTGGCGCTGGTGTGGTTGGTGAACGAGGTCTCCAGCACACCGCCGGTCCCGACGAGGATCGCGGCGCGGTGCGGCCCGACCTCCATGCTGCAGGCCAGCTGCGCCCAGCCGCCGTCGGCGAATTCCAGCGTGGCGGTGGTCGTCATATCCACCCCGGTTGCTCCAGCCGTGCCGGTGGCACGCACGCGCAGGGGTCGCCGGCCGAACACCAGTCGCGCCAGGCTCACGCAATAGCAACCGATATCCAGCAGGGCGCCACCGCCCAGCTCGGGACGCAGCCGGACGTTCGCAGGATTGGCGAGGGCGAATCCGGTGGTGGCCTGCAGCACGCGCACCGCGCCGATCTCTCCCGCCGTGATCCGCCGCTGCATCTCCAGGGTCTGCGGCTGGAACTGGAACGGAAAGGCCTCGAGGAGCAGGAGGCCGTGCCGCTCGAAAGTCTCGATCATCCGCTGCACCTCGGCGGATGTCGGTGCCAGCGGCTTCTCGCACAGCACGTGCGTGCCGGCGAACGCAGACCGTACGGCCCATTCGGCATGGAGTGAATTGGGCAGGCCGATGTACACGGCGTCGACGTCCGCGTCGGCCAGCAGCGTCGCGTAGTCGGCGTGGGCGCGCGCTGCGCCGCAGCGCCGTGCGAGTGCCTGCGCACGCCCCGCGTCGCGGCTCGCGACGGCGCCGATGCGCACCAGCGGCGATGCGCCAGCGTGCACCGCCAGCGCGAACTCCGTGCTGATGAAGCCGGTTCCCAGGATGCCGATGCGCAGCGGGAGTCTCATGGCGCGGCGATCTCCGGCCCCGCTCCTGCTGCCGCGACGCGGCGGGTGGCGTCAGTGATCATTGATGATAGGCCGCGTACATGGCCAGGGCCTCGAGGCCGGATACCGCAGCACGGATCGTTCCGTCCGGATCGCGCGCGAACGGGACCGCCTGGTCCTGTGGCAGTTGCACCAGCCGCGTGTAGTGGCGACCCGCCGGCGGACGCAGGCGAAAGCTGAATTCCGGCACCGGAAGCGGCGGATCGGTGGGCGCATTGTTGAACAGGGAGACGATGCGGCGACCGTGCTCCGGTTGATCGAAGACATTCATCCATACGACCGGGTGTGCGTCGGAGCCGAAGGCCGCTGGACCGTCGAGCAGCGAGGTCACCAGAGCCAGGAACAGCGAATCGTGCGCTGTGGAGTTTCCGGCCTCGAGGTCCGCGGCGGAGTAGATGGCGCGACCGGCTCCATAATGGTTCTCGACGACCGTCG
>JADZEE010000039.1 GCA_020850735.1 Gammaproteobacteria bacterium | reverse complement strand
GTTTCTGCAGCCGCTGGAGCTCGCCGGCGGCTGGGGCCATCTTCACTACCAGTTGTTCGACTGGACCTCCAACCAGCTCGCGCACGAAGCAGGCGTGGATATCGAAGCCGCACCCGCGCGGGTCTGACCGGTCCCGTGAAACCTTCAAGAAAATATCGAGGTGAATCACATGATCAAAGTGACTGAGCGAATGTCATCAATGCTGGGCATCGCCGTACTCGCGCTGTGTTTGGCCGCGGGAACCGTCGCGGCGGCCGAGCTGCCCGAAGGATTCGAACTGAACAAGACGAACCTGGACGCCAACCTGGACAACACGATCGACGGCTACGCGATCCGCGACCTGATGACCGACAAGCTCGCCTGGCAGATCAGGGAGCAGAATCTGCGCATCTACCTGAAATCGTACCAGGCGCTGCATCTCGATGATGAATTCCTGAAGTGGTCGAAGATCAACAAGGACAAGGTGAGCTATGACCCCGCCTCACGCACCATCAGCGGCTGGGAGGCCGGGCTGCCGTTCCCCGATCTGAATCCCGACGACCCGCATTGTGGCGAGAAGGCCGCCTGGAACCTGTTCTACGGAGCTCCTGTCGGCACCGACATGTACTACCCTACCTGGGTCTACCTGCTCGTCGACGGTAATTCGGGGCTCGAGCGCGTGCAGGGATGGGCGTTTTTCCGCTACTTCGTCAAGGGCCGTTGGGGTACGGAGCAACTCGTTCTGGGCGACGAAAGCATCTATCACAAGACGCTCATCTATGCGCGTGAACCATTCGATATCAAGGGCCTGGGTATCTTCACTCTGAAATACGACTCCCCGAAGCTCGAGGACAACTGGGCCTACATCCGCTCCTTCCGGCGCGTGCGGCGCTTGTCCGGGGGTGCATGGATGGATCCGATCGGCGGCACTGATCAGTTGAACGACGACGTGGAAATCTTCAACGCCCACCCGACCTGGTACCCCAAGTACGAATGCACCGCCAAGCGCCGAATGCTCGTAATCAACAACAGCCGCAATCCCCGCTGGGTGGAGTCCGAGACCGACCCCGTCAAACGATATCCCACGGTCGCATTGGATGAACCGCCGTACTGGAACCCGAAAAACGACTGGGAGCCCACCGAAGCTCTGGTGGTCGAGGCGCAGACTCCCCCGGAGCACCCGTATTCCAAGAAGGTGATGTACATCGCTCCCGGGTATGGGCGCGCGTTCCAGGCCGAGACCTATGATCGCAAGGGGGAATTCTGGAAGTACATCAACTTCCCGCAAACCACGTTCCCACCGGGTTACGAGTCCGCCCCGAACTGGGCAGGCGTCCGCAAAGCGGACAATCATTACTCGACCACCTCAATGCTGGGTCACGTCATGGACTTCCAGCGTCGACACGCGACCATCTTCGTGACCAGTCCGTCCGTCCACAATCGTGTGGGCCTGACCGACGATGAAGTTACGCTCCAGCAGCTCGAACAGGCGGCCGTGCGGTGATGCTCGCATCATCCCGAATTCGGTATTCCTGACCGGCCGGTCCAACCGGAAGAGCACGCAATGACACAGGCGCGCGCAGAGCCGGCCGCTGCTCCACGGCAGCTCGCCATGGTGATGGATCTGAACAAGTGCATCGGCTGCCAGACCTGCACCGTGGCCTGCAAGATGCTCTGGACCCGCCACGGCGGGCGCGAGCACATGTACTGGAACAACGTGGAGACGCAGCCGGGGCAGGGCTATCCGCGGGGCTATGCCGCGATGGGCGGTGGCATCGACGACGGGGGCGATCCGCGCCCCGGCGAGCTGCCTGCGGCCGAGGACTACGGTATTCCCTGGGAGTACGATCTGCAGCAGGCGCTGTTCGAGCCCGGGGACAGTCCGTGGCTCAGACCCCACGTCGAACCCACCAGCGGCCCCAACTGGGACGAAGACCGCGGCCGCGGTGAGTTTCCCAATACCTACTATTTTTATCTGCCGCGGATGTGCAACCACTGCGCTGATCCGCCCTGCCTGAAGGCCTGTCCGGCCAAGGCGGTCTACAAGCGCGGGCAAGACGGCATCGTGCTCATCGATCAGTCGAAGTGCCAGGGATTCCAGATGTGCGTGCGCGCCTGCCCGTACAAGAAATCCTACTTCAACGCCGCGACGGGGCGATCGGAGAAATGTATCTTCTGTTACCCCCGGGTGGAGCAGGGTGTGCCGCCGGCCTGCGCGGCACAGTGTGTCGGGCGGATCCGGCACGTCGGCTATCGCGACGATCGCAACGGCCCGGTCTGGAAGCTGGTGGACGAGTACAAGATCGCCTTGCCTCTGCATCCGGAGTGGAACACGCGGCCGAACGTGTTCTACGTGCCGCCGACCTCGCCGCCGGCCTTCGATGCAGAGGGCCGGGCGGCGGGTGACCGCATCCCCCGAGAGTATCTCGAGTCGTTGTTCGGGTCGCAGGTTCACGCGGCACTCGAGGTGCTGCGGCTCGAGCGGGGGAAAAAGGCCCGCGGCGAGCCGTCTGAGCTGATGGATCTGCTGATCGGTTTCCGCCAGGCCGATATGTTCAAACTGGCCTGATCGGCACGGTCGTTGCCGATGCAGCGCTGCCCGCCCGGGTGATTGCCGGGCTCTACCAGGTCTCACCGGTCCGGGTTTTCTGCACCCGCTACCCGAGCTCCAGCACGCGCTCGCCACGGGGGCGTTTCAGCGCGCGTGCGACGAGTGCCTGCTCGCCCTGGGAGTGCCGCCGGTCGATTTGCCGCCAGTAGCGCACGGGCGGCAGCGCGACGAGCCCAGTACATCGCGCTGTTCCATTGCGGCGCTGAAGCGGTGCCGGTGTGTCCGCTGCACCAGCGGGAGTACGGTTTTGCGGCGCAGCTGACACCGTCCAGCCGCGCTCTCGGCGCGGTAGCGGTCCGCCTGTCACCGCTACGGCGCGAATTCAGCCGAGATAGCGCAGGATCATCGTTGGCGTGTGCCCGCCGGCCCCCGGCGCGAACAGCGCGACGATCGCGCCGGCCGGCAGCTCGCCCTGCGCCAGGATCTCGGTGAGCGTCGCGGCCGGATCGACCGCACCGATGTTGCCGTGGCGATCCCAGGTGTCGCGCCATTTGTCCGGCGCCACGCCCTCCTCGGCGAGCCCTTCGGTCCACAGGTCGACCATGAATTTGTGCGCCTGGTGAGGGATGACGAGATCGAGATCGGCAAAGCTGAAATTTATCTTCCGCAACGCCTCGCCGATGCAATCGCGCGCAAAGCCCCGCCCGCCTTCGGTCTGCACCCAGGCGAAGAACTCCTCCTGTACGTGTAGTCCGCAGGCCGTATTGGCGGGCGATCGTTCGTCGATCAGCTCGGGGTGTTCGGCGGGCCGGAAGTCCACCGCCATCTGATCGTACAGCTCGCCGTAGGTACGGTTGCTGTAGGCGAGGATTTCGAAGCGGACGTCGCGGTCGGAGATGACTGCCGCGCCGGCACCGTCACCGGCGGCCTGGGCGAAGGCCGAGGACTGGTCGACGCCCCAGCCGGGCGTGGCGACCGCAGTGACGGTCACCAGCAGCACGCGCCGGTACTCGCCGGCACGCACCATGTTGCGGGCCAGTTCGCAGCCGTCGACGAAGCTCGCGCAGCTCGTCTGCAGGTTCCAGGCGGGGGTCGACCGGGGCAGGCCGAGGGCGCGGTGCAGGCCGCTGCCCGGACCGGGCAGGATGTACTGCCCACCGATGTGCTGGGTGACGAGCAGATCGACGTCGCCCGCGGCGAGACTCGCGGTTTCGAGCGCGCGGCGTCCGGCAGCCTCGCCGAGGATCTCGGTTGCCCGTGGGTCCCGCAGTCTGCGCAGTTGCTGCGGCCCGGCCATGCCCGCCGGGGTGATCGGCGCCAGGTACGCAAAGTCCTCTGCCGTCAGGACCGTGTCCGGGAAGTGCGCAGTGACCGTACTCAGACCGATTGCCATGTAAGCTGCCTCGCTGCGGAAACGCCGCTCCTCGAGTGCCCATGCTAGGCGTGGAGGCTTACCCCGGATATCGATGAAACCATTGAATTCAGGCGGCGTCGTTGCCGGCGGACCGCTTGGCGTGCCCGCCGGCCACCCGCTATCCTTGCATGGCACCGACCGGGGCGTTGGACATGCAGACGGACACGGCGAGAGCTCGGGAGCTGAATGCGTTCGAACGCAGCGTTACCGGCTGGGCCGAGCTCGCGGATCTGCAGGCCGGTTCCCTGGACTTCGTGCAACGGGCTTTCGGCGCCGATGCCTGCGTTTTCGCGCTCTGTCCGGGAAGCTTCGGCGACAACCGCATCGAGCGTTTCGCCGCGCGCGGTCTCGCCGCGGACAGTCTTTCGCTGTACCTGACGCGCTATCACGGTATCGATCCTTTCGCGCGCTGGTTCCGCACCCGGCGCGATGGTCGCGTCCCGACCGTCACGATTGACGAGCAGATCGTCAAACGCGAGAACTTCTGGCGCTCCCGGATCCATGCCGAGTACTTCGGCCGTTTCCGGATCGATCGGATCCTCGGCATCGCGCTCGAATGCGAACGACGTGCGGTCGGGTTCATCGGAGTCTACCGATCCCGGCGTGCGCCGTGTTTCTCCGCATCGGATCTGGCCGCGGGGCGTTACTTGGCGCCGGTGCTGGGCGCCGCGGTGCAGCGGATCACGCGCCGGGAAACCGTGCAGGTCCAGGCCGAGGCCATCGAGGCGCTCGCGTCGCAATTGCCATTCGCCGGCGTGGTGGTGCTGGACGCGAAGCTGCGGCCGCTGTGCTGGAGCGACGGTGCCGAGCGTATCGTGCGCGAATCGTCGGCGCGGGCCGACGGGGCGCCGACCGCCTGGGCGGGATTCGCCGACGATGCCGGGCTGCGCGCTGCGCATGCCCGGCTCACCGACCCGCTCCCCGGTGGCCGGCCGCCGCCACGCCAGGCGAGCGGCGAGATCCGCGTGGGCCGGCGCCGGCAGCGCGCGCGCTACGAGTTGCGGCGGCTGGATACCGGGACCGGATCGCCGTGCTTTCTGCTCGGTTTCGAACCGCGGCTGCGCACGCTGTCGGCGTTCGAGCGCCTGCGCGCACAGGGCCTGTCCGAGCGCGAGCTCGATGTCGTGCTGGCGGCGAGTGGCGGGATCACGAATCGCGAGATCGCCGCGTTGCTGTGCATCAGCGTCCAAACCGTGCAGACCCACCTGCACGCGATCTATCGCAAGCTCGGCGTGCGCAATCGCACCGAGCTCCTCGGGCGGCTCATGGCGGCTGCCTGAGCCGCGCCGGTTCCGCCGGGGGCCGTAGGCGCGTGTAAATGGTCAACTGGCATATAGTAAATATCTTGACTATATTAGCGCCATGGCACGCAAGGCCTTCGAGCACCAGGTTCCCTATCTCATCTACGAGGTCGAACGGCTGATGAGCCGTGAGTACGACCGTCGGATGCGCACGCTCGGTCTCACCCGGGCGCAGTGGTGGGTGCTGGCGCGGCTGTACTTCAACGACGGGGTGACGCAGTCGGAGCTGGCCGAGGATCTGGGTTTCAGCAAGGCGG
>JADZEE010000038.1 GCA_020850735.1 Gammaproteobacteria bacterium | reverse complement strand
TGCGGCGCGCCAGCGCCACCAGCGCGTGCTGGTCGGCGCTCGACAGGCGTGCGTAGCGGCCCACGGCTTCGGCATCGGCCGGCGCGAGCAACCGGTCGGCGACCAGCGCCGGCAGCAGGTCCTCGACCGTGACGCGCCGCCCCGGTTGTCCGAGCGGCGGCAATGCGGCGGCCAGGGCGGTGCCGGGATCGGTGCGCGCGTTCATGCAGGCAGGCTAGCAGCGGGCCCCACCGCAGACGGGCGGCGCCGGACGAACGGTCGAAAAGGCGGGCCGGCGCGCGACGCGCGCGCTGCACGCAGGGATGCCAACGCTCGCAAGGACGCAGTCGTGCGGACTCCTGCAGGCGTTCGTCGCAAGCGACGTCCGCCGCCGTGGACAGGTCTCCACAGCGCCGTCCTGCCCGGGTGCAGCTCCGCCGTCCCCATGCACCTGGCATCGCGTCCACCCTCAGGCCCTTTTGCGAAGCCTTGTACGGAAACCCCAGTCAACCGCTGGCACAAGAGAACGATCAGAGTCTCGAACTGACCGTCACTCCGGTCTTCGCATGCGAGTTTCATTGCGGTTCCGGCCCGCTTGCCTCGTCAAGCCGCGACCGTGATGCCGGCGGTACGCGCACGCCGCGCGGGCCGAACGACGATCTCGACATGCTGATCCAGCCAAACCAGCGTCTGCATCAGACGTCCCAGCGAGATGTTCTGCAACTCGCCGCGTCGAACCTGAGACACCCTGGGCTGTGTCATGCCGATGATGTGGGCGGCCTCGATCTGGCCAGGGCTGCGCCCGCCGCGTGCGCGACCGGACCGGCGTGGTCGAAGAAACACCCGGCACCCACCCTGCGACGTTCTCGCGTGGGCAGGTTCCTGCGCACCGGCATGCCGCCGACCTCGGCGATACGCACGGCAATACGGGGCGACACCGGCTCCAGCGTGGTATCGGACTTCGACTTTGCCACGCGCGGTCTGCTGCGATACCTCCGGGTCGGCGTACTAGTACGGCATCCTGTAAATAGCTTTACATATTCTATGGCTCCAGATAGGGGGCCAGGAGCGTGGTGACGAGTTCGGCGGTCTTCCTGATGCTGTCTGCCGAAGCAGGCAACGGCTCCCAGCGGCCGGTATGGCTGCGGAAGGCGGCGATGTACTTGCCGTGAGCGACCTCGGTCAGGCGCGCGACGGTATCGATGCTGTCGCCGCGGTGCATCTGGATCAGCAGATGCTTGCCGTAGGGCTTGACGTGAGCCGCAGTGTGACCGGTGAGACCGGCAAGGTGGCGCTGCAACTCAGCGGCGTTGGTTCTGGCGGGGGGTCCGGGCATGCCTGGCGAACGTCCTGGGTTCGCCAGTTTGCAGCTCGAAGCCGGCGAATGTCCACTTGAACGGGCGCGGCGCGGCGTTGCGCTGGGCGACGAAGGTCTCGGTGCGCTGGCGCAGGTGCGCGGTAGAGGTATGGCTGGCGTGGCGAAGTACGCGGCGCGAGTAGATACCGAAGAGCAACTCGATCTGGTTGACCCAACTGGCATGCAGCGGCGTGAAGTGCATGACAAAGCGCCGGCCGTGACGGGCATTGAACTCATCCCACACGGCGTGCGCGCGATGCGTGTTCAAGTTGTCCCAGATGACGTGCACGGTGCCCGTCGGGTACGCGCTGGCGACCCTCGTGCACTGGAACGACGCGCGCGACGCACCCTTACGGATCCGCGGGGTGGGAATCTGCGCGATGCGCACGTCGCGCGGAGCATGGAGCTTCGTTGCCCGTGCCGTCGATCCACACGCTGGTGCTGCCCGCGGCCGGGTGCGGCTGAAACTACCGGGGTGGGGCGCCCGATGCATCTGTCTTGCCGGCCTCCTGCAGCTGTTCAAAACTCAAATAGGCGGGGCGGACATCTGGATCACCCATGCGCACTGCCCTCGCGGGGACCCGGTTGAAGTTCAGGCTCAACACGTTGGGCACACCATAGTGACCGGCCGGGTCGCACATGTACTTCGAGTAGATGACCATCTCGAGCGGAATATCGGCATAGACCAGCCCCTCTTCGTCATGGGGCAGCACCGGGCTGATCACGCTGCCGTCGGGGGCAATGATCCGCGATCCTCCGCCCCCGACCATGATGTCGCTGGCCGGGATCCCTTCAGACAGGATGCGGGCGCCTTCTTCGTTCAGAACGCCGGTGGACATGACCACGAAGGTCTGGGTGGCCATGGCGTAATGGCGGCTCATGATCTCGTTCGGCGCGATATCCAGCGGTGAATTCTTGAGTGCTCCGGATCGCGCCTTGAAGTCCCGCACTGCGTCGAACGGTCCACCCTTGAAAAAGGAATAGGTGGCCCACGAGCCCACGTGCACCTGTTCGTTCATCGAATTCATAGCGGCCGAAGTGAGGGGAACGAGATGCTCCCAGCACAGAAGTCCCCCCAGGTTGCCGATGGGGGACTCGATGACGGGCATCATGCTGCCATCCCCGTCCCCATAGATGTAGCGCTCGGGGCCGGTGGGGCGAAGTTTGCGGTGGCGTCCGACGAGGTCTCCCTTGGGGTCGAACCAGAGCTGACTGAGGTAGAGGGAGCCTCCGTCACGTTCGGTCACGCTGACGCAGGCGTAGATCTGCGCGTCGCGTGCT
>JADZEE010000037.1 GCA_020850735.1 Gammaproteobacteria bacterium | reverse complement strand
GACAACCTGAAGCTGGTGGTGAAGCTGATAGCGCCGATTGCGATGGAAGACGGGCTGCGGTTCGCCATCCGCGAGGGCGGGCGCACGGTCGGTGCCGGCGTCGTGACGAAAATCATCGAGTGATCCGCGACGCGTCGGATTCACAACGGCAACGCTTGGACGACAACGATCGCAGGTCTGGGAAATCATGAGCGAACAGATTATTCGCATTCGGTTGAAGGCCTTCGATCATCGCCTGATCGACCAGTCGACGCGCGAGATCGTCGAGACCGCCAAGCGCACGGGCGCCCGCGTGAAAGGCCCGATCCCGCTGCCGACGAAAAAGGAACGATTCACCGTGTTGACGTCTCCGCACGTCAACAAGGACGCGCGTGACCAGTACGAGATCCGCACGCACAAGCGCCTACTCGACATCGTCAACCCTACCGACAAGACGGTGGACGCGTTGATGAAGCTGGATCTGGCGGCCGGCGTTGACGTGCAGATCCGCTTGAGCTGATCGGGCGTCCAGTGACGAAGAGAACCGAGGTTGGCGCGACAATGTCCATTGGACTCGTAGGACAAAAGCACGGCATGACACGCGTGTTCCAGGATGATGGTACGTCGATCCCGGTAACGGTGATAGAAGTGCTGCCCAACCGGATCACGCAGGTCAAGACGCGTGAGCGCGATGGTTACCGTGCCGTTCAAGTCACGACCGGCCATCAGCACCGCAACCGCATCAACAAGCCCGATGCCGGGATATTCGCCAAGACCGGTACCGATACCGGCGCCGGTCTGTGGGAGTTCCGGCTCGGCGAGGATGAGGGCGCGGAGCTCGCGCCGGGCGCCGAGCTCAATGTCGCCCTGTTCACGCCGGGTCAGCGGGTGGATGTTGCGGGCACCACGATCGGCAAGGGCTTCGCGGGCGCGATCAAGCGTCATCACTTCCGGTCCGGCGATGCGACGCACGGCAATTCGCTGTCGCACCGTACGCCCGGATCGACCGGCCAGCGCCAGGATCCGGGTAAGGTCTTCAAGGGCAAGCGCATGCCGGGGCATCTGGGCAACGTGCGTCGTACCGCTCGTAACCTCGAGATCATCCGCGTCGACGGCGACCGCAATCTGTTGTTGATCAAAGGGGCGGTCCCGGGCTCGCGCGGCGGTCAGGTGATCGTGCGGCCAACGTCCCGATTCCGACGGTAGCGATTTGTCATGGATCTAAACGTTTTCTCGGTTTCGAATGCTGCGCCCGCCGGTACCGTTTCGGTGGCCGATAGCGTATTCGACGCGACCTTCAATGAGGACCTGGTGCATCAGGTCGTGGTCGCCTACATGGCGGGCGGACGCGCAGGTACCAAGGCGCAGAAGACACGTGCCGAGGTGCAGGCGAGCACGGCCAAGCCCTGGCGGCAAAAAGGCCTGGGTCGGGCCCGTGCCGGCAGTCGCGCGAGCCCGATCTGGCGCGGCGGCGGAGCGACGTTCGCAGCCCGGCCACGCAGCTACGAGCAGAAGGTGAATCGGCGGATGTACCGCACGGCGATCCGCTCGCTGCTATCGGAGCTACGCCGCCAGGAGCGCCTGGTGGTGGTTGATGACATGACGGTCGTCGGGCCGAAGACCAAGCTTTTCGCCGAGAAGATACGCCCGTTCGCCGCGTCGAGTCTGCTCATCGTCTGTCATGAGGTGGAAGAGAATCTCTACCTCGCATCGCGCAACCTTCCGTGGGTCGCCGTGTGCGACGACGCCGCGCTCGACCCGGTGAGTCTGGTGCACTTCGACAAGATACTCATGACAAAGGATGCCCTGACGGCCATCCAGGAGCGGCTCTCGTGAACGACGCCGAACTCATGAAGGTGCTGCTGGCGCCGTGCGTATCCGAGAAGACCACACGGGTCGCCGAGGCGCACCGGCAGTTCGTCTTCAAGGTGCAGCCTTACGCGCGCAAGCCGGACGTGAAGAAAGCCGTCGAGCTCATGTTCAACGTCAAGGTCGAAGGCGTACGCGTGTGCAACGTCCCGGGCAAGACCAAGGGCGCGCGTACCGGCAATACCGGGCGCCGATCGGACTGGAAGAAGGCGTACGTGACCCTGAAAGAGGGTTTCGACATCGACTTCCTCGGCGCCGAGTAGAGTCGACTACGGAGACAGCCCATGGCACTGATCAAGGTCAAACCCACATCCCCTGGCCGGCGCGGCGTGGTCAAGGTGGTGAATCCGCAATTGCACAAGGGCGAACCGTATGCGCCCCTGCTCGAGAAAAAGAACCAGCGTGCCGGGCGCAACAACAAGGGCAGGATCACGGTTCGTCACCAGGGCGGCGGGCACAAGCAGCGCTATCGCATCGTCGATTTCAAGCGTAACAAGGATGACATCGTCGCACGCGTGGAGCGGCTCGAATACGATCCGAACCGCAGCGCCCATCTCGCGCTGCTGGTCTACGCTGACGGCGAACGACGTTACATCGTCGCGCCCAAGGGTATCGAACCGGGCGCCACGCTGCTGTCGGGTACGAACGCACCGATCAAAGCGGGCAACTGCCTGCCGCTACGCAATATTCCGGTCGGTACCACGATCCATTGCGTCGAGCTCAAGCCGGGCAAAGGCGCGCAGCTCGGTCGCAGCGCGGGTGCAGGCGTCCAGCTCGTCGCGCGCGAGGGCCATTACGCGACCGTGCGCCTGCGCTCGGGCGAGATGCGCAGGGTGGCGGTCGAGTGCCGGGCGACGATCGGTGAGGTGGGCAACGAGGAACACGGTCTGCGCTCCTATGGCAAGGCCGGGGCGAAGCGCTGGCGCGGTATTCGTCCTACGGTCCGCGGCGTAGCGATGAATCCGGTCGACCACCCGCATGGCGGCGGGGAGGGCCGGACCTCCGGTGGGCGCCACCCGGTGTCGCCGTGGGGCCAGCCGACCAAGGGTCACAAAACGCGGCGTAACAAGCGGACGACAGCGATGATCGTCCGCCGGCGCCAACGCAAGTAGGGGCAGGAGGGCACAGTGCCACGCTCGCTTAAAAAGGGTCCGTTCATCGACCACCACCTGGCGGCCAAGGTGGAACGATCGCGCGCGACGAACGACAAGCGGCCGATCCGGACGTGGTCGCGCCGTTCAATGGTCATCCCCGACATGGTCGGACTGACCATAGCCGTTCACAACGGCCGCCAGCACGTGCCGGTGTTCGTGACGGAGAACATGGTCGGTCACAAGCTCGGCGAATTCGCGCCGACGCGGACTTTCCGCAGTCACGCGGCGGATCGCAAGGTCAAGGGCTAGACAAAGGACGGGGGAGCCGCACCATGGCCGCCAGCGCACATATAAGGTATGCGAGGATTTCGCCACAGAAGCTGCGTCTGGTTGCGGACCAGGTACGCAATCTGCCCGTGGAGAATGCAATCAATCTGCTGAAATTCAGCCCCAAGAAGGGCGCAGAGATCGTCAAAAAGGTGCTCGAATCCGCGATTGCCAATGCCGAGCACAACGAAGGAGCCGACATCGACGAGCTCAAGGTGTCAGTCGTGTGCGTCGATGCCGGTCCGGTCATGAAGCGCATGGGCACACGCGCCCGCGGACGCGGAGCGCGGATCCTCAAACGTACCAGCCACATCACCGTAACGGTGAGTGACGGCAACTAAGGAAATTCGCATGGGGCAGAAAGTACATCCGACCGGGTTTCGCCTCGGCATCGTCAAGGACTGGACATCCACTTGGTATGCCGATTCGAAGCACTACGCCGACTACTTGAACGCGGACCTGAACGTGAGGACGTTTCTGCGCAAGAAACTAGCGCACGCGTCGATCAGCCGGATCCAGATCGAGCGGCCGGCCAACAACGCGCGCATCGTCATCCACACGGCGCGACCCGGAATCGTCATCGGCAAGAAGGGCGAGGACATCGAGAATCTGCGCGCCCAGGTGTCCTCCATGCTCGGTGTGCCATCCCACATCAGCGTGGAAGAAATCCGCAAGCCCGAGCTGGATTCCTACCTGGTCGCAGAGGGTGTGGCGCACCAGCTGGAGCGTCGGATCATGTTTCGTCGCGCGATGAAACGTGCGGTAACCAACGCCATGCGCCTCGGCGCCCAGGGCATCCGAATCAACGTTGCCGGCCGTTTGAACGGTGCGGAGATCGCCCGTTCGGAGTGGTATCGGGAAGGCCGTGTGCCGCTGCATACGCTGCGGGCCGATATCGACTACGGTTTTGCCGAGGCCCGTACCACCTACGGCGTCATCGGCGTCAAAGTGTGGATTTTCAAGGGCGAAATTCACGCCGCCAGCGAGTCGGACGAATCCACCGAGGCGGCACGGTAGTAGCGGAACGACGCGATGCTCCAACCTAAACAGACGAAGTACCGAAAGCAGCAGAAGGGCCGCAATCGCGGACTTGCTACCAAAGGCAGCCGCGTGAGCTTTGGTGAGTTCGGGCTCAAAGCGATCGGACGGGGTCGTTTGACGGCGCGACAGATCGAAGCGGCACGACGCGCGATCACCCGTCACGTCAAACGTGGCGGCAAGGTCTGGATCCGCGTGTTCCCGGACAAGCCGGTCAGCAAGAAGCCGCTCGAGGTGCGCATGGGCAGCGGCAAGGGCAACGTGGAGTACTGGGTGGCGCAGATAAAGCCCGGTCGCGTTCTGTATGAAATGGCGGGCGTACCCGAGAGTATCGCCAAGGAAGCTTTCAGGCTCGCTGCGGCGAAGCTGCCGATCAGGACCGAGTTCGCCACCCGGAAGGTGCTGTGATGAACGCTGCGGAAATGCGCAAGAAATCGATGGAAGAGCTGGAACAGGTCCTCAAGGACCTCCTGCGCGAGCAGTTCAATCTGCGTATGCAGAAGGGGTCCGGACAGCTGGGGCGGCCGAGCCGGGTGCGCGACGCGCGCCGAGAGGTCGCCAGAGTCCGGACCATCATGCACGAGAAGTCCCGCGGGAGCGCCGCATGAGCGATGAGATTCAGGTCGCCCGAACCCTGGTGGGCCGGGTCGTGAGCGACAAGATGCACAAGACCGTGGCGGTCGAGATCGAGCGCCGCGTGAAGCATCCGCTGTACGGCAAGTACGTGCGCCGGACGACGAAGCTCCTCGCCCACGACGAGAACAACGAATGCCGAAACGGTGATCTGATCGAGATCGCCGAGACGCGGCCGTTGTCGAAGCGCAAGACGTGGCGCCTGGCCCGTATCGTGGAACGTGCGCCGGCGGTCTAGGTCACGGTCGCTGCAGGCGCATGCGCGAATTGTTGATGTCAGGTAAACGGGAGAGCCTCGATGATTCAGATGCAGTCAATGTTGGATGCCGCGGACAACAGCGGCGCCCGCCGATTGATGTGCATCAAGGTGCTGGGCGGTTCCAAGAGCCGTTACGCGAATATCGGTGACGTGATCAAAGTGACGGTCAAAGAGGCGATACCACGCGGCAAGGTGAAGAAGGGCGAAGTGTTCAACGCCGTCGTCGTGCGTACGCGCAAGGGCGTCAGGCGTCCGGACGGGTCGCTGATCCGTTTCGACACCAATGCGGCCGTGCTGCTCGACAAGCAGTTGCAGCCGATTGGTACGCGCATTTTCGGGCCGGTGACGCGCGAGCTGCGCACGGAAAAATTCATGAAGATAGTTTCGCTGGCACCCGAGGTGCTGTGAGCGCCAATGCTATGAGAAAGATAAGGAAAGGTGACCAGGTCGTCATTCGAGCGGGCCGGGACTTGGGCAAGCGGGGTGTCGTGCTGCGCGTGCTCGACGACGATACCGCCATTGTCGAAGGCGTGAACATGATCAAGCGTCATTCGCGCCCGAATCCATACCTCGGAACGCCGGGCGGCATCATCCAGAAGGAAGCGCCGATGGACATCTCCAACATCGCGCTGTTCAACCCGGCGACGAGCAAGCCCGACCGGGTCGGGGTCAAGCGCCTGGAGGACGGCCGCAAGGTGCGCTTCTTCAAGTCGAACGGCGAAATCATCGATAGCTGAAGGCGATTACCGTGACCAGATTGCAGCAGTTCTACCGGGACTCAGTCGTCAAGCAGCTCCAGGAGCACTTCGGTTATTCGAGTGTCATGGAGGTGCCGCGTATCGCGAAAATCACGCTCAACATGGGCGTTGGCGAAGCGGTGGCGGACAAGAAGATTATTGAGCACGCGGTGTCCGACATGACCCGCATCTCGGGACAGCGCCCGGTGGTGACCAAGGCTCGCAAGTCGGTAGCCGGCTTCAAGATCCGGGACGGTTGGCCCATCGGCTGCAAAGTGACACTGCGTCGCGACCGGATGTACGAGTTTCTGGACCGGCTGATCAGCGTGGCCATTCCCCGGATCCGTGATTTCCGCGGTTTCAGCCGCCGGGGGTTCGACGGACGTGGAAACTACACGCTGGGCGTGAAAGAGCAGATCATCTTTCCTGAGGTCGACTACGACAAGATCGATGCCATCCGCGGCATGGACATCTGCATCACGACGACCGCGAAGAACGACGAAGAAGGGCGGGCGCTGCTGGCGGCGTTTCAGTTCCCGTTCCGCACCAATTGAAGCTGCCGATCGGGCGGCGGCAGACCGGGAGTAGCTGATGGCGAAGAAGTCGATGATCAACCGCGAGCTCAAACGCGCCGGCCTGGTCAGGAAATACGCGGCCAGGCGCGCCGAGCTGAAAGTTCAGGCGCTGGACCCGCGAGCCAGCGACGAGGTGCGCGAGCAGGCACGTGTGGCGCTGCAGAAGATGCCGCGCGACGCGAGTCCGGCACGCCAGCGCAATCGGTGCCGTATCACGGGACGATCGAAAGGTTTTTACCGCAAATTCGGTTTGTCGAGAAACAAGCTCCGTGAGGCCGCGATGCGTGGCGACGTACCGGGGCTTGTCAAGGCAAGTTGGTAAGCCAGAACGATCTGCCCGCAACGAGAGGCGTAAACAGGTACCGACCATGACGATGCAAGACCCGATAGCGGACATGCTGACGCGTGTACGCAACGGCCAGGCGAGCGCCAAACAGAGCGTTTCCATGCCGTATTCCAAGCTCAAGCGCGCGGTTGCGCAGGTGCTGGCCGACGAAGGCTTCATTCAGGGCCACTCGAGCGGGGAGGTGAACGGCAGGGCCACGCTCACGATAGAGCTGAAATATCACGACGGCGCGCCCGTAATCGACGCGGTCCGGCGGATCAGTCGCCCGGGTCTGCGTGTATACCGCGCGAGCGACGATTTGCCCCGCGTGATGGGTGGGCTCGGGATCGCCATCGTGTCGACTTCGCGCGGGTTGATGTCCGATCGCGCTGCGCGGACACAGCACATCGGCGGCGAAATCCTCTGTACGGTCTGCTGAAGGAGCATCCGGAGATGTCGCGAGTCGCGAAATCGCCCGTTAGCGTGCCCGCCGGGGTCGAGGTATCGATCAGCGGCAGGCGCGTGCGGATCAAGGGCGCCCGGGGAACCGTGGAGCGGGAAACCCACGAACTGGCCGAGGTCAGGCACGAGAACGGCGAGATCCGCGTGCGTGCTGCCAGCGCCGCCAAGACGGCCGAGGCCATCGCGGGTACGGAACGGGCTCTGCTGAGGAACATGACCATCGGCGTCTCGGCTGGATTCCAGCGCAAGCTGGACATCGTCGGTGTCGGCTACCGCGCGCAGGTCCAGGGGCGCTCTCTGAACCTGACGCTCGGCTTCTCGCACCCGATCAGCTATTCGATTCCCGAGGGCATAACGATTGAAACCCCGAGTGTCACGGAGATCCTGGTGAAGGGCACCGACAAGCAGCAGGTGGGCCAGGTGGCGGCGGAGATCCGGGCCTATCGCCCGCCGGAACCTTACAAGGGCAAGGGTGTGCGATATTCCGACGAAGTTCTTCTGCGCAAAGAAGCAAAGAAGACCTAAGAGCACGTATCCATGGACAAGAAGCAATCGAGACTGCGCCGCGCCAAGCGGGGCCGCGCACAGATGCGAAGCAAAGAGATGCACCGCCTGTCGGTCCATCGCACGCCGCGGCACATTTACGCCCAGATCATCGCGCCGGGCGAGAGTAACGTGGTCGCCAGCGCTTCGACGCTCGACAAAGCCCTGCGCGTCGATATCGGGTACGGCGGAAACGTGGCGGCCGCGGCGGCAGTAGGCAAAGCCATCGCGGAGCGCAGCCGGCAGGCGGGCGTCACCCGTGTCGCATTCGACCGGTCGGGCTTCAAATATCACGGGCGTATCAAGGCTCTCGCCGACGCCGCTCGTGAGAACGGACTTGAGTTTTAGGAGCAGCTCGCAATGGCAATGCAACATGGATCGGATTCCGGCGAAGGGCTGCTCGAGAAGCTCATCACCGTCAACCGTGTAGCGAAGGTCGTCAAGGGCGGGCGGATATTCGGATTCGCAGCGCTCACCGTCGTCGGCGACGGCGCCGGACGCGTCGGCTTCGGGCGGGGCAAGGCCCGCGAAGTGCCGGCCGCAATTCAGAAAGCGATGGAGAACGCCCGCAAGAACATGGTGCCCATCGCTTTGAAAGGCACTACCTTGCAGCACCCGGTCGTCGGCCAGCACGGCTCTGCCAAGGTGTACATGCAGCCGGCGTCCGAAGGCACAGGCATCATAGCCGGCGGCGCAATGCGTGCGGTTTTCGAGGTTCTGGGTGTGCACAACGTGCTCGCCAAGTGCCTGGGCAGCGTCAATCCCGTGAACGTGGTTCGCGCGACGTTCGACGGCCTGACCAAGATGCGGGATCCCGAGTTCATCGCCGCCAAACGCGGCAAGTCCGTCGACGAGATTCTGGGGTGAGGTCATGAGCGGCGAAAGTCGGGTTCGGGTGCGACTCGTACGCAGCCTTGCGGGGCGACTGCCCGTGCACAAGGCCTGCGCGCTGGGGCTGGGACTGCGCCGGCGTGGCCAACAGGTCGAGCTGCAGGACACCCCGCAGGTTCGCGGCATGATCGCCAAGGTGCGTTTTCTCGTCGAGGTCGAGGTGGTTTGATATGCGTTTGAATACCCTCAAGCCCGGTGCGGGTTCGCGCCGCCCGCGCAAACGCGTCGGTCGCGGCATCGGCTCCGGACTCGGCAAGACCGCGGGCAGAGGCCACAAAGGCCAGAAGGCGCGCGCGGGCGGTTATCACAAGACCGGTTTCGAAGGCGGGCAGATGCCGTTGCAGCGACGCCTGCCGAAATTCGGCTTCAAGTCGCTCACCTCGGCCAACTGCGCCCAGGTGTGTCTGCACGAGCTGGCGCTGGCCGGCACGGACGTCGTCGATCTCGAAGGTCTGAAGAAGCGCGGCCTCGTGCCCGCACGCGCACTGCGCGCGAAGGTGATCGCATCCGGCAAGCTGACGCAGGCAGTGACGGTCAAGGGGCTGGCAGTTACGCCCGGTGCCCGCGCGGCGATCACGGCGGCCGGGGGGCGCATCGAGGAATAAATGGCCGGACCCACGTCCAATCTGCCCGGTGGGCTCGCCGGCCTCGGCAAGCTGACGGAGTTACGCCAGCGGCTCCTGTTTCTGTTCGGGGCGCTGGTCGTTTTCCGGCTGTGCACCCACATTCCGGTCCCGGGAATCAATCCGGCAGTGCTCGCGACGCTGTTCGATCAGCAGCGTGGCACCATTCTGGACATGTTCAACATGTTCTCGGGCGGAGCGTTGCAGCGGTTCTCGGTCGTCGCGCTCGGCGTCATGCCGTATATTTCCGCGTCCATCATCATGCAGCTGCTCACAGTGGTCCATCCGAAGCTCGAGCAGCTCAAGAAGGAGGGCGAGGCGGGCAGGCGCAAGATCACCCAGTACACGCGCTACGGCACGGTCGTGCTCGCGACTTTCCAGGCGCTCGGTGTGGCCATTGCGCTGGAGGGCCAGCAGGCCGGTTCACAGGCGCTCGTCATCGACGCGGGTATCGCCTTCCGTCTGACGACGGTGACGACGCTCGTTACGGGCACACTGTTTTTGATGTGGCTCGGCGAACAGATCACCGAGCGCGGTATCGGCAACGGCATCTCGATGCTCATTTTCGCGGGCATCGTGGCGGGTCTTCCGCGCGCCATCGGCGGTACCCTGGAGCTCGCACGCACGGGAGAGCTGCACATTTTCATGGTGCTCGCGCTGTTCACGCTCGCGGTCGCGGTCACCTGGCTGGTCGTGTTCGTCGAACGCGCCCAACGTCGTATCACGGTCAACTATGCCAAGCGCCAGGCCGGGCGCCGGATGTATGCGGGTCAGTCGACTCACCTGCCGCTGAAGCTCAACATGTCCGGTGTCATTCCGCCGATTTTCGCGTCGAGCATCATTTTGTTCCCGACCACTCTGGTGGGCTGGTTCGGCAGCGTCGAGAATCTGCGCTGGCTGCGGGATTTCACCACCCTGCTCTCGCCGGGACAGCCTCTTTACGTCATGCTTTACGCGAGCGCCATCGTGTTTTTCTGTTTTTTCTACACGGCGCTGGTGTTCAATCCGAAGGAAACAGCCGACAATCTGAAGAAATCGGGTGCGTTCATACCCGGCATACGTCCGGGTGAACAGACCGCCCGTTACATCGACGGCGTCATGACGCGGCTGACCGTTGCCGGCGCCATCTACATCACGGCCGTGTGCCTGTTACCGGAGTTCCTCATCCTCAAATTCAACGTTCCCTTTTATTTCGGCGGGACGTCGCTGCTCATCATCGTGGTGGTCGTCATGGATTTCATGGCCCAGGTCCAGGCCCACCTGATGTCGCACCAGTACGAGGGGCTGCTGCGCAAGGCCAACCTGAAGGGCTATGGCCGTCGCTGAACGGACGGCGTGGAGAAGGGTATGAAAGTGCGAGCATCGGTCAAGGCCATTTGTCGCAATTGCAAGATCATCAAGCGCAAGCGCGTCGTGCGTGTCATCTGCAAGGATCCGCGCCACAAGCAGCGGCAGGGTTGACGGTCAACCGCCTCGCGGGCGACATGCGTCGTTCCGGGGGCTCAAAGGCAAGGTAAGGACGGTATGGCTCGAGTAGCGGGTATCAATATCCCGGATCAGAAGCACGCGGTCATCGCGTTGACTCACATATTCGGTATCGGGCGGCGTCGCGCGCAGTTGATTTGCGAGGCGGCAGGAGTCGCACTCACCGAGAAGGTCAAGAACCTGACCGAGGAGCAGCTCGATGCGCTCCGCGCCCAGGTCGCGAAATTCCCGGTCGAGGGGGACCTGCGCCGCGAACGGTCCATGGCCATCAAACGTCTGATGGACCTCGGCTGCTACCGCGGCCTGCGCCACCGCCGTGGTCTGCCGGTCCGCGGGCAGCGCACGCGGACCAATGCCAGGACCCGCAAGGGTCCGCGCCGCGGAATCAAGAAGTAGGAGCGAGCATGGCCAAGACTCAGACCAAGACGCGCAAGCGGGTCAAGAAGACCGTCGTCGACGGGGTGGCGCACATCCACGCGTCCTTCAACAACACGATCATCACAATCACGGACCGCCAGGGCAACACGCTGGCGTGGGCAACTTCCGGTGGCAGTGGCTTTCGCGGTTCGCGCAAGAGTACTCCTTTCGCAGCGCAGGTTGCCGCCGAGAAGGTCGGCGAGGCCTTGCGTGAGTTCGGTACGCAGAACCTGGACGTCTACGTCAAGGGTCCCGGGCCGGGTCGTGAATCCGCGGTGCGGGCGCTGCACGCCGCGGGTCTGAAGATCAGCAACATAACGGACGTAACCCCCATACCGCACAACGGCTGCCGCCCGCCGAAGCGGCGACGCGTTTAGCAGTTCCGCGGAGTAAGAGAAGATGGCACGGTATCTCGGACCAAAATGTAAACTGAGCAGGCGCCAGGGCGTCGACCTGTCGCTCAAGAGCCGCGCGCGGCCGATCGAGTCGAAGTGTCAGCTGGATAAACCACCCGGCCAGCACGGCGACAACCGGCAGCGGCGCCTGTCGGACTATGCGTTGCAGCTGCGCGAGAAGCAGAAGCTGCGCTATATGTACGGACTGCTCGAAAGGCAGTTCCGCAACTACTACCGTGACGCCGCGCGTCGCAAGGGTGCAACCGGCGAGATCCTGCTGCAGCTGCTGGAGTCACGGCTCGACAACGTCGTCTACCGTATGGGTTTTGCCGCGACGCGTGCCGAGGCTCGCCAGCTGGTGAGTCACAAGGCGATCATGGTCAACGGTAGCGTCGTCAATAGTCCGTCCTTTCAGCTCAAGCCAAACGACCTCGTCGCCATTCGTGAACGTTCTCGCAGCCAGGTCAGGATCGCCGACGCGCTCAACGTTGCCGAGCAGTTCGGATTCCCGGAGTGGGTGGACGTGGACGTGAAGAAGATGGAAGGTACGTACAAGTCAGTTCCCGAACGCAGCGATCTTCCTGCGGACATCAACGAGTCGCTCGTAGTGGAGCTGTACTCCAAGTAGGAACGCCCAGGAGGTGTTTTCGATGCCGGCATTCTTATCCGATCTGCTCAAACCCCGACTGGTCGACGTCCAGCGGATCACGGACGATTGCGCTAGAATCGTGCTCGAACCGCTCGATCGCGGTTTCGGCCACACGCTGGGCAACGCGCTGCGCCGGGTTCTGTTGTCGTCCCTGTCGGGCTGCGCGGTGGTCGAGGTGGAAATCGAGGGCGTCCTGCACGAGTACACGACCATTCCTGGCGTGCAGGAAGACGTTACCGACGTGCTGCTCAATCTCAAGGGACTGGCGATCCGTATGCACGCCAAGAGCGAATCCACTCTGACGCTCAACAAAAAGGGCCCCGGGCCGGTTTACGCGTCGGACATTGCCGTCGATCACGACGTGGAAATCATCAATCCGAAACATTATCTGGCGACGTTGACCGAAACCGGTGAGCTCAACATGTCGTTGAAGATCGCCCGCGGTCGCGGTTACGATCCGGCAAACACCCGTGAGCTGCCTGAGCAGAGCGATCACGCCATTGGCCGCTTGAAGCTCGATGCGTCGTTCAGCCCGATCCGACGGGTTGCCTACGAGGTACAGCATGCGCGCGTCGAACAGCGCATCGATCTGGACAAACTCATAGTCGAGATCGAAACCAACGGGACGATCGATCCGGAAACCGCGATTCGCAACGCGGCGGCGATTCTTCAGGATCAGCTGTCGGTGTTCGTCGATTTGAGCGGCGCGCGTCCGAGCGAGGTGCAGGCGTCGAAGCCGGTCGACGTGGACCCGATCCTGCTGCGTCCCATCGACGATCTCGAATTGACGGTACGCTCCGCGAACTGTCTGAAAGCGGAGAGCATTTACTACATCGGCGATCTCATCCAGCGTACCGAGGTCGAGCTGCTGAAGACGCCGAACCTGGGTAAGAAATCGCTCACCGAGATCAAGGAAGTGCTTGCTGCTCGAGGCCTGTCCCTGGGCATGCGGCTGGAGAACTGGCCGCCGCCGAATCTGTACAAAGAAGAGAAGGCGTCGGCCTGAGCCGCTTTGCCTGAGGAAAAGTACCTATGCGCCACAGAAACAGCGGTCGAGCGCTGAGCCGCACCAGCAGCCACCGCAAAGCCATGTTCCGCAACATGACCGTGTCGTTGTTCCAGCACGAAGTCATCAAAACGACACTGCCCAAAGCGAAGGAGTTGCGCCGCACCGCGGAGCCGCTCATCACCCTCGCCAAGGCCGACAGCGTGGCGCGGCGCCGGCTGGCTTTCTCGCGCCTGCGCGACCGAGCCATCGTAACCAAACTGTTCAGCGAGTTGGGTCCACGCTACGCGGACCGACCTGGTGGTTATCTGCGCATCCTCAAGTGCGGGTTCCGCCAGGGCGATGCCGCGCCGCTGGCGCTGGTCGAACTGGTTGATCGTCCCCCGACCGCGTCGGCGGACGGCGTATCGGAGACCGAGTAGCTTCCGTCCGCGCCTGCGCCGCGACGGATGCCGTTTTCCCCCCCGTCCGGTGCCGACGCCATGCCGGTTCGGGGCGTCGGCCCACCGCATCGATGATCGTTCTGGTCACGGATTTCGGCCTGAGGGGACCGTACGTCGGGCAGCTGCACGCCGTGCTGCGTGCACGCGCTCCGGGCGTCGACATCGTCAATCTGTTCGCTGACGCTCCGGCCTTCGATCCCGCGGCCACGTCTTATCTCCTGGCCGCCTACTGCGCCGGTTTCGCAGCGGGCACCGTGTTCCTGTGCGTCGTCGATCCCGGTGTCGGCTCGAGCGGCCACCGCCCGGTGTGCGTGCGCGCCGGTGGTCACTGGTTCGTCGGGCCTCATAACGGCCTGTTCGACGTCGTGCTCGAGCGACACGCGGATTCGCATCGCTCAGTCGAGGAGATCATCTGGCGTCCCGAGCTATTGTCGGCCAGCTTTCACGGCCGCGATCTGTACGCCCCCGTCGCGGCCATGCTCGCCTGCGGACAGCTTCCTGCGCGCCGCGCACTGCCGGTGCCCGCTGCCGGCAGCACGCCGGCGGATCTCGATGCGACCGTCTACGTCGACGGTTATGGCAACGTCATGACAGGGCGGCGCGCGTGCACCGTGGCACCGGATGCACTCCTGCGGCTGGGCCCGCACGCGTTGCAGCGCCGGCGCACATTTGCCGATGTTCCCGGTACGACGCCATTCTGGTACGAGAATTCAAACGGTCTGGCGGAGATCGCCGTCAATCGCGGCAGCGCGGCGGCACTACTGAATATCGGCATCGGTGTGCGCGTAAGCTTCGAGTGATTCGCCAGCCAGCACGGCGCCGGCGGACAGCCTGTACGCGCGTCAGCCGTCTGCGAGCTTCGCGCGCAGCAGATCGTTCACGGTCTTCGGATTGGCCTTGCCGCCCGAACTCTTGAGAACCTGCCCGACCAGGAAACCGATGACCTTCTGTTTGCCGGCCCGGAACTGTGCGATCTGGTCCGGATTCCGTGCGATGACGGCATCGACCAGCGCCTCGATCGCGCCGGTGTCGGTCAGCTGCCGCAGCCCGTCGGCGCCGATGATGGCGTCGGGCTCGCCTCCCTCGCGCCAGATCCGTTCGAATACCTGTTTGGCGATCTTGCCGGAGATGGTGCCGTCGGCGATGCGTGCGACCAGCCTGCCGAGGGCTGCGGGGCCGACGCGTACGTCGGTGAGCACGAGTCCGTCACGATTCATTGCCCCGGTGAGCTCGGTCATGATCCAGTTCGCGACTAGTTTCGCGTGCCCACCGGCGGCGGCTACGGCGGTTTCGAAGTAGTCGGCAAGCTCCCGGCTGATCGTGAGAAACGCGGTGTCGGAATCCGCCAGATCGTAGACTTGCGCGAATCGTTTGCGTTTGGCATTCGGCAATTCTGGCAGAGCGGCGCGCAGTCGTTCAATGTATGCGGTATCGAGCACGACGGGAAGCAGATCCGGGTCCGGAAAGTAACGGTAGTCGTTTGCTTCTTCCTTTTGCCGCATCGGGCGTGTCTCGTCCCGGTCCGGATCGTAAAGGCGGGTTTCCTGCACGATCTTTCCACCGGATTCCAGGATCTCGATCTGGCGTGCGATCTCGAACTCGATGGCGCGCTCCAGGAACCGGAAGGAATTGACGTTCTTGGTCTCGGTGCGAACCCCGAGCTCGGTCGCACCGGTCGGACGGATGGACACGTTGGCATCACAGCGCAGTGAACCTTCCTGCATGTTTCCGTCGCAGATCTCGAGATAACGCACGAGCTCGTGCACGTTTCGCGCGTACTCCACAGCCTCCTGCGCGGAACGCAGATCCGGTGCCGAGACGATTTCGAGCAGTGGCGTTCCGGCACGGTTGAGGTCGATGCCGCTCATGCCGTGAAAGTCCTCGTGCAGGGATTTGCCCGCGTCTTCCTCGAGGTGAGCGCGCACGATGTGAATGCGCCTTGGTGCACAGCCGGTGCCGCGTATCTCGACAGATCCGTCGGTGACGATGGGCAGTTCGTACTGGCTGATCTGGTAGCCCTTTGGCAGATCCGGGTAGAAATAGTTCTTGCGTTCGAAAACGGACACCGACGCAATGCGGGCACCGATGCTGAGCCCGAAGCTGACCGCCATACGCACCGTCTCCGCATTGATGACCGGGAGCACGCCCGGCAGGCCCAGATCAACGGCGCAGGCGCTGGCGTTCGGTGGAGCGCCGTAAAGCGTGGCCGCGCCCGAGAATATCTTGCTGCGCGTGCTGAGCTGCGCATGGATTTCGAGACCGATGACGGTTTCCCAGCGCTCGTTCAAGGGACTTCCCCTATCACCGGTCGATGCCCGGTGGCGCCTGCCGGTGCCAGTCCGTGGCGAGCTGGAAGCGATGCGCCACGTTCAGCAGGCGCGCCTCGGAGAAATAGTCGCCGGCGAGCTGCAGGCCCACCGGCAGGCCTGCGCAAAAGCCTGCGGGGATGGCGATGGCGGGAATGCCGGCGAGGTTGGCCGGCACCGTGTAGACGTCCGACAGGTACATGCTCACGGGATCACCGGTCTTCTCTCCAATCATGAACGCCAGCGTCGGCGTGACCGGTCCGGCGAGTACGTCCACCTTCGTGAAGGCGGCTCGGAAGTCGGCCTGTATCAGGCGTCGGATACGCTGTGCCTTGAGGTAGTAGGCGTCGAAATAACCGCTCGACAGTGCGTAGGTTCCGATCATGATGCGGCGTTTCACCTCGCGGCCGAAGCCCTCGGCGCGAGAACGGCCGTAGAGGTCGACCAGGTCCCGCGGTTCCTCGCAGCGGTGACCGAATCGCACACCGTCGTAACGTGACAGGTTGGACGAACATTCCGCCGGCGCGACGACATAGTATGCGGGTATGGATAATGCTGAATTCGGCAGGCTGACGTCGATCAGCCGCGCGCCCAGGCGTTCGAGCTCGCCGAGCGCCGCTTGGATTGCCGCGCCGACGCCCTCGTCCAGTCCGGCGCCGAAGTACTCTATCGGCACACCGATGCGCAGGCCGGCGAGGGAGTCTTCCAGCGGTCCGAGGTAATCGTCGGCGGGCCGATCGACGGAGGTAGAATCGCGCGGATCGAAGCCGGCCATCACGGTCAGCAGCAGCGCCGAATCGCGTGCGTCCCGCGCGATCACGCCGCCCTGGTCGAGGCTCGACGCATACGCAATCATGCCGTAACGCGACACGCGGCCGTAGGTGGGTTTCAGGCCCGTGACGCCGCACAGGGACGCCGGCTGACGGATGGATCCGCCGGTATCGGTCGCAGTCGCGGCGGGCACCAGGCGGGCGGCGACCGCCGCCGCCGAGCCACCGGAGGAACCGCCCGGCACACGCGCGGTGTCCCAGGGATTCCGGGTGGGGCCGTAGAAGCTGGTCTCGGTCGAGGAGCCCATGGCGAATTCGTCCATGTTGGTCTTGCCGACCATTACCATGCCCGCGTTGCGCAGACGCTCGACGACGGTCGCGTCGTAGGGTGCGATGAAATTGTCGAGCATCCTGGAGCCGCAGCTGGTGCGCACGCCCTCGGTACAGAAAATGTCCTTGTTCGCGTAGGGAACGCCCGTCAAGGGTGTCGCCGTGCCGGCACGTATGCGAGCATCCGCAGCCGCTGCTTCCGCGAGCGCACTATCGGCGCAAACCGTGATGAAAGCGTTGAGCCTGGGATCGAGCGCCGCGATCCGGTCGAGCAGATTCCGCGTGAGCTCGACGCTGGAAAAATCGCCGCATGCGAGCGCCGCACCGATGTCACTGATGCCAAGTTGATGCATGGATGACGTTGCGAAAGGCGGTCAGGCCGGACGGCCTGCCTGCGCCGCGGCTGACCGCCTCATTCGATGACCTTCGGGACCAGATAAAGGCCCTTGTCGACGAGCGGCGCGAGCGCCTGGAACTGTTCCCGCCGGTCGGGTTCGGTGACTTCGTCGGCGCGCAGCCGCGCGGGCAGTTCGAGCGGGTGCGCGAGCGGCGCCACACCGGTCGTGTCCACGGCGTCCATCTGGGCGACAAAATCCAGAATCGCCGACAGGTCGCGGGCGTAGGACTCGGCCTCGCCCGGCTCGAGCTGCAAGCGCGCCAGCGTGGCGATCCGCGCCAGCTCAGTACTGCTGATTGACATGGACTTTCCTGATAATTGGTTGGAAAAACCGCAATTTAGCACAAGCGTTGCGCTTGCCCAAAACGGGGCGCACTGTTACATTATCGCACCGCAGCGGCAGAGTGGTTCAGCTCACGTGGTGTCCGGCCGGGCGCCGGTGCGCGTGGTCGCGATGACCGGCTGGAGGCCGGAAGGGCCGCGCCGGCCCTGCGCGCGCCGGTGACCACACCCGCGCTGCGACACCGATTCAACCAACGACTCTGCCGCGACGATTCCCAAACATCCATGTTCGCCAGCCTGCGTGGTCTGTTCTCCAACGATCTGTCGATCGATCTCGGCACCGCCAACACGCTCATCTACGCGCGTGGTAAAGGCATCGTTCTCAATGAACCGTCCGTGGTCGCCATTCGCCACGGACGCGATCCCGCCAGTCCCAAGTCGATCGCGGCGGTGGGTGCGGAAGCCAAGCGCATGCTCGGACGTACGCCCGAGCACATTCAGGCGATCCGTCCACTCAAGGACGGTGTCATCGCCGACTTCACCATCACCGAAAAGATGTTGCAGTACTTCATCCACAAGGTGCATGGCAACCGGCTGCTGAAACCGAGCCCGCGCGTGCTGATCTGCGTTCCGTGCGGATCGACGCAGGTCGAACGCCGCGCAATCAGGGAGTCGGCCATCGGCGCCGGCGCACGCGAGGTTTACCTCATCGAGGAGCCGATGGCCGCGGCAGTCGGTGCAGGCATGCCGGTGAGCGATGCCAGCGGGTCGATGGTGCTGGACATCGGTGGCGGTACCACCGAGGTCGCCGTGATCTCGCTCAATGGCATCGTCTACTCGGATTCGGTGCGCATCGGCGGCGACCGGTTCGATGACGCCATCATTCAGTACGTTCGCCGCAACTACGGCAGCCTCATCGGCGAGGCCACGGCCGAGCGAATCAAGCACGAAATCGGTTGCGCCTACCCGGGCAACGAGATCAAGGAAATCGCGATCAAGGGCCGCAATCTCGCCGAAGGCCTGCCCCGGACTTTCACGCTGAACAGCAACGAGATCCTGGAAGCGTTGCAGGAGCCGCTGTCGGGGATCGTCAGCGCGGTGCGCACGGCGCTGGAGAAGACCCCGCCGGAACTCGGTTCCGACGTGGCGGAACGTGGCATGGTACTGACCGGCGGCGGCGCATTGTTGCGGGATTTCGACCGATTGCTGATGGAAGAGACTGGTTTACCTGTTATTATCGCCGACGATCCGCTTACCTGCGTGGCCCGCGGCGGTGGGCGGGTGCTGGAGATGATCGAGGAACACGGTCCGGAAGTGCTGGCGCTCGAATGACGAGGCCGAGCCTTGGGCTCGTGGGAGGTAAGCGATCAAACCGCTGTTCCTGAATGGCCCGTCGCCGACCCTTCGGTTCGGCATTGCGCTGCTGGCCTCGATCGTCCTGATGACGGTCGACCACAGGCTCGGCTACCTCGAATCTCTGCGCGCGGCGCTGTCGGTGGTGATCTACCCCGTTCAGTACGTGGTCAACCTGCCGGTTGCGGGCAGCCGGTGGGTGGCCGAATCCCTCGCGACCAGGCAGGCGCTGGTGAGCGAGAACTCGCGATTGCGCGAGGAGAACCTGCTACTGCAGTCCCGGTTCCAGCGTTTCGCCGCCGTGGAAGTCGAGAACGCGCGCCTGCGACGACTGCTCGACTCGTCCATCGAGGTCAGTGACCGGGTGCTGGTTGCCGACCTGCTCGCCATCGAAATGCAGCCCGCTTCGCGGCAGGTGGTGCTCAATAAGGGCAGCGGCCACGGTGTCTACCTCGGACAGCCGGTCGTCGACGCATCCGGAGTAATGGGACAGGTCGTACACGTCGGACCGCTGACGAGCACCGCCATGCTCATCACCGATACCAGCCACGCGATCCCGGTCGAGATCAACCGCAGCGGGCTGCGCGCGATTGCGGTCGGTACCGGTGCCGACGACGAACTCGAACTGGCCTACGTGCCAGTCAACGCCGACGTTCACGAAGGTGACCTGATCGTCAGCTCCGGAATGGGTGGGCGTTTCCCGAGGGGTTACCCGGTCGGCGAGGTCGTCGGCGTGCAGCTCGATCCCGGCGAACCATTCGCAAGGGTCACCGCGCGACCGAGCGCTCGCCTGTCACAGGCGCACGAGGTTCTGCTCGTGTGGACTCAGCACATGACGCAGGTTAGGCAGGTGATCACCGGAGAACCGACATGGTAGCCGGCGCTCCGAAGCCCCGCAGCTATGGCGTCGTCCTGGCGAGCCTGATCGTGGCCTTCATGCTGGCCGCGGTGCCGCTGCCGGACTGGGTCAACGCATGGCGGCCGGCCTGGGTGGCCATGGTGCTCATCTACTGGTGCATCGCCTTGCCGGAGCGGGTCGGTGTCGGCACGGCCTGGATCGTCGGCCTGTTCCTCGACGGGCTCACCGGATCGCTGCTCGGCCTGCATGCCGCGGGTCTCGCCATCGTCGCTTACATCGCCGCCAGCGTGCATCAGCGCATCCGCTTGTTTCCGCTCGGGCAGCAGGCTCTGCTCGTCGGCGTGATCCTGGCGGTATATCTGAGCTTCACGCTCTGGGTCCGCTTCGTGCAAGGGACGAGCGGCCCCAACCCGACCATGCTGCTTCCGGCGTTATCGAGCATGCTCCTGTGGCCGTGGCTGTTCATCATCCTGCGCGACCTGCGGAGGAAGTTTCGCGTCACGTGACCGTGTCTGCGCCCTGCCGGATGTACGCGTGTGCCGGCGCGGGCCGTGCACCGGTAGCGCCGCGACGTCCCGCAACCCGTCGCGCCCATCGCACGAGTCCCTGACATGCCGGGTCCGGTTACGCTCGGGGACGCGCAGCGGGAACTCGCCCTGTTCCGCCGGCGGCTGGTCATAGCCGCAGTCAGCGCAACGCTGCTGATGCTCACGGTGGCGGCGGGTCTCGTACGACTGCAGATCGTTCGCCACGAGCACTTTCGCACACTGTCGAACGAGAATCGCGTCAAGGTCGTCCCGATCGCCCCGACGCGTGGTCTCATTCTCAGTCGTGACGGCGTCGTGCTCGCCGAGAACCGCCCGAGCTTCAGTCTCGAGATCGTGCCCGAACGGGTCGCCGATCTGGACGCCACCATCGCCGCGCTTCGGAATATCGTTACGATCGACGATGAGGATCTGCAGCGTTTTACCAAGGAACGGCGCAAGAAGCGCCGGTTCGAGAACGTGACCCTGCGTTCCAACCTCCAGCCGGACGAGGTTGCCCGTTTCTCCGTCGATCGCCACCGTTTCCCCGGTGTTCAGATCAGCGCCAATCTGGCGCGCTACTACCCGCACGGCGAGCTGTCGGCCCATGTCGTCGGCTACGTGGGTCGTATCGACGAGGACGAGCTCGGCTACATCGACGCGTCCGACTACAGCGCGACCCGGCACATCGGCAAGCTCGGGATCGAGTACAGCTACGAATCGGAGCTGCACGGACACGTCGGGTTCCAGCAGGTGGAGGTGAATGCCCAGGGCAGGATCATCAGAATTCTCGAGCGAACCGCGCCGCGGCCCGGCAAGGACCTGTACCTGACGCTGGACGCCTCGCTGCAGGCCGGCGCAGCCGCCGCGCTCGCCGACCGCCGTGGCGCGGTCGTGGTCATCGACGTGGAGACCGGCGGCGTGCTGGCACTGGTGAGCACACCGAGCTTCGATCCGAATCTGTTCGTCAACGGCATCCGTACGGACGTCTACAATGCGCTGCGTGATTCGCTCGATCGGCCGTTGTTCAATCGGGCCCTGCAGGGACAGTATCCGCCGGGGTCGACCATCAAACCGCTGATGGGTCTGGCGGGTTTGTACTACGGGGTACGTTCGAGCGAGAGCGATACCTGGTGTCCCGGATGGTATACGCTGCCGGGCGATTCACATCGTTATCGCGACTGGAAGAAGACCGGCCACGGTCATGTCGACCTGCGGCGCGCCATCGCCGAGTCCTGCGACGTGTATTTCTACCGTCTGGCCCAGGACCTCGGCATCGAACGGATGCACGCATTCCTGACCCGCTTCGGTCTCGGCAGGCAAACGGCAATTGACCTGCCCGGTGAGCGCAGTGGACTCGTACCCTCTTCGGCATGGAAGCGCCAGGCGCGCCAGCTGCCGTGGTATCTCGGCGAGACGCTGATTGCCGGTATCGGCCAGGGATTCATGCTCACGACCCCCCTGCAGCTCGCGGCGGCTACCGCGACGCTCGCGCGCCGGGGGACTTGGGTGACGCCGCACGTGGCCGGACAGCTGGAGGACCCCGTGGACCACGATGCCCGCGATTTGACGGCCGGGGAGCGTGTGCAGTTCGCGGACGTGGAGTCCGGACATTGGGATACGGTGCTGGAGGCCATGCACGAGGTCGTTCAGGGTCCTACCGGTACCGCCCGCCGCTCAGCCGAGGGCGCCGCCTATCGATTCGCCGGCAAGACCGGCACTTCGCAGCTGTTCGGCATCAAGCAGAACGAAAGCGTCAACGAGCAGGATGTGGCCGAACGGTTGCGGGATCACGCGCTGTTTATCGCCTTCGCGCCGTTCGAAGCGCCCGAGATCGCAGTTGCCGTCGTGGTCGAGAACGGCGGCGGCGGCTCCAGGACCGCGGCTCCGATCGCCAGGCAGATCCTCGATCAGTATTTCAGTGCGCGCACGATCGCGCAGACGAAATGAAGGACCGTGAACCCGGCGGTTTGTGGCTGAACCGGATCGCGATCGACGGCTGGTTGCTGTTCGGCGTCCTCGTCCTGTGTGCTGTGGGGCTCGCCGTGCTGTACAGCGCGAGCGGCCAGGACCCGGAGGTAGTGCTTCGCCAGGGTCTGCGCATGTCGTTGGGTTTGGGTGCCATGCTCGGGATCGCGCAGATCCCGCCACGGCAGCTGGCAAGGTGGGCGCCGTGGGTCTACGCGGCCGGCATCGTGATGCTCGTGCTGGTGCTCATTTTCGGTCTGGGACGTGGTGCGCAGCGCTGGCTGGACCTGGGGATCCTGCGCTTCCAGCCCTCGGAGTTGATGAAGCTCGCCGTACCGGTCGCGGTCGCCGCGCTGATTGCCGGTCTGTCGATGCCGCTGCGGCTCGGTTACGTCCTGGCGGCCGCAGCGATGGTCGTAGTCCCCGTGGTTCTGGTCGCCAGGCAGCCCGACCTCGGCACCGCGCTGCTGATCGGCGCATCCGGCGCCTTCGTACTGTTCCTGGCGGGGCTGAGCTGGCGGTTTATCGCCGTCGCCGCGACCGTGACGCTCTCGGGTCTGCCCACGTTGTGGTTTATGATGCATGACTACCAGCGCCAGCGCATCCTCACCCTGTTCAATCCGGAGACCGATCCGCTCGGTTCCGGTTATCACATCATCCAGTCGAAAATCGCGGTGGGATCGGGGGGCCTGTACGGCAAGGGGTGGCTGCTCGGCACACAATCACGCCTGGAATTCATTCCCGAGCGATCCACCGATTTCATCTTTGCGGTGTTCTGCGAGGAATTCGGCTTCATCGGCGTCGCACTTCTCAGCGTCGCGTACGCTTTCGTCATAGCTCGCGGGCTGTACATTGCGGCACACGCCCAGGACAGTTTCGGCCGCTGGGTGGCGGGCAGCCTCACACTCATCTTTTTCGTCTACATATTCGTCAACATGAGCATGGTGATCGGACAGCTACCGGTCGTAGGCATACCGCTGCCGCTCATCAGCTACGGGGGTACTTCGCTGGTGACTCTGATGGCAAGTTTCGGTATTCTTATGAGCGTTCATTCGCACCGTCGCATGTTGTCCGGTGTCTGAACCGGGGCAGCGAAAGTAGTGCTTTCCATCCGCTTATCACGGCGTTGCGCATTGACGGCCCGTACCGCTGCCAAATCACCCGCATCGATGACGATCCGCCCGATTAGCGGCACGCTGCGGCAACCCACCAGGTTTTTGTCGGCGCTGGTCGTCGGTTTGTGTACGATCGTCGCCACGCCGGCCGCCACGCTGACCGAATCGGAAACCGGTGATTTCATTGCGGCCATGGTCGAGCGGCACGGTTTCGCGGCGCAGGAGCTGCGCTCGACACTGTCCGCCGCGCAGATCTCCCAGCGGGTCATCGATGCCATCAGCAGGCCTGCCGAGGCGAAACCATGGTATCGCTACCGGCCCATATTCGTTACCGACGAACGCGCCAGCGCCGGCGTGCGGTTCTGGCGCAACCATGACGCCGTGCTCGCGCGTGCCGAACGACAGTTCGGGGTGCCGGCGGAGATTATCGTCGCCATCATCGGCGTGGAGACGTTCTACGGCCGTAACAGCGGTGGCTTCCGGGTTCTCGACGCACTCGCCACGCTTGCGTTCAAATATCCGCCGCGCAGCACGTTTTTCCGTTCCGAACTGGAGCAGTTCCTGCTGCTCGCCCGCGAACAGAAGATCAATCCGGTGTCGCTGTCCGGTTCGTACGCCGGTGCCATGGGGCTGCCGCAGTTCATCGCCAGCAGTTACCGCGCCTACGCGGTGGATTTCGATGTCGACGGGACGATCAACATCTGGGATGACGTGGACGACGCCATCGGCAGCGTCGGCAACTACCTCAGCGTGCACGGCTGGCAGCGCGGGCAGCCGGTCGCGCTGCCGGCAGGTGTGGACGGGGACCCGGCCGCAACCCTGCGGGACGAGGGCTTTGAACCGAAACGCCCGCTGCGCGAGTTCCGTGCCGCGGGTCTGCGATTCGCGGACGAGGCCGGCATGGACGCCCCGGGTATTCTCGTGCCGCTCGAGCAGAGCGACGGCTACGAGTACTGGCTCGGGTTGCGCAATCTCTACGTAATCACGCGTTACAATCGCAGTTTCCTGTACGCCATGGCCGTGCTGCAGCTGGCGCAGCGTATCCGCGCGGAACACGACGGGTGATGACCGGAGCTCCGACCTCCGTCGGGCGCGTACCGGCCGGGACGCCGTGGCTTGCCGGCTTGCTGGTGCTGATTGCGCTGGTCGCCGGTTGCGGTGTCGTGGCGCAGCGTCCGGCGATTCCGCGCGACGTCGACATCGCCGCAATCCCCGATCCAGTGCCGCGTCAGGAACCCCTGAGTCGCTACGGCAACCCCGACTCGTACGTGGTGCACGGGCGCCGGTATTATCCACTCAAGAGCGCAGCCGGTTTCGTGGAGCGTGGGATCGCATCGTGGTACGGATCGGATTTTCACGGTCGCCGGACGTCGAGCGGTGAACCCTATGACATGTACCAGATGACCGCAGCACACAAGACGCTGCCGTTGCCGACTTACGCGCGCGTCACCAATCTGAGCAACGGGCGCACGGCTATCGTGCGCGTCAACGATCGCGGGCCGTTTCACGAGAATCGCATCATCGACCTGTCCTATGCCGTAGCCGCGAAGCTCGGCATCGCCGATCCCGGCACGGGTCTGGTTGAAGTGCGCGCCATCGAATCCGGTAAACCCCTCGTGGCCCCGCCGTCGGTACCGCTGCGGCTCGCCGATCGAGTCCCGGGACTGGCCAGCTTCTACCTGCAGGTCGGTGCGTTTCGAGACTACGCTAACGCGCAGCGCATGCGTGACAAGCTGAAGGGGCTGGTCGCGCAACCGGCGGTGATCGCGACCGCGCAAGTGGGTGGGATACCGATGCACCGGGTGCGCATCGGGCCGCTCGTGGACGTGGATTCCGCCGACCGGATCGTGGAGTCGCTGAACCGTATCGGTGTGCTGGAGCACACCGTCGTACTGAACTGAAGCGCACAAGCCCTGCCGGGCGACCCAGTTGCGCCGGAATAGAGGAACCATGACCAGGATCCCGCACAGATCGTCTTGTCTCATCATGTGTCTGTGGACTGCGGCGCTCGTAGCGGCGCCTGTGCCAGCTCCCATTCCGCCACCGCCGACCATCGACGCGAACGCGTACGTACTGCTCGATTACGCAAGCGGGACGGTGCTTGCGGAAAAGAACGTGAATGAGCGCGTAGAACCCGCCAGCATCACGAAGATCATGACCATTTACACGGTTGCGACCGAGATACGTGACGGGCGCATTTCGCTGGACGACGAGGTCCCGATCAGTGAGAAAGCCTGGCGCACATCGGGCTCGCGCATGTTCGTCGAGGTCGGCAAGCGTGTACGCGTTCAGGATCTGATGAAGGGCGACATCATTCAGTCCGGCAACGACGCCAGCGTGGCGCTGGCCGAGTATGTGTCCGGGACCGAGGACGTGTTCGCCGCAGTGATGAATCAGCACGCCAACCGTCTCGGCATGACTGGAACCCATTTCCTGAACAGCACCGGCCTGCCCAATCCCGAGCATTACACGACGGCACGGGACGTCGGGGTGCTCGCGGCAGCGCTCATCCGCGAGTTTCCCCACGTATATGTCTGGTTTTCGGAAAAGGAATTCACGTGGAACGGTATCCGGCAGCCGAACCGCAACAAGCTGCTGTATCGCGACGATACCGTCGACGGTATCAAGACCGGATTCACCGAATCGGCGGGTTATTGTCTCGCTGCGTCGGCAGTTCGCGACGGCCGGCGACTCATCGCGGTCGTGCTCGGTACCGCGAGCGACAAGGCGCGTACCGCAGCGGCTAGCGCATTGCTGAATTACGGATTCCGGTTTACGGAATCTCATCGGGTGTACGGGGCGCGTGAACCCGTCACCGAGGTCCGGGTGTGGAAAGGCGAAGGGGAAATTGCGCGACTCGGCCTCGGTGATGAGCTCCATGTCAGTGTACCGAGCGGCAGGTACGAGAGTGTGGAAGCCACTGTGAACGTCGATCCACGGGTCGTGGCGCCGGTGAGCGCGGGCCAGACGCTGGGGCATCTGACCCTGGCTCTGGACGGCGAGGAGATTGCGGCGCGTGACCTGGTCAGTCTCGATGACATCGCCGAAGCCGGGATTTTCACGCGCATGCTGGACGAAGTCAGACTCTGGTTCGAGTAGGTCCGACACGGGAGAACGTGGTGCTTTACGTCTATCTCAACGGCGAGACCATCGCGCGCGAACAAGCCCGGGTTTCGGTGCTCGATCGCGGATTCATCTTCGGGGATGCGGTCTATGAAGTCATTCCCGTTTATGACGGGCTCCCGTTCCTGTGGGACGAGCACATGCGCCGCCTGGAGCGCAGTATCGCGGCCATCGGGCTGTGCAACCCATACCCGGCGAACCAATGGCTGGGCATCGTGCAGCGCCTGATCGCGCGCAACGGCGGCGGTGATCAGAGCGTCTATATCCAGGTCACACGCGGCGTTGCCGAGCGCGAGCATGCGCTCTCGGAGCCGATCGAACCGACGGTGCTGGTGATGAGCCGGCCGCTGATCGCACACGCCGCCGAACCGGTCGCCGCCGTAACCGACACCGACACCCGCTGGCAGATGTGTGACGTCAAGGCCACGGCCTTGCTCGCGAACGTACTTTTGCGCCAGCGCGCGGCGGCGCGCGGTGCCTATGAGGCCATCCTGGTTCGCGATGGTTTCGTGACCGAGGGCGCTGCTTCCAATGTGTTCGTAGTCAATGACGGCTTGGTGCGCACACCGCCGTGCTCGCACCGGATCCTGCCGGGCGTGACTCGTGCCCTCGTGCTCGAGCTCCTGCGCACGCATGCGGTGCCGTGCGTGGAGCAGGAAATCGCAGCACCGGATCTGCAACGTGCGGACGAGATCTGGTTGACGAGTTCGACCCGCGAGATCCTGCCGGTCGCGACCCTCGACGGACAGGCGGTCGGCCCGGTCTGTCCCGGATCGCTATGGACGCGGGTCGTCGCCCTTTACGCCGGCTACAAGGCGCAGTGTTCCGGAGCGGTCGCGCGCGACGCTGCACGCGGAACCGCCGGATCCGGATCCGCGTGAGTCTGCGCCGCAGACGCCCGGGCGAAGTATCGATGCGCGCGGCGATCGGTGCGTGCCTGCTCGCTACCGTGCCGGCTGCGCTCGTCGCGGCGCCTGCACCACGCCTGGAGGCTGCGGGCGAGACCGTCCTCGCGGCCGGTGCCGGAGTGACGAGCGCCCGCGTGGCCGAAATCGACGGCCAGGCTGGTGATGAGCTGGTACTGCTCGCCCGGGACGAAATCGCGGTCGCGCGACGTGACCCAGTTTCCGGGTGGACGGCGCACGCGGTTGCCCGCGCCGCGCCCGGGGACATACTCGCCACACCCGCAGATTTCGATGGTAATGGCCGCGTCGATCTGCTCTTGCGCCGCAGCGACGGTTGGCTGTTGCTGCTCCAGCGGGCGGACGGCAGCTTCGAACCGCGCCGTTCGCCGCCGGCGCCGCCGGCCATAGCATCGGGTGTGCTGGTCGGTGACCTCGATGGTGACGGCGACCCGGACGTCATCGAGCTCGCTGCCGCGGGCAGCCGGATCTGGCTGAATGGCGCCCACGCCACCGCGATCCTCACGGCGGTCGGCGCACCTTTGCCGGCCGCGCGCGACGGCCTGCTGCTGGATGCGGACGCGGACGGCGATCTCGACGCCGTGCTCGTCGCCCCGGACGGCGTCGTGGCACTGCTCGTAAACGGCGGTGACGGCAGCTTTTCGCCATTGCCGGCGCCGATCGCCGACGGGATCGCCTTCGCGATCGGCGCTGCGGACCTCGACGCCGACGGCGATACCGATCTGCTCCTGGGTGCGGGCGACGGTTCCAGCCCCCTGCTGCTGCGAAATGGCGGCGCGCTGAGATTCACGACGGCGCCGGTGGCCGCGGCGGCGCAGGCGCCGCGGGCGCTGCTGGATTACGACGGTGACGGTTTCACGGATCTGCTCCTCGTCGGTGGCGGCGGCATCGAGATCGCCCGGGGCGGCGTGCTCGGATACGCGCCGGCCGTTCCGGTGACGGTACGGGGTGCGCCGGTTCCGGTCCCGCGCAGTGTGTCGACCGCCGATTTCGACCGCGACGGCCGAGTGGATGTCGTCCTCGTCGCCGACGATGGCAATGTCGTCGCTCTGCGCAACTTGAGTGAAACGCCCAATCACTGGCTGGGCATCGATCTGCGCGACACGGCCGGCGCCGCCGCGCTCGATGCCACCGTCGTCGCCATCCGCAGAGATGGCGGGCGGATCAGCCGGCAACAGTCGCAGCCCGCGAGTGTGACGCTCGGCCTCGGTCAGCTCCTGCAGATCGATTTGGTGGTCGTCTACTGGGGCAACGGCACGGTGACCCGCTGGCAGCCTGACGGCTTCGACCGGTACTACCCGCTGCGCGAACCGGCCGCGACCGATCCCGCGTCAGGGCGCAGGGAGCCCGGGACGCCGAAACGGTTCTATGTCGATCACCGCTACGAGTGCCGTTGAGCCGGGTGCGTCGTGGAGATTTTCAAGGAGTTCAGACTCGAGGCCGCACACCGGCTGCCGAATGTGCCGCCCGGCCACAAATGCGCCAGGCTGCACGGGCACTCGTTCGTGGTGAGTGTGTACGTCTCCGGGGCGCTCGACCCGCACACCGGCTGGGTGATGGATTTCGCAGACATTGCCGCCGCGTTCGCGCCCTTGCACGAGCGACTCGATCATCACTATCTCAACGACGTCGTCGGGCTCGAAAATCCAACCAGCGAGCAGCTTGCGCGCTGGATTTGGCGTGAGCTCGCCCCGAGTCTCCCGCAGCTCGCGCGCATCGTCGTGCGCGAGACCTGCACCGCCGGCGCCAGCTACGCGGGCGAAGACGAAGTCGGCTGAAGGTCCGGCGCGGCGATGGCTGCGCGGCTGTTCAGGTCTTGATGCCCGTGCCGCGCTCGAGCAGCAACAGGCCGAGCGCGAAAAGTACGACCGTCACCGCGATCACGATGACGAACGCCGCGCCGATACTGACGTCGGATACGCCGAGCATGCCGTGGCGGAAGGCGTTGACCACGTACAGGATCGGGTTCGCCATCGAAAGGTGCCGCCAGAACGGGGGCAACAGATCCACCGAATAGAACACACCGCCGAGATAGATCATCGGCGTCAGCACGAAAGTAGGCACGATCGAGATATCGTCGAATTTGCGGGCGAAAATCGCATTGATCAACCCGGCCAGCGAAAACAGTATCGCCGTCAGCACCACGACCGCGAGCACGGTCACGGGCGACTTCACGTGCAGGCTGGTGAACGCGAGCGCGACGAGTGTGACCACCGTGCCCACGATCACGCCGCGCAGAGCACCGCCGGTGACGTAACCGCACAGGATCACGTAGTTCGGGATCGGCGCGACGAGCATCTCCTCGAGGTGCTTCTGATACTTCGAACCGAAAAACGAGGACACGACGTTTGAGTAGGAATTGGTGATCACCGCCATCATGATGAGGCCCGGCGCGATGAACTGAACGTAACTGATCCCGCTCATCGAGCCGACCCGGGCCCCGATCAGGGTGCCGAATATGACGAAGTACAGAGCCATGGTGATTGCCGGTGGCAGTACGGTCTGCAGCCAGATGCGCATGAAGCGGCTCACCTCCTTGATGACAATCGTCTGGTAGGCGATCCAGTAAAGTCTGGCGTTCATGCCTTCGTGTTCTCGCGGCCGACTCCCGGCGTGGCGGACAGCAGGCGCACGAACAGCTCCTCGAGACGATTGGTCTTGTTGCGCATGCTGACGACCTCGAGGCCGTGCGCGGACAAAGCGGCGAACAAAGCGTTCATGCTGCGTTCCTTGCTCACGTCGGCTTCCACGGTGCGGGAGTCGACCAGTCTCAGCTCGTAACCGGGGGCGGCCGGCAGATCCACCGCCGGGTCACGCAGATCGAGCACGAAAGTTTCGGTGTGCAGCTTGCCCAGCAGATCCCTCATCGCCGTGTTTTCGATGATGCGGCCGTCGTCGATGATGGCGATGTTCCGGCACAGCGTCTCGGCCTCTTCCAGGTAGTGGGTCGTGAGGATGATGGTCGTGCCGGCACGGTTGATTTCGCGCAGGAACGACCACATCGCCCGTCGGGACTCGATGTCCACGCCGGCGGTCGGTTCATCGAGTATGAGCAGACGGGGTTCGTGCAGCAGCGCCCGCGCGATCATGAGCCGGCGCTTCAAGCCCCCGGAAAGCGTGCGCGACTGGTGCGCGCGCCGATCCCACAGTCCGAGCTCTCCCAGGCACAGTCGCGCCCGTTCCAGGGCGCGCCGGCGCGGTATGCCGTAATAGCCCGCCTGGTTGACGACGATTTCCAGCACCGGTTCGAACAGGGCGAAGTTGATCTCCTGCGGTACCAGTCCGATGCACGATTTCGCCGCTTCCAGCTCGCGGTCGATGTCGTGGCCGAACACCGCGATCCGCCCGTCCGTCTTGGTTACCAGCGAGGTGACGATGCCGATCGTGGTGGACTTGCCGGCGCCGTTCGGGCCGAGCAGGGCGAAGAAATCACCTTGGGCGACGGTGAGATCGATGCCTCTGAGGGCCTGCAGGCCACTGTCGTAGGTTTTGCGCAGGCCGGCGATTTCCAGCGCGTGCATGGGAACGAACGGGGCTCGGGAAAGAACCCGGATCTTACTACAATGGGCCGTCGCGCCCCGGCGCGCGACCCGCGCCGGCACAAAGGGACGAGAAATGCACGATGCGCAACGCACATTGGTGCTGATGAGACACGCGAAAAGCGACTGGGACAGCGCTTCGGAGATCGATTTCGATCGACCCTTGTCGGCGCGTGGCCGGCGCGACGCGCCGCGTGTGGGCGGCTGGCTGGTCCGGGCAGGTCTGGTACCGGACCTCGTCGTCAGCTCGCCGGCCGCGCGCGCGCGCGCGACGACGCTCGCCGTCCTGGCGATGCTCCCCGAGCCCAAGCCGCAGGTGCTGTGGGAGCCACTTGTTTACGCCGCGTCGCTGGCGACGCTGCTCGCGGTGCTCGGAAAGATGCCGGATTCGGCGCAGCGCGTGCTGCTGGTCGGACACAATCCCGGCCTGGAAGAGCTGCTGCGGTATCTCAGCGGCGGCGCGTTGCCAGCGGACGTCGAGCCGGCCAAACCCATGCCGACGGCAGCGGTGGCCTGCCTGCACATGCCGGCACACTGGCAGCGACTGTCCGCGGGCACGGCCCGCTGCGTACGGGTCATGCGGCCAAGAAAACTCGCGGAGTGAAAGCGCGGCCGGCGAAATGTATCGGTTACCAGAACGTCAGCAGTCTGCCGAGGGGCCACACGAAGATCGGTGCTGCCACCGCGAAGACGATCCAGTTCAGGTTGCGTTCCTCCAGCCATCCCGTGTAGTGCAGGACGACGACGACGATCGCCGCGAGGTAGCACACTGCAAAGACGATGTCTTCCACGTCCATTCAGGTCTCCCTGCCTCAACATTCCACGTTCAAGTTCTTGATATTCTAAGGCATCGCATGCGCCGCGCGAAAGTCCGCGGGCGTTGCCGCGGTCTCGCCCGGACCGCCTTCAGAGGTTTTTCGTCAATTTTCCGCCAATCTTGAGCTTCCCGCGCCGGGTGCCCGCCCGGCCGTGCTTCGTTGACACACCGCGCCGGACCTCTTACGGTCTCGCGCACGACGGTGTGCGCGACCGGTGCGCCGTCGGCGAGCGTTTCATCCGGGTCCGCCAGCGCCCGGTCGTCGCGCAGCATGCCGGTGGTGCCCGTTCGTCGGGCGCGATCCGAGGGGTGGTGTTCATGTCCGTCGCTGACGGCGATTCACTGCTGCAGTTTCCGTGCAGCTTTCCGATCAAGGCCATGGGCCGCAGCCGCGCGGATTTCAGCGGGCTCGTACTCGACATCATCCGCCGCCACGTCGCCGAACACGACATCGACGACGTCAGTCACCGCGACAGCCGTGCCGGCAGCTACGTGTCGGTCACGGTCACCATCACCGCGCACAGCCGTGCCCAGCTGGACGCCATATACCGCGAGCTGAGCGGCCACGAACACGTCGTCATGGCGCTGTGACACCGATCGTCCGTGAGCTCGGCCGGGTCGAGTATGAGCCCACCTGGCGGGCCATGCAGCAGCTCACCGCCGCGCGCGACCCCGATTCCGCCGACGAAATCTGGTTGCTCGAGCACCCGCCGGTGTACACGCTGGGACTGGGCGGGCGTGCCGGGCACGTGCTCGATGCCGGCGCCATTCCGGTGGTGAGGTGCGACCGCGGTGGCCAGGTGACCTACCACGGTCCGGGGCAGGCCGTGGTTTACGTGCTGATCGACCTGCGCCGGCTGGGACTGGGTGTGCGTGAGCTCGTGCGCCTGCTGGAGGATGCGGTCATCGCTGCGCTGGATGGCGCCGGCGTCGGCGCTGCACGGCGTGCGGGGGCACCCGGTGTCTATGTTGCCGGGGCCAAGATCGCGTCGCTCGGGTTACGCGTGCGCGGTGGCTGCTCGTACCACGGCCTCGCGCTCAACGTCGATCTCGATCTGCAGCCGTTCGCCGGCATCGATCCCTGCGGATATCCCGGCCTTGCGGTGACCCGCTTGCGCGATCTCGGTGTCAGCGGCTCGGCCGCCGACTGGGGACGGCAGGTGGCCGGGCAACTGCTGAAACGGTTCGCCGGCCGGCAGCGGTCGCCGGAGCGTCTGCCCGCTTGAGCGCATTCGATCTCGAGCCGCTGTTGAATTACCTCTTCAAGGCGCTGTTGTTACCGCCGGGTCTGAACGCGGTCGTCGTGGCCGCGGGGCTGCTGGCGCTGCGCCGGGGCTGGCGCGGCGCAGCGGCGATCGCCACCTTCGGCACACTGCTGTTGTGGACTGTCGCCCTGCCGGTCACTGCACGCGCTCTGGCCGCGGCGGTGGAAGGGGCCCCGGCGGCCGTGGCGCCAGGCGCCGCGGCCTCGGCACAGGCCATCGTCGTGCTGGGCGGGGGACGGGTCAGGGATGCTCCGGAGTACGGCGGCGATACCGTTTCCAGCACCACCCTGCAGCGCCTGCGTTACGCTGCGCTGCTGTACCGGCGCTGGCCCAGGCCCGTTCTGGTCAGCGGTGGTGTCATCTTCGGTGCGGCAGTCGCCGAAGCCACACTGATGCGGGGCGTGCTGGAGCGCGAATTCGCAACGCCGGTCGCCTGGACGGAGACCGGCAGCCGCAATACGGCCGAGAACGCCCGCGAGAGCGCGGCCATACTGCGAGCGGCACGGATCGACCGCATCGTGCTGGTGACCCACGCGGCGCACATGCTGCGGGCGCAGCGGGCCTTCGCGGCCCAGGGGCTGACGGTGATCCCGGCTGCGACCGGCTACCTGTCGGTCGACCGGCCATTCCACCCCCTGCTCGACTGGCTGCCCGACGCGTCGGCGCTCCAGGCCAGCCGCGATGCCCTGCACGAGCTGCTCGGTCTGGTCTGGTACGCGTTGCGCTACGGTCGCGGGTGAGCCCGGGCGTCCTCAGCGCCGCTCGTGTCCCGGCGCCGCCTCGTCCGTGTCGTCACGGCTGCGCTCGATCCGGGCGTCGAGCGTTCCCCGGGCCAGCCGGGCACTGATGAGCTCGCCGGGTGTGACCGTGGTCGCGTCACGCACGATGGTACCCGTGCCCCTGCGCGTGACGATGGCGTAGCCGCGGGCCAGGGTTGCAGGCGGACTGACCGCGTGCAGCGTCCGGCCCATGGCCTCCACCCGCGCCACCAGGGTTTGCCGGCGCGCGTGCATCCCGCGCAGCAGCTCCCGTGCATCCTGATTCAGCCGCGTGCGCAGGCGTTCGGTCGCGCGTCCCGGGCTCGCCTGGCGCAGTCGCAGCCGCAACCCGCCCAGGGCCGCGCCGCGTTCGCGCAGCCGTGCGCGTAGCGCACGCGCATGGCGCGCGCTGAGCTCATCGAGACGCTGGGCGAACTGCTCGATCCGGCGTCCGGGATGGAGCAGACGGCGTGACACGTGGCGCAAGCGTTCCCCGCAGCGCATCGCGGCGGCCGCCCAGGCCCGGATCAGGCGCTGTTCGAGCGTACGGCAAACGGCGCCGAGCTCGGTGCGATCGGGGCTGATCAGCTCGGCGGCGGCGGAGGGGGTGGGTGCGCGCACGTCGGCGACGAAGTCGGCAATGGTGAAATCGATCTCGTGGCCGACGCCGCTCACCACCGGCACGGCGCAACGGGCGATGGCCCGCGCCACGACTTCTTCGTTGAACGCCCACAGATCCTCGAGCGAGCCGCCGCCCCGGGTGACGAGCAGCACGTCGCAGTCCGCGCGCTGCGAGGCGCGATCGATCATCGCCGCGATCCGGTTTGCAGCGCCGCCGCCCTGCACGGGCACGGGATAGACGACCACGGGCAGCGCCGGAAAGCGCCGCCGCAGGACGCTCAGGACGTCGCGCAGGGCCGCGCCGGTCGGTGAGGTGATGACCCCGAGGCAGCGGGGGAAGGCGGGCAGCGGGCGTTTGCGTTGTGCCGCAAACAGACCCTCGGTCGCCAGCTTGCGCTTGAGCGCCTCGAACGCGAGTCGCAGCGCCCCCTCACCGGCGGGCTCCATGTGTTCGAGCACGAGCTGGAATTCCCCGCGTGGCTCGTACAGCCCGGCGCGCGCACGCACCAGTACGTGCATGCCGTTCGCCGGCGCGAAGGCGAGCGTGATGTTGCGCGATCGAAACATTGCGCAGCGCACCTGCGCCTGGTCGTCCTTGAGCGACAGATACAGGTGCCCCGAAGCCGGCCGCGACAGATTCGAGACTTCACCCTCCAGCCACAGCGGTGGCAGGCCGTTCTCCAGCAACGCCCTGACCTCGGCGTTCAGCCGGGAAACGGTATAAACCTCGCGCGTGGCGGCGAGGAACGGCCCCGGTGTCGGGGGCGAATCGGACCGGATCGGGGACACTTCGGCAGCCCGGTGTCTTATCGGGAGAGCTGCCAATCTTATATAATTCCGGTTTCCATTTCCCGCGGAGCCAACGATGCGTATCGCCGGCGATGCACTGACATTCGACGACGTCCTGCTGGTACCGGCCTTTTCCGCCGTGCTGCCGCGCGAAGTGAGTCTGGGAACGCGCCTGACCCGGGCGATCCGCCTGGACATTCCGCTCGTGTCCGCCGCCATGGACACCGTGACGGAGGCGCGCCTGGCGATCGCCATCGCCCAGGAAGGCGGCATCGGCATCGTGCACAAGAACCTCAGCGTCCAGGCGCAGGCGCGCGAGGTCGAGAAGGTCAAGAATTTCGAGGCGGGGGTGATCCAGAACCCGATCACGGTGGCGCCTGACACGACCATACGTGACGTCATCGAGCTTACCCGGGCGAAGAACATCTCGGGCGTGCCGGTCGTCGACGGCAAGGAACTGGTCGGCATCGTCACCAGCCGCGACCTGCGCTTCGAAACCCGCTACGGCGATCCGGTCCGGCGCGTCATGACGCCCAAGGACAAGCTCGTCACCGTACAGGAGGGCGCCGAGCAGGACGAGGTCGTCGCACTGCTGCACAAGCATCGCATCGAGAAGGTGCTGGTCGTCGACGAGAACTTCTTCCTGCGTGGCCTCATAACGGTCAAAGACATCCAGAAGGCGAAGGAATATCCGTACGCCTGCAAGGACGAGCACGAGCGCCTGCGTGTCGGTGCGGCGGTGGGCGTCGGTCAGGGCACCTACGAGCGCATCGCCGCGCTCGCCGAAGCCGGTGCCGACGTCGTCGTGGTCGATACCGCGCACGGCCATTCCAAGGGCGTGCTGCTCACGGTGCGCTGGGTCAAGGAGCACTACCCCGGGCTGCAGGTCATCGCCGGCAACATCGCCACCGCGGAAGCCGCCGTCGCGCTGGCGGATGTGGGCGCCGACGCCGTGAAAGTCGGCATCGGACCCGGCTCCATCTGTACCACCCGGATCGTCACCGGCGTGGGCGTGCCGCAGATCTCGGCCGTCCACAACGTCGTCCAGGCGCTTGCCGATCGCGACGTGCCGGTCGTCTCCGACGGCGGTATCCGTTATTCGGGCGACATGGCGAAAGTGCTTGCCGCCGGCGCGCACGTGGTCATGATCGGGAGCCTGTTCGCCGGTACCGAGGAGGCCCCCGGCGAGGTCGAGCTCTACCAGGGGCGTTCGTACAAGTCCTACCGCGGCATGGGCTCGCTCGGCGCGATGGGGCAGCAGCACGGCTCTTCCGACCGCTACTTCCAGGAAGCGGGTGACATCGAGAAACTGGTGCCCGAAGGCATCGAAGGACGGGTTCCGTACAAGGGCAGTCTCGCCGCCATCATCCACCAGCTCATCGGTGGCCTGCGCGCCGCGATGGGTTACACGGGCTGCGGCAATCTCGACGAGTTCCGCACCCGCACGGAGTTCGTCCGGGTGACCTACGCGGGCATGCGCGAGAGCCATGTGCACGACGTGGCCATCACCAAGGAAGCGCCCAATTACCGCCTCGACTGACGGCGTCACGAAGACGCTGCCACGCCCCCCGTGCGCAGCCCCGTCCCGGCGCGAGCGACCATGAGCGACATTCACGCCGAACGCATCCTCATCCTCGATTTCGGCTCCCAGTACACCCAGCTCATCGCCCGCCGTGTGCGCGAGGCGCAGGTCTACTGCGAGATCCAGCCTTACGACGTGGACGGTGAGGCCATTGCCGCGTTTTCGCCGCGCGGGATCATTCTTTCCGGGGGGCCGGAATCGGTCGTGGCCGCGCGTCACGTGCGGGCGCCCGAGCAGGTGTTCTCGCTCGGCGTGCCGGTGCTCGGCATCTGCTACGGCATGCAGACCATGGCGGCGCAGCTCGGCGGCAGCGTGGAAAGCGCCGCCAAGCGTGAATTCGGTTACGCCCGCGTACGCGCCCGCGGCCATTCACGACTGCTGCGCGACATCGAGGATCACGTCAGTGCCGAGGGGCACGGTCTGCTCGACGTGTGGATGAGCCACGGCGACCGCGTCGACGCGCTGCCGCCCGGATTCAAGGTCATCGCCTCGACGCAGAATGCGCCCATTGCGGGCATGGCGGACGAGGCGCGAGGGTTTTTCGGTATCCAGTTCCACCCCGAGGTGACCCACACCCGCCAGGGGATGCGCATCCTGTCGCGCTTCGTTCACGACGTCTGCGGCTGTCAGGGTCTGTGGACCGCAGCCAATATCATCGAGGACAGCATCGCCCGGGTCCGCGCCCAGATCGGCGACGGCCATGTGCTCTTGGCATTGTCCGGCGGTGTCGACTCCTCGGTGGTGGCCGCGCTGCTGCACCGGGCGATCGGCGAGCGCCTCACCTGCGTGTTCGTCGACAACGGCCTGTTGCGGCTGGACGAAGGCGATCAGGTCATGGCGACCTTCGCCGAGCACATGGGCGTGCGGGTGCTGCGGGTCGACGCGGAGGCGCGCTTTCTCGCGGCGCTCGCCGGAGTCCACGATCCGGAAGCGAAGCGCAAGATCATCGGCCAGCAGTTCATCGAGGTCTTCGAGGAGCAGGCGACGGCGCTCGCCGGCATCGAGTGGCTGGCTCAGGGTACGATCTACCCGGACGTGATCGAATCGGCCGGCAGCGCCACCGGCAAGGCACACGTGATCAAGTCGCATCACAACGTCGGCGGTCTGCCCGCAAGCATGCGGCTGCGCCTCATCGAACCCTTGCGCGAGCTGTTCAAGGACGAGGTGCGCCGGATCGGCCTCGAGCTCGGGCTGCATCACGATCTCGTGCATCGTCATCCGTTTCCGGGCCCCGGCCTCGGCGTGCGCATACTCGGCGAGGTGCGCAAGGAATTCGCCGATACGCTGCGCCATGCCGACGCGATCTTCATCGACGAGCTGCGCCGGCACGACCTTTACGACCACGTGAACCAGGCGTTCGCGGTATTCCTGCCGGTACGTTCGGTCGGGGTCAAGGGTGACGCGCGTGCCTACGAGCACGTGATCGCACTGCGGGCCGTGGAAACGGTGGACTTCATGACCGCACGCTGGTCGCACCTGCCGTATGAACTCCTCGATCTGCTCGCCAGCCGAATCATCAACGAGGTGCCGGGCGTGTCGCGCGTCACCTACGACATCTCCGGCAAACCGCCGGCGACCATCGAGTGGGAGTGAGCACTGCGCCGGGTGTGCGAACTGCCGGTAAACGGGGGGCGGCGGGCATGAGCGAGCCCGGGACCGACGAGCACTGGATGGCCGTTGCGCTGGATCTCGCCCGCGCGGCCGGGGCCGGCGGCGAGGTGCCGGTCGGTGCCGTGGTCGTCATCGACGGGGTGCTCGCCGGCAGCGGGTACAACGCGCCCATTGCGCGCAGTGATCCGAGCGCACACGCGGAGATCATCGCCCTGCGCGAAGCCGCGCAGGGACACGGCAACTACCGCCTTCCCGGCGCGGTCGTGTATGCCACGCTCGAGCCGTGCGTGATGTGTGCCGGCACGCTGGTGCACGCGCGCGTCGCCCGGCTGGTATTCGGCGCGCCGGATCCGCGCGCCGGCGCTGCGGGCAGCGTTTTCGACATCTTCGGGAGCACCCGTCTCAACCATGCCGTGGCCGTGACCGGCGGCGTGCTGGAAGGGCCCTGTCGCGACCTGCTGCAGGCGTTCTTCCGCGCGCGCCGCGCCCGGACCTGAGCATGGACGATATCGCGCAGCGACTGGGCGCCGCACTGGAGCGGGCCGGCTTGCGTCTGGTGACGGCGGAATCGTGCACCGGCGGCTGGATCGCCAAGCGTGTCACCGATGTTGCCGGCAGCTCGGCCTGGTTCGAGCGCGGCTTCGTGAGCTATTCCGACGCGTCCAAGCGGGACCTGCTCGGCGTCCGCGCCGAGACTCTGGCGAGCCACGGGGCGGTGAGTCGCGAGACCGCACTGGAGATGGTCGCCGGCGCCCTGCAACGCTCGCCGGCGGACGTCGCGGTCGCGGTGACCGGGATCGCCGGCCCGGGCGGCGGCAGTGCCGACAAGCCGGTCGGTACGGTCTGGATCGCGTGGATGCGCCGGGACGCGCCAGCGCTCACCGAGCTGCGCCGTTTTGGCGGTGACCGGGAGAACGTGCGCCGCGCCACCGTGCGCGCGGCGCTCGACGGGTTGCTGCGGATCCTCGCGCAGTAGCACCTGTGGCGAGGTTGTTCTTTGCTCTGTGGCCGCCGGAACGGGTGCGCCTGTGCGTGGTCGAAGCGCAACACCGGGCGTTGCCTCCGGGCGTTCGTCCCGCGCCGGCCGGCAACGTGCACATGACGCTCGTATTCCTGGGTGAGCTCGATGCCGCGGCGCGTGCCTGTGCGGAACGCGCGGCGGCGGCCGTCGTCGTGCGCGGCTTCGCGCTGCGCCTGGAAAAAGTGGGCTGGTGGCCGGCATTTGGCATCGTCTGGCTTGCGCCCGACGCGCTGCCGGCCGCGTTGGCGGCGCTGCAGTCGGCTCTGACCGGAGCCCTCGGCGATTGCGGGGTGGCGCGGGAAACCCGAGCGTACCGGCCGCACCTCACCCTCGCCCGGCGCGCTCGCCGGCCGCGCCTGCGCCGGCTTGTGCAACCCATATGCTGGGAGGTGGAGGATTTCCATCTGCTTGAATCGCTTGCCGGGCCGCGCGGCGTGATTTACGTATCGCGGCGGCACTGGGCACTCGCACCCGCCGCCCCTGAAAGGCCGACGTGAACTGTGCAATAATCGGGTCCGCCCGCAGTCACGCGGCACCAGCAAGAGGACGGGAAAAAATGGACGACAACCGTAAAAAAGCGCTAGGAGCGGCGCTCAGTCAGATCGAGAAACAATTCGGTACGGGCTCGATCATGCGCTTGGGTGACGCCGGTCTGATCACGAATATCCAGGTCGTGTCTTCGGGTTCCCTCAGCCTGGACATCGCCCTCGGGGTCGGCGGGCTGCCGCGCGGCCGCGTCGTCGAGATCTTCGGGCCGGAATCCTCAGGCAAGACGACGCTCGCCCTGCAGGCGGTTGCCGAGGTCCAGAAGATCGGCGGCACGGCGGCGTTCGTCGATGCCGAACACGCGCTCGACGTGCAGTACGCCGAAAAGCTCGGGGTGAACATCGCGGATCTGCTGGTATCGCAACCCGACACGGGCGAGCAGGCGCTCGAGATCACCGACATGCTGGTGCGATCGGGCGCGATCGACGTGATCGTCATCGATTCGGTCGCCGCCTTGACGCCCAGAGCCGAGATCGAGGGCGAGATGGGCGACAGCCACGTCGGTCTGCACGCCCGCCTGATGTCGCAGGCGCTGCGCAAGCTCACCGCGAACATCAAACGTTCCAACACGCTCGTCATCTTCATCAACCAGATCCGCATGAAGATCGGCGTCATGTTCGGCAACCCGGAAACGACCACCGGCGGCAACGCGCTGAAATTCTATGCCTCTGTGCGTCTGGACATCCGCCGCATCGGTTCGCTGAAACGGGGCGACGAGGTGATCGGCAGCGAGACACGCGTGAAAGTGGTCAAGAACAAGGTCGCGCCGCCGTTTCGCCAGGCAACGTTCGACATCCTGTACGGCGAAGGCGTCTCGCGGCAGGGCGAGATCCTCGAGCTCGGCGCGGGCCTCGGTATCGTCGACAAGAGCGGTGCGTGGTACAGCTACGGCGGTGACCGCATCGGCCAGGGCAAGGACAATGCCCGACAGTATCTGCGTGAGCATCCGGACGTGGCACAGGCCATCGAAACCGAAATCCGCAAACAGGCACTGGCGTTGCCGGCGGGCGAGGAAACGCCGGAGGAGGCCGAGGCCTGAGCGAGTCCGCGCGTACCGCGCGCGGCGACGCGCTCCAGCTTCTGGCGCGGCGCGAGCACGGCCGGGCGGAGCTCGGCCGCAAGCTCGCGCAGCGTGGTTATGCCGGTGCCGAGGTCGACGCCGTGCTGGCTGAGCTCGCTCAGGCAGGCCTGCAAAGCGACGCCCGCTATGTCGAGGCATACGTGCGCAGCCGCCGCGCGAAGGGCTTCGGGCCGTTGCGCATCGTCTCCGAACTGCGCTCCCGCGGCGTCCCCGCCACCGCCTTCGATGCGGTCGTCGATGCGACGTCGCCGGCGTGGGAAGCGTGCGCGGCCGCGGCCCTGAGAAAGCGATTCGGCGCGTCGGCGCCGGCTGATGCGCGGGAACGCGCGCGTCAGGCGCGCTTTCTCGAGCAGCGCGGCTACAGCACCGGGCAGATCAGACGTGCACTGCAGGGCGAAGTCGCGGATCCCCAGGGAACAGAGCTCTGAATCAGATGAAAACGAGCGCCGAGTTGCGCACCGCATTTCTCGAGTACTTCCGCGCGCACGACCACGAGGTCGTGGCGAGCAGCCCGCTCGTGCCCGCGAACGACCCGACGTTGCTGTTCACCAACGCCGGCATGGTCCAGTTCAAGGACGTGTTTCTGGGCACGGCCGAACGCGCGCAGGCGCGGGCCGTGTCCGCCCAGCGCTGCGTGCGCGCCGGCGGCAAGCACAACGATCTCGAGAACGTGGGCTACACGGCACGCCATCACACCTTCTTCGAAATGCTCGGCAATTTCAGCTTCGGCGATTATTTCAAGCCCGAGGCCATCCGTTTCGCGTGGGAATTCCTGACCGATGTGCTGCACATTCCTGCCGAGCGCCTGTGGATCACCGTGTACACCGAGGACCACGAAGCGGCGGATATCTGGTTGAAGCAGATCGGCGTGCCGGCGCAACGCTTGTCACGCTGCGGCGAGAGCAGCAATTTCTGGTCGATGGGCGACACCGGTCCGTGCGGACCGTGCACCGAAATATTCTACGACCATGGCCCCGGCATCGCCGGCGGGCCGCCCGGCAGTCCCGACGAGGATGGTGATCGCTACGTCGAGATCTGGAACCTCGTGTTCATGCAGTACGAACGCGACGCCGCGGGCAGGCTCACGCCCATGTCCCGGCACGGCGTCGATACGGGCATGGGACTGGAGCGGCTCGCGGCGGTCGTGCAGGGAGTGCACAGCAATTACGACACCGACCTGTTTCGCAGCCTGATCGATGCCGTGCGTTCGCTGGCCGGCGCCGGCGCGCCGGCACAGGCATCGCTGCAGGTCGTCGCCGATCACATCCGTTCCTGCGCGTTCCTCGTCGCCGACGGTGTGCGGCCGTCGAACGAGGGCCGCGGCTACGTGCTGCGCAGGATCATCCGGCGCGCGGTACGCCATGGGCGCAAGCTCGGCATCGAGGGCGATTTCTTCCACCGTCTGGTCGCACGGCTCGAGCGGGAAATGGGCGCGGCCTATCCCGAGCTCTCGAGCCAGCGCCGGGAGATTGAACGCGTGCTTGCCCACGAGGAAGTGCGCTTCGGCGAGACGCTCGTGCAGGGGCTGGACATCCTGGACGGCGTCATCGGCGCGCTGTCGGGCGCGGAGATCCCGGGGGATACGGTTTTTCAGCTCTACGACACCTTCGGTTTCCCGGTGGATCTCACCGCCGACATTGCTCGCGAGCGCGGTCTCACGCTGGACATGGCGGGGTTCGATCGGGCGATGAGCGCACAGCGCGAGCGGGCCCGGGCGGCAAGCCAGTTCGCCGTCGCGGACGGTTCCACGGTGCCGGTCGAGGATGCGAAGCGGCTGGCCGAAGGTTTCGAGTTCATCGGCTACGACCGGCTCGGGGGCGATGCGAAGGTTCTGGGGTTGTACCGTGACGGCGCGGCGCTCACCGATCTCGGCGCGGGTGACAGTGGCATCGTCGTGCTGGATCGCACGCCCTTTTACGCCGAATCCGGCGGCCAGATCGGCGACCGGGGGACCGTGCGCAGCGCCGACGCCGTTTTCGAGGTCGTCGATACGCTCAAACAGGGGCGCCTGCACCTGCACGCGGGCACGGTCAAACTCGGCACACTGGTCAGCGGGGCGCGTGTCCGTGCGCAGGTGGACGCGGAGCGGCGCGAACCGACGCGGGCCAATCACTCGGCGACTCACCTGCTGCACGCGGCTCTGCGCCGGGTGCTGGGCGCGCACGTCACGCAAAAGGGCTCGCTCGTGGCGCCGGAGCGGCTGCGCTTCGACTTTTCCCATCCGGAGCCCGTCAGCAGAGCCGAGCTCGATACCGTCGAGGCACTCGTCAACGCGCAGGTGCGCGCCAACCTCGAGGTCGACGTCGCGGTCATGGCGGTGCAACAGGCGCTGGACAGCGGTGCCATGGCACTGTTCGGGGAGAAGTACGATGACCAGGTGCGGGTGCTGCGCATGGGCGAGTTCTCGATGGAGTTGTGCGGTGGTACGCACGTACGCCGTACCGGCGAGATCGGCTTGTTCAGGATCGTCGCCGAGAGCGGTGTGGCGTCGGGTGTCCGGCGCATCGAGGCCGTGACCGGCAGCGCGGCGGTGGCGTGGACCCATGCCCAGGATGCCCGCCTGAGAGCGGTTGCGGATCTGCTGAAAGCGTCCCGCGACACGGCGGTCGAGAAGGTCGAACAGCTCGTCGACCGCAACCGTCGCCTGGAAAAGGAGGTCGAGACGCTCAAAGCCCGGCTGGGTAGCGCACAGAGCGGTGACCTGGCCTCCGCCGCGGTCGAAATCGAGGGCGTCAAGGTGCTGGCGGCACGCATCGACGGCCTGGACGCGGCCGCCCTGCGCGCCAACGCGGATCGCCTGCGCGACCGGCTCGGCCGTGCCGCGCTCGTGCTCGGCACGATCGAAGACGGCAAGGTCCGGCTGGTGGCCACAGTCACCAAGGATCTCACCGCCCGCTTGCACGCCGGCGAGCTCGTCAACCACGTCGCCGGACAGGTCGGCGGCAAGGGCGGCGGTCGACCGGATCTCGCCCAGGCCGGTGGCACCGAACCGGCGGGGCTGGACGCGGCACTGCGGTCGGTGCCGCAATGGGTGAGCGAGCGGCTCGGTTGACCGCTGCACCCGTCCGCCTGCGCCACGTCCCCGCGTTCGTGTAGACTGCCGCCGCTTTCAGGTGGCGCCCCGCCGCCGGAAAGCGAATCCCCCAGGCCGGAGTACCCGATGTGGCACTGATCGTCCAGAAATACGGCGGCACTTCCGTCGGCACCATCGAAAGGATCGCTGCGGTGGCCGAGCGCGTGCAACGCACCCGACGAGCGGGGCACGAGGTCATCGTCGTCGTCTCGGCGATGGCCGGCGAGACCGATCGTCTGCTGGGTCTCGCACGACAGATCAACGAGCAGCCGAACGGCCGGGAGCTCGACGTTCTGCTGTCCACCGGGGAGCAGGTCAGCATCGCGCTGATGGCGATGATGCTCGAATCACGCGCCTGTCCGGCGCGGTCATATACCGGCAGTCAGGTGCACATCCTCACCGACAGCGCGCACACGAAGGCGCGCATACTCGATATCGACGGCCGTCGTATCCGCCGCGATCTGGAGGGCGGATTCGTCGTCGTCGTGGCCGGGTTCCAGGGGGTCGACGAGCACGGCAACATCACCACCCTGGGTCGTGGCGGGTCGGATACCACGGCGGTGGCCCTCGCCGCGGCGCTGTCCGCCGGGGAGTGCCAGATTTACACCGACGTCGACGGCGTCTACTCCACGGATCCGCGCATCGTTCCCCAGGCGCGCAAGCTCGATACCGTCACCTACGAGGAAATGCTGGAGATGGCGAGCCTCGGTGCCAAGGTGCTGCAGATCCGGTCCGTCGAGTTCGCGCAGAAGTACAACGTAAGGCTGCGGGTCCTGTCCTCTTTCGACGAGGGCGAGGGCACGCTCATCACCAGCGAGGATGAAGACATGGAAGAAGTCGTGATCTCCGGCGTCACGCTGAATCGCAACGAGGCCAAGCTGACCATCCTCGGCGTTCCGGATCGGCCCGGGATCGCCAGCGGCATCCTCGGCCCGGTCGCCGACGCGGACATCGAAGTCGACATGATTGTGCAGAACGTGGGCGCCGACGGAACGACCGATTTCACGTTCACGGTCAACCGCACGGATTACAAGGCCGCGTTGGATCTGCTCCAGCGTGTGTGCGCCGGGATGGGGGCACGGGCCGTGGAGGGCGACGATCGAATCGCGAAGATCTCGCTCGTCGGCGTGGGCATGCGCTCGCACGCGGGGATCGCCGCGAAGATGTTCCGGGCGCTGGCGGACGAGGGGATCAACATTCGCATGATCTCGACCTCCGAAATCAAGGTCTCCGTCGTCGTCGACGAGAAATACGGCGAGCTCGCGGTTCGCACGCTGCATTCGGCCTTCGCACTCGACCAGGCACCGGCAAAATCGTGAAATGTTCGCATTTCGTCATGTGCCGACGAATTTTTTTCCGAAATGATGGTCTACTTGCCAGTCGGGACATGAAAAGCTAACGGCTTGGCGTATGCTTTCAGTCAGGAACCCCGAGGGCTTCGCGGAGGGACTACCGATGTTGATCTTGACGAGGAGAGTCGGCGAATCACTGATGATCGGCGACAACGTCAACGTAACCGTGCTCGGCGTGAAAGGTAATCAGGTCCGACTCGGCGTGAATGCACCCAAGGAAGTGTCGGTGCACCGGGAGGAGATTTACCAGCGTATTCAGCAGGAACGGGCCGAGGGCGCGGTTCCGGTGACCGCGGAAAAGGAGGACTGACCGGAGCCGCGACGACCCGCGGGTTGCGGCCGCCGCCCGCGCTTTACCGATACCCGCCGCCTCGGTATCCTCACCGCACGGAATTCCGGATCGGCACGATCCGGGACCGTCCAGATGCGGTTTGAGGAGAGATGGCCGAGTGGTCGAAGGCGCTCCCCTGCTAAGGGAGTATGGGTCAAAAGCCCATCGAGGGTTCGAATCCCTCTCTCTCCGCCAAAATCCCGTACTCCACTCGTTCATTCGCGTAACCGGCGTGGGGCGTCCAGCGCCGGCTGCGTGCGTTTGACAGGCTTTGATCCTATTGCAGATAATCCGCCCGCGACGCGCCCGTAGCTCAGTTGGATAGAGTACCTGGCTACGAACCAGGGGGTCGGAGGTTCGAATCCTTCCGGGCGCGCCAGACACGAAAACGGGGCCAGCGGCCCCGTTTTCGTGTCTGCATGTACGTTCAGGATTCGAAGCTCCGACCGATTGACGTGCCGTTTCGACCAGCTCGCGCAGCGAGCTTGAACGTCTCGCCGGCGGCGAGACGGCCCGCAGGGTGAGCGAGCAGGCGAGCGAATAATCCTTCCGGGCGCGCCAGACACGAAAACGGGGCCAGCGGCCCCGTTTTCGTGTCTGGCGTACTGTGGGGATCCGAGAAAACGTGCCCCCTGCCAACGCCACCCGGCGGGGCTCGCGCAAGTCTCAAAATCGCGCGACTTCGGCCGCTACCCTGGCAAGCCCCTCGAACCGTGGTGCAAACGTGACGACATCGATGCCCGATCTGCCCATCGCCGCGCAGGCCCTGGAACAACTGCCGCTGGCCTGCATGGCCGCCGACGAGTGCGGCCACGTGCGCTGGGTCAACGACGCGTTTTGCCGCTTGTTCGCCGTCGATCGTGACGGCATCGTCGGCGCACCCGCGGCGAGTGTCGTCGATGGCCCGCGCGAGCACGTGATGCCCGGCGTGGACCGGCTCATCGTCGCCGATCGCCGGGGCGGGCGGCGCTGGTTGCAGGAGGCCCGCGCCGTTGCACCGGGATCCGCTCCCGCCGCGCTGGCCTTGTACTGCTTCACCGATTTGAGCGAGTTCGAAAGCCGGTCGCGGGCACGCCAGGCGGTCGTGGCCGGGCGCGATCCCGGCCGGCTGGACGAGTTGACCGGTATGCTCAATCGGGCGGCGATCCTGCAGGAGCTCAGCGCCGAGGGTTCGCGCAGCCGCCGCTACGGCAATGCCCTGAGCGCCGTGTTGATCCGCTGTCGGATCGACCAGGGTGCGTTGACCGACGTTACATTGCGGGCGCTGGCGCGCAGCGTGAACGAGCATCTGCGCTGGGTGGATCGCATCGGTACGCTCGGTAGGGGGGAATTCCTGATCGTTCTGCCGGAGACGGCCGAGGCTGAAGCGCTCACGGTGTGGGAAAAGATCCGCGCGGCGCTTGCCGATAGCCGGCAGGGCGGGGACAGTGCCCGCATCGAATTCACCGCGGCGGTCAAGGGCTGGCAGGGCGACGACGCGACCGAGCCCTTCCTGCACGGGCTGCGGTCCCTGCTGCGCTGAGGATCCGATCCGGCCGCACTACGCCGGGTTGCAGGCACCGTCACCGTACGGCCAATAGCCTCAATGATTACGGGGTTATTGCTGCCCAGTGCGTCTGGAATGCCGCGCTGTTCTCGGGTCTAATCACCTGTCCCGAGCTCGAAATCGAGCCCACAGCGAGGAGGACGCGTATGAGCATGACGTTGCGGCGACTGTGCCCGGCGGTGGTGCTGAGCTGGGGCATGCTGGCGATTGCGCCCGCGGCGCCGGCTGCTGACTACGAAATCGATCCGAGCCACGCGTTTATCGAGTTCCGCATCTCGCACCTGGGGTTCAGCACCCTGGCCGGACGGTTCAACAAATTCGCCGGCGTTTTCACCTGGGACAAGGACAATCCGGTCGTATCCGCGATCACGGTCACGGTCGATACCGGCAGCATCGACACCAACTGGGTCGAACGCGACAAGCACCTTCGCGGCGACGATTTTCTCGTAGTGGAGAAATACCCGCAGGCGGTGTTCAAGAGCACACGCTACGCCGGCGATGCCAGCGGTGGCACGCTCGAGGGTACCCTGACGCTGCACGGGGTCACCAAGCCCGTGGTTCTGGAGGTCAAGGCCATCGGCGAAGGGCCCGATCCCTGGGGCGGGTACCGTGCCGGTTTCGCCGCCACGACGTCCATCAACCGAATCGATTTCGGTATCGACTACAATCTCGGTCCGAGCGCTGAAACGATGACGTTCGATCTGTTCGTGGAAGGCATTCGCAAATGAACGCCGAAGCACAGCGGAGCCGGTCACCGGTGTGGTCCGGCCGGGCTCAGCGCCAGAGCATGCGCGTGAGCGTGCCGTCGCGGTCGACGAACTGGTGTTTCAGCGCCGCCAGCGCATGCACGCCGGCGACGATCGCGGTGCCGTATGCCAGATAGTAGTGCGCGGCGATGGCGAGGTCGCGCAACTGCCGGCTTGCCGGCACCACGGCCGGGATCTCCAGCCAGCCGAACACGCTCACGCCTTTCCCTGCCGACGTCGAGATGAGATAACCGGTGACGGGCACGAGCACCAGCATCGTCACCAGGGCGTGATGCGTGGCCTTTGCGGCCGCACGTTGCCAGCGCGCCAGGGACGGGGACAGCGCCGGTTCCGGACTCGCCAGCAACCAGCCGAGCTTGATCACGGCAAGGGCGAGGACCAGCATCCCGAGCGACTTGTGCCAGCGCAGGGAGGCGTTGTACCAGCGATCGAAGTAAGTGAGGTCCACCATGTACCACCCCAGCCATACCAGGGCGAAGATCAGCACGGCGGTCACCCAATGCAGCAGTTTGGCGATCACGCCATAAGCGGTCGCACTGTTGCGCAGCATCATGGGTCATCACCTCCCGACGCACCCGGGCGCTGATGTTACCACCGCGCCACGGCCCCCGCGATGCGCTGCCGTACCCGGCCCTGCATAATCGCAACGCATCCGTAACGAAGGAACAGCAATGATGGTGGCCGGATCCGATGAACACGAGCGCAACGAAGAGTCGGCGTTCAGGGGTCACCGCCTGGGATTCGGTACCCGCCCGGCGCTGCTCGTCATCGACTTCATGCAGGGCTATACGACGCCGGGCTCGCCCTTCTACGCGCCGGGAGTGGTTCAGGCGGTTGCCGCGAGTGTGGATCTGCTCGACTCAGCGCGACGCCACGGCGTGACTGTGATTCACACCAACGTCCGCTACGGGGCCGGGTTCGCCGACGGCGGCATGTTCGTGCGCAAGATCCCGGCGCTCGAGTGCATGGTGGACGGCAATCCGCTCGCGGAATTCTGCGAACCGGTACGCCCGCGCGCCGGTGAGGCGGTCATCACCAAGCAGTACGCCAGCGCGTTTTTCGGTACCAGCCTCGCCGCGCTGCTGACCTCGCAGCGGATCGACACGGTGATCCTTTGCGGCTGCTCGACGAGCGGCTGCATACGGGCGTCGGCGGTCGACGCGATTTCACACGGCTACTACACCATCGTCGTGCGCGAGTGCGTCGGCGACCGGCACCCCGCACCGCACGAAGCGAACCTGTTCGACATCGACGCCAAGTACGGCGACGTCGTCGACAGGCACGAGGTGCTGGATTACCTTGCGCGCACCGCGGCTGGCACGCGGGCGGGGCCGGCGCCACGCCGCTAGCGCCCGGCGCGGCGTCGTCGGCGTCTCGGCGCGACACCGGTACAATGCCGGTGACGACACGAACGTTGCACGCGCCACCTCGCCCAGCCTCATGCGCACCCACTGCGCCGGACGTTGCATCGGCTTTCTGGCCACGCTGCTGCTCGTGGCGTGCACCGCCGCGCCGGCCGCGGCCGAAGAAAACATGGCCCGCCTGCGCAGCGAGGCACAGGCCGGCGACGCCGTCGCGCGGTTTCGACTGGGAGTGATGTACGAAACCGGCGCGGGCGTCCCACCCGACAACATCGAAGCGCTCGCCTGGTACCGGCTCGCGGCCGAGCAGGGTGAGCCGCTGGCACAGCTCAATCTGGGCAACATGTTGCTGGCGGGCCGCGGCACCCGACCCGATCCGGTCGCCGCGCGCGCGTGGTTCGAGCGTGCCGCCAGCGCCGGCAACGCCGCAGCCCAGACCAATCTCGCCTACCTGTACGCCGAAGGGATCGGCGTCGCGCCGGATCCTGTGCTCGCGCGGCGCTGGTACGAGGCCGCCGCCGCCCAGGGTGAGCGGCAGGCGCAGTACAACCTCGGCCTCATGGCCGAGCGTGGTGAAGGCATGACGGCTGATCCCGATGCAGCGCTCAACTGGTTCCGCCGGGCCGGCGAAGCGGGCCATGCCGATGCCCAGTACGCCCTTGGCCGCCGCTACCGGGACCCTGCGAGCCGTGACCACGACGATGTCGAGGCGGTGTACTGGCTGCGCCGCGCCGCGCGCCAGGGGCACGGGCGCGCCGCCTATCTGCTCGGCTTGGCGCACGGCCAGGGCCGCGGCGTCGCGCAGGATTACCGCATGGCCGTCTACTGGTACTCGCGCGCGGCCATCGCCGACGTCGCGGACGCGCAGTACCTGCTGTGTCTGTCCTTTGCGCTCGGTCACGGAGTGGCGCGGGACGTGGTCAAGGCCTATGCCTGGTGCGACATCGCGGCCGAGCACGACCATGCCGAGGCGCTCGCCGCGCGCGCCGAGCTCGCGCAGGCCATGGACACGGCCCAGTTGCGCCTGGCTGCGGACGTCGCGGCCATCCTGCGCCGCGATCGCATCCGTGCGCAGGAACGCTAGCGCGTCAGGCGGCGGCACCGGCCGGCGCCGACAGCCCGGCGCGAGCCTGTGGCGCGATCAGCGCCAGTGCCTCGAGCAATCCGGCGTCGGCATCGCGCAGCAGCGCTTCGATATCGTCCTCGACCAAGCCGGCGGTCTGCAGTGCGACAGGCTCGATGTCCGGCACGGTGTCGGCCTCGCCGGCACGCCACTGTGCGCCCAGGGCCAGCACGCTCGCGATGTGCACGATGGACGCATCCAGTAGCGCGGTCGTTGCGGTCGTCGGCGACAGGTGACCGCCTACCGCGGCGCACAGCCTCGCCGGCAGCTGCCAGTGCTCGAGTAGCGCCGCGCCGACGCTGGCATAATCGAAGCCGAAGTGCGCGCGCTCGAGTACGAACAGCGGTTTACCGGCGGCATTCGCCGCAGCGCGCAAGTCTTGCATCTGCTCGGGAAAGCCTTGGTGCAGGGGCAGGTGCCCGATCGCGTGCAGCAGGCCGGCGACGAACGCTGTCTCGGTGTGGGCCGGCAGATGCCGTGCCGCGATCCCGCGCGTCAGCACGGCGCAGTGGACGCTCAGACGCCAGAACAGGCGCATGTCGGAGCCCGTGCCGAGGCGATTGACTGCCGAGATCGCCGCGCCGGCCAGGGCGAGGCGGTGGATCTCGCTCGTGCCGAGCAGGTGTACCGCATGGTGGATCGTCTCGACGCGCGCCCGGCAGCCGAACCACGGGCTGTTCGCGAGTCGCAGGAGCCTCGCCGTGAGTCCCGGATCGGCGCTGATGACACGGGCGACCTCGTCCATGTTCGCGGCCGGACAGGCGAGCAGCTCCCGCAGGCGCAGATAGGCCTGCGGCAACGGCGCGAGCTCCGCGCTCGCCGCTACGATGGTCGCGAGATCCTGCATGATGAGCGCACCCATTCCGGAACGTCGCCGGTTTAGCGGCCTGCACGCCGGGCGCTTGAGGGCAGCGGCGGTAAGCGCATGCTGTCGCGCGGCGGCGATCGCCGGAGGGTCGGGGCGGGAGCATGCAACGCGTGGATACTGAGCAACCGCTGGATCTGCCGACCATCATCGCCCGCGCGCGTGCCGGCGACGCGGACGCGCAGATTGTGCTCGCGCACAACTATCGCCGGGGCTGGGGTGTCGACCGCGATGTCCGGCAGGCACTGGCGTGGTACCGCCAGGCGGCTGCGGCGGGGGACCCGCGCGCGCGGCATGCTCTGGCGGAGCTGTACCTGACCGGCGAGGGCGTGCCGCGGGACGCGCAGGTGGCGCTGCGATGGTTCGAAGAGGCCGCGCGCGCCGGTTACGCGCCGGCGCAGACCAGGCTGGGCTGGTTGTACCAGCGGGGCGACGGGGTCGGGCGCGATCCGGCACTGGCGCTGCACTGGTATCGGCAAGCCGCCGAGGCCGGCGACGCCACGGCACGTCACAACCTCGGCGTCATCTACGCCACCGGTGCGGGTGTCCCGCCCGATGCCACGACCGCCGTGCACTGGTATCGGCTGGCTGCGGCGCAGGGCCATCCACAGGCACAGCTGAATCTCGGTCTCGCGCTCGCCAACGGTGCCGGCGTCGAGCGCGATCCGGTGCAGGCCGTGCACTGGTATCGCGCCGCCGCGGCGCAGGGCTACGCCAAGGCTCGCTACAACCTCGCCCTGATGCTCGCGGCCGGGGCCGGAGTCGCCCCGGACGAAGGCGCGGCGGCGGAGCTGATGCGGGCCGCTGCCGGCCAGGGGCTGGACAAGGCTCAGTACAACCTCGGCAAGATGTACGAGAAAGGGATCGGCGTCGGCGCCGATCCGGTCGCGGCGCAGCACTGGTTCGAGGCGGCGGCGAACCAGGGTTACGCGCGCGCCGAATATGCCCTGTACAGCTGCCTGCGCGACGGCCGGGGCTGCGACCGGGATACCGATGCCGCCCGGCGCTGGCTCGAACGCGCCGCCGCGCACGGTTATGCCCAGGCGCAGTACCGTCTCGGTTCGGATCTGCTGCGCGCCGACGGCAGTGGTCACGAGCGTGCGGCCGCGCTGCTCGAAATCGCGGCTCGATCCGGACACGCCCGCGCCGCCAGCAAGCTCGGTGTCGTGTTCGCCAGAGGCCTCGGCCGGCCGCGCGATCGGGTGCGTGCCTATGCCTGGTTCTGGCTGGCGCGCTTGCGCGGCGACGCGGATGCGCCGGCGGCGCTGGCGCGGCTGTCGGAGCGGCTGTCAGCACGCGATCGCGAACGCGCCGTGGCCTTGTCGGCAAACCTGTGTCCGCCGCTCGAAACGGGGGAGTAACCAGGCTTTACGGGGTGCGGCACCGCCACCGCCCGCTGCCTGCGGCATTGGCTTCAGAACCGCTCGCAGCAGCCCGGGCAGTGTGACGGCGAGCGGGCGGCGCAGGGCCGCTCGGCGCGGCTGCACGCCGGCGTGAGGAATCCGCGTGCACGGGGCGTGGTGTCGGCAGCTGAGCGGCGAGGGTGCATTCCAAGAGTCGGCCGCGGGACGTGGCTAAGCCGGCCCGCCATCGGCTAAACTCCGACGCCAGCCCGGGGTGCCGAGGAGCCCGGATGATTGCCCAGGCGTATGCTCGCGGTCGGCGGGCCGGCGGCCAGCATCGCGTAAGTATCTGATCTGAAAACCCGGAGAGGTGGCAGAGTGGTCGAATGCGGCTGACTCGAAATCAGTTGTGTCCTTTGTTGGGCACCGGGGGTTCGAATCCCTCCCTCTCCGCCAAATCCGTCACCGACCGCTTAGCGGCGCTCGCCGGCGGTACGGTCATCCAGGCATGCACGAATCCACTGGCGCGTCCGACCCCCTAGCCGCTGCAGACTCCGTCCCGGACGGCGGCGGGGATGCGGACGGCGGCAAGACAGCCGCCGGTGAATGGCGGCGCACATTCGACGCCTGGCTCGCGACGGCGGCCGCCGCCGGTCTGCCGGACGACGTGCGGGCGCTGTGCGGGCGTATCGCCATGGCGGTCGGCGACTTCGAGCGCACGGGCCCCGATCTGCTGCGCCTGCTCGATCCGCCCTCTGGCGATGCCGCGACGCGACTGAGTGCGCTCGTTTCGAGATGGCAGGAAGCCATCGCCGGGCTTACTCTGGGCGCCAGCCCGGACCCGATCGTACAGGGTCTGCACGCCGCCTGGCGCGGGTTGCCGGATGCGCTGCCGGCGCTGGCAGGTACGGCACTGTGGACGGCGCTCGTGGCCGGAGCAGCCGAAGCGCCGGGCGGCCCGCTGCGCGAACGCGCGGACGCGATCCTGGCGACGCTGGCCCGCTACCGGGTCGCACTCGATGAGTTCGCTGGCGTGAACGCGGCGTTCGCGCGCGACGCGATCAGCCGCTACACGGCCCGTCAGACCCGGTCGGGTTCGGCCGCCGAGGCCTCGGCCGACGCACGGTACCGGGACTGGCTCGACTGCTGCGAGCAGGCGCATACGGCGATGCTGCGTTCGACGGCCTACAGTGTCGCCTTCGGCCGCCTGTTCAACGCGGCCGTCGCACTGCGGGCGGGTGTGCAGGCGTCGGTGGACGATCTGTGTGCGTTGTTCGCGCTGCCGCGCCGAGAGGAGATCGAGTCCCTGCAGCGCGCCGGGGTCGCACTGCAGGCCCGGATCCGCGCGCTGGAAACGCAGCTGACGGCCCTGGCGGACGCGCCCGGTGCCCCGCAGCGGGCGAGCCCGGTGCCGGCTGGTCCGACCCGTAAGGGCAAAGCCCCCGGCAAGCGCTCTGTCCCCGCGACCCCGGCGCGGGCGCGGGCCAAAGTGGTGCGCGGCGCGCCGGACCGCGACTGGCACGTCGACGCGCTCATGCTCGGGCCCGGCGACGAGCCCGCGAGTCCGCGACCGCGCAAGCGACGACGCCCGTGAACGCTCGCTCCGGCCGTGAGTCCGAGGCTCTGGTCGAACGGCTCACGCGCCTGGCGGAGGCGATCGGGGCGCAGGCGCCGGCAGCCGGGGCCACCCCGCGCGAGCTCGTGCACCGCGAGGATACGGTCAGCCTGTATCACTACCCGGCCGCCGGTGACGGCGTCGCCACAGCCGCTCCGCTGCTCATCGTCTACGCGCTCGTGAACCGACCGTACATGGCCGATCTGGAGCCGGAGCGATCGCTCATCCGAGCACTCGTCAGCCGCGGGCTCGAGGTCTATCTGCTCGACTGGGGCGATCCCGGCCCGGCGCAGCGTTACCTGTCGATCTGGGATTACGTGGGCGGTTACCTGGACCGTTGTGTCGACGTGCTGCGCGCACGGACGGGACGCGAGCAGGTGAACGTATTGGGTGTGTGCCAGGGCGGGACCCTGAGTCTGTGCTATGCAGCGCTGTTCGCGCACAAGGTGAGCAAGCTGATCACGACCGTGACGCCGGTGGATTTTCACACCCCCGACGATCTGCTCAGTCAGCTGGTGCGCCACGTCGACGTCGATCAGCTCGTCGCCACGCTCGGCAACGTGCCTGGTGAGCTGCTCAATTTCGCGTTCCTGTCGCTGCGGCCGTTTCGGCTGGGGATCGCCAAATACCTGGACCTCCTGCGACGCGTGGACGACGCCGACGCCGTGCGCAATTTCGCCCGGATGGAGCGCTGGATATTCGACAGCCCCGATCAGCCCGGCGAAGTCTTTCGCCAGTTCGTGCAGGACTTCTACCAGCGCAACGCGCTGGTACGTGGCGAGCTCAGGCTCGGTGAGCGGGCCGTGAACCTCGCCGCCGTAACGATGCCGGTCCTGAACGTCTACGCGCGCGAGGACCACCTGGTGCCGCCGGCGGCGTCGCTGGCCCTGGAAGCGCACGTCGGCACCCGGGACTACACGGCGGTGGAGCTGCCCGGCGGCCACATCGGTCTGTACGTCAGCTCACGCGCGCTCGGCTACCTGCCGGACACGGTGGCGGCGTGGCTCGCGCAGCGCGCCGGCGGGCGGCGGCACAAGGCGCCGCGCGGGCGGCGGAAATAAAAACCCCCGGGCCCGTCACATTGACGAGGAGCCGGGGGAAAGGGAGGTCAAACTCTCGAAACTGAACGGTCGCCGCGTATTCAGGCGGCCTTCTTGACCGGCGCCTTTTTCAGGGCTGCCTTGCTCGCCGCGCTGACCTTGCCTTCGTACCAGGTGGTCAGCTCGTTGCGCAGGTCATTGAGGATGTCGGCGCTCTTGTGGCCGTTTTCCACGACTTTGCTGGTCAGGGTGGATGCCAGCTCCATCTGTGCGGCGACCAGCTCCTTGTAGCCACGGGTCTCATTGACCAGACCCATGTTCCTGACACCCGTCTCGACGTAGACGTTGACCAGCGCGAGATTCTGCGCGGCCAGCTGCTCGAGCGCCCGGGTGCCGATCGACTCCAGCTCCTTGATGGCCCCGAACGTCTCCTTGCCCAGCGACTGCCACTGCTCGATGTATTCGTTCTGCATGTTCGTGCTCTCCTGACGGTGGTGACTGCGCGCCCAGGCGCATATTGCATTGCAACAATTGGTGCGGCGCAATATAACGGCCTTCCCGACCCCTGTCAAGCATCGTTCCCACGGGGGCCGCCGGGGCGGCGCGGGTCACGAAAAATAATGTCGGGCGAGTTTGCAATTACTGTCGTGGTGGCTAAGATTCCCGCCTTCATTGCCACCGTCGCCCGGCCTGCCGCCACCCGCCGCCCCCCCGGGGCCCAGGCCCGGGGCGCTGTTACTGCGTTGCGTCCACGAAGGAGAAGTTCTGGATGAATGTCATCCACGCAGGTCTGAAACAATGGGTTGCCGACATCGCCAAGCTGACGATGCCCGATGCCGTGCACTGGTGCGACGGCTCCGTCGCCGAGCTGCGGCACATGTATGCGCTGATGGAGCGCGCCGGTACCGCCATCAAGCTCAGCGAGGACAAGCGCCCCAACAGCTATCTCGTCCGATCCGATCCGGCCGACGTCGCCCGGGTCGAGGACCGTACCTTCATTTGCAGCGCGAACCGCGACGAGGCGGGCCCGAACAACAACTGGGTCGAGCCCGGGAACATGCGCGCGACGCTGCAGAAGCTGTTTCGTGGCTCGATGCGCGGACGCACGATGTACGTCATCCCCTTCAGCATGGGGCCGGTCGGATCGCACATCGCCTACGCCGGGGTGGAGATCACCGATTCCCCCTACGTCGTGGCGAGTATGCATGTCATGACCCGGGTCGGGGCCGAGATCATCGAACGTCTCGGCAAGGACGGCTTCTTCGTCCCCTGTGTGCACTCGGTCGGCGCACCGCTCGCCTACGGCAGCGCCGACGTTCCCTGGCCCTGTAATCCGGACAACCGCTATATCGTTCATTTCCCGCAGAGCCGTGAAATCTGGTCCTATGGTTCCGGTTACGGCGGCAACGCACTGCTCGGAAAGAAGTGTTTCGCGTTGCGGATCGCGTCGGTCATGGCGCGCGACGAGGGCTGGCTGGCGGAGCACATGCTGATCCTCAAGCTCACCAGCCCCGAGGGTCAGGCGAAGTACGTCTGCGGAGCGTTCCCGAGCGCGTGCGGCAAGACCAACCTGGCGATGCTCGAACCCACGTTGCCCGGCTGGAAGGTGGAGACGGTCGGCGACGACATCGCCTGGATGAAATTCGGCACGGACGGCCGGCTGTACGCGATCAATCCGGAAGCGGGTTTCTTCGGCGTGGCGCCGGGTACCAGCACGCAGTCGAACATGCACGCGATGAGCACGCTCCAGCGCGACGCCCTGTTCACCAACGTCGCCATGACCGAAGACGGCGACGTGTGGTGGGAGGGCATGACCGATGTGCCGCCCGAGCGCCTGATCGACTGGCAGGGCCGCGAGTGGTCGCCTGGCTGCGGGCGTCCCGCCGCCCATCCGAACGCGCGCTTCACCGTGCGCGCCGATTTTTGTCCGATCATCGCGCCGGAGTGGGAGGATCCCAACGGGGTACCGATCAGCGCCATCCTGTTCGGCGGCCGGCGTGCCAGCGTCGTCCCGCTCGTGAACGAGTCACGGGACTGGGTCCACGGCACATTTCTCGGCTCCATCATCGGCAGCGAAAAGACCGCCGCGGCGGCGGGCAAGATCGGCCAGTTGCGCCGTGATCCGATGGCCATGCTGCCGTTCTGCGGTTACAACATGGCCGACTACTGGCGCCACTGGTTGAAGATCGGCGAGCGTCCCGAGGCGCGGCTGCCGAAGATTTTCTGCGTCAACTGGTTTCGCAAGGACGATCGAGGTCGCTACGTGTGGCCGGGATTCGGCGAGAACAGTCGCGTGCTCAAGTGGATCTTCGAGCGTTGTGACGGCGACGGGCAGGCAGTGGACACGCCGATCGGGCTGCTGCCGGCCCCCGGCGCCCTCGATGTGGAAGGGCTCGACCTCGCCGCCGGGGCGATGGATTGGCTGCTGAAGGTCGACACGGACGGCTGGCTGCAGGAACTGCCGCTCATCCGCGAGCACTACGAACGGTTCGGTGAGCGCATCCCCGAAGCCTTCGTGGACCAGCTGGCGCGGCTCGAGAACGCCCTGCAGGTGAGTCCGGCGGCCGCCTAGGCGAAGCCGGGAGCAATCCTCCTCAGGACGAGGGCGGGCAGGCCCCGGCTTTCAACCGCCGGTACCGCCGGACGTCCCGTCGTTCGGCTTGCCCGCCTTGCCCGCCTGGCCGCTGGCCATGCCGGCCGCGCGCAGGAAGTCCTCCTGCATCTTGCGCCACATCGCCATGTTGCGCTGGGCCAGCTCCGCGAACGAGGTCATCGGAGTACCGCCGACCGCCTTGTCGATCTGGCCCTGCATGAGATTCTGCTGTTCGGCGAGCAGGCCCATGCTGCGTTCGAAGAAGTCGCTGGCGAGGTTCTGAACCGAATTGCCGTAAAAGCCGATGAGCTTGTGCAACGCGTCCGTGGTGAATATCGGTTCACCGAAGTCCTCCTGCTCGATGATGATCTGCAGCAGAATGTTGCGCGTGATGTCCTCACCGGTCTTCTTGTCGATCACGCAGAACGGTATGTCCTCCAGGACCAGTCGGCGCACGTCTTCGAGCGTGATGTACTTGCTCTCGGCAGTATCGTAAAGGCGCCGATTGGGATACTTTTTGATGATGCGTTTGTCGGCCATCTGTTCACCGTCCGGTCATTGTCGGCTGGGTTAACTGCACTGTCATCGTCGCTTGCGGGCGAGGCCTGCCGGCACGGCTCAGCGCTCCACCGCCAGGGCGACACCCTGGCCGCCGCCGATACAAAGCGTCGCCAGCCCCTTGTTCACGTCCCGGCGCGTCATCTCGTGCAGCAGCGTTACCAGAATACGCGTGCCGGATGCCCCGATGGGGTGACCCAGCGCAATTGCGCCGCCGTTGACGTTGACCCTGGCTGGATCGAAACCCAGCTCGCGATTGACGCACAACGCCTGCGCGGCGAATGCCTCGTTCGCCTCGATCAGGTCGAGGTCCGACACCGTCCAGCCCGCTTTCTCGAGACAGCGACGGCTGGCCGCAATGGGCCCGGTGCCCATGATCGCCGGGTCGACACCCGCGCTCGCGTAACCGGCAACCGTCGCCAGCGGGGTGAGCCCCAGCTCGGCGGCGCGGCTCGCGGACATCACCAGCACGGCTGCGGCACCGTCGTTCAGCCCCGAAGCGTTGCCCGCCGTGACCGTGCCTTCGCGGTCGAAGGCCGGACGCAGCTTGCCCAGGCCCTGGGCGGTGACGCCGGCACGCGGGAATTCGTCGCGGTCGACGACCAGCGGCTCACCCTTGCGCTGCGGGATTTCGACCGGCGCAATCTCCGCGCGAAAGCGTTCCTGTGCCTGGGCCGTTTCGGTCTTGTTCTGGGTCGCCGCCGCGAACGCATCCTGCTCCGCGCGGCTGATGTCGAACTGACGGGCGACGTTTTCGGCGGTGACGCCCATGTGGTAGTCGTTGAACGCGTCCCACAGGCCGTCGACGATCATGGAATCGATCAGGTTCCAGTCACCCATTTTCACGCCCATTCGTGATTTCGGCAGCACGTGCGGGGCGAGGCTCATGTTCTCCTGACCGCCGGCGACGACGATGGACGCGTCACCGCAACGAATCGCCTGCGCGGCGAGGTGCACGGCTTTCAGTCCGCTGCCGCAGACCTTGTTGATGGTGAGCGCCGGGACCGAGTGCGGCAGGCCCGCCGCGATGGCGGCCTGGCGGGCAGGATTCTGGCCGCAGCCGGCGGTCAGCACCTGCCCCATGATGACTTCGTCGACGGCTGCCGGCGCGACGCCGGTGCGTGCGAGCACCGCGCCGATCACCCGCGCACCGAGCACGCTGGCGGGGACGCCGGCCAGCGCACCGTTGAACGAGCCGATCGGCGTGCGGACGGCGCCGACGATGACGACTTTTTCCATTCAGCTCTCCCCTGTAAACCGGGGACTGCGTGCAGCCTCGGCGCTTACGTTGCAGTGCACAATCGCGGCCCGATGTTAGCAGAAAATCGCGCCGCAGGGCAGCGCCGGGCCGCGATCAGATGTGCAGCGTGCGGCCATCCACGCCGAGCGCCGCCTCGTGCAGCGCCTCGGCGAGGGTGGGGTGCGCGTGCACGGTCCGGGCGATATCCTCGGTGCTGCCGTCGAACTCCATGGCGAGTACGGCTTCGGCGATGAGCTCGGACGTGTTCGGACCGAACGCGTGGACGCCGAGGATGGCATCGGTGCGGGCGTCGCCGAGCACTTTGACGAAGCCGTCGGTCTCGCCCATCGCCCGTGCCCGGCCGCTGGCCATGAACGGGAACGAGCCGGCGCGGTATTCGCGTCCGGCCGCTTTCAGCGCCTGTTCGGTGGCGCCGATCCAGGCGATCTCCGGCCAGGTGTAAATCACCCAGGGGATCCGGTCGAGCGCGACGTGCGGCTTCTGTCCGGCGATGAGCTCGGCCACGGCGATACCCTCCTCGGAGGCCTTGTGTGCCAGCATCGGCCCGCGGACCGCATCACCGACCGCGTAGACGCCGTCGACGCGGGTCCGGCAGTCCGCGTCGACCACCACGAAGCCACGCTCGTCCAGCTCGATGCCGGCTTCCTGCGCACCGATTCCGGCGGTGTTCGGTCGGCGCCCGACCGCGACGATGAGGCGATCGAAGGTTTCGCGTTCGTTCGCGCTGTCCACCCCGACCTCGACGGTGACCGCGTCGCCGGCGACGCTGGCCGTCTTCACTTTCGCATTCAGGCGGATGTCCAACCCCTGCTTGCCGAAGACCTTCAGCGCCTCCCTGGCGATCTGGTGGTCGGCACCCGGCAGGAAATCCGGGAGCGCCTCGAAGATCACCACCTCCGAGCCCAGGCGCCGCCATACGCTGCCCAGCTCCAGTCCGATCACCCCCGCTCCGATCACGCCGAGCCGCCCGGGGACCTGCTGAAAATCCAGCGCGCCGGTGGAATCGACGATGTGCGTCTGGTCGACCCGGGCCGGCGGGATGGTGGCCGGCACGGAGCCGGTGGCGATGATGATGTGACGTGCGGCGACGACGGTTTTCTGCGCCGGCTGCTTCGCGGTGGGTTCGATTTCCACCCGCATCTCCCCGAGCAGGCGTGCGCGCCCCTGCAGCCAGTCGATCCCGTTCTTGCGGAACAGGCCGGCGATCCCCTGGGTCAACGTCGCGACGATCTTGTTCTTGCGCGCGACCATCTTGCCGACGTCCATCGTCGCGCCGGTGACGGCGATGCCGTGGTCGGCGGCGTGATGGTTGATGTGCTCGAAGTGGTGCGATGAATCGAGCAGCGCCTTGGAGGGTATGCAGCCGACGTTCAGGCAGGTCCCGCCCAGCGCCGGCTTGCCGCCGGGACTGACCCACGCGTCCACACACGCGGTTTTCATACCGAGCTGCGCGCAACGGATGGCGGCCACGTAGCCGCCCGGCCCGGCACCGATTACGACGACGTCATCGTTCTGCATGGTGTACTTTCACTGTCTTTCAGACCTCCAGGAGCATCCGCGCCGGATCTTCGAGCAGATCCTTGATCGTGACCAGGAACTGCACCGCCTCGCGGCCGTCGATGATGCGGTGGTCATAGGACAGGGCGAGGTACATCATCGGCCGGATGACCACGGCGCCGTTCTCGGCGACGGGCCGGTCCTGGATCTTGTGCATCCCCAGAATGGCGCTCTGCGGGGGGTTGATGATCGGCGTGGACAGCAGCGAGCCGAACACGCCGCCATTGGTGATCGTGAAGGTGCCGCCGGTCAGATCCTCGATGGCGAGCTGCCCGCTGCGCGCCTTCTCGCCGAGCGCGCGGATCTGCGCTTCCACCTGGCCGAAGGACATGGTGTCGACGTCGCGCACGATTGGAACGACCAGGCCGCGTGGCGACGCGACCGCGATGCCGACGTCGAAGTAACCGCGGTAGACGATGTCCTCACCGTCGACCGAGGCGTTCACGATCGGGAATCTCTTCAGCGCCGCCACGGCCGCCTTGGCGAAAAAGCTCATGAAACCCAGGCGCACCCCGTGGTCTTTTTCGAAGCGTTCGCGGTAGCGATCGCGCAGATCCGTGACCGGCTGCATGTTGACCTCGTTGAAGGTCGTCAGCAGGGCGTTGTCGTGCTGCGCGGCAAGCAGGCGTTCGGCCGTGCGCCGCCGCAGCCGCGTCATCGGCACCCGCTCCTCGGGGCGGGCACCGGCAGGCATCGGCGCCGCCGGCGGCGGCGCGGGAGGTTCGGCGTCCGGCGCGGGTGCACTTTCCAGATGTGCGACCACGTCGCCTTTGGTGATGCGACCATCCTTGCCGGAGCCGCTGATCCGGCCGGGATCGAGTGCGTGCTCGGTGACCAGCTTGCGTACGGCGGGACTCATTCTGGGCGCGTCCGCCGCCGCTGTCGCGCCGGTCGCCGGCGCGGCCGCGTCGGCCTGCGCCGCCGTGGCCGTGACCGCGGCATCGGTGTCGATGACCGCCAGAACCTCGCCGGCCAGCGCGGTTTCGCCTTCGGATCGGGCGATTTCCTTGAGCACGCCGGCGACCGGCGCGGTGACCTCCAGCGTGACTTTATCGGTCTCGAGGTCGATGAGGCTCTCGCCCTGCGCTACGGCTTCGCCGGGTCGCTTGTGCCAGCTCATCAGGGTTGCGTCGGCCACCGACTCGGCGAGTGGCGGTACCTTCACTTCGACTAGCACGGCGATCTCCTCTCACGGGGAACGGGCGGGCGCGGCGCTGCCACGCGACCGGGAAACGCAGCGGCGAGGCGCGTGACCCGTATCACGCGCTCTTCTTGCGCTGGTCGATATCGATGGCGCCGAGCTGCAGGGCGTCGTCGAGCAATGCCTGCTGCTGCTGCAGGTGCACGTGCATGTAGCCGACCGCCGGCGAGGCGGAGTAGGGCCGCGCCACCGCGTGCAAGGTCTGATCCTTGTGCAGGCAACCGGACAGGTGGTGGCGCGACAGCATGAACATCCATGCGCCCTGGTTGCGCGGTTCCTCCTGCACCCAGACCATTTCCTTGGCATTCGGGTAACGGTCGACCACGGCCTGCAGCTCGTCTTTGGGGAAGGGGTAGAGCTGCTCGAGCCGGGCGATGGCGATGTGTTCGATCCCGTGCTGGCGCCGCGCTTCGATCAGATCGAAGTAAATCTTGCCGCTGCAGGCGAGGATGCGCGTGACCCGCGCCGGGTCGATCGGATCCGTTTCGTCGATCACGTTGTGAAAGCGTCCGCCGGTCAGGTCCGCCACCGTCGACGTCGACCACTTGTGCCGCAGCAGGCTCTTGGGACTCATGATGATGAGCGGACGGCGGAACGGCCGCAGCACCTGGCGCCGGAGCATGTGGAACATCTGTGCCGGCGTGCTCGGGACGCAGACCTGCATGTTCGTTTCCGCGCACAACTGCAGGAACCGTTCCAGGCGCGCCGAGGAGTGTTCGGGTCCCTGGCCGTCGTAACCGTGTGGCAGCATCATCACTAGGCCGCACAGCCTGCCCCACTTGGCCTCGCACGAAGCGATGAACTGGTCGATCACCACCTGGGCGTTGTTGGCGAAATCGCCGAACTGCGCCTCCCAGATCACCAGCACCTTCGGCGCCGAGCTGGCATAGCCATACTCGAAAGCCAGCACGGCCGCCTCGGACAGCGTCGAATTGATGACCAGGAACTTCGCCTGCCCGGGAGTCAGATGCTGCAGGGGCAGATAGGTGCTGCCGTCGTCCTGGTTGAGAATGACCGCGTGGCGGTGGAAGAAGGTGCCGCGGGCGCTGTCCTGGCCGGACAGGCGCACAGGGTAACCCTCTTCGAGCAGGCTCGCGTAGGCGAGCGTCTCGGCATAACCCCAGTCGAGAGGGGTCTCGCCGCGCGCCATGTCGCGCCGTGCGTCGAGCAGCCGCGACACGGCGCGGTGCAGCTTGAAGCCCTCCGGTACTGTGGTGATGCCGGTGCTCAGGGCCTGCAGGCGGTCGAGGGTAATCGAGGTGTCGGTGTCCTGATCCCAGGCTTTACCCTTGTAAATCTCGTAATTGATGAGGAACCCGCTGTCCGCGCCCTGCGCATGCGGCCGCGACACGATGCGGTTGTGCTCCAGCGCCTCGACGTAGCCCCGGCTCATCGCGTCGATGGCGGCGTCGTCCAGGACGCCTTCGGCCAGCAGCCGGTCGGCGTAGATCTTGCGCACCCCCGGGTGCTGGCGGATCTTGCGGTACATCAGCGGCTGGGTCGCCGCGGGCTCATCCGCTTCGCTGTGGCCGTGTCGCCGGAAGCAGACCAGATCGACGACGATGTCCTTGTGGAATTCCATGCGGTAGGCGAGCGCGAGCTCGGCGATGAACACGACCGCCTCCGGATCGTCACCGTTGACGTGGAAAATGGGCGCCTGCACCACTTTCGCCACGTCGGTGCAGTACAGCGTCGAGCGCGAGTCCAGCGGATCACTGGTCGTGAAGCCGATCTGGTTGTTGATGATCACGTGCACCGTACCGCCGGTGGAATAGCCGCGTGTCTGCGACAGATTGAAAGTCTCCATCACCACACCCTGGCCGGCGAAGGCGGCGTCGCCGTGGATCAGGATTGGCAGCACTTCGTTGCGGGCCGCGTCGCCACGCCTATCCTGGCGCGCGCGCACCGAGCCCTCGACGACGGGGTCGATGATCTCCAGGTGCGAGGGGTTGAACGACAGCGTCAGGTGCACCGGGCCGCCCGGTGTCTGCACGTCGGAGGAGTAGCCCAGGTGATACTTGACGTCGCCCGAACCGACGTCCGGCTTGTGCTTGCCCTCGAATTCGTCGAACAGGTCCGCGGGGTTCTTACCGATGATGTTGACCAGGACGTTGAGCCGGCCGCGGTGCGCCATCCCGAGCACGACCTCCTTGGTGTGCGCGGCTCCGGCGCCCTGGATGATGGCATCGAGCAGCGCGATGAAGCTCTCGCCGCCCTCGAGCGAAAAGCGCTTCTGGCCGACGTACTTGGTGTGCAGGTACTCCTCGAGGGCGTTGGCCGCGATGACCCGCTCGAGGATGTCCCGGCGCCGGGCCGGGTCGTAGTGCGGCCGACCGAGCGCGAGCTCGAGGCGTTCCTGGATCCAGCGCTTCTGGGCGGTGTCGTTGATGTGCATGTACTCGGCACCGACGGTGCCGCAGTACGTCTGTCGGACGATGTGCAGGATCTCGCGCAGCGGCGCATTGGCCGGGCCGAACAGCGAGCCGGTATTGAACGATGCGTCGAGATCCGCGTCCGTGAGTCCGTGATAGGCCGGATCGAGCTCCACGACCTGCGGCCGATCGTATTGCTGCAGCGGGTCGAGATCCGCCTGGCGATGACCGAGGAAGCGGTGTGCGTTGATCAGCTGCAGCACAGCCACCTGCTTCTGGTGCAGCATGCCCACGCTCGCCGCCGCGGGTGCGCCCGTCCGCCGGCTCCGGGCCGCGGCGGCGAAGGCGGCACGCACCGGACCGTGCGCCCGCTCCGGTGCAGCGGTCGGAGCACCGAAGGTGTCGAAATAACGCCGCCAGTCGCTCGTGACGCTGTCCGGATCGCGCAGATACGATTCGTACAGGTCCTCGACGAAGGCGGCATTGCCGCTGTACAGACAGGACGGCTCGGACGTGCTCATTGCAAATTTCTCCGTAGCTGACCGCGCGTGGCGCCAGCCTCGCCCGGAGCCGCCCGCAGCATCAGATCGCCCGTCGCGGCCGGTGGCTCTGGCTGTTCCCGTCACCGGGGCGCGCAGGCAGCGAAATCATACTGCAACGCCGCGCAAATTCTAAGCTTGCCCGCCCCGGGCGGCACGCGCCGCGGACCGCGGGCACAGCGGCGCAACGCTTGCCGCTCGCCGATCCCGGACGGTATGCTACCGGCCCTTTCGCGGGACCAGGATGATACGAGTGGCGCAGGACACCGTAACAATCACGGACAACACGACGGGTCGGTCGGTGGACTGCCCGGTACAGCGGGGCACCTGCGGTGAGCCGGTCATCGACGTCAGGGCCCTGCACCGCGAGCTCGGCCTGTTTACCTACGACCCCGGTTTCGGGGTCACCGCCAGCTGTCGCAGCGCGATTACCTATCTCGACGGTGACGCGGGTGTCCTGCTGTATCGCGGCTATCCGATCGAGCAGCTCGCCGAACGCAGCAACTTTCTCGAGGTCAGTTACCTGCTCCTGTATGGCGAGCTCCCCACGCCCGCGCAGATGCAGGCCTTCGAGCACTCCGTCAAGCGTCACACGATGGTGCACGAGCACCTGAACAAGTTTTTTGCCGGCTACCGTTACGATGCCCACCCCATGTCCATCATGGTCGGGGTCATGGGTTCGATGGCCTCCTATTACCACGAGTCCACCAACATTTTTTCGCCATCGGATCGTGATCTGACCGCCCACCGGGTCATCGCGAAGATGCCGAACATCGCCGCGAAGTGCCACAAGTACTATCTCGGCCAGCCGTTCGTCTACCCGGACAACACCCTCGGTTACGTCGAGAATTTCATGAACATGATCTTCTCCGTGCCCGCCGAGCCCTATGTGTCGCAGGCGGTGGCCGTGCGCGCACTCGATCTGCTGCTCATTCTCCACGCCGATCACGAGCAGAATGCCAGTACTTCGACCGTACGGTTGTGCGGGAGTGCGGAGACCAATCCGTTCGCCTGTATTGCCGCGGGCATGGCGACCTTGTGGGGACGCGCTCACGGCGGTGCCAACGAGGCGGTCGTGCACATGCTGCAGAATATCGGCGACGTATCGAATATCTCCAGCTTCGTGGCCCGCGCCAAGGACAAGGGTGACTCGTTCCGGTTGATGGGTTTCGGCCACCGCGTCTACAAGAACTACGATCCGCGGGCGAAGATCATCCGCCAGGCGTGCCACGACCTGCTCGATTCCATGGAGGGGATCGACCAACCGCTGCTCGAGACCGCCATGGAGCTCGAGCGCATCGCCCTGGAGGACGACTACTTCATCGAACGCAAGCTCTATCCGAACGTCGACTTCTACTCGGGCATCATCCTGAAGGCGCTGAACATTCCGGTGTCGATGTTCACGGTGATTTTCGCGCTGGCGCGCTCGGCCGGATGGATCTCACAGTGGGTGGAGATGATCGAGGACGCCGAGATGCGCATCGGCCGTCCGCGCCAGCTCTACGTGGGCGCGGCGCAGCGCGATTACGTGGCGATGGACGCCCGTCGCTGAGACATGATTCCCGGCCCCCCCCCCGCGCGGGTGGGGCGCCAACCTTGCCGCTGAGGAAAATTCTCCATGAAGCAACCCGTCCGTGTCGCGGTTACCGGCGCCGCCGGCCAGATCGCCTACTCCCTGCTGTTTCGCATCGCCGCCGGCGAGATGCTCGGCAGCGATCAACCGGTCATCCTGCAACTGCTCGAGATCACGCCGGCCCTCAAGGCGCTCGAGGGCGTCACGATGGAGCTCGAGGATTGCTCGTTTCCGCTGCTGAGCGGCATCGTCCGGTCCGACGACGCGGCCGTCGCCTTCCGAGACGCCGACCTTGCGCTGCTCGTCGGCGCCAAGCCACGTGGTCCCGGCATGGAACGCAGCGATCTGCTCGAACAGAACGCCGGCATATTCAAGGCGCAGGGCAAGGCGCTGAACGACCATGCGAGCCGCGGCGTCAAGGTACTGGTGGTCGGTAACCCGGCCAACACCAATGCGCTCACGGCGATGTTGTCGGCCCCCGATCTCAATCCGCGGCAGTTCACCGCGATGACCCGCCTAGACCACAACCGCGCAGTCGCACAGCTTGCCGCAAAAACCGGTGCCGCGGTGTCGGACGTGCGCCGTGTCTGTATCTGGGGCAATCATTCAACCACCCAGTATCCCGATCTGCACCACGCCACGGTGCGCGGCCAGAGCGCCCTGTCGATGGTCGAGCGGGCGTGGTACGAGAACGATTACATTCCGCGGGTCGCCAAGCGCGGCGCCGAAATCATCGCTGCGCGCGGCGCTTCGAGCGCCGCCTCGGCGGCGAATGCGGCGCTCGAACACATGCGGGACTGGGCTCTCGGTACCGCCGCGAACGACTGGACCAGCATGGGCGTGGTCAGCAGCGGCGTGTACGGCATCGCCGAAGGGCTCATCTACTCCTTCCCGGTCACCACCGCCGAAGGTGATTTTCGCGTCGTCGAGGGTCTTCCGATCAGCGACTTCAGCCGCGCGCGCATGGCGGCGACGCAACGCGAACTCGAGGAGGAACGCGCCGCGGTCCAGGCCCTGCTCGGCTGAACTTCCCGGGGGGCGGGCCGGGCTTGGTCCGGGTTTCGCGCGCCGGGACCGTCGCGCCTGGCGGCGGCTGCGCCGGCGCCGTGTCTTGCGGCACGCTTCATCAATCGGGGCTGCTCGATGCCGCCCCGACCGTGTGCCGCCGGCGAGAGCGGTTTTTCCACCGGCCCGCTAGGCGCCGGGTGAGCGTTTGTGGAAGAATCCCAGCTCCGGCAGGCGACCACGAAGATGATCGACGCTCAGGGATTTCGCGCCAACGTGGGCATCGTGCTCTGTAACGATGCCGGGCACCTGTTCTGGGGCCGGCGGCTGGGCATGGACGCCTGGCAGTTCCCGCAGGGTGGTATCAAGCGTCACGAATCACCCGAGCAGGCGATGCTGCGCGAGCTGCACGAGGAAGTCGGTCTCGAACCCGGCGACGTCGAAATCATCGGCGCCACCAGCCGCTGGCTGCGCTATCGGCTGCCGAGTCGATACCTGCGCACCAAGAGTATGCCGCTGTGCATCGGCCAGAAGCAGATCTGGTTCGCGCTGCGGTTGCTGTCCGCTGAGGACGCGGTGAATCTGACCCGGGCCCGCAAGCCGGAGTTCGACGACTGGCGCTGGGTGACTTACTGGCGGCCGTTGCGTGAAGTGGTGTCGTTCAAGCGCCGGGTCTATCGCGCGGCGCTCACCGAGCTCGCCCCGCTGGTCGGGGCTGTCAGCGCCCCGCCGCCTGATTCGCCAGCACTTCCGGCAGCAGCCGGCGCAGTGACTGATCCCGCGTGCGGCGAACGAAGCCCGCGATCAAATCCGGGTCGACGCCGGCGGCGCTGAGCCGCGCGCGTTCCTGCTCGAGCACGTGCTCGCATTGCGTCGCCGCGGCGTCGAGCAGCCGCCGCACATCGCTGCGTGCCTCCGGGTCGCCCGCCCGCGCCACGACGGCCTGGCGCATGCAGGCGTTGAAGTCCCGCGCCGCGGTCACCATCGCCATGCGCTCGGCATCGCTCGGTGCCTGGGCGCACATGGGCGGCGATAAGAGCGCGGCGCCGAGCAGCGTCAGGGTCGCGGCGGCCGGACGGCGTCGGGCGCGGCGGGGTGTGGGTCGGTCGGTCATGGTTCGAGCTCCGCGGTGACGATATCCCAGCGCTGCTCGCGCCCGTCGATGCGGGTGCAGCCCAGCTTGATCGGTGGCTCCCCCGGTTCGAGGCGCCCGACCACCAGGCCGGCCTGGGGTTTGTCCGCGAACATGCGCACCAGGCGGTAGGCGAGCGCCCGGTTCGGATGGGTATTGCGCATCAGCCTGAGCTTGCCGCCCGCGCTCATAATCTGGCACTTGCCGTCCGCCACCGAGCTGAGCTCCAGGTACTGGGCGGCCGTGGCCGGTCCGGCGGCCTGCGGAGTCGCGGCGGGCAGCGCCAGGATCGCCGCCATACACGGCGCGGCGAACAGGCAACGGGCGCGCCGGCCGGCAGTTCGCCCCACTCCTGATTTACTCACAGGTGCTGTGGATAAGTCTGTGGGTTGCATGCGGAAACCTCGGCTCCTGGCGCATCCAGGCAGCGTCCGGGCCGAACCGGTCAGATGTTGGCCAGATAATCCATAACCCATTGTTCGTATTAGCATCAAGGCTTTGTTCGGCGATATGGCCGCGGCGCGGCCGGCGGTGTTCGCTGTGCCGGTGCGGGGGCTTCGGATCGATGTGCATAAACCGGGCCCGTCAAGCTGTCCCGGGTCGTAAGTAAGCGGCCGCTCACGCGCTAGTTCCCTGTCTGCTTGCGCACTTTTTCGCGCGCCTCGTCGGCAGGGATCGTCCGGATCTCCTCGGCCGTGGGTACGCGCAGGGTGACGCCCTTTTTCAAGCCGTCGAGGCGGCCGCCCGCGAACGCATCGGGATTGTCTTGGAGCAGGGCCAGCATCATCTGCTGGATGCTGATGGACGGGTCCGGCCGCAGTGCCTTCGCCAGCGACCACAGCGTGTCGTCGGCGGTCACCGGCCCGTAATGCCCGCCGGCCGGCGACGCCGGGGCGGGCGCCGCGGTAGCGGCCGCCGCCTTGCCGGCCGCCGGCGGCGGCGAATAGCCGAGCGCCGGATCGAGCAGAACGGTGTACTGCTGCACCACCCGCACCTGCGGTGAGCTCACCTCGAGCAGGAAGTCCAGCACCGGCTCGCGGATCGGCTGCAGGCTGCTCACCTTGATGACCGGGTCCTGGCCCGCCGTGCTGACGACCACGAACTGCAGCAGCGCAAGCACGAACGGCCGCGGCAGCCCGGCCTTGCGAAACTGGTCCGGATCGGCCAGGAACACCGCGAGCGTATCGATCCGGGACGGATCGGCATCGATGAGCCTGATGGTGGCGTCGAGCGGCTCGTTCAAATGCGAACGCACCGCGATCGGGCCGAGGCCGAGCGCCTGCGCGCCTGCGCTCCAGACGAGGACGAACAGCCAGATCGCGCGCGCACCCACCCGCATCATCGTTTCCTCCCGTGTCCGATGCTGTAACGACATTTTGCAATTCTGACACGCGGGCACCGTGCAAGCCTACGCGGGAAAAAGTGAACGGCGCCTGAAAACGGCAGTCGTGGCCGCCGGGAGGCTGGCCGGAACCGGCGCGACGGGAAATCGGGTGCCGCGACCGGGCCGCGGAACCGGGGTACGTTATCCGCGGTTCTGTCCTGCACGGGCGGATGACAGTATCGTATGCGCGCAACCGCGCAACCGGAGGGTGTGACATGGGCAGCTTGGTGAAAGCAGTGGCGGGGGTGGGCGTGGCGGCCGCGACCGTCGGTTTCGCCATGTCCGCCGGGGCCGGCGTGCTCACGGGGATCGTCACCGGCGCGGGCGAGCAGCCGCTCGCGGGCGCCATGGTCACCCTGCGCGCACCCGATCGCGCCGAGTCGGTTTACACCGACGCGCGGGGTGCCTACCGCCTCGAGACGACCCTGTCCGGTGCGCTCGACCTGCGGGTGCGCAAGCGCTACCACCGTGATCTGCAGCGCGGGCTCGAGCTGGCGGCCGACGCGTCAGCACAGGTCGATGCCGTGCTCGAGCCGTTGACCGATCCGAAGCAGCTGTCCGACGATCATCCGTCGCTGTCGCACTTTGCCCGCATCGCGTTCGCGAAGGACGAGAAGGCGATGTTCTCGCGCCCGAATTTCACCCGCGACTGCCTGAGCTGCCATTCGCTGGGCAACGCCTTTACCCGCACCCCGCGCACGGCGGAGAGCTGGGTGCCGACCGTGCAGCGCATGCACGGGTACCTCGGCAACGCCGACGAGAGTCTCATCCGCCAGCGTGCCGAGATCCTCGCCCGGGCCTTCGACGGTTCGCTGGCATCCTCGCGGCCGCAGATCCCCGCCGATCCGCTGCTCGCGAGCGCCAAGATCCGCGAGTGGCCGCTGCCGGGTTCAGTGGTGCCCCACGATGCCGAGTATCACGAGTCCAACGGCCGCATCTACATCTCCGAGATGTTCGCCGGCGAAGTCATCGAGGCCGATCCCGGCACCAATCGGATACGACATTTCCGCCTGCCGGACGACGGTATGCCGCCGGGCGGTGCGTTCACCAAGGCGGGGTTGCCACCGCCTTATGGTCTGACCATCGCGCGTGCGCCGCACAGCCTCGCCGAGGGGCCGGATGGCCGGTTCTATCTCACCGATTCGATCGGTGCCGCAGTGACCGTGTTCGATCCGCAGACGCACGACTTCGAAAACTACGACATCGGTGGCGGCGCGCTCTACCCGCATACCGTGCGCGTCGATGCGCGGGGCGTGGTGTGGTTCACCATCGCGTTCTCAGACCAGGTGGGCCGTTTCGATCCCAAGACGAAGGACATGCGCGTCATCAATCTCCCGCCGACGCCGTCGTTGAGCACACCCGGGACCACCATACCGTACGGCATCGACGTGAATCCCGCCGACGGTTCGATCTGGTATGCCAAGCTCGCCTCCGACAAGATCGGCCGCATCGACGCGACCACGCTCGCGGTCACCGAGTACGACTCGCCGGTACAGGCGCCGCGGCGCCAGCGCTTCGATGCCGCGGGTCACCTTTGGATCGCCGGTTTCTCCGACGGCACGATCGCGAGAATGAACGTCGCCACGCGCGAGTCGACCATCTACCGCCTGCCGCGGTACGCGCCCGGCGAGATCCCGGCGCCCTACGCCCTCGCCATCCACCCGCAGACGCAGGACGTGTGGGTGAACGACACTATGCTCGACGTCGTGTGGCGCTTCATTCCCGCCGAGGAACGCTTCGTCGCCTACCCGATGCCCCTCAAGGGCACCTATACGCGTGATTTCACCTTCACCCGCGAAGGCTGGGCCTGCACCACCAACAACCCGATACCGGCACCGGCGCTCGAGGGCGGCGTGCCGGAGCTCATCTGCATCGATACCGGACCGGCCGCTGCCGCGAAGGTCGCGGACAGACATTGATGTCCGCCTCAGGCGTGCGCCCGCCGCCGGTATGCGTCCCCGCCACCGTCATCGCGAGGGAAGCCGCGCAGCGGCGTCCCGTGGCGATCCCGACACCGGTGATGTCCGCGCCAGTCCCTGGATCGCCACGCCCGCTGCGCGGGCTCGCCACGACGGGTCGAACCACCGCGACCGGCGTCGCGAGCCGTACCGCGGCGCGCGCCTGCGCTATCGTCATCGCGAGGGAAGCCGCGCAGCGGCATCCCGTGGCGATCCAGCGCCACACATCGCGCGGCGCACGCAGTGCTGCCGCCGCGCTCGCTTGCCTGCTCCTGGCGCTGCTGGCGAGTGCCACGGCGATCGCCGCTGGTGATACCGGCCGCACGGGTTTCACGCCCATCGCGCCCGATGGCACCGAGCTCGCGCCGGGTGCCGCGATCGGCGGTGCTGCCGGCAACTGGGCCTGCAGCCGCGACCATCGCACCGGTCTGGTCTGGGAGGTGAAGACCACCGATGCCGGCCTGCGCGACCGGCGCTGGACCTACACCCCTTACGACGGCAACCCGCAGACCAACGGCGGCTACGCGGGTTACCGCGACGCCAGCAGCGGCAAGAGCCTGCGCGCGCGAATGGGCGGCGGCTCGTGCAACACCGAGGCCTACGTCGCGGCCGTCAACGCGAGCGGGCTGTGCGGCTACGCCGACTGGCGCCTGCCGACCCGCAGCGAGCTCGTGGGCGTATCGATGGCCACGTCGTCGGCCGCGCCGGGCGATCCGGCCGTCATGCTGCCGAATACCGCCAGTGGCTGGTACTGGAGCGGCGTCGAACGTACGGGTGCCGCCGCGTTCTCACGCGTCATTCTGCTGCCACCCGGGGGACAGCCCACCTTCTACGACGGCAGCTACCTGGTGCTCGTGGTGCGCGGGGACACTGCACCGGCGCCCTGAGCGCCGGCGCCGCCGCGACGATCGGGACCCGCGACCGCAGGGCAGGCGTTTGGATCTCACGCTCTACCACAGCACGGAGTCGACGTGCTCGCAGAAGGTGCGGCTGGTGCTCGCCGAGAAAGGCCTGCGCTGGAAAGAGGTCCTGTTGAACCTGCGCCGGGGCGATCAATTCGCAGCCGATTACCTGCGTCTGAACCCCAAGGCGGTCGTTCCCACGCTGGTGCACGGCGACGGCGTCATCTGCGAATCCTCGATCATCAACGAATATCTGGACCGTGCCTTTGCACAGCCACCGCTGAAACCGCCGGACCCGTATCCGGAAGCCCGCATGCGCCTGTTCATCAAGCGCATTGACGACGACGTGCATCCGGCTATCGGCATCCTCTCGTTCGCGATCGCGTTACGCCACCAGATGCGCGAGATGAAAACGCCGGAGGAGATCGAGCGGCATTTCAACAGCGTCGCCGATCCCATGCGCCGGGAACGCCAGCGCGACGCTTACACGCTGGGTCTGAATTCCCCGGCGGCGCGACAGGCGGTGGTCACGCTGCGAAAGACCTGCCAGACCATGAGCGCCGCCCTCGCCGGACAAGCGTGGCTGCACGGCGGGCGGTATTCGCTCGCCGACGTGGCGGCGGTGCCCTACATGGTGCGCATGCGGGCACTGGGTCTTGCGGAACTGTGGGGATCGGACGGCGCGATCGCACACTGGATCGAGCGGATAGCCGAACGCGATGCCTGCCGGCGCATCGAGGATCCGTGGGGTACGGCGTCGTTCGCGCGCATGCTGGAATCGCATGCCGCGGGCGCCCGCGCGGATCTCCGGGCGCTGTTCGACGCGCTGGAGCATGCGCCGGCGTAGTCCCGCGTCACCTCGGCGTGCCGGGCGCTGGCAGGTGGAAACCACGCCCTCATGCCCGCCGCAGGCATGCGTGTGCCCGGTACCGCAGGGAGCTGCGGCCCGACCGGCGCCCGGCCGCGCGCGGGCGCGGCCGGGGCTGACCCATCGCGCTATTTCACGACCTGCGGCGAGCGCGGCCGCGCCCGAATCCCGTACCCAGCAGCCCGATACCCAGCAGCGCGAGCGCCGCCGGCTCCGGCACGGTCGGGTTCTGCAGTACCGGGGCGGTTCCGTTGGTACGGATCTCGGTCAGAAGCATGCGTGCCGAGCACGTCACGCAGGGGCCGGCTTCGGCTGGTAATTGCCCGGGCCCGTCCGTACCGAGGATCGGTCCAACTACAGGGTCGCCGGTCATTGGATAGAAATACTCGCCGTCCATGCGGATCGCGAGGCGCGTGATTTCGCCCAGGTCGAGCGCGGGACGAATGAGAGTCCCGCCGACGTAATACGGCTGATCCCAGTTGCTGAAAGTAAAAACGAACGTGCCGGGTCGGGCAAAACCCGAAACCATCCAGCACCGTTCGGTATCGCAGACCATCATGCCGAGCGTATTGTTATTGGTATTGAAATCGGCATAGGCGACATCGACTTCGAACTGCGTCGCGCCTTCGGCGATGGCGTCCAGAATCACCGTGTCCCCGGGATTGAAATAGTTCGTATAGTCGGATTCATTGCCGACGATACCGGTGCCATAGATCAGCGTGGCATAACCGCGCAGGGACGCACCCGGATCGTTGTTGTAGTTGTGCATATAGGCAAAGCCATTGCCGGCACCCGCCTCGACCTGATCGGTACCCGCCATTGGAAAATTGTCCGGGTAAGCGAGGTCTATCGACGGGTCGGGCGGCGTGTTACCCCGTCCGGCGGTCAGATGCAGCCCCCGATCGTACGCGCCCAGGTTGACCGCGTTGACCGTTCGCGAAAAATCGCCGAGAACGGACAATGCCGGCGTCGTGACGTCGAACGTATCGATGATGACCGCGTTGACGGCGCTCGTGGCGCCGAGCATGCAAACCCCCGCGAACCAGGGATTCAATCTGCAGCTTCCGTTCATGAGTCGTTGCCTTTCGTTTGATTGCCTGCGGCCTCGTCGGCCGTAAGACGGCCCATGCAATTTCAGGACCACCCAGAGGTAATCGCCTGAATCTGCAACGATTAGCGAGGTCACCGCTAGGCCGACCTGCGATTGTGTAAAGTATGTTGACGCTGCCACCGGCCGTCCGGCCACGGCTCCGCGCCGGTGTCGGGATGCCGGCGCCCGTGCCGCGGTTTGTGTCTGCGGCAAAATGGATCGTCGCCCTCGGACAGGCGGGCGCGGCGTGCGGCGCTGCCGGTCACGGCAAAATCGGCCCGCGTCTGCCACCGCCGCCGCGCGCCAGGACCCGGCCTTGCCTGCGGCCATCAGCGCTGCATGATCCGCCGGCCGCGGTCTCGTTCTCGAGTCGGATCACGCGGCGGCCGGCCCGCCCGTCAGAGCGCGGTTACCGCCGGGATCACTTCTTTGCCGATGGTTTCCAGCGGCACGAGCGTCTCCACCCCCCCGAGCACGAAGATGAAGTGCTCAATGCCCAGCCCGGCGAGCATGCCGCAGTGGTCCACCAGCTGCGCGGGCGACATGCCGCCCGCACCCAGCGCGACGAAGCCGATGATCGTCTTCTCGATCTCGTTGTAGTCGCGCCCGAGCTGTTCACAGTGCTGGCGGAGCACCTCGAGCTTGTGCGGCACCTCGTCCACGCCCTGGAAGCCGTACAGGTTGCAGGCATCGGCGTACCGGGCAACGAGACGCAGCGTCCTGCGCTCGCCGGTGCCGCCGACGAGGATGGGCGGGTGGGGTTTGGACAGCGGCTGCGGATGGTTCATCGGCTCGGCCAGTCGCAGGTGCCGGCCGCGGAACGGGGAGGGATCGTCGCGCCACATGTGCCGGGCGAGCTGCAGGGTCTCTTCCAGCCACTCGAAGCGTTGCCCCAGCGGCGGGAAGGGAAAACCCAGGCCGACGGCCTCGCGCTCGTACCAGCCGGCGCCGATGCCCAGGTTGGCGCGGCCGCCGGAGAGCACGTCGAGCGTGGTCACGGTCTTGAGCAGATGCCCCGGATGGCGGTAGTTGACGCCCGTGACCAGCGTGCCCAGGCGCACGCGCCGGGTCACCGCCGCCATGTGGGCGAGCACGGTGTAGCTCTCCAGCATCGGTTCCTCGGCTGCGAGCCCCATGCCCGGCATGTCCATCTGAAAGAAGTGATCCATCACCCACAGGCTGGTCAGACCTGCCGCCTCGGCCGTGCGGGCGATATCGGTGAGGGTCGGCCCGATGTTGGCCGGGCTGCCCGGCCAGTCGAACCTCGGGATCTGCAGGCTGAGTTTCATATGCGCAGTCCTCCGCGCGCCCGGGAACGAGTTGCTGCGCACAGCCTAAAGAGTGCGCGGCATCGGCGCCACCGGCGGTGTCGCGCCGGCGTGCCCGAACCCGGGGTTGCGCGTTGTACACTGCTCCTGTCCGAGCATTCCGTCGGCCCCGGGTAATGCCGCTGCGCCGATGACCGGCTGTTCGGACGGGCCGGGTGTTCGCGCAGGAGCGCCGAGGCCGGTGCGTTCATCCGGGTCCGGCGCTGCCGCAGTGCGGTCATCGTGAGCATCCACTTCCACAGGCCAGGTCGGGACGGGACGTCGCGACGGTCCGCTGCGGTGTCGCCCGGTGGCCCACCGACGCGCGCGGGACTCGCCCGACTGGCGGCCGCGGGTGTGCATTTCGCCGACGATGACGCGGACAAGAACTGATCCGACAAGAAGGAGCGTGACATGACCGACGCAGTGATCGTTGCCACCGCCCGCACGCCGCTTTGCAAGAGCTGGCGCGGCGCCCTCAACATGACCCACGGCGCGACGATGGGCGGGCATGCGGTGAAGGCGGCGCTCGCGCGCGCCGGGGTCCGGGGCGAGGAAGTCGAGGACGTGATCATGGGCTGCGCCACGCCCGAGGGCGCGACCGGCGGTAACATCGCGCGCCAGATCGCGCTGCGCGCCGGCCTGCCCGCCACGGTATCCGGCATGACCGTGAACCGCTTCTGCTCCTCGGGCCTGCAGACCATCGCGCTCGCGGCGCAGCGCATCCTCGCGGGTGAGGACGCGATCTACGTCGCGGGCGGCGTCGAGTCGATCTCGCTGGTGCAGAACGAGGCCAACCGGCATCACGGCCAGGACGAGTGGCTGGTGTCCCACAAGCCCGAGATCTACTGGAGCATGCTGCAGACCGCGGAGTACGTGGCGAAGAAGTACGGCATCTCGCGCGAGGTTCAGGACCGCTACGGCGTGCTGAGCCAGCAGCGCGCGTCCCGCGCGCGGGCGGAAGGCAAGACGAAGGATGAGATCGCGCCCATCACCACCCGGATGAAGGTGGTCGACAAATCCACCGGCCAGGAGACGGTGAAGGAAGTCACCGCGGAGTTCGACGAGGGCATTCGCGACGACACCACGTACGAGGGCGTCGCGCAGATCAAGCCGGCGATCGAGGGCGGCGTCATCGCCGCCGGCAACGCGAGTCAGTTCTCCGACGGCGCCTCCGCCTGCGTGCTGATGAGCGACAAGGCGGCGGCCAGCCGCGGCCTCGAGCCCATGGGCATCTTCCGCGGCTTCGCGGTGGCGGGCTGCGAGCCGAACGAGATGGGCATCGGCCCGGTGTTCGCGGTGCCCAGGCTGCTGGCCCGCGCCGGCCTCGAGGTCGCCGACATCGGTCTGTGGGAGCTGAACGAAGCCTTCGCGGTGCAGGTGATCTACTGCCGCGACAAGCTCGGTATCCCGGACGAGCGCCTGAACGTGAACGGCGGCTCGATCGCGCTCGGCCATCCGTACGGCGTGACGGGCTCGCGTCTCACCGGGCATGCGCTGATCGAAGGCAAGCGCCGCGCCGTGAAATACGCCGTGGTGACGATGTGCATCGGCGGGGGAATGGGCGCGGCGGGTTTGTTCGAGATCGCGTAGCGCCGAAAACGGACAGGTCCGGCACCGGAGCCTGCCCGGTGCGTGGGGTGGGCGGGGTCGGTGGGCGGGGTCGCGTCTTTACTTTTTACATCTCGCGATCGATCGGGCATTGACGGTTGGACGGCGAACCCGGCAAGTTGTGAAAGGTAAAGATCTGACCGTATCGCCCATCGCTGCTGACCCCATCGCTGGTCGCCCGTGACAGCAGGTCAGCGCAGGGCGTAGACGTCGTATTCCACCACGAACGTCTCGAAGCTCACCTCGCCGACGTTGACATACTGGAAGCGGTTCACCCAGGTGTAGTCGGGATGCGAGCAGGTGAACCTCGGCGCGGTGCGGAGCTGCATGCGCGCGGGAAACTCCCCGCGCAACGCCTTCTCGTAGCCGTCCTGGCCCAGATCACCGATGCCGTTATAGGCGACGTAGATGAGCGCGCCGTCGTGGGTCTCCATGGTGGCGCGCACGTCGAGCAGGCCGATGCCGTCGCGACGGATCGTCAACCAGTCCGCTCCCACCGGCCGGATCCGGCCGCGCAGCTTCGGGCCGGTGACCTCGCCGCCGGTCACGTACACGTTCAGCCGCAGTCCCTCGGGTACCGGCCCGATCACCTCCGGCGGGCTCTGCAGCGTCGCCGTGTACGAACATACGTGCTCCAGCTTGTAATCGAACATCGAGCTCCTCCTCTACGCGTTGTCGACACCGCTGCGGATCCGGTCACTCGGACCTGGGATTCCGGTTCTCGTCCGGCTACCCGGCAGATGGCCGCAGTCTTACGGACCGTTGGCCGCCTGCATCTCCGCGATGCCCCGCAGCAACGTGATGCGCAGCGGGATCCCGTCGATCCATACGGCCACGCCGTCACCCGTAGCGGGTAGGCAGCGCCGGGACGCCAGCCGGCGGCCAGGCGGCTCGCGAACGAATCCCTGCGGGCAGACCAGATGGGATTCTACATCGCGGATGCGACCACGTTTGTCGGCGGAGTCGTTCGACAACGCCCGGATGTCCAATCCCCGGTCATTGACCTTGCGCAGTCACTCCTGGCGCCTGGGCGGGGTTACGTCTTTACGCTATACAACTCGAGATCGATCGTGCTTTGCCGCTCGGGCGATGAGTCCGGTACCTTGTGAAAGGTAAAGATCTGACCCCATAGCCTGACCAAGATCTGACCCCATAGCCCATAGCCCATAGCCCTGACCCCATAGCCTCAAAGCGAAACGCCGCCCGGTGGGCGGCGTTGTCGCACTGGGAAAGAAAACGCTGTCAGCCGGACTTGCGCCGGCTCCAGCCCAGGCCCAGCAGGCCGGTGGCGAGGAGCGCGACCGAAACCGGTTCCGGTACCTGGTTCGTGATGCGGAACGCATAGTTGATGTATTGGTTGCAGCAGCCGTTGTCGTGGACCCAGGCCGAGGTATCGCCACTGACGTCGTAGATACCGTTATTATCCGAATCGACGCGGTAGCTCTCGCCGAACATGGCCACGCCGATATAGATCTGGTCCAGCCAAGCCATGTTGTCGATCAGCCCGGGATCGGTGCCGGTCGTCGAGATCGCGTAGTCGCTGGCGGTACCGCCGAACATCAGGGCCGCGACTTCCTGGCCGGTATAGGTCGGCGTCGTGAAGTCGGCCCAGTTCGGGCCGCCGGCGTTGTACAGATCCCAGCTGCCCACGTAGACCGGTGTTGCCTGTGCCGCGACGGCCGCCAACAGCAGGGCGCCGCCGAGCAGAGTATTCTTGAATGCATTCATCATGAATTCCCCCGAGGAGTCCAGGTTGCGACGCTGAAACAACACGCAATATTGGCGCCAATCATGTAACTAGCGAATTAATAAAAGAATTATCTCTGGCGCCCTACTCGGAGTGTAAAAATATCTGACACGAAATGAATTCGAGGGGCACCCATTAGCCGGCGCTTGTCAACGGCACGAGGTTGCTGTTCATGGTCGTGCCATGATGTTCAACCTGAGTTGCGTAAGCTGTCCCCGGAAGCCGCCTGATCAGATGTCGCCGAAGTCGCCATGCCGGCCCTTGCCGCCACTGAAGCGCGTGGCGCCGGCGAGACCTTCGGCGGTGAGCATGCCGGAACTGTTCCGCCACTCCGAGCGCAGGGCATCGGCTACCTGCAACCCGTGCTGCAGATAGACCGAGCGGCGATCCGCGCGCATACAACCCTGGGGATAACGCGCGATCTCGGCGGCCAGTGCTTCCGCTGCCTCGCGCGACTTGCCGTCGGCCACGACCTGCTCGCAGGCGCCGATGCGCAGACATTCCTCGGCGGGTACCTTGCGTCCGGTCATGATGATCTCCAACGCCCTGCCTTGACCGACCAGCCGCGGCAAACGCACGGTGCCGCCGTCGATCAACGGGATCCCCCAGCGCCGGCAGTAGACGCCGAAATATGCACTCTGCTCCATGACGCGCAGATCGCACCACAACGCCAGCTCGAACCCGCCGGCGACCGCCGGACCGGCGACCGCCGCAATCACCGGTTTCGACAACTGCATGCGGCTCGGGCCCATCGGGCCGCGCGGCACCGGGCCTCCGTTGTCCGGGAAATCCAGCTCGCCGAGCGGGTCGTCCCGTCCCTGCAGGGTGCTCGCGTACTTCAGATCCCAACCCGCACAGAACGCGCCGCCCTCACCCCAGAACACCGCCACCGCGGCCTCCGGATCGGCATCGAAGCGCGCGAAGGCCTCGACGAGTTCCTCGGCGCTGGTCGGGTCCATCGCGTTCCGTGCCTCGGGACGGCTGTGGATCACCGTCGTCACGGCGCCGTTCTTTTCGACTCGCACTGTCATCACCGTGTCTCCTGATCGTTGCCAGCAAACGTGTGCAATCGCGGCATTCCGTCGTGCCAGCCCGGCGCGTCGCTCACGTCCGGAGTCTCTCGATGATGGTCACGTTGGCCTGGCCGCCGCCGTCGCACATGGTCTGCAGGCCGTAACGTCCGCCGCTGCGCTCGAGCTCGTGCAGCAGGGTGGTCATGAGCTTGGTGCCGGTTGCGCCAATGGGGTGTCCGAGCGCGATCGCGCCGCCATTCACGTTGGCCTTTTCGTACGGGTAGTCGAGTTCCCTGAGCCAGGCCATTGGTACCGGCGCGAATGCCTCGTTGATCTCCACGCGATCGATATCCGCGAGCTTCATCCCGCACTTATCGAGGGCGTAGCGCGTCGCCGAGATCGGCGCGGTCAACATGATGGTCGGATCTTCGGCGCGCACGCTCATGTGATGGATCCGAGCCCGCGGCTTCAGATCGAAGCGCTTTACCGCCGTCTCCGAGGCGATCAGCATCGCCGACGATCCATCGCACACCTGGCTCGATACTGCCGCCGTAATGTGCTCCAGACCGAACACCGGCTCGAGCGCCGCCATCTTCTCCAGTGAGGTCTCGCGCGCCGTCTCGTCCATCGCCAAGCCGTTGCAGGGCACCACTTCGCGGTCAAAGCGCCCCTCGCGAATGGCGCGCAGGGCGCGACGGTGCGATTCCAGCGCGTAGACCTCGAGGTCCTCGCGCGAGAATCCCCAGCGCTCACACATCATCTGCGCCCCGGTGTATTGAGTGGGCGCGATTTCGCCGTAACGTTCCACCCATGCGGGAGAGCCGGTATACGGATCGTCGAATCCGAACGCGCGGCCGGCCGCCATGGCCGAGAGGATGGGGATCTTCGACATCGTCTGCACCCCGCCGGCAATAACGACGTCGCTGACCCCGGCCATCACAGCCTGGGCGGCGAAATGCACCGCCTGCTGTGAAGAGCCGCACTGCCGGTCGACGGTCACGCCCGGCACCGCTTCGCTGTACCCCGCGGCGAGCCAGCAGGTACGCGCGATATCGCCCGCCAGCGGACCCACCTGGTCGATGGCGCCAAAGATGACGTCGTCGTATTGGTCGTCCGGAATGGGGTTGCGCTCGACCAGCGCCCGGATCACGTGGGCGCCGAGATCGGCCGGATGAACGTCTTGCAGACTACCGCGGCGCTTGCCCGTCGGGCTGCGCGCGGCGTCGATGATGTAGGCTTCGGGCATGGGAGACCTCCTGCGAGTTCGAGGGACAGTTTACGCAACTGCGAAAATTTCGCCTCGAGCTCGGCGTAATCACCGTCATCACCCGCGGTGCAGAAGGGCCACTGACGCCGATTACCACGCCGGGTAACGTGATGCGGGTCGTTGGGATCGACGATCCGGGCCATCCTGGTCACGGTTCCACTCGCTGTGCTTGTGCTCGCGATCCGGAGTCAAATATCGACGCCGATTGACACCGTGCCCGGTATTTCTTGCGCTCACCGGTGTTCCCCGGGCTCTGAATACCCGGATTACCGACCAGGTAACAGTTAAGGTGGGACGCTCGCCACCGCGGCTCAGGGCACCCTGAGGTGGAACGGCAAGACGATTGAAAGTTGGATTCCATCCGGAATTCGATTCTGAAATCGGAACTCACATACCGGGCACGGAAATAGAAAAGGCCGCCATCAGGGCGGCCTTCTTGCCATGAACTCTTATTTTGATTGGGAAGTATGGTGGCGGCGGCGACAATCACGTCGCCTTATGAATCCACATCGTAAGATGCTAAACGCCTGAAATGCCCCCAAAGATACCCCCAGATCGGATTGGGTGATTCCATCGCACGATTCTGACCGAGTTCATCGTTCCTCCTACGCCGCCCCCGTTTCGCCCGCACCCCCGACGCGGCCATCCCATTGCGTACGACCTTGCTCGTCCGGTGTGACAGAAAGGGTCAAATTTCCCGTCTTGAGTTGCGAACAGTTGATCTGGTAGATAAGATAGTAATTGATTACTATCTTAATGCAGCCGTCTTGAGGAGCCGAGTGAAATGGACTGGAACAACACCAAGGATCGCTATGGCTCGTTGTTGATCGCGCTGCACTGGTTAATGCTGTTGCTGCTGATCGCCGTGTATTCGTGCATCGAGCTTCGTGAGTTCTATCCCAAGGGCAGCGATCCGCGAGAGGCGTTGAAACACTGGCACTTCATGCTCGGCCTGACGGTGTTTGGACTGCTGTGGTTGCGCCTGCTCCTGCGCCTGCTGGGTCCTGTGCCACGCATTGATCCGCCCATTGGCATCTGGCAACAGCGATTCGCTGCATTGACGCACTTGGCGCTGTACCTGTTCATGTTCGTCATGCCTCTGTTGGGTTGGTTGGTGCTCAGCGGCGAGGACAAGCCGATCCCCTTCTTCGGTCTTGAATTTCCGGCACTGATTGGACCTGACGAGAAACTGGCAGATTCACTCGAGGAAATTCACGAAACCATCGGCACGATCGGCTACTACCTGATCGGGCTGCATGCCGCCGCCTCGTTGGTGCATCACTACATTCGGCATGACAACACCCTATTGAGGATGTTGCAGCTCAGTCGGAAAGGCGCAAGCGAAACCTGTGTAGCTTCATCGACTTTCGGACAAAAAGCTAAGGGAAAAATGAGAGACTTCGATCTGCCGCAGGCGGCGTGCGGAGAGCGGAGAGCGGAGAGATGAGCAAGAGCGAACATCGGCGATTTACGG
>JADZEE010000036.1 GCA_020850735.1 Gammaproteobacteria bacterium | reverse complement strand
CGGCTGAAGTACCTGCCGAAGCTGGCGAAGGGCGAATGGATCGGCTGTTTCGGCCTGACGGAGCCGAACCATGGCTCGGACCCGGGCTCGATGACGACCCGCGCCCGCAAGGCGGAAGGCGGCTATGTCTTGAGCGGCTCCAAGACTTGGATCAGCAATTCGCCCATCGCCGACGTGTTCGTCGTCTGGGCCAAGACCGAGGACGGCGCGATCCGCGGGTTCATCCTCGAGAAGGGCTGGAAGGGGCTCACCGCACCGGCCATTCACGGCAAGGTCGGGCTCAGAGCCTCGATCACCGGCGAGGTCGTTCTCGACGACGTATTCGTGCCGGAGGCGAACTTGCTGCCGAACGTGTCGGGCCTGAAAGGTCCGTTCACGTGTCTCAACTCGGCCCGCTACGGCATCGCGTGGGGCGCGCTCGGCGCGGCGGAGGCGTGCCTCGCGACCACGCGCCAGTATGTTCTCGACCGCAAGCAGTTCGGCCGGCCGCTCGCCGCCAACCAGCTCATCCAGAAGAAACTCGCCGACATGCAGACGGAAATCACGCTCGGCCTGCAGGGCGCACTGCAACTCGGCCGCCTGATTGACGCCGGTCAGGGCGCCCCGGAGGCGGTTTCACTGATGAAGCGCAACAACTGCGGCAAGGCGCTGGACATCGCCAGGGTCGCGCGGGACATGCACGGCGGCAACGGCATCGCGGACGAGTATCACGTCATCCGCCATGCGATGAACCTCGAAGCGGTGAATACCTACGAAGGGACGCACGACATCCACGCGCTCATACTCGGCCGCGCGCAGACGGGCCTGCAGGCCTTCACCGGGGCCTGAGCGGATTTCATCGCTGCAGCGGTCGCCGGGGAGGAGGCGTTCATGGAGATCCTGCAACCACCCGGCTGGCCGCAGCCGAGGGGCTACGCGAACGGCACCGCGGCCGAGGGCCGGCTGATATTCGTCGCCGGTCAGATCGGCTGGGACGAGACCTGCACGTTCCAAAGCGACGATTTCGCCGCCCAGGTCCGTCAGGCGCTGCTCAATACGGTCGCGGTGCTGAAAGAGGCCGGCGCCGAACCCGGGCACGTCACGCGCATGACCTGGTACATCACCGACAAGCGCGAATACCGGTCGCGGCTGCAGGACGTCGGGCGTGCCTATCGCGAGATCATGGGCACGCATTACCCCGCTATGGCCATGGTGCAGGTGGTGGCGTTGATGGCCGAGCGCGCAAAGGTCGAGATCGAGTCCACCGCCGTCGTGCCGACCTGAATCCGACACGGCCTCCGCCAGCGGCAAACGAAAGCCGGCGCACCGGCCGATCGAAGGAGCTATGCCAGATGCCTGACGGCGAGCAGGACGACCGGGCGAGCGGCGCAGCGGCGGTGCCCGCGCGGGCGGACGAGCTGCCCTTCGACACGCACTGGCACCTTGGACGCAGTGACCGCGAGATGGCTCTCGCAGAGTTCGAGTACTCGCTGTTCCGGGTCTTCGCCGCCTTCGATCGCTGGCAAATGGAGTGTCTTGCCGCAGTCGCGAACAAACCCATGAGCAGCACTGACAATGCGGTCCTGCACATCATCCGCATGAAGGACCGCCCCAAGACCATCGCCGAGATCGGCCAGCTCCTGAATCGTGACGACATCCCGAACCTGCAATACTCCATCCGTAAATTGCAGTCCGCCGCGATGATCGAGAAATACAGCGGTGATCGCCGGCGGGGCATCGCTTACCGGGCAACCGCGAACGGCCGGACGGTCACGGACCGCTACGCCGATGTGCGCGCCGCGCTGCTGATGCCACTGTCCCAGCCCGTGGCGGACTGGGACACGCAGATCGAAACGACCCGCAAATGCCTGAACCTGCTGCGCGGGCTGTACGAACAGGCGGCAGTGTTCGTGGCCACTCACCGCTCGGCGCAGGACAACGAGGGCTGAACGCGCCGCGTCGACGCTCAATCCGTCGCGGCGAGAAATCCCTCCACCAGCGCGGCGATCACTTCGGGCTGATCATGGTGCAGCATGTGTCCGGCCTCACCGACCACCACGTCCTCGTGGTGGCGCAGGCATCGGGACCTGACGGCTGCCTCGGACTCGAAGCGGGGGCGTGCGGGCGAGTCGGCGCCGACCGCGACCAGCATCGGTGCAAGGATCTCGCGCATGCAGGCCGCGAGCTCCTCGTCCCGGTACAGGATCGGGTTGATGATCTTGTGATTCGGATCGGCCTTCAGCGCCACGCCGCCCCCCGGCGCAGGCCGACTCCAGGACTCGGCGACGAATTGTGCCCGCTGCAGCGGGGTACGCGGGTTCTGGCGCATGATCTGGCGAACGAGCGCCTCGAGCGTGTCGTAGCCGCGAAAACTCGGCGGGTCGCGCAGCTCGTCCAGCCACTGGCGATAGCGGTGAGGTGCCTGCTCGGCCGAGGGCGGCGCCAGGCCGAAACCCTCGAGGTTGACGATGCGACGCAGCCGCTGCGGCCGCGCGCCCGCGTACAGAGTGACGATATTGCCGCCCATGCTGTGCGCAACGACGTCGACCGGCCCGCCGGGCGCGTACACGTCCAGCAACGCGTCGAGATCCGCCAGGTAGTCGGGGAACCAGTAACCGGCGGATGCCCGGTCCGTGTCTCCGAAACCGCGCCAGTCCGGTGCGATGACGTGGCGCTTCGATCCGCACATGGCGTCGATCAGGAACTGGAAAGTCAGACCGGTGTCGGCCCAGCCGTGCAGCATGAACAGCGGCTCGGCACCCGTCTCGCCCCAGCAGTGGACGCGGTAGCGCAGGCCGCGTAGTCGGACGTATCGCGACTGCGCGGGGCGCACTGGCTCGTAGCTGCCGGCCCCTTTCACGTACGGACGGACCTTGCGGCGTACGGCGCCGGGGAACACGATATGATATGCGTAAGATTCATGCGGCATTACCCATGCTGACACCATTAGAAGGACCGTCCGAGCTGGTGCACGGTCGCTCCGCCGACCCGCGCAGCAAGAAGTCGCTGCGCGTGTGGCTGCAACTGATCAAGTGCGCCAAGCGCATCGAGCAGGAGATGTCGGCGCGGTTTCGCACCAGCTACGCGAGTTCCATGTCGCGATTCGACGTCCTCGCCCATCTGTACGAGGCCGGCGGCAAGGGTCTGAGCACGACCCAGCTGGCTACACGCCTGCTCGCGTCCAAGGGCAATATCACCCGCCTGCTCGACCGTATGGAAGAGGACGGCCTGATACAGCGCCGCCCCAATGCGAGCGATCGCCGAATCAGCGATATTTTCCTCTCACCCAAGGGGCGCAAGCTGTTCGCGGGCATGGCACCCGCGCACGAACAGTGGTCGAACGACGTGTTCGACGTGCTCACGGACGCGGAAAAAGACACGCTCGTCGAATTGCTCGTGCGGGTGCGAACGCGCCTGAAACGGGCCACCGACCTGGCCGGCGAAGCAACGGCCGCAAACTGACGGCGGCGGTGCCGCTTTTGCCGGCGCAGGCGCGGTGACCGGCTCACGATTGCTCAACCCGCGTCCCGCGCCCGCGAAGGCTTGCCCGCTTCCTTGACCTCGTGGCTCGGCGGCCGTAACGCGCGCCGCATCTCGAGGGACTGTTCCCGCTCGCGCCGGGCCAGCATCTGGGCCTGAAACTTTGCCGACAGATAGGGCTTGCTCCACTCCTGCGCCTCGCGACCGTACCAGGCTGCCGCATGCAGGGTGAAGTACGGGTCAGCCAGGTGCGGACGCGCTAACGCAACGAGATCCGAACGGCCCGACATGACGATGGTATTGACCTGGTCGGCGCTGGAGATGTTGCCTGCCACCAGCGTCGGTATACCGACGCGGGTGCGGATCTTGTCGGCGAACGGCACCTGGAACATGCGTCCGTAGACCGGCTGCTCGAACGACACCGTCTGCCCGGTGGACACATTGATGAGGTCGCAGCCAGCGTCCCTGAGCATGACGGCCAGCGCCAGCACGTCATGCTCGCAGATACCGCCGGGGGCCCAGTCGCTCGCCGAGATGCGCACCGACATGGGCTTGTCCACCGGCCAGACCGCGCGCATCGCCCGGAATACTTCGAGCGGGTAGCGCATGCGATTCTCGATCGAGCCGCCGTACTCGTCGCTGCGTTGATTGGTCAGCGGTGATATGAAGCTCGCCAGCAGATAGCCGTGGGCCATGTGTACCTCGACCATGTCGAAGCCGGCCTGGTCGGCGAATTCCAGCGCGCGCACGAACTCGTCGCGTACCTGGTCCATCCTCGCGCGGTCCATCTGCGCAGGCAATTGGCTCTCGTCACGATACTTGATCGGCGAGGCCGATATGAGCGGCCAGTTACCGCCGGCGAGCGGCAGATCCATGCCGTCCCACGCCAGTCGCGTCGAGCCCTTGCGTCCGGCGTGACCGAGCTGCATGCACAGCTTCGCGCCCGAACGCGCGTGGACGAACTCGACGATCCGCGTCCACGCGTCACGCTGCGCCTCGTTCCACATCCCGGTGCATCCCGGTGATATGCGTGCGTCTGCGCCGGGACAGGTCATCTCCGTGTAGACGAGGCCGGCGCCACCGAGCGCACGGCTGCAGTAGTGCACGAAATGCCAGTCGTCCGGTAACCCGTCGGTGGCCGAGTACTGCGCCATCGGCGCCATGACCACGCGGTTGCTCAGTTCCATCCCGCGCAGCCGCAACGGCGCGAACATCGGCGCCGTCCCGTCCGGGAAGTCGTAACCTGCTTCGCGCTGCTTGCGGGCGAACCAGTGATCGCACATCTCGACGAAGCCCGCATCGCGCAAGCGCAGGTTGTCGTACGTGATCTGTTTGGATCGCGACATGAGCTGAAACGCGAACTGCTCCGGATCCATGTGCCAGTGATCGGCGACGTTCTCAAACCAGGGCAGCGAGGAGACGTTGGCGGCGTGCTGGATACGCTCGACGTCCTCGCGCCGGATGGCCTCGAAATGGGCGAGCGCCGCGCGCACGTTCTTGCCTTTGGCACTGAACGACTCGAACAGGGCGATGGCGCTCTCCATGGCGAGCTTGGTCCCCGATCCTATCGACCAGTGGGCGGTATGCTGCGAGTCCCCCAGCAGCACGATGTTGCGGTACGACCAGCGTTCGTTGCGGATCGACGGAAACTGGCGCCAGACCGAACGGTTCTTGATGAACGGATGGCCCGCAAGCTCGTCTTTGAAGATATCGGCGATGATGGCGATATAAGCGTCTTCGTCCATGTCGCCGAATCCCGACTTGCGCCAGCAATCGGCGGTGGTCTCGATCACCCAGGTGCTGCGGGCGGGCTCGTACTGATAGCAGTGCGCATTGACGATGCCGTGCGGGGTCTCGCGGAAGAAATACGCGAACGAATCCATCTCGCGGGTGGAGCCGAGCCAGGTGAAGTAATTGCTCTTCCAGTCGCACCGGGTGCCGAACTCGTGTTCGTACTTGGCACGGATACCGGAATTGATGCCGTCGGCCGCAACGATCAGATCGCTGTCCGGAAACTGAGCGTCGTCGGCCTCGGTCTGGAAATGCATCGTAATCGCGAGCTCGCGGCAGCGCTCCTGGAGCAGCTTGAGCAGCGTGATGCGCGAGCAGCCGCAGAAGCCGTTGCCGGCGCAGCGCAGCACCCGACCCTTGAAGTGGATGTCGATGTCGTCCCAGTAGGCGAAGCTGCGCCGGATCGCCTCGTAGGAACGCTCGTCGTAATCCCTGAGAAAGCCCAGGGTTTCGTCGGAAAAGACCACGCCGAAGCCGAAAGTGTCGTCCGGCTTGTTGCGCTCGTAGATCGAGATGTCCCACTCCGGCCAGGCCTTCTTGGCGAGAATCGCGAAATACATCCCCCCCGGGCCGCCGCCGATCACCGTCACTTTCATCGCCTGCTCCAAGTCGCAATACCGGGTGCGCGCGTCCCGGCCGGCCGCCGGACGCCCTGTCTAGCCGAGTATATGACAGATGTTTTACGTATTAAATATTTATGCGTGATGTTTATCTCCCCTCCTTTGCGAACGTGCCGGCGACGTGCGTAAGGGCGCCCTGAAGCGGTAAGATACGGGGTCGGGGGCAAATCCGCAGCGAACGTATACGATTGATTTTCCAGTCAGGAGAGATAGCAGACGTGCCCGAACCCGTATTCAGCGTGCCTGCGCAGGGCGCCAAGATCACCATTTCCAACGGCCAGCTCCAGGTCCCCGCCAACCCCATCGTGCCCTACATCGAGGGCGATGGCATCGGTCCGGACGTGTGGCGGGCGACCGAGCGCGTCCTCGACGCGGCGGTGGCCAAAGCCTACGGCGGCAGCCGCCGGATCCACTGGATGGAAATCTACGCCGGTGAAAAGGCCAACGAGCTGTGCGGCTCGTGGCTGCCGGACGCGACCATCACCGCGTGCCGCGATTACCTGATCGCCATCAAGGGTCCGCTCACGACGCCGGTCGGCGGCGGCATACGCTCCCTGAACGTGGCCCTGCGCCAGCTCCTCGATCTCTACGTATGCCTGCGCCCGGTGCGCTGGTTCAAGGGCGTGCCCTCCCCGGTCAAGCGGCCCGAGAAGGTCGACGTGGTGATCTTCCGCGAGAACAGCGAGGACATCTATGTCGGCATCGAGTTCGAAGCAGGCACGCCGGATTGCGAGAAGTTCCTGGCGATGTTCAAGCAGGCATTCCCCAAGCACTACGGCAAGATCCGTTTTCCTGAAAGCTCCGGGATCGGCATCAAACCGGTATCCAGGGACGGTACCGAGCGGCTCGTGCGCGCCGCAATCGAGTACGCGATCGCCAACTCGCGCAAGAGCCTGACCTTCGTGCACAAGGGCAACATCATGAAGTTCACCGAGGGCGCGTTCCGCAACTGGGGCTACCACCTGTGCGAACGCGACTACGGCGACCATACCTACACCTGGGAGCAGTGGGAACGCACGCGCGCGGATAAGGGCGAGCAGGCCGCCAACGAGGAGCAGAAGAAGGCGCTCGCCGCCGGCAGGATCCTCGTCAAGGATGCTATCGCGGACATCACGTTGCAGCAGGTGCTCACGCGCCCGGACGAATTCGACGTCGTCGCCACCATGAATCTGAACGGCGATTACCTCTCTGACGCGCTCGCCGCCCAGGTGGGCGGCATCGGTATCGCTCCGGGCGGCAACATCAATTACGTCACCGGTCACGCGGTGTTCGAGGCGACTCACGGCACGGCCCCGAAATATGCCAACCTGGACAAGGTCAACCCGGGCTCGCTCGTGCTCTCGGGCGAGATGATGTTGCGATATATGGGCTGGCTCGAAGCGGCGGACATGATCATCGCGGCGATGGACAAGACCATTGCGCAGAAGATCGTGACCTACGACTTCGCCCGCCTCATGGACGGCGCCAAAGAGGTCAAGTGCAGTGAGTTTGCCGCTGCGATGATCGCGAACATGTAGCGCCGCTCCCCGGGGGAAGATCATCGTGCCCGAGCCACGTGCCGACCGGGTCCAGAAGTGCGCCCGGGCAATCTTTCGGGGTTATGTCCGCTACAACTTCAATTTCCGGCGCATTACGCAGCGCGCGCGGGGAAGATTCGAGACCCGCGACTGGAAGGGCGGCCAGCAGGACCTGGTCGAACGCATCGAGCTGTACACCAAGTCCGTCGACCGCATCCTCGAGACGCTGCGCCGGGATCTCGGCGAGGCCGTCGCCGACCCCGCGCTGTGGCACGGGATCAAGGTCTTCTACGGCAAGCGTGTCGAGGCCTATCCGGACGCCGAATTCGCCAAGACCTATTTCTGCTCGGTGGTGCGCCGCATCTTCGACATCGTCGGCATCGACCCGGCCATCGAATTCGTCGCCGGGGAGATGGAGCCCACCACCCATCTGACACGTCCGGTCGATTCGAAGATCTATATCAACTGGGGTTCGCTGCGCGACGTCTTTCGCCAGATACTCGCCGACTTCTCGTTCTCCGTCCGTTACCGCAACCTCGAAGCGAGCACCGACTTCGCGGTAGGCGAAATCGAGCACTTCGTGAGCGAGCGCGGCGGCGCTGACGCGATCCTGCGCTTCGAGCTCATACAGCCGATCTTCTACCAGTCCACGCGCGCCTACCTCGCCGGCAGGATTATCGGCGACGGCTGGACCGCGCCCCTGCTCGTTTCGCTCAGGAACGGCGATGCCGGCATCGACGTGGACGCGGTGATCTGCTCGGAGGACGAAGTGAGCACGGTGTTCGGATTCACGCGCTCCTATTTCTTCGTCGATCTCGAGACCGTCGGCAGCGCCGTGAGTTTCTTGAAGGCACTGTTGCCGCGCAAACCAATCGGTGAGCTCTACACGGCGCTCGGCCGCGCACGCCAAGGCAAGACTGAGCGTTTTCGTATCCTCACCAAACATCTGCACCAGACCAGCGACCGGTTCGTGCACGCACCGGGGGACAAGGGCCTGGTGATGCTGGTGTTCACCCTGCCCTCCTACGGCCTGGTGTTCAAACTCATCCGCGACCGCGCGGGCTATCCCAAGAACATCTCCCGCGATGACGTCGTCAACAAGTATCAGCTCGTATTCAAACATGATCGTGCCGGCAGACTCATCGACACGCAGGAGTTCCTGCACCTGGAATTCCCGATTGCGCGTTTCGCGCCCGAGCTGATCGACGAACTGCTGTCGGAAGCTGCGAACACGGTGCACGTGTCCGGCGACGAGCTGGTGATCGATCACCTCTACATCGAGCGCCGCCTGCGACCACTGAACCTGTACCTGCGGGAAGTGGAGCGTCCGCTCGCCGAGCAGGCGGTGCTCGATTACGGGCAATGCATCCGCGACCTCGCTCTCACCAACATATTTCCCGGTGATCTGCTGCTTAAGAACTTCGGCGTCACCCGCCACGGCCGCGTCATCTTCTATGACTACGATGAACTGTGCCTGGTCACGGACTGCAGGTTCCGCGACCTGCCCCCGGCTCGGGACGAGCAGGACGAGATGCGCCAGGAGAGCTGGTTCTATGTCGGGGATAACGACATTTTTCCGGAACAGTTCATCCGTTTCCTGGCCATGGACGCGGGGCTGAAGCGTTTGTTCCTGGAGGCGCACCAGGACCTGCTGAGCGCCGAGTTCTGGCGCCGGATCAAGGCCCAGCACCTCGCCAACGAGGTGCCCGAGGTGTTGCCCTATTACCGCCCGTTCGGCATTCCCCCGGGTGAGGGGCGCATGCTCGCGTCCTGAAGCGCGCGGCGTTCGGGACTCCGCCCGCGCCACGCGGTGCCACCGCGCCGAAGTGCCCGGACGCGCCTAACGTTCGCCGCCAAGACGCAGTACGTAGTCGAGCTGCCCCCGGGTCTGGATCGCGCCAGGGCGCGCGGCGCGGACGGCGTCGACCGCGGTCCGCGCGTCCACACCGGCCTCGACCAGCAGGCGCGCGGCGATCGTGCCGGTGCGCCCGAGCCCGGCGAGGCAGTGCAGGAGGATGCGCTCGCCGGCCGCGAGCGCGGCGTGGATCTGAGGGCCTGCGCTTTGCCAGGCCCGCTCGAAACGCGCATCGGGCGCGCACATGTCTTCGATGGGCAGGTGCAGCCACTCGATGCCGAGGGCGTACAGCCGCTCGGGCAGTGCGCCGACACCGAAAAATTCGAGCTCGTTCTCCTCGAGCAGCGTCACGACCAGCCGCGCGCCCCACGTCCGGATCGCAAGCAGATCAGCGTCCAGATCGCGATACCACTCGCCGGCCACCTGCTCGGGATGACGGCGCCCGGGACACAGGCTCAGACCGAGCGCGCCCGTGACGCCGGGACCCACGAGCGTGTCGATCGGGATAGCGGCCGCCGCGCAGGGCGGGCGCGTGAACGGCAGCCTCATGGACACGCATGGAAGCGCAATCCCGGCGCCGGAGCAAGCGCAGCGGCCGGCAGCGTCGGCCTTCGGCGACTCGCTGCCACTTCAGAGCAGGGCTTCGGCGAGCGTACGCAGCGCAGCGGCGCCGCCACTGAACACGCTCACGATCATGGTGCCGACGTGGCGCTGCCGGGCCGCGTCGCGCCAGGCCTCGAGCTGCTCGCGCACGTGTGCGGCCGGCCCGACCAGGGCCACCTCGTCGACGAGCCGATCGGGCACGGCGGCGACCGCTTCCGGCTTGCGTCCGGACAGGAACGCGTCCTGGATCCGGGCCGCCTGCGCCTCGTAACCGAGCCGGCAGGCGTAATCGTTGTAGAAATTCCTGCCGCGCGCGCCCATGCCACCGATATACAGCGCGAGGTGCTCCTTGATACGCGTGCGGCAGACGTCGAGATCCTCGCCCATCGCCACCGGTACGAACGGTGCGACGTCAAAGGCGCCGGGATCCTTGCCGGAACCCGCCCGGGCGAATCCCTCGGCCAGACTCGGCGCGATGACGTCGTGGCGCGACGGGTTCAGCCAGATCGGGATTACGCCGTCGGCGATCTCCGCGGCGACGCGCATGCCGGCCGGGGAGGTCGCGGCCGTGTAGATGGGGATGGTGGGACGGGCTTGGACAATGCTCTTGAGAGGCTTGCCCAGCCCGCTTGCACCCTCGCCCCGGTACGGGATCTGGTAGTGCTCTCCGGCATGCGTGAGCGGAGCCTCGCGCGCGAAGATCGCCCGCATGATGGCGACGTACTCGCGTGTGCGCGTGACCGGCTTGCCGTAGGCCACGCCATGCCAGCCTTCCACCACCTGCGGGCCGGACGGCCCCAGCCCGGCGATGAAGCGTCCCCCGGAGAGCAGGTCCAGCGTCATCGCCGTCATCGCCGCGCAGGTCGGTGTGCGTGCCGGCATCTGCATGATCCCGGTGCCGACGCGGATGCTGTGCGTGCGCGCGAGCAGCCATGCCGCCGGAGTCACCGCGTCCGTGCCATAAGCCTCCGAGGTCCATACCGAGTCGAAACCGAGGCGTTCGGCCTCGAGCACGCCGTCGAGCGCGGCGCCGACCTGCTCCGCCGTATAGCCGATATTGAGTCCAAGCTTCATGACGTGCTCCCTGTGCGGACCGGCGCGCGTGCGCACGGCCACGACCGGCATCGGTCACCGTTGCAGTCCATCCCGCCGGTGCCAGCGGCCGGCAGAAAACGATAAGTCCTTGAAATGGCAATAATCGAGCTGCGCTGGCAGTCAATCGCCCGGACGTTCACAGGCAAGACAGCATCGCGTCGCGCGACTATCATCGCTGTTATCTTAAACCAGGAACGCGCCGCACGACGGTAGACAGCGGCACCTGCGCCCGAGCCGGCGCAGCAATGCGAAACCCCCGCAACCGTCATTCGCAGGTCGGGAACCCGAACCAAGGAGAGCAATGCCATGAATGCGCCCTTAGCCCCGCAGGTCGGCGTCATCTTCAAGTCTTACGAGCCACTGGGATCGATGCAGAAATACGCTGCGCAGACCGAGGCATCCGGCCTGACCGGCGGTTTCTGGATTGCCGAAGCGTATCACTGGTTCCGCAAGTACGGCCTCGAGTCACGCGGCTGCTATGCCACGCTGGCGGCCGTCGCGATGGCAACGAAAAAGATCCCGATTGGCCTCGGCATCACTTCACCCTACGTGCGCCACCCCACCATCGTCGCCTCCGAGTCGGCCGCGATCGACGAGCTGTCGGGCGGGCGCTTCATCCTGGGTCTGGGTGTCGGCAAGGTCGGCGTCGAGTACCTCGAGTACGATCTGACGAAAATGAAGCCGGTGCCGCTGCACCGCGAGGCGATGGAGGTCATTCGCAAGATATTCAGCGGCAAGGCGTTCAAGCACAAGGGCGAGTTCTTCGAGTCGGAAATGCCCGCGTTCGACCGCAAGGGGGCGGGCCTGCGCACCGACATTCCCGTGTACGTGGGCGCGACCGGGCCGATCATGCAACAGCTCGCGGGCGGCGAAAGCGACGGCCTGCTGCTCGCCGGCCTGACCTCGCCGGCGTTCGTGCGCTACGCGCGGGACAACATGAAAAAAGGCGCCGCGAAGGCGGGCCGCAAACTGCCGGCCGACTTCCCGGTCGGCGGCGTCATCCTGTGCGCCTGCAGTCGCGACGGTGACAAGGCACGCAATGCCACTCGCCGCTATACCGGCACCTACGTCGTGAACAAGATCCGCAACATCAAGAACGACGTCATCCTCGCCGGATCGGGCCTGCCGGATTCGGCCTGGGAGCCGTTCCGCAAGGCGATCGCCGCGGGCACCGAGGACCACGTCGAGCATCTGGTCACCGACGAGATGATGCGCAAGTTCACGGTCATCTCGGGCACACCCGACGAGTGCCTGGAGATCACCCAGGAGCTGGTCGACGCCGGCATGAACCTGCCGCTGCTCGAGGTCGTGGGCAAGAGCGAGGCGGACAACCTCGAGACCATCAAGCTCATGGGCGAGCAGGTGATGCCCAGGCTCAGGCCCGCCAGCATCGATGTCTGACCATTTACTCCCATGCGGGCGACGTCCCGCTGGGCAACGGCACGCTGCCACGGAGACACTCGTATGAAGCTCGCCAGCATGAAGATACGCGCGTCGGGCGCCACCACCATCGGTGCCCGCCTGGACGGCGGCTTCGTCGACCTGCACGCGGCCACCGACGGCCGGCTGCCGGCGAAGATGATCGAGTTCCTCGAGACCGGCGACGCGGGCATGCAACTCGCGCGTTCGGTGCTCGAGGGCACGAAACCTGGAGCCGCGCACACCTGCCGGGACGCGGAAGTCGAGCTGCTCGCGCCGGTGCCCCGGCCCGGCAAGATCATGCACACCTCGTGCAACTTCGACGCCCATCTGTCCGAGCTCACCACCTGGAACGCGCCGGAGTGGCAGTCGCACAACTGGGGCAGCTTCCATTTCGAGCATCCGACCGGCTTCCTGGAAGCGCCCTCATCCGTCGTCGCCACGCAGGCCAGGGTCAGGATCCCGCATTTCACCCAGCAGCTGGACTACGAGGTCGAGATCGGGATCGTCATCGGCAAACGTGCTTTCCGCGTGCCGGTGGACGATGCCCTGGGCTACATCGCCGGCCTGACGGTCTTCAACGACCTCTCGGCGCGTGACATCCAGGCCCGCGAGCATTCCAACAAAGTGATCCTGCTCGGCAAGAGCTTCGACGGTTCGTGCCCGTTCGGACCCTGGCTGGTCACCCTGGACGAGCTGGGCGATCTCAACAAGCTCAAGCTCGAGCTCAGGCTCAACGGTGAAAAACGCCAGGACTCCACGACCGGCCACATGCACTACAAGTTCGCCGAGCTCGTGTCCTGGTGGTCGAACACCACCCTGGAGCCGGGCGACATCATCACCACCGGCAGTCCGCCGGGGGTGATCGCGGGCAGGCCCGGAACCGAATACCTCAAGCCAGGGGACGTCATCGAGGCCTCGGTCGGACACATCGGCACGCTGGTCACCCACATCGTCGCCGGCGACTGAGGCGCCACGCCTGCGCCGTGGGGGCGGGACGCGCCGGACAACACGAGAGTACAGCACACATGAACAAACCCGTGGACAGCAAGCTCGTCGCCAGGGCGGTGGAGCACATCGATCGGGACCGGCTGGTGAAGCTGGTCATCGATCTCACCAACATCGCGAGCCCCACCGGCTTCGAGGGCGACATGGCACGCGCCTATCACGACGTCCTGGCCGGCGCGGGATTTCGCGCCACGCTGCAACCGATCGGCGACGAGCGTTACAACGCCATCGGCCGTCTGCCCGGCAAGGGCGGTGGCAAATCTCTGATGTTCAACGGCCACCTCGACACGTCGTTCGGCCCGGAGCAGGCCCACCGCGGCATCGGCTATCGTTGCGAGGGCACCCTCGTCGACGATGAATGGATCTACGGCATGGGCTCTTTCAACATGAAGAGCGCGCTGGCCACATACGTGACCGCCGTCGAAGCGATCCGCAAGGCGGGCATCGACCTCGGCGGTGACGTCGTCATCGCCGGCGTGGCCGGCGAGATCGAGAAATCGCCCGTGAACGAGTACGACGGTCGCCAGTACCAGGGCTACGGTGTCGGCACGAAATACGCCATCACCCACGGCGCGGTCGCCGACGCCTGCATCCTCGGCGAACCGACCAACATGATGCTGATTCCGCGCCACTGCGGCACAACCTGGCTGAAGATCACCGTACCCGGACACCTGATCCATACCGCGTGGTCGCAGGTCGAACGCAACGCCATCAACCGCTCGCGGGTGGTGCTCGACGCCCTGCACGAGTGGATCCCCGAGTACTGCAAGCGCAACGCCGTCGGCGACTTCCAGCCGCGCGTCAACGTGGCGGCGATCGAGGGCGGCTGGCCCTGGCGCGGTGCGCGCACGCCCGACAACTGCAACATCTACCTCGACGTGCGCACCATACCCGAGGTACTGCCGGTGCAGGTCTACGACGAGGTACGCGCGCTCATCGCCGGCCTGGTGGCACAGCACGAGCATCTGCAGGGCACCACGGTCGACATCTACGTATCGGCGCCCGGCACTTCCATCCCGGACGAGCACGAGCTCATCCGGACCATCGTCAAGGCGCACTCCGAGCAGCTCGGCAAGCCACCGCAGCGCGGCATCGAGACCTGGTACAGCGACGCCGCGCACATGAACCGCTACGGCATTCCGACCGTGAACTACGGCTCGGCCGGGCGCATCCGCACCGGCGGCGGCGGTTTTTCCACCCACCAGGGCGAGCACGTGCACATCGGCGACATGGTGGACATCATCAAAGTCTACATCCAGTGCATCCTCACGCTGTGCGGGGTGGCCTGAACGGCCCGGCGCCGGGTACCGCCGAACGCCGCACGACGGCCGCCCCGGCCGTCGGCGCGTGCGCTGCGGCCGGGTCGCGGCGCGGGGCGTCGCCCGGCACAGGCGAGACCACCCGGACCGGCACCACGCAGTAGTAAACTCGCCGCCACGGGGTAGATCCTCCCCGGCTGTCGAGGAGGTGCACTACATGGATCTGCTGCAGGAGTGGATCGCCGCACTGCCGGCGCTGATCCCCGTGCTCACCGTGGCGGCAGTCACCACGGTGCTGGTGTGGCTGGTCAACCGCGTCGCGACGCTGCGCTTCGCCCACGTCGCCGAGCACAAGCTGCCGCAGCAGGTCGCGATCCTGTCACTGATCGCGGTCGGCATCATCGTCGGCATCCTGGTGTTGCCGATTACGGAGCAGACCAAGGCCCAGCTGCTCAGCCTGCTGGGTCTGGTGATCACCGCGATCATCGCCTTCTCGTCGACGACCCTGGTCACCAACGCAATGGCCGGGCTGATGCTGCGCACCATCCGCAGCTTCTACCCGGGTGATTTCATCCGCGCCGGCGAGCATTTCGGCCGCGTCACCGAGCAGGGACTGTTCCATACCGAGATCCAGACCGGCAACCGCGACCTCACTTCGATCCCCAATGCCTTCCTCGTCACGCACCCGGTCACCGTGGTGCGCCACTCGGGGACGATCATCGAAACCACGCTGTCGCTGGGCTACGACGTCTCGCACCACGATGCCGAAGAGCTGCTGCTCAAGGCCGCGAGCAACGCCGGACTCGAGGACGCATTCGTGCATATCCTCGAGCTCGGAAACTTCGCCATCACCTATCGGGTGGCCGGCTTCCTCGGCGACACCAAACGCCTGGTGTCGGCGGGCACTCAGCTGCGACGCGCCGTGCTCGATACCCTGCACGACGCCGACGTGGAGGTCGCCTCGCCGGCCCTGATGACCCAGCGCCGCCTGGCGGCCGGCGAACGGCTGATCCCGGCCGTGCGGCTGCGGGCGCGGGCGCGACGCAGCGCCGAGGCAACCCCCGAGGAGATCGTCTTCGACAAGGCCGAGGAAGCCGAGCGTATCGCCCTGCTGCGCCACGAACAGGCCGAGCTCGTCAAGGAGATCAAGGCCCTGGAAAAAGAGCTCGCAGACACCGCGCAGCCCGATCGGGAGCATCTGCAGGGCGAGATCGACCGGCGTCGCCTGCGCATCGACGCCATCGGCACCGAGCTGGAGGACGAGGACGCCGGCTGAACCGCGTGCTCAGGCGGCCACCGGCAGGCAGCCGACCCGAACCCGCCCGCCGGTCGCGCCGCGAACCTCGGGCCGTAGGAAAACATCGTCAGCCGCTGTCCCGGCTACCCCGGGTGGGTGATCACCGGCCGCGAATGACGAACCAGATGCCGCTGCAAATCAGCGCGGCACCCGCCAGATGGTACACCGCCAGCTCCTCGCCGAGGAACGTGACCGCCAGCACGGCGCCGAACAGCGGTACCAGGTTGATGAACACGGCGGCCCGCGCCGGACCGACGCGCTGGTTGCCGGCATTCCACAGCAGATTGAACGACACCGATACCAGGATCGCGAGGATGACGACCACGACCACGGCCCGGGCGGTGAACGGCATGGGCCGATACAGCACGGTTTCGAGGAGGTAGAACGGCAGCAGCGCCAGGGAGCCGGAGACGATGATCCAGAACAGACCCTCCACCAGCCCGAGGCGCAGCGGCAACCGGCGCAGGTTGATGGCGTAGACGGAGAAGCCGAGCATGGACGCGAGCGCGATCAGATCGCCGCTATTGAGTTGCAGGTGGGTGACGGCGTTCCAGTCGGCCTTCGTAATCATCACGACGACGCCGGCAACGGCAGCCAGCACGCCCAGACCCTGGCGCGCACTGAGCATCTCGCCCACGAAGATGCGCGCGAGCACGACCGTCAGCGCCGGCTGGATGGCGTTGAGCAGGGAGACGTTGACGGCCGTGGTGAAGTTCAGCGCCACGAAGATGAGGCCGGTGCTGCCGGTCATCAGCACGCCGAGCAGCGTCACGTCGCGCCAGTGGCTGCGGAACAGCGCTGCCGACTGCCCGATCCGCGGCAGGACGAGCGGCGCCAGGATCAGGGCGGCCGTCAGCCAGCGCCAGAAGTTCAACCCCAGCGGCGGAATGTCGGCCCGCACGCCACGGCCGATGACGTGGTTACAGGCCAGGAACAACATCGCCACGGCGAGCATCGCGTAGCCGCCGGCTGCCGGCGGGCCGGCGGCACCGGGTCCCGCCCGGGGTTCCTGCGGGCTCATGGTCCCCGCGCGCGTACCGACGTTCGCCGCATTACCCGCGCTGGCTCGTGTACCAGTCGTAGATCTCGCCGGCGGTCGTGAACCACACGCCCTTTTGCTTGCGCATGTAATCGAACACGGCCTCGAAATGCCTGATCCGATGCGGCACCCCCATGATGTACGGGTGCGCGCTCATGGACATGACGCGCGGCTGGCGCGCGCCTTCCTTGTACAGCCTGTCGAACTGGTCTTTGGCGCGCTGCAGCCACACGTCCGAGCTGTGGTGGTGTACGACCATCATCGGCAGGTCACTGAGCTCGAACGAGTACGGCATGGCGACGATGGGCCCGGCGCTGGTGCGCATGGTGACGGGATGCTCGTCCATGGGCCAGTCGCACACGTACTTGAAACCCGCCTCGGCGAGGTAGTCCGGTGTGTCGAGCGTCTCGTGCAGCCCCGGCCCCAGCCAGCCCCGCGGTTCGATGCCGGTGTACTGTTTCAACACGTCGAATGACCGGCGGATCACGGCGCGCTGATCCGGCACCGTATGCAGCGCGGCCTGAGCGTAGCCGTGGCCCATGAACTCCCAGCCGGCCTCGCGCATGGCGCGCGCGACCGGCTCCCCGGAGCCTTCGCACACGCACGCGTTGATCGAGGTGCTGGCCTTGATCCGGCGCCTGGCGAGCGCGTCCATGATGCGCCAGATCCCGACCCGCATACCGTACTCGTGCCAGGCCCAGTTCGGGATGTTCGGTACCGTCGCGACGCCGGCGGGCGAGGTGACGTACTCGCGCGCGATCGGTTTTTCGATGTCCCACTGCTCGATGTTGACCACCGTGTACACGGCGATGCGGGCGCCCTTGGGCAGTTTCCATTTCGGCCGCCCGGGAAGCGCGGAATACTCGAATCGTTGGTGTGGGAGCTTCATGATCGAACCCTTCGGTGTTCAAGTGGTGCACGGCGCGCACGGACGGGCCGGCGGTGGCTCCGCAAGCGGCGCCGGCTGCCGGGCAGAGCCAGAATAGCAAAACTGCCGCGGCATATGTCGCCGTGCCGGCGCCGGGTTGCCTGATGCTCGCGGACCCGCCCGCCGGACGATGGCGTCCGTCCCGTTCTCCGCAAGCGCCGCGCGCCCTATAGTGCGCTGCATACGCGCTGATCTGCCGCCCTTGCCACGGGAGGATGATGCATGACGGTAGCGATCCACCTTGGGCTGCTGCCCAACCGCCCGGTGAACGATTGCATGGCGATTGCCGAGGCCGCCGAATCGCTCGGCTATGCCGGCGTGTGGATCGCCGACTCGCAATCGGTATTCCGGGACGCGTACACGGTACTGTCGGCCTGTGCGGTCCGTACCCGCCGGATCCGGCTCGCCGCCGGGGTCACCAACCCCGTGACCCGTCATCCCGCCGTGCTGGCAGGGTGCTGGGCGAGCCTCGATGAGCTCTCGGACGGACGCGCCATCCTCGGCATCGGCGTCGGCGAGAGCGCGGTGCACACGCTCGGTCTGCGGCCGGCCCGTCTGGCGGAGCTCGAACACGTCATCGGCGTCATCCGCCACCTCATCCGCGGCGAGAGCGCCGAACACGACGGTCATACGCTGCGCATGCCGTGGTCGCAGCGTGAGGTGCCGGTGTTCATCGCCTGTTCCGGACCGCGGTCGCTGCAGCTCGCGGGCCGGATTGCCGATGGCGTGCTGTTCCAGGCCGGCGCCGCCCCGGAGCTCGTACGCTACGCCCTGGACAACATCCGCACCGGTGCCGAACAGGCCGGCCGCCGCCTCGCCGACGTCCGGGTTTACTGCCGCCTCGCCTGCGCCGTGGACGCCGATCGCGACCGCGCCCGCGAGGCGATCAAAGGCTATGCCGCAGTCGCTGCCGGCACGCTGTACAAGACCGTGCCGCGCGCGTACTTCCCCGCCCCGCTGTGGCGGGATCTGGAACGCATGAAGTCCGGGTACGACTACCTCGAGCACGGCAGTGACGAGGCCCGCCACCGATCGTTGCTGACCGACCGCATCCTCGACGCAGTCGCAGTCGCGGGCACACCGGCGGAGGTGATTCCGCGCCTCGAGACGCTCGCCGGGCTCGGCGTAGAGGCCTTCGTCTGCCCGCTGGCGATGGCCGATCCGATACCCTTCATGCAGACCCTGGCCCGGGAAGTCATGCCGTACTTCGGGACACACGCATGACGCATGCATACCTCGGTTTCAAGGCTTTCGATCTGCACGAGCTGCTGTGCCACTTCTTGGCGCGGCGCGCCGGCCTGTACGCACGGCACGGCCTGGACGTGACGCTGATCGACACGAGCTTTCTGGCCGATGACCAGCTGCCGCCGGACACCGTCCACGCCGCCTGTGGCGCCGCGCTCATGGCGTGGCTGCAGGGCGCCGCGGTCGAGATCGTGCTGGTCGCGGTGGATCGGCCGCTGTTCTGGCTGCACGCGGCACCGGGCCACGACACGCTCGCGGCGCTCCGGGGTGCGCGGATCGCCAGCTACCCCCCAGTGGCCCCGCCGGCGCACTTCCTGCGCATCGTGCTCGAGCGCGCGGGCCTCGATCCGGTGCGTGACGTGACGATTGCGCCGGTGCGCGACGACACCGCCCGACTCGGACTCCTGCGTGCCGGCGACGTCGAGGCGGCGCTGCTGAGCAGCGCCGTTCCGGCCGCTGCGATGCGGCGTGCCGGTTTCGCGACACCCGCCTTCATCGGCGCGGCGCTGCGTGTGCCGACCACCGGGCTGGCCGTACGTCAGGACCTGCGCGAACGCCGCCCCGAGCTCGTTCAGGCGCTGGTCGACGCGCACGCCGCGGCGCTGCGGCTGATCCACGAAGACAGCGCCGGGCTCGCTGAGGTGCTGGAGCACGACCTGGGCCTCGCAGCTCCCGACATCGCCTCCACCCGCGAGCTCGCCCGTGCCTGTTTCACCCGCGACGGCACCAGCACGGCCGGAATCACCACCGGCGCCGTGGCCGCGCTCGCGCAGATCATGGGCATCACCGAGCCACGCGCAGGCGAACGGAGTCCTTACGACTTCTCGCTGCTGGATAGCGGCGCGCGCGGACCCTGAGCCCGCGGCGCCGGCGTCGGCGCGGTCTCACGCGCCTTCGATGTCGAAGTCGTCGATGTTCACGTCCATCATGGTCGCGCGCGCGAACTTTGCTTCGCGCGGCAAGGGCACGGTCGCGTCGATGCCGATCCGCGTCCACTTGTCGTTATCGACCATGGGATTGAGGCGATGTCCGATCGACTCCGGGACGAGCTGCAGCCCGGTCTCGAAGCGACACCGGGTCGCGACCGCCCACTCGACGTCGTGCACCGAAAAGATGTCGACGTCCTGATCGACCACGGTGACCATTTTCAGGAAGGGATGGGCCAGAAACGCGGCCATCATCGCATTGCGCTGGTTGCCCTCGAAACGCTTGTCGAGCTGCACGACCAGGTGGTAGGGCACGCTGCCGTCGGAGAAGTGCACCGCGGTGACGCCCGGCACCGTACTGCGGATTTTCTCGAAGATCCCCGCCTCGGCACTCATGGCGAACGCGTTGTAGACCTCTTTGCCGGAGAGGATTGAATGGAAGATCGGGGAGCGCCGCCGGGTGATGGCGGTAACCTCGAATACCCAGCGCGCCTCGCGGCTCGCGTAGTAGCCGGTAACCTCCGCGTAGGGGCCTTCGGGTTCACGCACGTGCGGCAACAGGCGCCCCTCGATCACGAACTGCGCGTTGGCGATCGCCTCCACATCCACGGTCCGGGCCCGGATCAATTCCACCGGCGCACCGCGGATCTGGCTGGCGATGCCGAGCTCGTCCATCTCGATCGGCGCCACCGACGCGGGCGACGCGGCGGCGATGTTCACGGCGAAGTCGACGCCGTTGTTGATCGTGAGCTCCAGAGCCCGACCCCTGGCCTCGGCGCGCTTGTAGTAATCCATCAGATGGCCGAGTTCCTCGAGCAGAAGCGTCAGGCGGTTCGCGCCGACGACCATCATCCGGTGGATCGACAGGTTGCGCACCCCGGTATCGGGGTCCTTGGCGATGACCACGCTCGAAGTGAGGTAAGGGCCGCCGTCACCCTCGGCGTGCTTGGGGATGGGCAGTTTCGCCAGATCCAGATCGCGCTCCACGACCTCGTTCGCGGGCCCGCGATCGACGATGATCGGCTCCATGGGGCTCTTGTGCCAGGCGCGGATCTCGTCGCGCAGCACGAACGGCAGGCGATCGCTGGTGGTATTGAAGAACTGCGCCAGCAGGTCCCGGTTCCAGTACAGGCCGATCAGCACCGGGTGGTCCCGGCCCTTGACCTTCTCGAACAACAGGACCTTGCCGCCTTCGAACTTCTTGGCGACGCCCGCGAGCACGCAGCTCGGGTCGACCTCGTTCTTCACGCGCAGCAGCTGGTCGTGCTGCTCCAGATACGCGACGTAGGCCTGCAGGTCGATCAGGTCGCGCGCCGCGAAATCCACGCTTTCGTCACCGACTGTGTATCGACACGACATCGGCCCGCTGCATCGCCGAGCGCGATTCGAACAACATCATCGGCGAGTTGTGCGAGCTGCGCACGACCAGCCCCAGGTCCCACAGGGCATCCTGCACCGCCGCCGAGATGGTGTGCACCGGACCACCGCCGCCCTCACCCATGCCCTTGGCGCCGTTGTAGCTGAACGGCGAGGGGGACTCCATCTCGTCCAGCTTCAGATCCGGCATGTTATTGATCGTGATCGGCGCGTAGTCGGTGAACGAGCCCGTCAGCACGTTGCCGTTCGCGTCGTAGTTCAGGTTCTCCAACAGCGCGGCGCCGAGTCCGTGCGCCGCGCCGCCGAAAACCTGGCCCTTGACGATCATCGGGTTAATGACGGTGCCGCAATCATCGACGATGCCGTATTCCAGGATCTTCGTCTGGAAGGTATTCGGATCCACCTCCACCACGGCGATGTGTGTCTGCATCGCGTAGGTCAGCGTCAGGTTACCGAATTTCTTTTCGCGGTCGACCGTCTGAAACGGCGGCCGGTAGGTGTAGCGGCAGTTCAGATCGATGTCGCGCAGCTCCTGCGGCAGCTTCGCGCTGTTGGCGTTGACGAGGTTGGACAACGCCCAGAAGTTGATCCCGACCTTGGTGCCCTTGACCCTGAGCTCCGGCCCCTGTTCACCCACACCGAACTCCAGATCTTCCTCCGCCGCCTCCAGTGCGAACGCGGCGAGCTTGCGCAGCTGGGCCTTGAGCATCTCGGTGGCGCCGTGCACCGCAGACAGCCCGGTCACCGCGAACTGGCTGGCGTAGGTGCCGCACTGGCCCGTGTAGCAGTTGCGGGCCGTGTCGAAGCCCACCGCCACGTCGACCATCTCCGGATGGATACCGAGCTCCTGCGCGACCACCTGCGACGCCGAGGTCTCGTGACTCTGTCCCTGCGGGAAGGTTCCCAGCGTGACGTGGACCGAGCCGTCGATGTCGAGCTTGACGATCGCCGGCACGGCATTGCCGGAGAACACCGAGTGCGGGTTGACGATGACCGACTGGCCGAAATTGTTGGTACCGGAATCCAGCGTCGTGCCGATGCCGATGCCGATGAGACGGCCTTCCTTGCGCGCCTCGGCCTGCCTGCGTTGCCACTCGTCCCAGCCCACCAGCTGTTTGGCCTTGCGCAGCATCTCGACGAAATCGCCCGAGTCGTACACGCAGCCGTTGGGCGTCTCGTAGGGGAACTGTTTGATGTAGTTGCGCACGCGCATTTCGTCGGCCGGAATGCCGAGTGTGTGTGCGCAGATGTCCACCACCCGCTCCATAAACCACACGTGCGGCAGCCGCGAGTATCCGCGGTTCGGGGCTGCCGGCCCCTTGTTGGTCACCACCTGCGTGAAGTCGATGCGCAGGTTGCGCAGACCGTAGGACGCCGGCAGGACCTGCGACCAGATCACGGCGCCGAGCGGCTCGTAGCGCGGGTAGGCACCAATGTCGTCGACGTGGCGCGAGCGCAGCGCGGTGATGACCCCGCTCGCGTCCAGCGCCACCTCGGTGTCGAAGTAGCTGCGCTCGCTGCCCTGCGTGCCCGCCTGCATGTG
>JADZEE010000035.1 GCA_020850735.1 Gammaproteobacteria bacterium | reverse complement strand
TGCAGCCGGCAAGTCCGCCCGAAGAGGTCAAAAGTGCCTTCGACGATGCGATCAAGGCGCGCGAGGACGAACAGCGCCTGATCAACGAGGCCGAAGCCTATCGCAACGAGATCATCCCCGGGGCGCGCGGCGCCTCGGCGCGCATCACCGAGGACGCCAATGGCTACAAGGAGCGGGTCATCGCCGAGGCGCAGGGGCAGGCCAGCCGCTTCAGCCAGCTACGCGTCGCCTACGAACGGGCGCCGGCCATCACGCGCGCGCGCCTGTACCTGGAGACCATGGAAGACGTCCTGACCGACACCCCCAAGATCCTGATATCGGCCGGCAACGGTCCCAACAACCTGCTCTACCTGCCGATCGACAAGTTACTCGCGCGCCCCGAATCCGGACCGGACGGGGGCGCCGTCGCGCCGTCGCGCGGAATCGATTCGGTGGTCGCCCCCTCACCCTCGAGCGACGGGCGCGATCGCAGCAGCTACCGCACCCGGGAGAGTCGCTGATGATTCTGTCGCGCATACTCGTCGTCGCGGTCGTTGTGGGTCTCATCGGTTCCGCCTGCGTGTTCACGGTCGACGAACGCCAGACCGCGATCCTGCTCGCGTTCGGCAAGATCCAGAAATCCGACTTCGAGCCTGGTTTGCATTTCAAGCTGCCGCCGCCGTTCAACAGTGTTCGCAAGTTCGACAAGCGCCTGCTCAGCTTCGATGCCGAGCCGGAGCGATTTCTCACCAGTGAGAAGAAGGACGTCATCGTCGATTCGTTCGTACGCTGGCGCATCGTCGATGTGGCGCAGTATTTTCGGGCGACCGGCGGCGAGGAGCGTCAGGCGGGGTTGCTGTTGTACCAGAAGGTCAACGCGGCGCTGCGCAACGAGTTCGGCAAGCGTACCGTGCAGGACGTGGTCTCCGGCGAGCGCGGTGCCATCATGGAAATCGTGAGCGAACTGGCCGACACCCAGGTCAAGGAGCTCGGCATGAACATCAACGACGTACGCATCAGCCGCATAGACCTGCCCGCCGAGGTGAGCTCCTCGGTGTACCAGCGCATGCGCGCCGAGCGCGAACGCGTGGCGCGCGATTTTCGCTCCCGGGGTGCGGAGGCCGCCGAGCGTATCCGCGCCAACGCCGATCGCGATCGCACCGTGCTGCTCGCCGAGGCTTATCGCGACGCCGAGATGGTACGCGGCGAGGGCGACGCCAAGGCGGCCGACACGTACGCGGGGGCCTACGGAGCGAACCCCGATTTTTATGCGCTGTACCGCAGCCTGAACGCCTACCGGCGCAGCATGGGGGGGGACAACAACGTGCTGGTGCTGCAGCCTGACTCGGAATTTTTCCGTTTTTTCAACGGTCCCGAGGGCCGCTGAGCGCAACACCGAAGCTGGCACGGCATGGTGCACGAACTGTTGATTGCGCTCGGCCTGGTGCTGGTCATGGAAGGCATTGCGCCGTTTCTCAATCCGCAGGCGCTGCGCAGGGTGCTGATCGTTGCCGCGCAGCTCGACGATGCGACGCTGCGCTTCATCGGCATCACGAGCATGCTCGCGGGTGTCGGCCTGCTCTACCTCGTCAACTGAACGACCAGCCGGTCGCGGCGTCGCCACCATGAGTCTGACCAATCGCTGGCTGCTGCCCGAGGGTATCGACGAAAATCTGCCGCCCGAGGCCGAGCGGATCGAGCGGCTGCGGCGGCGCCTGCTCGACCTGCTCGCGAGCTGGGGCTACGAGCTCGTCATGCCGCCGCTCATCGAGTACCTGGAGTCGCTGCTCACAGGGCTCGGTACCGATCTCGATCTGCAGACTTTCAAGCTCACCGACCAGTTGAGCGGTCGCATGATGGGCGTGCGTGCGGACATGACTCCGCAGGTGGCGCGCATCGACGCACACCGGCTCGGGCGCGACGTGCCGACGCGGTTGTGCTACCTCGGCACGGTCTTGCACACGCGTGCCGGCAGCGTCGATTCCTCGCGCAATCCGCTGCAGCTCGGTGCCGAGCTCTACGGCCACGGCGGGATCGAGAGCGACGTCGAAGTACTGTGCCTGCTGCTCGCGGTGCTGCACGAGGTCGGCGCGCCGCCGGTGTGTGTCAACGCCAGTCACATCGGCGTGTTCCGCGGACTGGTTGAACGTGCGGGGCTCGACGCCGAGCGGCGCACTGACCTGTTTGACATGCTCCAGCGCAAGGCCGTGCCCGAGCTGCGCGAGCAACTGCTGCGCTGGCAGGTCGAACCGCAGGTTCGGGCCATGATCGAGGCCCTGCCGGATCTCAACGGCGGCACCGAAGTGCTCGAGCGGGCTCGTGGCCTGCTCGCCGGCGCCGGCGCCGGCGTCGCGAGCGGGATCGAGGAGATAGCCCTGCTCGCCGGACGCACGGCGGCACGACGCCCGGACGCGACCTTCCATTTCGATCTCGCCGAGATGCGCGGGTTCAACTATCACACCGGCATCATGTTCGAGGCCTTCGTACCGGGCTGGGGGCGGGCGGTGGCCTGGGGCGGACGCTACGACGACGTCGGTCGGGTGTTCGGCCGTGCCCGGCCGGCAACCGGTTTCAGCACCGATCTCAAGTTGCTTGCCAGATTCGCAAGCGACGAGCGGCGCGCGCGCAGCGCGGTGTTCGCCCCGCCCGGAGACGACCGGCGGCTGCTCGAGCTGATTGCACGGCTGCGCGCGAGCGGCGAGCGGGTGATCGCCGCTCTTCCCGGCCAGAGCGGCGACGCAACCGCCATGGGCTGCGATCGGCGCATCGAGGAGCATGGCGGTCATTGGCGGGTCGTGGATGTTTGAGCCGCATGCCTCACACCGGGGGCGCGTTCCGCCGCCCGCCTGTGGCAGAATGCGCGGCCGTTTTCGAGCACCGGCGCCAGCGACCGCCGCTGAGCGGCGGCGGAACCCGAGGGACGTATGGGCAAGAACGTAGTCGTCATCGGTACCCAGTGGGGCGATGAGGGCAAAGGCAAGATCGTCGACCTGCTCACCGACCGCGTCCGCGCCGTGGTGCGTTTCCAGGGCGGCCACAATGCCGGGCACACCGTCGTCATCGACGGGCGCAAGACGATTCTGCACCTCATTCCGTCGGGCATATTGCGCCGGGACGTCGAATGCCTGATCGGCAACGGGGTGGTCGTCTCGCCCGCAGCCATGCTCGAAGAGATGACGATGCTCGAGGCGAGCGACGTGCCGGTACGCGAGCAGCTGCGCGTGAGCGAAGCGTGCCCTCTCATCCTGCCCTACCACGTCGCGCTCGACCAGGCGCGCGAGAAGGCGCGCGGTGCCGCGGCGATCGGCACAACCGGGCGCGGCATCGGCCCCGCCTACGAGGACAAGGTCGCCCGCCGCGCGCTGCGTGTGGGCGATCTCGCCTACCGCGAGCGCTTCGCCGCCAAGCTCGGTGAGGTGCTGGACTACCACAACTTCGTCCTCACCCGTTATTACCGCACCGAAGCCGTCGATTTCCAGCGCACGCTCGACGAGAGCATGCGACATGCGGAACAGCTCGTGCCGCTCATCGCCGACGTCACCGAGCGCCTGTTCGCGCTGCAGAGCGAGGGCGCGCCGATCCTGTTCGAGGGTGCCCAGGGCGCGCTGCTCGACGTCGATCACGGTACCTACCCCTTCGTCACGTCCTCGAACACAATCGCCGGTACCGCTTCCACCGGCACCGGGGCGGGCCCGCGTTGCCTCGACTACGTCCTCGGCATCACCAAGGCTTACACCACGCGCGTGGGCGGCGGGCCGTTTCCGACCGAGCTGGCCGACGATCTCGGCGAGCACCTCGCCCAGCGCGGTGCCGAGTTCGGCGCAACCACGGGCCGGCGCCGGCGCTGCGGCTGGTTCGACGCCGTCGCGCTGCGGCGCTCGCGACAGCTCAACAGCGTTTCGGGGCTGTGCATCACCAAGCTCGACGTGCTCGACGGACTGGACGAGATCCGGCTCTGTATCGGCTACACGATCGACGGCCAGCCGAGCCCCACGCCGCCCGTCGGCGCGGAAGCCTATGCACGTTGCGAACCGGTCTACGAGACGATGTCCGGTTGGAAGGAGTCGACCGTGGGCGTCAAGTCTTACGATGCCCTGCCGGTCCACGCGCGCGCCTACCTCGAGCGTATCGCCGCAATCGTCGACACACCCGTCGACATCATCTCCACCGGCCCGGATCGGTCGGAGACGATAGTCCTGCGTCACCCCTTCGACTGACGCGCCCGGCGCTGCGGGTGTCAGCGCTGCGGGCGTACACCGCGGATTGCTACGGCGACGTCGGGGTCCTCCGGCCAGTAGTGCTTAGGGTAGCGGCCACGCATCTGCTTGCGCACCTCGGCGTAGCCGCGCGTCCAGAAGCCGGCGAGATCCTGCGTCACCTGCAGCGGCCGTCCGGCCGGGGACAGGATCTGTACCAGCACCGGCACGCGTCCGCCGGCGACGCGCGGCGATGCGCGCATGCCGAACAGCTCCTGCAGGCGTGCCGACAGGATCGGCACCTCGCCGCTGGCGTAATCGAGCGCGATGCGCGAGCCGCTCGGCACCGGCAGGTGGGTGGGCGCCAGCGTCTCGAGCTGGCGTCGTTGCTCCTGATCGAGCAGGGTCGACAGGGCGTTCGCGAGCGGCACGCGGGCGAGGTCCGCGCGCCGGGTAATGCCATCGAGCCAGGGCGCGAGCCACTGCCCCAGCGTAGCGGCGAGGTCCGCATCGTCGATGGCCGGCCACCCGGCGCCGACATCGGGTCCGCACACGCGGCGCAGGAACTGCACGCGCGCCCGCCATTGCCGCGTGCCGGCTGTCCACGGCAGCGCCGTGATACCCGCCTCGCGCACGCCATCGAGCATGGCCTGGACGCGTTGTGCCGGATCGACGCCCTCGAGCGCGCGTTCACCGATCAGCAGTTTCCCGAGGCGCAGCTCGCGCCGTGCGACGACGGCGCCGATCGCGCTGTTCCAGGCGACGACGTCGCGTTCCTCGATGCGCTCGCGCAGATGCGTGAGCACGGCGGTGCGCGACAACGGTGCGGCGAGCCAGATCCGCGCGTCGCGCGTGCCGGCGTCGAGATCGGCAACGACCAGGAATTCGCTGCGCGCCAGCGGATCGGCTCGATCGAGACTCGCGCCGCGGCCGTTACTGAGCAGGTAACGGCCGTCCTCGCCGCCGCGGTGCATGGCGATGCGATCGGGGTAGGCCTGGGCGAGCAGGACGCCGACCACGTCGTCGGCTTCGGGCGCGGCCGGACAGCTGCCGTCATCGGCCCGTACCGCCAGCATCTCGAGCAATCGGGCCCAGTTGCCGGCGAGCCGCCGCGCACGCTCGCAGGCCCGGCGGGCGATGCTCACGCCCGCCGGTAGCGTGCCCTCGTCGCCCTGGACCGCGGCCAGGCGCAGCCGCAGATCGCTGCGACGTTCCGCGGGTGGCACACGCAGGCAGTCGCGTTCCGACAGCGCCGCGGCGAGTGTGCAGGCCGTGTGCACCGCGTCGTAGCGCTGCGCTTCGATCAGCATGTGTGCAAGGCGCGGATGCAGTCCGAGCCGGCTCATTTGCCGGCCGCGTGCGCTGCAGCGGCCCCCGGCATCGATGGCCGACAAGGCCACGAGCAGATCGCGTGCCTGGGCATAGGCGGCGGCGGGCGGCGGCGTCAGCCAGCGCAGCGCGCCGGGCTCGGTAATCCCCCAGGCGGCCAGCTCGAGCGCGAGTGGTGCGAGATCCGCTTCCAGGATCTCCGGTGGCGTGAACGGGGCGAGACCCTCGTCGACTGCCTGCGTCCACAGGCGGTAGCACACTCCGGGCGCGTTGCGACCGGCGCGGCCGCAGCGCTGCGCGGCGGCCGCGCGCGTGATCGGTACCGTAATCAGGGCCGTCATGCCGGTGCGCGGATCAAAACGCGCGCGGCGTGAGAGGCCGGAGTCGATGACGATACGCACGCCGTCGATGGTCAGGCTCGTTTCGGCAATGGACGTGGCGAGCACTACCTTGCGCAGGTCCGTCCCGCCCGGCGCGAGCGCGCGTTCCTGTGCTTGCATGGACAGATCCCCGTACAGCGGCAGCACGTCGGCGGCAGTGCCCATGCTCTCCAGCAGCCGCTGGGTGCGCCGGATCTCGGCCACGCCCGGCAGGAACACCAGCACGTCGCCGCGCTCGTCCGCCAGCGCCCTGGCGACCGTGCCGGCCACTTCGCGGATGATGTCATCCGCGGGCGCACGCGCCGCATGCCGAATCGCAACCGGAAAGCTGCGACCCGTGGCGGTGACGACCGGGGCGTCGCCGAGCATGCCGGCGAGCGCCGCCGTATCGAGTGTCGCCGACATCAGCAACAGGCGCAGATCCGGGCGCAGCGCGGACTGTACGTCCCGGCACAGGGCGAGGCCGAGATCGGCCTGCAGCGAACGCTCGTGGAACTCGTCGAAGATCACGGCGGCCACGTCCGCCAGCGCCGGATCCTGCTGCAGGCGGCGGGTGAGGATACCCTCGGTCACGACCTCGATCCTGGTCATCGGACCCACGCGGGTGTCGAGCCGCATGCGATAGCCGACCGTCGCGCCGACCGCTTCGTCGAGCAGGTGCGCCATCCACAGCGCTACCGCCCGTGCCGCGAGCCGGCGCGGTTCGAGCATGACGATGCGCCGCCCCGCCAGCCACGGCTCGTCGAGCAGCGCGAGCGGTACCACCGTACTCTTGCCGGCACCCGGCGGCGCTTGGACGAGCAGCGTCGTGCGCTCGCGCAGGCCCGCACGGATGTCCGCCAGCACGGCGCAGACGGGCAGGTGGGACGGGAGCTGCACGGCCATCGGCGGCCGCTATTGTACTGCCGCGCCCGGGTCCGCCGTGCCTGCCGCCGCCGCGCGCGTGACCCGGACCCGCAGTCGTTTCTGGCCAGCGAAGCCCCGGGATGCTACCGTGCCTAGTCCAGCGGGCCTGTCCCGCTCGTGCAGCAGGGGCCGGAGGCCGGGCTGGTGGTTCGCGCCCGGCGTGTGCCGGCCACACGCCACGCTCCCCGATGTGCGTTTCGATACTGCGGCGATGTCACCATCAGACCATGCGCCGCGACCGCGGTGCCCCGGTGACCGCCGAGCCCGGCCGGGGAGACTGGTGATGGAGGAGAAAATGACGTTCACGATGATCCACGGCCGCGTGTTTGCGGCGCTCGAGTCGTACGGATATCACCGCAGTCGGGACGCCGTCGCCCGGAGGCGAGCGTGAGCACGGTGCGTGCGACCGACACCATCGCCGCGTCGCCCGGATTCATTCTGACCGCGGTGTTCGAACAGACCTGCGGCGCCTGCGGTTGCGTGTTCCGCGTCGAGGTCTCGCGCGCGCGCGTGCAGGCCGACATACAGGAGTACTCCTGTCCGGTCTGCCATGATCACGTTTGCCGCGTGCACACCTCGGAGCCCCCACGGCTCACGGTGCTGTCGCAACGGGCGGTTCGCGGAAAGTCGGCCTGATCAGTCCGCCAGCGAAGTCGCCGGACTGACGCACCGCCGGGGTTCGAACCAGATGAAAACTGAAATGGTGCCGAGGAGAGGACTCGAACCTCCACGGATCTCTCCACTGGTACCTGAAACCAGCGCGTCTACCAATTCCGCCACCTCGGCAAGCGGGGAGCGCGCAATCTACCCAACCCCTGCGGCGTAAGTCAATGTCGGGCAGGCAGCGCAAGGACGGTCGCGGCGAGCGGTCGGCACGAGACCCGCGAGGTGGCGGTCGTACCCCGTCGTCGGACCGACAGACCGTGCTCAAGTGCCTCGAGGGCATGGGCGGGCCGGTTGCGGCCGAGCGGATCGCCGCCGTGCTCGGCGTGCGCGGCGCGGCCGCGCGCGCCGACCTCGATCAGCGTCTCGTCGAGCTCGTGCGCGACGGCACGCTGTTCCGGAATCGCCGCGGTGCCTACGGTCTGCCGCAGCGCATGGATCTCGTCCAGGGTCGGGTCAGCGGTCATCGCGACGGTTACGGTTTTCTCATCGCGGATGACGGCGGCGACGACCTGTTCCTGGCTGCCGTGGAAATGCGTCGTGTTCTGCATGGCGATCGGGTGGTCGCCCGCGTGGCGGGGGTCGATCAGCGCGGGCGCCGCCAGGGGTCGATCGTCGAGGTGCTCGATCGCGCCAACCGCGAGGTCGTGGGCCGCTATTTTCGCGAGGGTGGCATCGGCTACGTCGTGCCGGCGAACGCGCGCCTGAGCCAGGATCTGCTCGTACATCCCGATGCGACCGGTGGCGCGCGCCCGGGGCAGATCGTAGTCGCCGCCATCACCGAGCAGCCCGATTCGCACCGCCAGCCGCTCGGACGCATCGTCGAAGTGCTCGGCGAGCACATGGCGCCGGGCATGGAGATCGACATCGCGGTGCGCATGCACGCGGTACCGTACGTGTGGCCGGCGGAAGTGCTGGCCGAGCTGCCCGCGGTCGCGCGCGAGGTCGGCGTGGCGGATCGGCGTGGGCGCGAGGATCTGCGCGAGCTGCCGCTGGTGACCATCGACGGCGCCGACGCGCGTGATTTCGACGACGCGGTGTACTGCGAACCGACGCCGGGTGGGTTTCGGCTCGTGGTCGCCATCGCCGATGTCGCCCATTACGTGCAGCCCGGCACCGCTCTCGACACCGAGGCCCAGGCGCGTGGCACCTCCGTGTATTTCCCGAGCCGCGTCATCCCGATGCTGCCGCCGGAGCTCTCGAACGGCATCTGCTCTCTCAACCCGCACGTGGAACGCCTGTGTTTCGCTTGCGAAATCGATCTGGACCGCCACGGTGAGATCAAGGCTTACCGTTTCTTCGACGCGGTGATGCGCTCGGCCGCGCGGCTGACCTACGACGAAGTGGCGCGCGTCGTCGTCGATCGCGACGCAGCGTCGCGCGCCGCTAACGCTGCGCTCGTCCCGCACCTCGACGACCTGTACCGGCTTTACCAGCGACTGAAAAAGCGCCGGGTGTTACGCGGCGCCATCGACTTCGACACCCTCGAGTCGCGTATCGTGTTCGACGAGCAGGGCAAGATAGAGCGTATCGTGCCGCTCGAACGCAACGACGCGCACAAACTCATCGAGGAATGCATGATCGCGGCGAACGTGGCCGCGGCGGATTTCCTGCGCGTACAAGAGCAGCCGTGCCTGTACCGCGTGCACCAGCCGCCGAGCGCCGAGAAGCTCGAGGATCTGCAAGTATTCCTCGGCGAACTGGGTCTGTCCTTCCCGGCGCGCAGGCAACCGGTCCCGAAGGATTTTGCGCGTGTCCTGGACAGCATCAGCGAACGGCCGGATCGGCATCTCATCCAGACGGTGCTGCTGCGCAGTCTGCAACTCGCAGTCTACGCGCCGGACATCGCCGGTCATTTCGGACTCGCGCTCGAGGCTTACACCCATTTCACTTCGCCTATCCGCCGCTACCCGGATCTGCTCGTGCACCGCGCGATCCGCCAGCGCCTGCGCCGGCGCGCCCAGCGGAACTGGCCTTACGATTCCCAGGCCCTGAAAGCGCTCGGCGATCACTGTCCCATGACCGAGCGGCGTGCCGACGAGGCGACGCGCGACGTGAATGCGTGGCTGAAATGCGAGTACATGAGCGACCGTGTCGGCGAGTGCTTCGATGGCGTGATCAGCGCGGTGACCGGTTTTGGCATCTTCGTCGAACTGCGCGAGGTTTACGTCGAGGGACTGGTGCACGTGACCTCGTTGCCCAATGATTATTACCATTTCGATCCGGTCGGTCATCGCCTCAGCGGTGAGCGCAGCGGCCGCGTCTACCGGCTGGCGGATCCGGTGCGTGTGCGTCTCACGCGTGTGGACCTCGACGACCGGAAAATCGACTTCGAGCTGGCCGACGTCACACCGCGTGGATCGCGCGCGACACGCAAGGGCAAACACCGCAGTGGTCGTAACTGACCTCGTCGTCGGCGTACACCCGGTGCGCCACGCGCTCGCTGCCGCGCCCGAGCGGGCGCTCGAGCTGTGGCTGCTCGACGGGGCTGATCGCGACGCGCTCGCGGCGATAGTGGCGCTTGCGGCCGCGGCGGGGGTGAGCGCGCAGCGGGTGCCGCGGCGCACGCTCGATCGCCTCGCCGGGGACGGGCACCATCAGGGTGTGGTGCTGCGCCAGCGGCCGGTCGCCGCGCTGGAGGAGGCCGACCTGTACGCGCTGGTCGAAGCCGCCGACGTGCCGCTCGTGCTGATGCTCGACGGCGTCAACGATCCGCACAACATCGGTGCCTGCCTGCGCACCGTCAACGCGGTCGGGGCGACGGCGCTGGTCGTGCCACGCCACCGTGGTGCCGGGTTGACGCCCGCGGCACGCAAGGCAGCGAGCGGCGCAGCGGAGCTGACCCCATTCGTGCAGGTGAGCAACCTCGCCCGTGCCCTGTCCGGGCTCGCCGAGCGGGGTATACGCCGGATCGCGGTGAGCGGCGAGGATGCGCGCAGCCTGTACGGCACGGATCTGACCGGACCGCTGGCGCTGGTGCTGGGCGCCGAGGATCAGGGCCTGCGACGCCTGACCCGCGAGCATTGTGATCTCGCCGCCGCGATCCCCATGCTCGGCGCCGTGGAGAGCCTGAACGTGTCGGTGGCCGCGGCGGTGTGCCTGTACGAGACTCTGCGCCAGCGGGCCGCTGCCGGCTGACGCCTGATCGCGGGTCTCTCCCCACCCGGTCGCCGGGCGCATTTGCCGGCAACCCCTGTCTGGCTTACAATTCGCGCCCTTTGCAGGCCGGGATGGTCCCGGCTCGGCCCCTTGCCTCACCGCGTGCCGGCGGGAGGCTGCCAAACCGTGAGGAGCCTCCATGCGGCATTATGAAATCGTGTTCCTGGTCCACCCGGACCAGAGCGAACAGGTCGGCGCCATGATCGACAAGTACCGCTCGATCATCGAAAACGATGGTGGCACCGTGCACCGTCTCGAGGACTGGGGCCGTCGCCAGCTCGCATTTCCGATCAACAAGATCCACAAGGCTCACTATGTGCTCATGAACATCGAGTGCAATGGTGGTCCGCTCGCCGAGATCGAGAGCGCTTTTCGCTTCAACGACGCGGTCATCCGCCACCTGGTGATCCGCCGCAATCAGGCCGACACGGAGCCTTCGCCGCTGGTCAAGGCGCGCGACGAAAACGGTGACTCCGGCCGCGGCGATCGCGGAGAGCGGGGCGAGCGCGGCGAACGGGGGGACCGCGGCGATCGCGAGGATCGAGGCGATCGCGTAGAAGAGCGGGCGGACGATGATGACGACGCCGACGAGCCCGCGGGCGAACAGCCCTGATCGGATCGGAACCCGGAGGACAGGAACATGGCCAGATTTTTCCGCCGCAAGCGCTATTGCCGATTTACCGTCGAGGGCGTGAAGGAGATTGATTACAAGGATCTCAACACCCTCAAGCAGTACGTCACCGAAAGCTCCAAGATCGTACCGAGCCGGATCTCGGGAACCAAGGCGCGCTACCAGCGACAACTGGCGACGGCTATCAAGCGGGCGCGATTTCTGGCCCTGCTGCCGTACAGCGACTCGCATTAGGCAGTTCGCTGCGCCGCGGGAGGACCTCGTGGCGCGGTCATCGATTCCGTGCGGACGCTTGCCGACTACATCATGCGCAGCCGCCTGCACGCCGCCTTCGTGGCGGGGTTGCTGGGCATGTTGACGTGGAAGCTGCCACCGGTGTCGTATCTGAGCGGCGCCGCGCTCGGCCTGTACGTTCTGCGCAAGGGGCCGCGCGAGGGTTGGCGGGTGCTGTTCGGCGCCACGCTGATCACGGCGCTGCTGGCGCAACTCACGATCGGATCGCCGGCTCCGGCGCTCGCCATGGTCGTGGCGCTGTGGCTGCCGGTCGGTCTGGTGGCCACCGTGCTGCGTGCGAGCTCCGCGCAAGGCTTGGCGCTGGTGGCAGTCGGATTGCTGTCCGCCCTGCTGCTGATAGGCCTGCACCTGGCGGGTGGAGATCTGACGGCGATGTGGCGCGACTGGCTGGCGGCGCTGGAAAAATCGCTGCCACCCGGCACCGGGCTGGGGCTCGGCCCGGCGGGGCGGGACCACCTCGCGCAGGTGATGACCGGGCTGGTGATCGCGGCCATGGCGACGAGCCTGTTCGGGACCGTGCTGCTGGCCCGCTGGTGGCAGTCCCTGCTTTACAATCCTGGCGGCTTCGGCGAGGAGTTTTGCGTCCTGACCCTGCCGCGGGGGCTGCTGTATGTCGCGGGCGTCGTGGGGCTGACCGCGATTGCTCAGGGGATCCGCGGCGGCTTCGGACTGGGCACCGAGCTGCTGCTGGTGGTCACCGTGCTGTACATGTTTCAGGGGCTCGCGGTCGTCCACCATCAGGGGCGGACCCGGCGTACGGCGACAGGCTGGCTGGTGCTGTTGTACGTGGTGCTGGCGCTGCTGCCGCAGTACATGATCCTGCTGCTCGGGCTCGTGGGCGCCGCGGACGCGCTCGTGAACCTGCGCGGATTGGGGGCCGGGCGCGCCCGGCGCGACGAGTAGCGGCTGGTCTTACGACGAGGAACGATGCGATGGAAGTGATACTGCTCGAAAAAGTGCAAAATCTCGGCAACCTCGGCGACCGTGTCAGGGTCAAGCCGGGATTCGGTCGTAACTACCTCATTCCGCAGAAAAAGGCGGTGGCCGCCACGCCGGCGAACGTGGCCGCTTTCGAAGCCCGCCGGGCCGAGCTCGAGCGTGTTCAGAACGACGCGCTCGCCCGTGCCCAGGCCCGCGCCGCCCACGTGGAGGGTTTCGCCGTCACCGTCATCGCCCGCGCCGGCGGCGAGGGCCGGTTGTTCGGCTCGGTCGGCACCACCGATATCGCCGATGCTCTCGCTGTGGCCGGCATCGAAATCGAGCGGCGCGAGCTGCGCCTGCCGGAGGGATCCCTGCGCGAGGTCGGCACGCACGTCGTCGGTCTGCACCTGCATCCGGACGTGAATGCCAGTATCACCGTCCACGTGGTTGCCGAAGAGGAACCTGCGCCGCAACCGTGACGGCATAACTCCCTTCCCGGCGTCGCCCGCGTTAGCATAGGGTCCGGTCGCGAATACCGTGCCCGGACCCGACTCACTCGCCCGGCCCTTGCCGGGCCGCTGACCGAAGCCGACACCGCACCATGGAAAAGAACGCCTTCCCGGAACCCCGTCCGGGGCCGGTCGAAGCGCTGAAGATACCGCCGCACTCGATCGAAGCCGAGCAAGCGGTGCTCGGCGGCGTGATGATCGACAACGAGGCCTGGATCCGCGTCGCCGAGCGCGTCAACGAGGCCGACTTCTACCGCGGCGATCATCGCCTGGTGTTCCGCTCCCTGAGCGCCCTGGCCAACGACGCCAAGCCCTGCGACGTGGTCACAGTGGCCGAATGGCTCGAGCACCACGGCCAGCTCGAACAGGCCGGCGGTCTGCCTTTTCTCGCCCGGCTCGCGGAGAACACCCCGAGCGCGGCCAACATCGGCGCCTACGCCGACATCGTCCGCGAGCGTTCCGTGCTGCGCCAGCTCATCCGCGCCGGCACCGAGATCGCCGACAGCGGCTTCAATCCCGAGGGTCGCGCCAGCGCCGAGCTCCTCGACGGCGCCGAGCAGCGCGTATTCCAAATCGCCGACCAGCACGCGCGCGCCCGCAACCGCGTGCGCGGCATCAAGGATCTGCTGGTGGCTGCGGTCGAACGCATCGACACGCTGTACGAGCAGGGCACGGCGATCACCGGCGTGCCGACGGGTTTCTACGAGCTCGACAACAAGACCTCGGGTCTGCAGCGGGGAGACCTCATCATCGTCGCCGGCCGGCCGTCGATGGGCAAGACCGCGTTTGCCCTCAATCTCGCCACGGAGGCGGCCATCAAGGCGAGGAGCACCGTCGCCGTGTTCAGCATGGAGATGCCCGGTGAGCAGCTCGCCATGCGCATGATTGCCTCGCTCGGGCGTATCGATCAGCACAAGGTGCGTACCGGCAAGCTCGCCGATGATGACTGGCCGCGCCTGACCTCGGCGGTGACCCTGCTTTCGGAAGCCAGCATCTTCGTCGACGACACGCCCGCGCTCACGCCCGGTGACCTGCGCGCGCGCTGCCGGCGCATCAAGCGCGAGCACGATCTCGGCATGGTGCTGGTCGACTACCTGCAGCTCATGCAGGTACCCGGCACCAAAGAGAATCGCGCCACCGAGATTTCCGAGGTATCGCGATCGCTCAAGGCCCTCGCACGCGAGCTGGACGTGCCGGTAATAGCCCTGTCCCAGCTCAACCGCAGCTTAGAGAGTCGTACGGACAAACGCCCGCAGATGTCGGATCTGCGTGAATCGGGCGCCATCGAACAGGATGCGGACGTCATCGTGTTCATTTACCGCGACGAGGTCTACAACGAGGACAGCAACGACAAGGGCATTGCCGAGATCATCATCGGCAAACAGCGCAACGGACCGATCGGCAAAGTGCGGCTCGCATTCCTGGGCCAGTACACCACGTTCGAAAACCTCGCCAATGACGAGTACGGCTACGGCTGAGCCGCTGGCGGCGGGCAGCCGCCGTGTGGTGCCGGCGGTGCGCCGCGACCGCTGACACGGATGGCGCGTCCAGCCCGGGTCGTCATCGATCTCGCTGCCGCCCGCAGCAATCTCGCGCTCGTGCGCCGGCTAGCGCCGCACAGCCGGGTCATGGCCGTGGTCAAGGCTGACGCCTACGGTCATGGCCTCGTGCGCATGGCACGAGCCTTTGCCGGGGCGGACGCGTTCGGGGTCGCCTGCGTGGAGGAGGCGATGGGTCTGCGCGACGCGGGCGTCGCGGCGCCGATCGTACTGCTCGAGGGCGCTTTTTGCGCCGGCGAGATCGCCACCATCCGCCGGGCCCGGCTCGAAACCGTCGTGCACCGCCCGGACCAGATCGAGATGCTCGCGCGCGCCGGCGGCGGTGAGCCCGTGCGGGTCTGGGTCAAGGTGGATTCGGGCATGCACCGCCTCGGCTTTGCGCCCGCGCAGGTTCGCACCGTGGCCGCGCGCCTGTGCGCCCTGCCGGCGGTCGCTCGGCCACTGCGTTTCATGACCCAGCTCGCCAGCGCCTACACGCCGGGCGCGCCGTCGGTAGCGGCACAGCTCCAGGCCTACGATCGCGCCACCGCCGGGAGCGAGGGCGAGCATTCGATCGCCAACTCCGCCGGCATCGCCGCCTGGCCCGATACGCACCGTGACTGGGTTCGCCCCGGGCTGATGCTGTACGGCGGCGCGCCGCTGGCAGGGCGCAGCGCCGCCGATCTCGGCCTGCGAGCGGTGATGACCCTGCGATCGGAGCTCATTGCCGTGAAGCACGTGGCCGCCGGCGCCCGGATCGGCTACGGCGGGACGTGGACGTGTCCGCAGGCGATGCCGATCGGTATCGTCGCGATGGGTTACGGTGACGGCTATCCGCGCCACGCGCCGTCGGGTACGCCGGCGCTGGTCAACGGCACGCGCGTGCCGATCATCGGTAAGTCTTCGATGGACATGTTGTGCGTGGATCTGCGTGCCTGCCCGGCGGCAGTCGTCGGCGATCCGGTGGTGCTGTGGGGCGCGGACCTGGCGGTGGACGAGATTGCGGCCGGGGCCGGCACGGTCGCTTACGAGCTCATGTGCGGCGTGCAGGCGCGGGCACGTTACGAGGAACACGACGGTGGCCAGGGCTAGGACCGCCTACCAGTGCCGGGAATGCGGTGCCACCGAACCGAAATGGGCCGGGCAGTGTCCGGCCTGCGGCGCTTGGAACGCGCTCGAGGAAGTCGCGCTCGCGGCGCCGGCCGGTGGTCCGGGCGCCGCGCGCTTCGCGACCTGGAGCGGTGAGCGCCAGCCGGTGCGCAGTCTCGCCGACGTCGGCGTGGAGGAGGAAGTGCGTGCGCCGACCGGGATGAGTGAGCTCGACCGCGCGCTCGGGGGCGGCCTCGTGGCCGGCTCGGTGGTGCTCATCGGCGGCGATCCGGGGATCGGCAAGTCGACCCTGCTGCTGCAGATGCTGGCGGCGGTGAGCGCGACGGCGGCGCGCACGCTGTACGTGAGCGGCGAGGAGTCGGCACAGCAGATCAGCGCACGCGCGCGTCGGCTCGGTCTGGACGCCGGTCGCTTGCGCCTGCTGACCGAAACCAGCATCGAGCGTGTGCTCGCGGTCGCCGTGGCGGAAGCACCACAGGTCATGGTCGTGGACTCGATTCAGACGGCGCACGCGGACGTGCTGTCGTCCGCACCCGGCAGCGTCGCGCAGGTGCGCGAGTGCGCGGCGCAGCTCGTGCGCCATGCCAAGCGCAGCGGCACCGCGCTGTTTCTGGTCGGCCACGTGACCAAAGAGGGTGCGCTCGCCGGTCCGCGTGTGCTCGAGCACATGGTCGACTCGGTGCTGTACTTCGAGGGTGACACCGCCAGCCGCTACCGCGTCATCCGGGCCGTGAAAAACCGGTATGGCGCGGTCAACGAGCTCGGTGTGTTCGCGATGACCGACCGCGGTCTGAAGGAAGTCAGCAACCCGTCCGCCATTTTTCTTTCCCGTCACGAGCAGGCGGTTCCGGGCAGCGTCGTCATGGTTACGCGCGAGGGCACCCGGCCGCTGCTGGTCGAGGTGCAGGCACTGGTCGACGATTCCCAGCTCAGCGCGCCGCGGCGCGTCGCCATCGGCGTGGAACACAACCGGCTCGCCATGCTGCTCGCCATACTGCACCGCCACGCCGGCGTCGCCACGCATGGTCAGGATGTGTTCGTGAACGTGGTCGGTGGCGTGCGCGTGACCGAGACCGCGGCGGATCTCGCCATCGTGCTCGCCATCCTGTCGAGCCTGCGTGATCGCGCCCTGCCGCAGGATCTGATCGCGTTCGGCGAGGTCGGTCTCGCGGGCGAGATCCGTCCTGTCCAGGCGGGCCCGGAACGCCTGCGTGAAGCGGCCAAGCACGGATTCAAGCGCGCCGTCGTCGCCGCAGCCAATGCCGGCAAGGGCACAGGCGATGGCCTGGAGATCGCGCGAGTGCACACCCTCGCCGAGGCGCTCGATCGATTCTGACCGGGCAGCGCAGCCGCAAGGATCAGCGGCTCCCGCCCGCGGCGCGCGGCTCCTCCGCCGCTTTAACGCGCGCGGTCTTCACGGCCTGGCCGGTGGTCTGCACGATCTCCACGATGCAGACACCGATACGCACGCTGGTGCCTGCCTCGGGAATGTCTTCGAGCGCCTCGATGATGAGACCATTGAGGGTCTTGGGACCGTCTGTGGGCAGGTTCCAATGAGTCTGGCGGTTTAGCTCACGGATGCTGGCGCCACCGTCGACGAGATAGCTGCCGTCGGCCTGGGGCTGGATGTCACGGCTGAACATGTAGGTATCGGTGGTGAACTCGCCGACGATTTCCTCGAGCAGATCTTCGAGCGTCACCAGACCCACGATGTCGCCGTACTCGTTCACGACCAGACCCATGCGGCGGCGCTGGCGCTGGAAATTGATGAGCTGGGTGTGCAGCGGGGTGCCGCTCGGCACGTAGTAGGGCTCGCTGAGAATCCGCTCGACGTCGGCGACCGTGAACTCCTCTGCCTTGAGCAGGCGCAGCGCATTGCGCACGTGCAGGATACCGACGACATTGTCGATCGTGCTGCGGTACGCGGGTACGCGGGTGTGGCGGCAGGCGACCAGCGAGTCCTCGATATCGGCGAGGCTCGTTTCGAGATTGATGCCGGTGACGTCGTGGCGGGGCACCATGATGTCTTCCACGGTAATGCGCTCGAGATCGAGGATCGCGAACAGCATCTGCTGGTGCTTGCGCGGGATCATCGCGCCCGCTTCCTTGACCACGGTGCGCAGTTCCTCGCGCGAGAGCGCCATCTCGCCGGCATCTTCGGTGCGCACGCCGATGACGCGCAGCACGCCATTGGCGATAAGGTTCACGAACCACACGAACGGGTAGCACAGCCTGAGCAACGGCGTGAGCACCAGGGTCGCCGGGAAAGCCACGCGCTCGGGGTGCAGGGCGGCGAGCGTTTTCGGCAGCACCTCGGAGAAGATGAGCAGGGTGATGGTGAGCACGACCGCCTGGACCGCCAGTCCCGCCTCGCCGAGCAGGCGCACGCCGATGATCGTGGAGGTCGACGTGGCGATTATGTTCACCAGGTTGTTGCCGAGCAGAATGAGGCCGACCAGGCGATCGGGTCGCTCCAGCAGGGCATAGGCTCGCATCGCGGCGCGGTGTTTCTTGTCGACCAGGTTGCGCAGCCGGTAACGGTTCAGCGCCATCATCCCGGTTTCGGACCCGGAGAAGAACGCCGACAGCACCAGGCAGCCGACGAGGCTTGCGAACAGAACGCCCAGTGGTATGTCGTCGACCACGATCAGTTCCCGGCCGTCGGCAGCACACGCGCCGCAGCGTGCGGGGCGGGACTCATACGCGGTGCAGTACGAGCTCGAGTACGACGTTGCTGCCGAAAAAGCCGAGCATCAGCATGATGAAGCCCGCCACGGTGTAGCGTGCGGCCTTGCGGCCGCGCCAGCCGAAATAGCGCCGGCCCCACAGCAGCACCGCGAAGATCAGCCAGGCAATCAGCGACAGGACGGTCTTGTGCACCAGGTGCTGGGCGAACAGATCCTCGACGAACATGAAGCCGCTGAGCAGCCCCAGACTGAGCACGAACAGACCCACGGAGATGAGCTGGAACAGAAGTTCCTCCATGGTGTGCAGTGGCGGCAGGAAGTGCAGCACGAGGGCCGGGCGCTTATCTCGCAGCCGCCGCTCGGCGAAGTCCAGCATCAGGGCCTGGATCGCGGCGATGGTGAGGATGCTGTAGGCGACGATGGACAGCGCGATGTGCAGCTCCAGGCCCGCCGGCCGGTCACCCTGCACGATACGGTGACCGGGAAAGACCTGGTCGAGGGCGATGGCGAGCGCCGCCACCGGCAGCAGTACGATGGCCAGGTTCTCGATGGGCCTGGACAGGGCGGCGATCAGCAGCAGCAGCGCCACCACCCAGGCGACCAGCGAGGCGGCATTGAATACGCTCAGGTTGAGCCCGGTGCCGGTGACGATGCCGTGATACAGCGTCAGGGCGTGCAGCATCAGCGCGGCGTAGCCCAGCCCGAGCGCGGGCGCGCGCGACGGGGGTCCATCGTGGTCTGCGCGCAGGAGCACGAACCCGGTGCGCGCGGCGGCGGCGAGGTACAGGGCGATCGCGGCGAAGCTGAGGAACGCAGTGCTCATCGGTGCGGGTCCGGAGCTCGGGACCGTAGCGGCATGATGGCACAAAAGCGCGCGGCCGATGAAGGCAGCCCGAAGGCGCACGCCGGCGCATGAGCGTTGGCGGTGCCTGAGCTATAATCGGTGTCCCGGCCAGCGCCCGTCGCGGGCTTGTGCCGCGGCGGCAGTTCGCCGAGAAAACGCATTCATATTCAAGGAACTAAGGCTTCATGTTCGCGAATCTCACGGACCGGCTGAGCCGTGTCGTCAAGGGACTGCGCGGCCAGGCGCGCCTGAGCGAGGACAACATCGCCGAGGCGCTGCGTGAGGTCCGAGTGGCGCTGCTCGAGGCCGATGTCGCGCTGCCGGTGGTGCGCGAGCTGGTCGATGCGGTGCGTGTGCGCGCGGTCGGCCAGGAGGTCTTGGACACGCTGACACCCGGCCAGGCGCTCGTGCGTGTCGTGCGCGACGAGCTTACCCGCTTGATGGGCGAGCGGGCCGAGCCGCTGGTGTTCAACGTCGAGCCGCCGGCGGTCATCCTGCTCGCCGGCCTGCAGGGCTCAGGCAAGACCACCACTGCCGCCAAGCTGGCGCGGCACTTGCGGGAGCGCGATCGCAAGTCGGTGCTGCTCACGAGCTGTGACGTCTACCGGCCGGCTGCCATCGACCAGCTCGAGATCCTGGCCGGGGAGGTCGGCGCCGATTTCCATCGCGGTGCGACCGGTGCCGGCGTCGACGCCATCGCGGCGGGCGCCGTGGCCGAGGCGCGTCGGCGCCTGCGCGACGTGGTCATTGTCGACACTGCCGGCCGGCTGAGCATCGACGCGCAGATGATGGCCGAGATCAGTCGTCTGCACGCGCAGCTCAAACCGGTCGAGACCCTGTTCGTGGTCGATGCGATGATGGGTCAGGATGCCGTGCAGACCGCGCGCGCGTTCAATGAGGCGGTCGCGTTGACCGGCATCGTGCTCACCAAAGCGGACGGCGACGCCCGCGGTGGTGCCGCCTTGTCGGTGCGCCAGGTCACCGGTCAGCCGATCAAATTCGTCGGCATCGGCGAAAAGACCCAGGCGCTGGAGATCTTTCATCCCGATCGCATGGCCGCCCGCATCCTCGGCATGGGCGACGTGCTCGGCCTCATCGAGGACGTCGAGCGCAAAGTCGACCACGACAAGGCCGCCGCGCTCGCGACCAAGATCGGCAAGGGCAGGGATTTCGACCTCGAGGATTTCCGCACGCAGCTCGACGAGATGCGCAATATGGGCGGATTGAAGGAGTTGGTGGGCAAGCTGCCGGGCATGAACGAGCTGCCGGCGCAGGTCGCGAACCAGCTCAACGACCGCGAACTGGTGAAATTTGCCGCCATCATCGACTCCATGACGGCGCAGGAGCGACGTTTCCCGGCGGTGGTCAAGGCGTCGCGCAAGCAGCGCATCGCGCGCGGCTCGGGCACGGAGATCCAGGACGTGAACCGGCTGCTCAAGCAGTTCGGTCACATGCAGAAAATGATGAAGAAAATCTCCAAGAAAGGCGGTCTCGCCAAGCTCATGCGGGGTATGCGCGCGAACATGCCGCGCGGCGTGCGTTTCTGAACGCTTTCGCCCCTGTCGTCCCCTCCCTTGCCGAGCTGCGCGCGAGCGCGCCGGCGCGCCGGCGCCATCTTATCGGAGAGACTCGATGCCCGAGGACCTGAACAAGAGCGCGCTCGAATATCACCGCCTGCCGCGCCCCGGCAAGATCGAGGTGGTCGGCACCAAGCCACTCGCCAACCAGCGTGATCTCGCACTGGCCTACTCGCCCGGCGTGGCGGCGCCGTGCGCGGTCATCGCCGCGGACGCGTCCCGGGTTGCGGACTTCACCGACCGCGGCAACCTCGTGGCGGTCATTACCAACGGCACGGCCGTGCTCGGCCTCGGCGACATCGGCCCGCTCGCTGCCAAGCCGGTGATGGAAGGCAAGGCGGTGCTGTTCAAGAACTTCGCCGGCATCGACGTGTTTGACCTCGAGATCGCCGAGAAGGATCCCGACAAGCTGGTCGACATCATCGCCAGCCTCGAGCCGACCTTCGGCGGCATCAACCTCGAGGACATCAAGGCGCCGGAATGCTTCATGATCGAGGGCAAGCTGCGCAACCGGATCAACATTCCGGTCTTCCACGACGACCAGCACGGCACTGCGATCATCACCGCCGCCGCCATCGTCAACGCCCTCAAGCTGGTCGACAAGAAGATCGAGGACGTCAGCCTGGTGACCTCGGGCGCGGGCGCGGCGGCGATCGCCTGCCTGCGGTTGCTGGAGATGATGGGCATGCCGACCGCCAACGTCACCATCACCGATCGACGCGGCGTCGTTTACCGCGGGCGCAAGGACGACATGGACTCGCACAAGCGTCACTTCGCGCGCGACACCAATGCCCGCACGCTCGCCGACGCAATCGTCGGCGCCGACATTTTTCTGGGCCTGTCAGTGGGCGGGTTGCTGAAACCGGAGATGGTCGCGACGATGGCGCCGAACCCGATCATCCTGGCGCTCGCGAACCCCACCCCGGAGATCACCCCGGAGGATGCGAAATCGGTGCGCGACGACGTCATCATCGCGACGGGGCGATCGGACTATCCGAACCAGGTCAACAACGTCCTGTGCTTTCCGTATATCTTCCGCGGCGCGCTCGACGTCGGCGCGACGACCATTAATGATCCGATGAAGATCGCCTGCGTCGAGGCGCTCGCCGGCCTCGCCCACGAGGAGGCTTCCGACGTCGTCGTGGCCGCATATGGTGGTACCGAGTTGTCGTTCGGTCCCGAGTACATCATCCCCAAGCCCTTCGATCCGCGGCTGATCGTGACGCTCGCCCCGGCAGTGGCGAAGGCGGCCATGGACAGCGGCGTCGCAACGCGGGCGATTCCGGACCTCGAAGCCTACCGGGAGCAGCTCACCCGCTTCGTGTTCAAGTCGGTGCTGATCATGAAGCCGCTGCTGGACAAGGCACGCACCGAATCGAAGCGCATCGTCTACGCCGAGGGCGAGGAACCGCGCGTGCTGCGCGCGGTCAAGACGGTCATCGACGAAGGCCTGGCGCGGCCGCTGCTCATCGGCCGGCCGCAGGTGATCGCCACCCGTATCAAGCGGTTGCGCTTGCGCATGAGCGCGGGTGAGGACTTCGATCTCATCAACCCGGAAAGCGACCGGCGATTCCGAGAATTCTGGCAGACCTACCACGACCTCGTGAAGCGCAGGGGCGTCACTCCCGAGGACGCCAAGACCGTGGTGCGCACGCAGAACACCGCCATTGCGGCACTGGCACTGCGGCTCGGCGCCGCGGACGCGATGCTGTGCGGGGTCACGGGCCGGTATGAGCAGCACCTGAAGTACATCCTCGACATCATCGGCCTCGAGCCCGGCATCCGGCAGCCGTCGGCGATGACCGCGCTGGTGCTGAAGAAAGGGACCTATTTCGTGTGCGACACGCACGTGAATGCCGATCCGGGCGCCGAGGAGCTCGCCGAAATGACCGAGCTCGCGGTTCGGCAGATGGCCCGTTTCGGGGTGACGCCGAAAGTGGCGCTGCTATCGCACTCGAACTTCGGCAGCAGCCAGTCCTCGGCCTCCGCGGGCAAGATGCGCGCGGCGCTTGAACTCATCATCGCGCGCCTGCCGGATCTCGAGGTGGACGGCGAGATGTCCGCGCAGGCCGCGCTGCAGCCGGCGGTGCGCGCGGACCTGATGCCCGATTCGCGCCTGACCGGCGAGGCGAACCTGCTCATCATGCCGACGCTCGATGCGGCCAACATCGCAATGAACCTGCTCTCGGTGCTCGGCGACGGTGTATCGGTGGGACCGATTCTGCTCGGTCCGGCGAAGGCAGCGCACATCCTGACGCCGACGGCGTCGGTGCGGCGGATCACCAACATGAGCGCCATTGCCGCCGTCGAGGCCCAGATGGCGACCCGGGTGGTGCCGGCCTGAGAGCATGTGAAACAATCACCGCGCCCGTTGCGACGTCCCCTGGACGCCCCTGGCGGCGTTGCGGCTACCCCCAGAATCGTGTCCGCAGGCCCGCTACGCGCGCGGTACACCCCCGCGCCTTGCCGGGAAGGGAACACCCGGGAACCGTCTTCTCGCTACGGCGAACGTCTTACAAGCTCTGAGGCGCGCGCTGCGGCCTCAGCTGCGGTTCTGGGCGTTCAGATCGGCAATGAAGTGGTCGACGAGCGTCAGGACGTAGTCATTCAGCCGCGACAGGCGCAGCGGCGCTTCGATGCCGCTGCGGCCGTCGGACCAGACCGTTGCCGCGATGAACGCATCGGCGGCGTTCGGCAGCGGGACTTTCTGCTTGAGCTTGAGCGACACCAGATAAGGATAGTGGTTGAAATAATCGTTGGTGTGGTCGTGTACGGTGAAATCGATCGCGAGTACGGGCGTGGATCGCGCCGTTTCGGCGTTACCGGCATCGACGACCACGATGCCGGCGGCGCGCAGGCGCTCCTCCACCCGCAGGCGCAGCGCATCGCCGACGACGCCGTAACGGGCGAAGTCCGGGTGCACGCCGTCCACGCGCACGGTCACTGCGCGCACGCCCTGCAGTGTCTGGCCTAGGTAGTCAGGGTCGCCCGCGACGCCGTCCCCGGCGTGTACCGCGAGGCTCAGACAGGTGAGTAGCACGATCAGCGGTCTCATCGGCAGGGCTCGTTTCGGTTGACGGCAACGATCATGGACCAGTGTACACGGCCGGGGTTCCCCGACAAGCCGGGCGGGCAATAACGTAACGCCCGCCATCACGCCCGGATGCGTCAGCGCCGGAACAGTACCGGACCGGCGGGACGCTCGCGCCGCAACGTCAGCGCCAGTCCGGTGGTCGCGAACAGCGCGAGCCAGGCACACGACCACTCGGCGATCGACAGGCCGAGGAACGTCCACTCCACCGTCGCGCAGTCGCCGGTGCCCTTGAGCACCTTGGCCAGGGTATCGCTCCAACCGTACAGCTCGAGCATGAATTCCAGTCCCGGTCCGCATTCCGGGACGAGTTCGGGCGGCAGATGCTGAAGCCAGATCTGCCGTGCGGCGACGCCGGCGCCGGCGAGGGCGATGAGCGCGATCGCGGCGGCGTAGGCACGCGCGGCCGCAGCGCCCGGTCCGTGCAGGGCGGCCACCACGGCAACCGCGCCGACCCCCAGGAACGCCAGCCGCTGGAGCATGCACAGCGGACAGGGCTCGAGATGCTGGACATATTGCAGGTAGTAGCCGAAGCCCAGCAGCGCGGTACAAGCGAGGGCGATGAGGGCGTAGGGGAGCCGCTTCATGCTGGCTGATCTGCGTCGGGGACCGGACCGGGGTAGGTCAAAGCGGCGATGATACTCGCCGGCGCCGGCGCGAGCGAGCCAGCGCCGGACAAAACCGGGGTCAGACTCGAATTTCCCCATCGCTGTCGACACGGGCGTCTGGCGCCGGAAAATCGAGTCTGACCCCGGTTTTGTCCACGAAGCGGTCCAGGAATGCCGGGATCCGGCTTTCGAGCCAGTAGTGGGCGTATCCCGGGATGCGGCCGGTGACGAAGCCGACATGGCCGCCGTGCGCGCTCAACTCCAGCTCGACCGGTGGCGCCAATGCGCTCGCGGGCGGGATCGCGGCAGGTGTCATGAACGGATCGTCGCGCGCGTGCAGCAGGAGCGTCGGTACGGAGATCCCGTGCAGGTAGTGCCTGCTGCTCGAGCGCCGGTAGTAGTCGTCCGCGCCGGCAAAGCCGTGCAGGGGCGCGGTGACCACGTCGTCGAATTCGCGGAACGTACTTGCGGTTGCAGCTCGCAGCAGGTCGATCCGTCCCGCGAGCACGCCTGCGCGCGTGCGCACTTTTCCCTTCAGCCCGGCGAGCAGCCGGCGCTGGTACAGGCGCGAGAATCCGCGTTCGAGCCGGGTCGCCGCGTCGAGCAGATCGAACGGGACCGACACCGCCACCGCGGCGGCAATCCCGGCGTCGGCACCGCGCTCGCCGAGGTATTTCAGCAGCGCGTTGCCACCGAGCGAGTAGCCGACGGCGGCTACGGGCCTGCCGGCGCTGCGCCGCGCGAGGGTAGCGATCAGGAACGCGATGTCACCGGTGTCGCCGGAATGGTAGCTGCGAGGATTGCGGTTGGGTTCGCCGCTGCACCCGCGAAAGTGCATGAGCACCGCGCGCCGGCCCCGGCGCGCGAGCGCTTCGAGCAGGCCCGCGGCGTAGGCCGACGCGGCGTTGCCCTCGAGACCGTGAAATAGCGCCACGACCGTTGCGTCGTCGGGGCCGGCCCAGTCCAGATCGACGAAATCGCCGTCCGGGAGCTCCAGCCGCTCGCGACGCAGTCGCGTGCGCACCTTGCGCCGTGCGAGCACGGGCCAGAGCGTCTGTGCATGCGGGCCGGGCAGCCACCAGGCGGGCTCGAAGGTCGAGGCGACGATGCGACCGTGTGTCGTGGCGCCCGGGGTGCGGCTCACGGTAGCGGATCGTCGCTACGTCTCTCCGTCAGTACCGACGTCGTCGCGTCGATCCACAGGCGTTGGCCGGCACTGTCGTTGCGGGTGACCGCAAGCATCTGCGCGGTACCATCCGCGGTGCAGACGGCGTCGACGACGTGTCCGGCGGCTTCGTCGCGAGCATCAGTGGGCGCGCCGAGCTCGGCGCCCGGTTCCGGGATGGTCGGTCCGTCGAGCGCCCCGCGGCGCAGCCGGCGCTTGACCTCGCCGCGGTACTTCAGCCGCGCGATGATCTCCTGGCCGGGGTAGCAGCCCTTGTCGAAACTGACCGCGCCGATGCGATCGAGGTCCAGCATCTGCGGTACGAAGAGCTCACTGGTCGCTGCACAGACGTGGGCGTGGCCGCCGGCGATGTCGAGCGCCCGCCAGTCAGTGGCGTCGAGCAGACAAGCGTCGCCGCGTGCCCGCTCGAACAGCGCGCCGACCTCGCCGGCAGGGCCGATGACCAGCGCACGGTCCGAATCGCCGTCGCAACGAACGATGGTCAACGCGCCGGCAGTGGTCTGAGCATCGGCGCTGCGTGGTAGCGCGAAACCGGCCAGCGCCGCCGGTGTGCCCCGGATGCCGATCAATGCAGGCCGATCAGCCGCGGCGTCGATCCGGACCTGCGCCCGCAGCACGTACAGACTCAGTCGCCGGCGCACGTCGTCCAGCAGGTCGCGTGCGAGTACCAGCACGTAGCCGCGGTCGTGCTGGACGATGCGCAGGGTCGCGATGACCCGCCCCTGTCCCGTGCACCAGGCGCTGCGCTGGCTCATGCCCTCGTTCAGCGAGCGCAGGTCGCTGGTGAGCTGCGCGGAGAGAAAATCACGCGCATCGGTGCCCGTGACCGTGATCAGGCCGAGGTGGGCGAGATCGAAGACGCGGTAACCGGTGGCGGCTGATTTCACGGTGTAAGCTCCGGGGCGCGGACCGACGGCCCGGGGTCAGCGCGCCGGCAGCCGGCCGGCGATGCGGGTGAGGAGCGCCTGGACGGCCGCGTCCGGATGCACGCTGCGACCGACTATCAAATCGTTCAGCTCCGGGTCCGGCGTGTCCAGCAAAGTCGCGAACCTGGCCCGATCGTCCGCACCCAGGCCGGCGTAGTCGTGGGTGAGGAAACCGCCGAGCAGGAGATCGAGCTCCTGCATGCCGCGCCGGCAACGCCAGCGCAGGCGCCCCAGATCCTGGCCGGCGGATGCGTCCGTATCGTTCATCGAATGCAGCCCGCGTTCGCCGCCACGCCCGGCCGTCAGGGCAGCGAACCTCCTCTCAGACGGCTCGCTCGACCAGCAGCGTCTTGATCTCGGCAATGGCCTTGGCCGGATTGAGACCCTTCGGGCAGGTTCGGGTGCAGTTCATGATCGTGTGGCAACGGTAGAGCCGGAACGGATCCTCGAGTGCGTCGAGGCGTTCGCCGGTGGCCTCGTCGCGGCTGTCGGCCAGCCAGCGGTAGGCCTGGAGCAGGATCGCGGGGCCGAGATAGCGGTCGCTGTTCCACCAGTAGCTCGGGCAGGCCGTCGAGCAGCACGCGCACAGTATGCACTCGTACAGACCGTCGAGCCGGGCCCGATCTTCCTTCGACTGCAGCCGTTCGCGGTCCGGTGGTGGCGCCGTCTGTGCCTGCAGCCAGGGCTTGATCGACGCGTACTGGGCGTTGAAATGGCTCAGGTCCGGAACGAGATCCTTCTGAACTTCCATGTGCGGCAGCGGATAGATGCGTACGTCGCCGCTGATCTCGTCTATCGGTTTGGTGCAGGCGAGGGTGTTGGTGCCGTCGATGTTCATCGCACACGAGCCACAGATACCCTCCCGGCACGAGCGCCGGAACGTCAACGTGGGGTCGATTTCGTTCTTGATGTGGATGATCGCATCGAGAACCATGGGGCCGCACTTGTCCAGATCGATGTCGTAGGTGTCGATGCGCGGATTGGCACCGGTATCGGGATCCCAGCGATAGACCCGGAAGCGCTGCACGCGCGTCGCGTCCGCAGGCCCCGGCCAGGTCTTGCCCGGCGTGAATGTCGAATTCGGCGGCAGGGTGAATTTGGCCATGCTCAGGGATCCTTCGCTGATTGCCCCGTGTATCGGAAACTTCGACGTTCGCTTCAGTACACGCGCGGTTTCGGCGGCACAACCTCCACGTCGGAGGTCAGTGTGAACAGGTGTACGGGCCGGTAGTCGAAGCGTACCTCGCCGCTGGCGTCCAACCATACGAGCGTGTGCTTGAGCCAGTTGTCGTCGTCGCGATTCGGATAGTCCTCGCGCGCGTGTGCGCCGCGGCTCTCGGTGCGGTTGTAGGCCGACTTGATGCTCACCATCGCCTGCGCCAGCAGGTTCTGCAGCTCCCAGGTCTCGGCAAGATCGGTGTTGAAGACCATCGAGCGGTCACTCACCTTCACGTCCGCGAACGAGCGCCAAACCTTGCCGAGCTCGTCGACGCCCGCCGCGAGAGTCTCGCCGGTGCGGAACACGGCGGCATAGTTCTGCATGGTGCGCTGCATGCTGGCGCGGACGCTGGCTGTCGGCGTCGAGCCTTGCGCGTGGCGCAGTCGATCGAGGCGGCCGAGGATCGGGTCGCTCCAGTCGCCCGGCAGCGGCGCATGCGCCTGCCCCGGCCGGATGGTCTCGGCGCAGTGGCTCGCCGCCGCGCGGCCGAAGACGATGATGTCGAGCAGCGAATTCGAGCCGAGCCGGTTGGCGCCATGCACCGATACGCACGCCGCTTCGCCGATGGCCATCAGGCCCGGCACCACGGTCTCGGGATCGCCGTCGGCGAGCGTGACCACCTGGCCCCTGAAGTTGGTGGGAATGCCGCCCATGTTGTAGTGCACCGTCGGCAGCACCGGGATGGGCTCGCGGGTGACGTCCACGCCGGCGAAAATGCGTGCAGACTCGGCGATCCCCGGCAGGCGCTCGTTGATGACGTCCGCACCGAGGTGCTCGAGGTGCAGATGAATGTGGTCGGCATCCGGACCGACGCCACGGCCGTCGCGAATTTCGATGGTCATCGCCCGGCTGACGACATCGCGCGAGGCGAGATCCTTGGCGTTGGGCGCGTAGCGTTCCATGAATCGCTCGCCTTTGGCGTTGGTCAGGTAACCACCTTCGCCGCGAACGCCTTCGGTGATGAGACAGCCCGCGCCATAGATGCCGGTCGGGTGAAACTGGATGAACTCCATGTCCGCCAGAGGCAGCCCGGCGCGCAGCACCATCGCGTTGCCGTCGCCGGTCTGGGTGTGTGCGCCGGTGCACGACCAGTAGATGCGGCCGTAGCCGCCGGTCGCCAGCACCACGGTGTGCGCGCGGAACAAATGCAGTGTGCCGTCGGCCATGTTCCAGGCGAGCAGGCCGCGACAGGCGCCGTCGACCATCACCAGGTCCAGTGCGAAGTACTCGATGAAGAACTCTGCGTTGTGCTTGAGCGACTGCTGATAGAGCGTGTGCAGTATGGCGTGGCCGGTACGATCGGCCGCCGCGCAGGTGCGCTGGGCGATGCCCTCACCGAAGCGCGTGGTCATGCCGCCGAACGGACGCTGGTAGATACGGCCGTCCTCGGTGCGTGAAAAGGGCACACCGTAATGTTCGAGCTCGATGACCGCGGGCACCGCTTCGCGGCACATATACTCGATGGCGTCCTGGTCGCCGAGCCAGTCCGAGCCCTTGACCGTGTCGTACATGTGCCAGCGCCAGTCGTCCTCGCCCATGTTGCCGAGCGCGGCGCTCATGCCGCCCTGGGCGGCGACCGTGTGGCTGCGGGTCGGGAACACCTTGGTGACGCAGGCGGTCGCGAGCCCCTTGGCCGCCATGCCGAAAGTGGCACGCAGGCCTGCGCCGCCGGCGCCGAGGACTACGACGTCGTACCGGTGTTCGATGATTGGATACGCCTCAGTCATGACTCATTGGTTTCCCGATGCAATGCGCAACACCGCCAGCACGGCGGCCAGCGCGGCCAGCGGCAGGCCGAGGCGAATGATGATTTGGGCGAAAACCCTGGGCCCGTGAGCGTGAATGTAATCCTCCAGCACGACCTGCAGGCCGAGCTGAGCGTGCCAGAACAGGGCCACCAGCAGGGCGACCAGCAGGGTGGCATTGAGCGGTGCCGCGACCCAGGCGCTGGCACCTGCGTAATCCATGCCGGCGACCCGGATGACCGCGACGACGAACCAGAGCGCGAGCGGTACGAGCGCGATCGCGGTAACGCGCTGCAGCCACCAGTGCTGGACACCGGACTTGGCCGAACCGAGTCCGCGTGCGACGCCGAGCGGGCTGCGGAGTTTCATGCGCCACCTCCTGCGAGCGCGAGCACCCAGGCAAGCACGGTCAGTACGATGCTCGCCGCCACGACGGCGTAACCGGAGCGGTAGACAGCGGGCAGATCGAAGCCGAGTCCGGCGTCCCAGCACAAGTGCCGGACGCCGTTGCACAGGTGGTAGAACAGGGCTGCGGTCCATGCGAACAGCGCGATCTGGCCGGGCAGCGAACCGAGAATGGAGCGGGTCGCCGCGAAGCATTCCGGTCCCGAGGCGAGTGATACCAGCCAGTAGGCGAGCAGCAGCGCGCCCGCGCTCAGGAATACGCCACTCGCGCGATGCAGGATCGAAAGCACCGAGGTGAGCTGCCAGCGGTACACCTGCAGGTGCGGGGACAAGGGTCTGTTCACCGCCATTGGTCGATATCCTTCGTGTTCGTCATCGTTGCGCCGGCGCTTGCCTCGTGTGCGCGAGCGTTACCCGGCCGTCCGCAAAGTGTCGGGCGCGGCGGCGCCGATCAGAAATCGATGCAACGCCCTTTGCGTTCCCAGTCGCCGTAACGCGTCGGCTCGGGGCCCTGCGGACCACCGATCTCGCGCGCCGGCGCCGCGCTGGCGGGCGTCGGAGAAGCGGGAGGCGGGGCCGGTTCGGGCGCTTGTCCGCCCGCGGGAGAGATGTCCGAAGCTGCCGTCATGCGATTCGTGTCGTTCGTGTTCCGCTGTCGCGTCGCCACGGTGCCACAGGCACGCCACCGCGACACTGCGCGCCGAGAGTATTATGACAACAGCGGGTGATTGCAAGGCCCGTGCCGTGATGCCGGACTGCGCACATACCAACGCCATGCGAACACAGTTTCCGCCACTGCAGCTGGTCCCCGGCGCGTCGCCGCGACTGGCCGCCGCGCTCACGGCGCTGCACGGCGGAGCGTGCCTGTGCACAGCCGCATCCGCGCTGCCGATGATGCTGTCGCTGCCGCTGGTGGCGCTCGCCGGCGCGAGTCTGGTTGCGACATTGCGCGCGCACGTACTGCATCGGGGTGACGCCATTACGCGTGTCGATGCCTCGGCGCGGCGTGGCTGGACCGTGACTACCGGCCGGCATCCGGCCGTACGCGCCCACCCGGGCGCCGGGGCGTTGGTGCTCACCGGCCTGGTCATCGTGCGCTTCGAGCTGGAAGACGGCCGGCGCCGCACGCTCTTGCTGGCGGGCGACGCGGTCGACGCCGACAGCCTGCGACGCCTGCGCGTGCTGCTGCGCCTGCCGCCGCGCGTACGGTCGGCGCGCGGCCGGGTGGCGGATGCCTGAAGCGCGCCGGATGCTCACGTAGCGCAGCCGTCGCCCGGACCCCCGTCGCCCGGACCCCCGTCGCGGCGGTCCCCGCCCGCCGGCGGGCGGTGTCACAGCCCGTGGTCTTCAACTCACCCACTCGAGGATCTGCGCGGGCGTTTCGATCACGGCATCCGCCTCCCAGCCGGCCGGATCCGCATCCCGCCCGAAATAGCCGAACGCGACGATCAGTACGGCCATTCCGGCAGCACGCGCGGCCTGCACGTCGCGCGGCGCATCGCCGACGTACAGCGCCGTCGCCGCGTCGACGCCGGCCAGTCCGGCGGCGTGCAGCAGCGGTTGCGGGTGCGGTTTGCGCACGGCGAGACTGTCGCCGCTGACGACACAGCAGCTGCGTGTGTGCAGGCCCATGGCCGTGACCAGCGGTGTGGTCAGGGCGCCGGGCTTGTTGGTGACGATGCCCCACGGCACCAAGTGTCGTTCGAGGTAGTGCAGCACCTCGTCCATGCCGGGGAACAGTCGCGTCTCGCGCGCGATGTTGGCGGCGTAGATCTCGAGCAGGCGCACCCGCAGCGTCTCGCACCCCGGATCTGCGGGTCCGAGGCCGAAACCAGCCTCGATCAGCCCGTAACTGCCGTCAGAGACCCGTTGCCGGATGTGCTCGTAGGGCAGCGGCGCGAGGCCCCGCTCGGCACGCACCGCGTTCAGCGCAAAGGCGAGATCCGGTGCCGTGTCGAGCAGCGTGCCGTCGAGATCGAAGAACACCGCCGCCGCGCTGCGACGACGACTCATGAGTCCGGCGTGCGCGCGTGCAGGATGTAGTTGACCGCGGTATCGCGCGTGGTCCGGCAGTGGCGCGTGAAGGGGTTGTAATGCAGGCCGGTGACGTCGGTAATCTCGGCGCCGGTGGCACGCAGCCAGGCGGCGAGCTCGGACGGTCGCACGAAGCGGGCGTAATCGTGCGTGCCCCGCGGCAGCAGCCGCAGACAGTACTCCGCGCCGAGCACGGCGAGCAGGTAGGCGCGCGCAGTGCGATTGAGGGTGGCGAAGAACAGCTCTGCGCCCGGACGCGCGAGCGTGACGCAGGCGCGCACGAGAGCGGCCGGATCGGGTACGTGCTCGATGAGCTCCATGCACGTGACCACGTCGAAGCGCCCGGGATGGCTCTGCGCAAAGGTTTCCGCCGTCGCTTCCACGTAGGTGAGCTCCAGCGCGCCGGCGCGCGCGTGCTCGCGGGCGGATGCCAGTGCGTCGGCGCTGGCGTCGATCCCGGTGACCCGGGCGCCCTCGCGCACCAGTGCCTCGCTGAGCAGGCCGCCGCCGCAGCCGACGTCGATCACCGTCGCGCCGCTGAGCTGCACGTGTTCGCGCAGGTAGGCCAGGCGGCCGGCATTCATGTCGTGCAGCGGGCGCAGTTCGCCGTCACGGTCCCACCAGCGCGCGGCGAGGCGGTCGAATTTTGCGATTTCCGCAGGGTCTACATTACTCATGGGTGACCGGTGAACAGCGTGTCCGCGCTGGCGCGCGATAGCGCGAGCATTCAGCTCGGCCGCCAGCGCGTGATCGTCTCAGGTCGCGCGAGGTGGAAGCCCTGGAACAGATGAAATCCGATGTCTCGGCAGCGGGCGTGCACGGATCGCGATTCGATTTTCTCCGCGACCAGCAGCAGGTCGTGTTCGCGCAGCATCTCGACGTGAGCGGCGACGCTCGCCGCGGGCAGAGCCTTGACGTCGATCTTGATGATGTCGACGACGTCGAGCAGCGGTGCGTAGCTGGCGTCATAGACGAAATCGTCGAGCGCGAGGCGAAAGCCCTTGCGGGCGAGCGCACGCGCGCCGGCGATCACGTGCGCGTCGATGCTGACGGATTCCAGTATCTCCAGCACGACGTGACCGGCGTCGAGCAGATGATCGAGCGGGTACGTACCGGTGAGAAAACCGGCGCTCACGTTCAGGAACGCCGGCAGGCCCTCGACGATGTCGTCGAGGGCGCTGTCGTGAAACGTGTTGAGTATCACCTGGTGCGTGGCTTCGTCGTGATTGGCGATGCGCGCGTAGCCGTGGTCGTGCGAGCCGCGAAACAGCAGCTCGTAGGCCGCGATCCGTCCGTCACGGTCGAAGATGGCCTGCCTGCCGATGACGAGATCATTTTCCGTCGCGCTTCGGGCGGGCGCGCTCATGGCCGTGCGGCCCGGGTTTTGGTCTGGCTCTGGAGATCGGCGAAGGATTTCACCACCGGCTGCGCCGACTCGCCGGTGATGGCGGCGGGCAGCGCCGCGTAGGCGGCCCGTGCCTGGTCGGCCGTATCGAAGGCGCCGAAAACCACCCGGAAACGCACCGACGGATCGCCCGATGGCAGCACGCGCAGGCGCAGGTCGGGATGCGCCGCGACGAGCTGGCGCAGCTTTTCGGCGTGATTCACTGCAAACAGTTGTACGGTGAACGCACCCGCCCGCTGCGCGCTCAACCAGTCGATGTCGCTGTGCGGCACGGCACCCGCGGCCGCGGCGGAACGGAAATCCAGCACCACGCGAAAGCCCGTCTCCCGGTCGCGGTGGCTGCCGGGCAGGCCGGTTCGCGCGGCGGAACGCAGCGAGTCGGCACCGTCGCGGAACGAGCCGCCGCGTACGGTGTGCACGTCGGTCCCGGCGTCGCGGCGGGCGCTACCATCGCCGGCAGCGCCGGCGTAATTCCGCGCCCACGTATCCTCGACCCATTCGCGGACGTTGCCGACCATGTGATAGAGACGGAAGCGGTTGCGATTAACCGAGCGATCGGACACCGGCAGCGGTGCCTCGACCGGCGTCTGGTACGAGAAACGGGCATGAGTCGGCAGCAGTTCCTCGCCGAACGGATAGCGTGTCGAGGTGCCGCCGCGCGCGGCGTACTCCCACTCCGCCTCGCTCGGCAGGCGGTAATCCATACCGGTCTGCTCGCGCAACCAGCGCGCGTAAGCCGCGGCGTCGCTCCAGCTGACGTTGACCGCCGGGTAGTCGTCGGCGCCCCAGGGTTGCTCGCCACACTCACGCGCGGTCGCCGCGCAGAAGGCCTTGAGCTGGCCGGCGGTGATCTCGTAGGCGGAGATCGCGAAGGCGTAGTCGATACGGACCGGGTGGGCGGGTTGCTCGCTCGCCCGCTCGCCCCCCATGGTGTACTCACCGGGACGCAGCACGACCATGACCGGGCCCGGGCCGCCGGCGACGAGCACGTCGCGGCAATAGGGGCGGCGGCTGCGCGCGAGCGCCGGATTACAGCCGTTGCGCTTCGTGGCGACGGTCGGAGCAGCGCTGTCCCGTGCCGCGGCGGCGACCGCCGTGCGATCCACGGGTGCCGCGGGCATCGGGGCAAGCTCGGCGGCGGGTTCGGCGGCGGGTTCGGCGGCGGGTTCGGCGGCGGGTTCGGCGGCGGGTTCGGCGGCGGGTTCGGCGGCGGGTTCGGCGGCGGGTTCGGCGGCCGGTTCGGCGGCCGGTTCGGCGGCCGGTTCGGCGGCGGGTTCGGCGGCCGGTTCGGCGGCGGGTTCGGTGGCGGGTTCGACGGCCGGTTCGACGGCCGGTTCGATGGTCGGCGTCTGCGCGTCCGCCGGAATGTCGGCCTGCGTCGCGGTACGGTCGGCCGCCGCGGCCGCGAGCGCCGCGAGACCGTCGACGACGCGCGGATCCGTGATGCCGAGCGCCTCGACCAGGCGCCTGAGCTGGCCTTGACGCTCGATGGACTGCAGCTTCGAATCGAGCTCGGCGACCGCGCGTTCCTCGACCAGCTCCCGGTAGATCCCGGTGACGAGCTCTCGGTAGGCCGGGCTGGCTTGCGCCTGTTCGCGTTCAGCGGCCGCCAGTCGTTGCCAGGCGTCGATCAGCGCCGTCACGTACGTTTCCTGATAGTCGCCGCGGGCAACGAACTCGGCCAGGGGCGCGTTGGCGGGCGGTGGCGCGGGCAGCGCAGCCGGCGTGACGGCCGGTGCCGGCTGTTCGTTCAGCATGAGCAGGCCGGCGATGGCTGCGATGACGACGACCGCCGCCACTACACCGGTCACGATGAGCGGCAACGAACGCGTCCGGTGCGACCCGCGCAATGAGGATGCGCTGATGGGCCGCGTCCTGTCGAGGTCGTCCACCGGGGGGGGTGGCTGTGCGGGCGGGGGCGGTTCGGGCGGCGCAGCGACTGCGATCCGACCCGCCGTGATGCCCTCCACGAGCTCGGCTCGTTGCTGGCGGTACTCCTCACGACTCAGTTCGCCTGCGGCATGCCTGCGCGCCAGGCTGCGCAAAGTCGCATCAGCCACGCGTGGATCCCCGGCCGTGTGGATGGCGCACCGATGCGTGTCTCATGCTACCACCGCGCTGCGCGAGTCCGTACCCGTCAGCCCATGTCGAGGACGATGCGGAAACCCGTCGCCTCGTCGCGACTGCCGTCGTGCGAGCGTTCGAGCGAGACGTCACACTTGGAGAAGCTATCCTGATACGCACCGCCGCGGACGACGATGCCGTTACCACTGGTCGCCCACTCCTGGACGTTGCCGATATAGTTGAACAGCCCCCAACCGTTCGGTTTGCCGGTGGTCACGCTCATCACGGCCTGGCCCTTGAGGACCTGACCGCCCTGCTCCAGGCGGCAGTTGTAGTCCTTCTTCGGCTGCTTGCCAGCCGCATCGGCCGCGTACGCCCATTCCTCGGCGGACGGCAGGCGATAGCTCGCACCGGTGCGTTTGGACAACCAGTCCGTGAAAGCCTCCGCATCCTTGATGCTGATGTTGGTGACCGGCAGACTTATCTTGTCCTTGGATACCGGGATCGGTTTGCACCAGTTGCTCAGCTCGCAGAACCGGTTGTAGTCGTAGTAAGTGATCTCGTACTTGCTGATGGCGAATGGTTTGGCGACACCGCTGCCCGCGGGGACCACGACCATGAGCGGACCGCGCTTGTTGTCATCGAGCAGCGCAAAGCACTGGCCGCGCTTGCGCGTTCCGTAACCCGCCAGGCCTGGTTTGCAGGGCTGGGGTGAGGATCCGCTGTAGGGCAGCACGATGCCACTGCCGAAAACCTGGCCGGGATAGCCCGCCTCCACCTTGCCGGGCACCCGGGGTCGGAGCTTGTCGAGCTCCTGTTTCAGCCAGTTGGCCTGCGCTTCGTAGCTGCGGTCGATCCAGACTTTCTGCGCCGCAGCCAGCAGCATCTCGGCCTGTTTGAGCTCAGGCTCGGTGACCGCACCTTTCTGCTGCAGTCGATCCTGCTCGGTCTTGAACGCCGCCAGTGCCTCTTCCGCGGTTGCGATCTGCTTGGTCAGATCCGCCGCGACGCGCGCGATATCCGGGTGGTCCTTGTCGCCGGGATCCTTTTTCGCGTCCCTGAGCAGCGCCTGGGCCTTGGTCAGACGGCGCGCGTCCATGGCGTCCCGGATGAGCGGGCAGCTCTTGCATACCTGCTGCGCGGCCTTGCGGGTTTCGATCTGCTGGTCGAGCTTGGCGAGCAACTCGCTGTCGCCGAACAACACCTTGCCCTTTTTCATCAGGTTGTCGGCAGCGCTCAGGTCCTGGTCGATGAGCGGCTGAATCCGGTCGGCCAGGATCTTCTCGAGATCTCCGGCCACGGCAACGTAGCGACTCGGGTCGAGCAGCTGGATTTCGCCGAGCGACTTCTTCACCAGGTCGACGTCGAGGCCGGTAATTTCGCCCGTGAACAGCTGGCGCAGCTCGGCTTCGTTGCCCTTGAGCGTGTTGGCCCGCACGGCCTGCTGAAGTTGCTGGTCGTTCGGCGAGATTTCCACGCCCTCGCGGGCGAACTTGAGCGCGGCGATGAAGTTGCCCTTTTCCGCCATGCTCTGCGCGAGCTTCAGGTAAGCATCGCCGAGCAGTGGCGGGACTTCCTGAACGAGGAACGGGTCGTCGGGCGGCAAGAGCTCCCGCAGCTTGTCCAGGGTCGCCTTGACGTTGGTCACCTCGCGCGCCTTCGCCTGCGTGAGCACAGTCTGTTTCAGACCGTCGATTTCCGCCTTGCGCAGCTCTTCATCGCGTGCGCGCTGGAAGTCCTGCTCGGCCGCGGCCAGCTGCTGGCGTTCGTTCGCGAGCGCGTCGAGAGCGGGCGCGTAGCGTTCGCCCTTGTCGAGCAGACTACCGGCCTCCTCGAAGCGCTGCTCCTCACGCATCTGCGTGGCGCGCGCGACGTATTTCTCACCCGCTTCCCGGCGTGTCGCCGTCAGCCACGGATCGTCGGCCGGCAGGAAGGGCTGCAGCTTGTCGAACCGCTCCTGCAGGGCGACGTCGAAGGCGCGGTCGAAGGTCGGCTCGGCCAGCAACTCGGCGATCCGGGTCTTGCCGTCCTCGATGGCCTTCTGTTGCGCCGTTGCGAGGGCGGTCCGGGCATTTTCGCGCAGCTGCTCGAACGTGCTGGCCAGGCGCGTGGATTCCGGCACCAGGGCAACCGCGTCGCGCAGTGTCGCGATCGCCGCGTCCCAGGCGCCGCCTTCGCCGATCGACGTGGCGGCGTCGGCCAGACGGCCCGCCACCGCGTCGCGCGCGGTGGCGATTTTCGCGTCGCCGGGATCGAGCGCTGCGATGCGGTCGACGGTGGCGAGTACGCTCTGCGCCGCCAGCGGCGTCGGCGCCATGTCCGCAATCTGGCGATCGAGCTCCGCGTGCAGCGTCTGAGCCTCGGCGCTGCGGTCGGCCAGCAGCTTGGCGCGTTCGGCCGGCGCCAATTTCTCCAGCCTGCCGACCAGCGTCGTTTCGGTCGCCAGCTGTTCGCCGACGGTCGCGGACGGACCGAGTTTTCCGGCCGCGCTCAGCGCCTGGCGAGCCTGTGCCCAGTCGCCGTTCGCGCGCAGCTTGCGGGCGTCGTGCAAATAGGCTCGGGCGAGCGCGTCGCGGGCGCGCTCGACGACGCCCGCGCTGCCCGCGGCGGCGCTCATGTCGGCGAGAATGGTCGTCGCATTCGGTTGCGCGGGCGCCTGCAGCCGGTCCTCGGCGACCGCCGCGGCGAGCTGTTTGAGCAGACCGTCCACGCGCTGGTCGAATTCGGCCCGTTCCGTGTCCAGGCGCAGCAGCTCATTCTCGAGCCCCAGCCCCGCGAACAGCGCCTGCTGGCCGTCGAGCGCGCCGACCGCCGTCCAGTCGCGTTCGCTGCGAATGCGCTTCGCCTCGGTCTGGAGCAGCGGCGCGACCCTCGCGGCCAGGTCAGCGAGCAAAGGATGATCCGGACGGTTGCGCGCGAGTCGGGCCACCGCGTCGCCGAGTCCGGCGTAACTGCCGAGATCGGTCAGCTGCGGCAGCGCGGCTTCAATCCGGCTCTCAGCCTCGGCGATGAGCTGATCCTGTTCGGACTGTTCGCGGGTATTGCGGATCTTGTCCGCGAGGTTGACCAGAATGACGTCGTTTTTGCCCGGCACGGCCAGCTTCACGAGCGCCAGCCCCTCGTCGACGACCGTCTGCGCGCGGTCGAAATCGAGGCTCAGCAGGGCTTCCTCCGCCTGGGCGGACAGCGCTGCCGACAGCCGCGGGGCATAGTACTTGACCTGCTCGGGTGCGACCTTGCTGACGTCCTGGAGGACGGTGGCGATCCCCTCGTCGTCCCCGGACGCCAGCAGCTTGCCGTCGTCGAGCGCCTTGTTGATCCGATCGTTGAGCTGGGCGAGCAGGAAGTTCTGCTTCTCCACCACGGTCTCATCGATCTGTACGACCTTGATGTTGTCGGGGAACAGGCTCTTCAGATCGCTCAGCAGGCCCTCGGCAGCGCGGAATTCCCGTTCGTCGGTGAGCGTCGCGATGCGTGACTCGAAATACGAGATCAACGTGTCGCGGGTTTCATCGAGGATGCGCTTTTCGTCGTCGGCGTCGAGGTCCGACTCCGGCGCGTCGGGTTCGCGCAAGCGCGGCAGCTGGTCGAGGTAGCCCTGTACGACCTGTGGATCGCCGCCGTTGATCGCGGCAATGACACCGTCGATCTTCTGCTTTTGCAGGTAGGACACAATTTGCGGCGTGCCCGCCAGCACGGCCACGAGCGTGATCGCTCCGCCGACGATGAACGGATTCTTGTACCAGTTGCTCTTGCCCTCGATCTGTTCGAGAAATTCCTGCACGGACTGGCTGCGGTCGGCGCGCGCGAAGGCGAGCCCGCGCAGCAGTCCCTTCCACTGTCGGCGCTTGAGCCCCTTGATCGGGGCCGGCATGAGCTTGTTGTCGCGCGCGGCATTGGCCGGCAGCTTGTTGAAGGGATGACGTCCCGTGAGCAGTTCGTAGGCGACGCAGGCTAGCGCGTAGATGTCATCGCGCGGATCGGGATCCTCGCCTTCGAGCATCTCGGCGCTGGCGTAGGCGGGCGTGAGGGCGCCGAGCTTGCCCGGGTCGAACAGCGTTTTCTCCGCCTCGCCTGCCAGCGGATTCTTGACCGCGCGCGCGATGCCGAAATCGAGGATCTTGATGGCGCCGTCCTTGAGCAGGAAGCAGTTGCCCGGCTTGAAGTCCGAATGGACCATGCTGCGCTCGTGCGCGTACGTCAGGCCGCGACCGAGGCCTTCAATGATCGGCCACGCTTCCGCGAACGGCAGTCCGCCCTTGGACTTGGCGTTCTTCTTGATGAAGACGTTGAGGGGTGTGCCCTCCATGAGCTCCATGGTGATAAACACGGTGGAGCCGGTCCGATCGAAGTCGTAGACCGTGGCGATGTTGGGATGGGCGAGCTTCTGCTGGCGCGACGCTTCGCGCTGGAGCGCGATGAACGAATCGGGGTGCTGCTTGAAGTCCTCGTTCAGAACCTTCAGCGCCACGTAGGGGTTCTTGTCGCGCGCTTCTTCCTTGAGCAGGTCGACGCCGCGGTACACGGTGCCCATGCCGCCGACGCCGAGCACCTCCATGAGCCGGAAACGTTCCTTCAGCACCACCCCCGGCTGGATCTTGAGCGGTTCGACCTCCTGTGGCTTGCCGGGCTGCGCCCAGCCGGTGCCGGCCGCGCCGGTGCCGGTCGTGCCCCAGCTTTCGGCGCTGGTGCCGGTCGTCGGCCCGCTCAGGTCGAAGTCGACCGTGCCGCTGGTATCCGTGCCGGTGTAGTCGATTTGGGTCGCCGCGCGTGCCTCCGCGGCAATGGCCTCGCGGTCGGCGTCGGTCAGTATCTGCGTACTGTCGGCGCTGCCGAATCGCGTCGCATCGTCGGTGCTGCCGCCGGTGTCGGTCAGTCCGACCACGTCCTGGACGCGCTTTTTCAGCGACGCGTAGGTCTGGGCGTCGATGAGATCGTTGCCGTAGGCCGCGCGCAGCTCCTCGAGCATCTGCGTCGCCAGCTTGGGCGACTTGCGCAACACCTTGTCGATGTTTTTCGCGACCACATCGAGATTCAGCTCGCCGCGCGACAGGGCCTGCAATGCGGTTTTGAAGTCGGCCAAGATTCAGATCTCCGTCGGTCGAATCGCCGTTGCCTGACTAACCCAGCGCGGACGCACCGCGTTGCGCGGCGGGCGGCACGCCGTCGCGTTCACTGATTTCTATCACGGCCACCGTCACGTTGTCCGTGGCGCCGCGCTCCAGGGTGGTGTCGATGAGCGCCCGGGCGGCGTCGCCGACGGTCCCGCGCGCGAGCAGCTCGGCAATGTCCGCGTCGCGCACGTGCTTGTCCAGACCATCGGAGCACAGCACGTAGCGGTCGCCGGGTTCGATGTCGGTGACGTCGACGTCCAGATGCAGATCGGGGCTGCCACCGACGGCCCGCGTCACCATGTTGGCCGCCGGGTGCCCGGCCGCCTCCTCGCGGGTCAGCAGGCCCTTCTCGATATACAGCTCGATCTGCGAGTGGTCCGTGCTCAGTTGCCTGAGCTGGCCCTGGCGCAGCCGGTACAGGCGGCTGTCACCGGCCCAGATATAGGCCGCATGGCGTCCGAATGCGAGCAAGGCGACGACCGTGCTGCCGCTGGTCTGATTGGTGTCGGTGGCCATCTTGATCAGCCGCGCGTTGGCTTTGAGCAGGGCATCCTCGACCGCGTCGATGAAGCCGTTCAGCGACTCGGGCGCCCGCAGTGAATCCAGCATGTTGACGACGAGCTGGCTGGCCAGGTCGCCTGCGGCGTGTCCGCCCATGCCGTCGGCCACCACCCACAGCCCGATGTCCGGGCGATCGAGGCACGAGTCCTCGTTGAGCCGGCGGACGTTGCCGACGTGGCTCAAGGTGGCTGAAGTCCACGTCAGTGCGGGTGCGGCGGATTCCTGCGCGGACATCGCGGCCTACTCGCAGCAGCGGCGCCCGCCCGGCCGGCGGTCGCGCACGGACGTCGCCGCTGTCGCGGCCAGCCCTTGCATCGCCCCGGTCGCGGCGGGGCGCCGTCGTGCTGTCGTCATTGTAATCAAGGGCTCAGTCTCCACTGCCCGGAGACCGACTCGCAGTGGCGCGGGCGCGCATCGGTCAGGAATCCGACGTGAAATGAACGACTTCCTGCGGGTTCTCCGTGAACGCGCGACCGAGGCTGATCATCCCGGCGCCGGTGATCGGCATCTCCTCGCGGCGAAGAAACGCCTCCTCGTTGGTGGTCAGCTTTACGTAGGTGCCATTCGTACTCTGGTCGATGATGAAGAACTTGCCGCGCCGGTACTCGATGCGGACGTGCTGGCGCGACGCCAGGGTTTCATTCACCGTGACGTCCGCCGCCTTGCTGCGCCCGAGCACCGCGATGCTGCGATCCTCGCCCAGGACGATCTCGTGATCGTTGTAGCGCAGCGTCATCGTGGCTGACGGCGGACGTTCGGCCAGCACCGCCGTCGACATGCGCGTGACGTCTTCCTGCTGCCAGATGACCTCGAAGATGTCGATGGTCTCTTTCTTGCCCTTCACCGGCGCCCGGTCGATGAACCGCGTGCTCGCCCGCAAAATGGGCGGCAATTCCTCGATGGTCATCTGCGTGGTGATGATCTGGCTGGCTTTCGACAACGACGCCATGCGCGCCGCGACGTTGACCGCGTCGCCGAACACGTCGCCACCTTCGAGAATCGCGGGACCGAAGTGCAGGCCGATGCGGATCCGCAGTGCGACCGGCCGCTTGTCGGTCAGCTCCGCGGATTCTTCCTCGAGGCACTCGTGCATTTCGCACGCCGCCGTGACCGCTGCCTCGGCCGACGGGAAGGTGCACATGATTTCGTCGCCAATCGTCTTGATCACCACGCCTTTGTGGCGGACGGTGACGTCGGTCAGCAGTTCGAGGCACTCGGCGATCATGTGCCGCGCGGTGACGTCACCGAGCATCTCGAACAGACGGGTGCTGCCGCTCACGTCCGCGAACAGGATGGCGAGGTTCTGGGTTTTCGGCGCCATGTGCGGTAGCCGCGTTCGATGCAGCGGTTGATCAGGACCCCGAGTACGGCGGGCCGGGGTGGCTCGCGCAACTCATCATTTTAATGAACTAGATACCGGAACATTTTTTAGAATAACAGATTAATCGTTCATGGTCCGGCCGCTGTTGGGTGCGGTCCACGGCCGGATTCTACGAGCAGGCGAGGGCGCTGGCCACGCATCTCGTGTGTACCGCCGGCATCGCGGCGCCCGCGCCAGGCGCTACAATGGCCGGGCGTCGGTTCGGGTCCACCCGCGGCCGCTAGCGAGACGTCCCGGGCCTCCCGTACAGCCAGGAGCAACGCGTGAAAAAGATTGTTAAAACATTCGCTTACCTTGTCGCACTGAGCGTCGCCGGCCTGGTGGGCGCTTATATCGCCGGCGGTGGATCCGGGACCGCCGGCTTGCCGGCGGCGGCAGTCGACGTGCCCGCGGCAGAGGCGCCGGCCACCGCGGCGGTCGCGCCGGCCTCGGCGCGCACGATCGGATTCGAGGACATCGCGCGCATACTCGATCCCCTGCCCGTGGCGCAGCGGGCGACCGTCACGGCCGACGAGGCCAGTTTCAAGCGCTTCGTCGAGGCCGAGGCCGCCCTCGGCTCGATGCTCGCCGCGGCGCGCGCGAACCGGATCGACGAGAATCCGGTGGTCGTCCTGCTCATGCGACGTCAGGCCGAGCGCGTCCTCGTGGACGCCTACCTGCGCGAGCTGGCACGCGTCAATCTCGGCCCGGACTATCCGTCCGTCGAACAGCTGCGCACCTTCTACGCCGACAACCTCGAGCGTTTCAAGCTGCCGGAGCGGGTGCCGGTCTGGCAGATTTTCTGGTCCCTCGCCGAAGACGCTGACGCCGCTGCCGTCACGGCGGCGACCGCGCGCGCCGCGGCGGTACTCAAGGACCTGCGCGCGGGGAAGATCGCCTACGCCGACGCTGCGGCGCGCTACTCCGAGCACGCGCAGAGCCGCTTCGCGGGTGGTTACATGGGCATACTCAGCGTTACCGACCTGCTGCCCGAGGTGCGCGCCGCCGTGGCAGATCTCAAGGAGGACGCCGTCAGCGACGTGATCCGGACCGGCTCCGGCCTGCACATCATCAAGCGCGGCCCCCTGCTCGCAGGCCAGCAGCTCGCCTTCGAGGAGGTCCAGGCGCAGGCGCGCGAGCTGCTCGTCAACGAGGCGGCCAACCGCCTGCGCGAGTCGGTTGTGGCCAAGGCCCGCGAGCAATATCCGCTAAGCTATGACACCACGGCGCTGGAGCAGTGGCGGGCGAAGTTGCGTCCACCGCCGGAGGCGCGCGCCGACGGCGGTTGACGGGGGTGCGGCGACGCTGGCAGGGAGCCCGTAAAACCCCCCGCCGTTCAGCATTTTAGAGAACATTTCTGTAGCGGGATTTGTTGCCGTGGCGCGGATCCCGCTGATATACTCGCGCGCAACGAGCGTCAAGGGGGAGCGCGTGCCTGCGGGCAGCGTCTCATTCACGGGGTCGGACGCGAGCGCCGCGCGCGCTGTGATCGAGGGGAGAATGCTGGCTCACGTTGCTTCGGCCGCTGGACGAGGCTCACCGATCGCAGCGGCTGCGCTGCTGCTGTCGCTGTCCTGGGCGGCGGCGGCCGGCGGTCCCACCCTGCCGGATGCCGTGCGCCCGGGTGCCCTCCGCCCGGGTGAGGATCGACCCATGCAGCCGCCGGCGCCGGGCGCCGACGTGTTCGCCGTGCCGCCTGTGATCGACCGCCCGCTGGACATCGACGAGGGCGAGAAAATCGTCGTCCAGCGCTTCGAGCTCGACAACGTGGTCGAGCGTCCGGAATTCGGCATCACCCTGGATCAGCTCCAAGCGATCGTCGAGGCCAAACGCGCCGAACGTCCCGAGGGCTTCACCGTCGGTCGCCTGCAGGAAGTGGCCACGGCGGTCACGCAGTTCTATCGCGCCCAGGGGCTCATCCTCGCGCAGGCCTATATCCCGACCCAGGACGTCGCCGACGGCATCGTCCACGTCGCCGTGCTCGAGGGCCGCCTCGGCCGCGTGCTGACCGAGGGCAACAAGCAGTACAGCGCGAAGCTGCTCGAGCAGCCGTTCGAGTCGCTCATCGATCAGCCCGTCACCAAGGAGCAGATGGAGCAGGTGCTGCTCTCGGTGACCGATTACCCCGGCGTGAGCCTGTTCGGCGTATTCCAGCCGGGCCAGCTCGTCGGCACCGCCGACCTCGTGCTCAAGGTCCAGGACGAGCGCCGGGTCGACGCGCGCGTGACGGCCGACAATCACGGTCTGCCGGAAACGGGCCAGCGCCGTTACCGCCTGGAGGTGGACATCAACAACGTCACCAAGGCGGCCGACAAGCTCAGCCTGACCACGCAGTTCACCGCCCGCCCGCGCGATGCATTTTTCTGGCGCGCCGCCTACGAGCGGCCGCTGTGGTTCGATCCGAGCTACAAGCTGAGCGCCAGCTTCGATGAGAACAAATTCGACGTGCTCGGCGCCTTCCGCAAGCTGCAATCCTGGAGCGGCACGCGCAACGCCCACCTGGCGCTGGAGAAGACCTTCATCCGCAGCCGCCAGCGCAACCTCTACGGCAAGATCGATCTCGCCCGCAAGCGCGCGCTGACCAAGCAGCGCGGCCGCGAGCAGTCGGTCGATAATCTCACCGAGCTCGCGCTCGAGGTGAACTACGACTCGGTCGATGCGCGCTTCGCCGGCCTGAACTTCGCCCAGCTACAGTTGACCCACGGCTTCAACGAGCTGTTCGGCGCCATGGGCGGGCAGGGGACGGTCAGTATGGCCTCGGTGCCGCCGAGCCGCCGGGGCGAGTCGGGGCGCTTTGCCACCGGTGATTTCGACAAGCTGTTCCTGAGCTACCAGCGCCTGCAGGCGCTGTCGATCATCAGCGAAAAGCTGGCCCAGCACTCCATGCTGCTGCGCCTCGAGGGCCAGTACTCGTCCGATCTGCTCACGCCGCTGGAGCAGTTCTCGATCGGCGGCCCGACCAGCGTGCGCGCCTTCCAGCCCGCCGAGGCGCTGTTCGACAAGGGCTATTTCGCCTCGCTCGAGTGGATCATCAACGCACCGCTCATCCACGACCGGCCATCGCCGTTCGGCAACCGCACCTGGGGCGAGCTGCTGCGCCTGCACCTGTTCTACGACCGTGCCTACGGTGTGCTCAACGATCCGCTGCCCAGCGAGAACGAATCGCAGCTTTACGACGGCGCCGGCTTCGCGATCTCGTTCGACAACCCGAACGAGTTCTCCTTCCGGATCACGCTCGCGCACCCGATTTTCGAGCCGCAGCCACAGAACGGGAAGGATCCGCAGGCCTGGGTCGACCTGACCTGGATCTATTGACCCGGTGTGACTGCAGTCACAGCAGGGCCACGGCGTGGGCACTAGCATCGGGCGTAACGCACGGATTTTTCGACGCTTATGAACCGGCGGCACGGCTCCTTCACCGGAGAACCCCACGCCTGATGGTAACGAGGCCAGAACCATGAATGCGAAGCGCGCCCGGCCGGCCCTGGCCGTAGCATCGTCTCCCCGGCCCGTGTTGGACAGCCGCTGGTTTCCGCTCAACCGCGTGGCGGCCGGCGTGCGCGCCGTGTGTCTGTCCACCGCCGGGGTGATGATCGGTCTGCAGCCCGGCGCCGTGCTGGCCGGACCGCAGGGGGGCACGGTCGTGGCGGGCCAGGGCAGCATCAACCGCCCCGACGCCAACACCACGGTGATCAATCAGTCCTCGCACAATCTCGCGCTGGACTGGCGCAGCTTCGACGTTGCCCGGAACGAGTTGGTCCGTTTCCAGCAGCCGGGCGCTACTGCCACCGCCCTGAACCGCATCTTCGACCAGAAGCCGAGCCAGATCTTCGGCCGGGTCCAGGCCAACGGACAGATCTATCTGGTCAACCCCAACGGCGTGTACTTCGGCCCGAGTGCGCGACTCGCGGTCGGTGGTCTGGTCGCCGCCGGCGCGAAAATCGACGTCGACGATTTCATGGCCGGCAACTACCGGCTCGACACCAGCGCTGACTCGGACGGCATCGTCATCAACCAGGGCGTGATCGAGGCGGCCACGGGCGGTTCGGTGGCGCTCGTCGGCAAGGCCGTCCGTAACGAGGGTGTGATCATCGCCAATGCCGGGCGCGTGAACCTGGTCGCGGGCAGCAAGGTCGCGCTGGATTTCGACGGCGACGGCCTGATGCGTTTCACCGTCGACGAGGCCGTGCTCGACAACGCCCGTGCGCTCGACGCCGCGGTCAGCAACACCGGCACGGTGCAGGCCGACGGCGGTGAGATCATCCTGCACGCGAGCGTGGCGAAGAACGTATTCGACCAGGCGATCAACAACTCGGGCGTGATCAAGGCGGCGCGAATCGACAACGCCGGCGGCACCATCCGTCTGGTGGGGGCCGGCCCGCAGGCCTCGGTGCTCAACACCGGCACACTCGCCGCCGACGGTATCCGCGGCAGCGGCGGGCGCGTGGAAGTGAACGCGGACGGGACCCTGATCGCCGGCAGCGGCAGCCGCATCAGCGCGCGCGGTGGCGCCGGCACCGGTGGTGCAGTTCACCTGCTCGGCGAGCGCGTCGGTCTGGGCGGCGACGCCGCCGTCGACGTCTCCGGATTGAACGGCGGCGGGGAGATCCTCGCCGGCGGCGACTTCCAGGGCGCCAACGCCGCGGTCCGCAATGCCGCGCAGACTTTCGTCGGCGCCGGTGTGACGCTCACGGCCGACGCGATCGTCGACGGCGACGGCGGCAAGGTCATCGTCTGGTCCGATCAGGCGACCCGCTACTACGCCGCGATCAGCGCCCGGGGCGGCGCCACGGGCGGCGACGGCGGATCCGTCGAGGTGTCCGGCAAGGAACTGCTCGCCTTCGACGGCGGCATCGATACCGGCGCGGCGCACGGTCGCAGCGGCCAAATCCTGCTCGATCCGCGCGACATCGACATCACCGATGCGACCACGACCGACAACGCCGAGCTGAATGCGAACGTGCCCAACGGCGGCGATCCGGCCGGCGAGATCCTGTTCGCCGATGACAACGGCGGTGGCGCGAACGTCGACGACTTCACAATCAGCGACGAGGCGCTCGAGGCACTGACGGGCAACATCACCCTCCAGGCCAACCGGGACATCAAGGTCAACGCCGGCCTGTCGGGCGGCCTGACCCTGACCAATCAGGGTAATGGCGAGACCGTCACCTTCCGCGCCGGTCGTGACGTCCGTGTGGACTCCGCCATCACGACCAGCGGCGCGAGCATCGCTTTCACCGCCGATGATGACAGCGCCACGGGTGGTTTCGGCGGCGCCGGCAAGATCGACATCAACGCCCAGGTGAGCACGGCGGGAGCCGCCGGGGTCGTGGGCAACATCAATCTCACCGTCCAGGGCGGCACGGGCGACATCGACCTCGGCGCCGATCTGCGCACCGCGGGCGGCAGCGTCACGCTCAGCGGCCCGGTCACGCTCAGCGCGGCGACGGTCACCATCGACACCGATCTCGCCGGCGGCGCCACCGCGGCGGGCAACGTCAACATGGGCACGTCCGCGATCAACGCCGCGACCGGTGCGGAAACGCTGGTGGTCAATGCGACCGCCGACGGTGGCGGTGGCGGCGGCACCGTCAGTCTCGGCGCCGTCGGCGGTGCGACGCGGCTCGCCGCGCTGACGGTGTCCGGCGCGGCGCTGACCCTGAACGGCGATCTGCGCGTCAATGGCGGCGGCAACGTCGATCTGAGCGGCGCCACTGCGGTGACACTGGGCGCGAACGTCGTCATCGACACCGATGCCGTGGCCGGGACGACCGCCGCCGGCGGCATTCTGTTCGGTTCTACGGCCGTGAACGGCGCTTTCACCCTGACCCTCGATACCAGCGCCGACAGCGCCGACGCGAACGAGAATGCCGGCAACATCACCTTGGGTACGACCGGTGGCGGCACCGCCCTGGCCGCCCTGACCGTCGACACGCGCGGCAAGGGTACGGGGACGAACGGCACGTTGACCCTGAACGGCGACGTGCGCACGGACGGCGGCAACATCGACCTGCAGAATGCGCTGGACATCGAGCTGGCGGGTGCGGGTGCCACGATCACGCTCGATACGGAGTCGGGCAACGACGGCAACGCGGGCGCGGTGATTTTTGCCGCCGCCGGTGACCTCGACTCGGCCACCACGCGCAACCTGGTCATCGACGCCACCTCGACCGGCAACAACGCCGGCGATGTCACGCTCGGGCGGATCGGCGCGAGCAACCGCATCGGCACGCTCACGGTGTCGGGCAATGACATCAGCTTCGGCGCCGACGTCGAGTCCGGCGCCATCAGCGCGAGCACGGCCGCCGGCGCCGATGCCGACAGCATCAGCGTCGCGGCCGTGACCCTGGATGCGAACGGCGGCGCGCTCACCTTCAGTGCCGACGACATCGCCATCAATGCGGGGGCCGTCCTGACCTCGACCGGCGCGGGCGCCGGCATCAACGCGACCTTTCGCGGTCGCACCGCCGCCACCAGCATCGGTATCGGTGACAATGCCGCCGCGGGTGCCACGCTGGACCTGGCCGCGAGCGAGCTGCAAACCATCGCCAGTACGTTCGAGGCGATCGTGGTCGGCACGATCACCACGCAGTCGGGCACCATCACCGTCGACGAGACCGGCGGTCTTTCGGGTCTGAACACCAGCCTCGCGCTGCGCGCCGATGCCGGCGACGTCGTCATCGCCAGCGCCATCGACATGAGCGCAACCGCCGGCGCGGGCTTCTCGGTCACCGGTGACGGCAACACCACCACCCTGGCGGGCAACATCACCACCGCCGGCGGCGTCGTGACCCTGGACGACACGCTGCTGGTGGACGGTGCGCGCACCATCGACACCACCGCGGGCAACACGGCGAATGCGGGCGCGGTCACCATCACCGGGGCGATCGACGGTGCCAACGCCGCCGGTACGGACACGCTGACGATCGACGCGGCGCGCGACGCGGTGGACGGCACGGGCGACGCAAACGTGAGCGTGCAGGGGGCGGTGGAGGGCGGTGCGGGGGCGGTGACGGTCACGGGCGGTCAGGATCTGGAGAGCCTGGTCATCACGGGCGCGCAAGTGACGGCGGTCAATGTGCGGGTGACCGGTGCGCTGTCGCTGACGGGCACGCAGTTGAACCTCGCCGGTACGAGCTACCAGAGCGACGACGGCGCGATCACGCTCACGGGGCCGATGGATCTGACCGGTGCCGGCACAGTGACGCTGGACAGCGACGCCGACAACGATGCGACTGACGGTGCGATCACCATCACCGGCGCGGTGACGGACACGGGCAGCAACTCGGCGCTGACGGTGGACGCGGACACGGGGCAGGTGGATCTGGGCAACGTGACGGTGAATGGTGCGCTGGCGGTGACGGGCGGCAACATCGATCTGAACGGCACGGTGTACACGAGCGTCACGGACAACGTGACGTTCACCGGCGCGGTGGATCTGGACGCCGGCGCGGTGACGACGACGGTGACGGGCGGTGGTGGCGTGGGCGACACGGTGACGTTCAGTACGAACGTGAACGACGCGGGCAACGACACGACGCTGAAGATCGTGGGCGGTGCCGGGGGTGTGGCGCTGAACGGTGCGGTGGGCAACACCGGGGCGCTGCAGGCGCTGGTGGTGGACTCGGCGGCGACGGTGGTGCTGAACGCGGTGACGGTGGGCAACGGGGGCATCGACGTCGGTGCG
>JADZEE010000034.1 GCA_020850735.1 Gammaproteobacteria bacterium | reverse complement strand
TCGAATCGCGGCGCGGCCGGCTGAAGCCGGCCCTACGGGCACCCCGGCGCCGATCGACACGTGCGATGACCCCGTGCGTGCGGCGACGCCGCGGTCTCAATGCAAAGGCGGGTGCGGTGCCGGGGGTCGGTGCGCATTCGAATCGCGGCGCGGCCGGCTGAAGCCGGCCCTACGGGCACCCCGGTGCCGATCGACACGTGCGATGAACCCGTCCGTGCGGCGACGCCGCGGTCTCAATGCAAAGGCGGGTGCGGCGCCGGCCCGGCCGGCACGATCGCGGCACGCGCGAGGCGGGCCTGGCGCAGGACCGGGGGCAGGATGAGAGCGAGACTCGCGGCGAACAGCGCCATGCCCAGCCACAGCACGGCGCCGTAGTTGCCGTCGCCGACGACCGTGGCCGCAATGGCCGGACCGATGGCAAGCCCGAGCATCTGCAGGGCGACGGCGTGAACCACCACCCGGCCGCTGCGATCGAAGCTCGCCATGGCCGCGAGCAGGAACGGATGGGTCATGTTCCAGCCGTAGTTGTAGATACCCACGACGACGCCGAAAACGAGCGCACCGCTCGGACCGAACAGGCAGGCGAGCGGTAGCAGGGTCATGAGGATGCTGGCGCCGAGCGGCCGCGCCCGGCCCCAGCGTATGCCCAGCATGGCGGCGGTAAACGCGCCTGCGACGCCCAGCCACTGTGAGATACCCAGCCCGTTGGCCACCTGCTGCTCGGTCGCACCGCCAGCGACGCCGATCAGGAACAGGTAGGCCCAGATCACACCCTGGGCGAGGAAATAGCTGTGCATGGCGGCCAGCGCCATGCCCTTGAAGGTCCAGCCGATATCGACCGCGTCGGCCTCCACCTGCACGTGCTCCTCGCCGGATACGGGCAGGTAGCGCACGAAGGGCAACCCGCAGGCCGCCAGCAGCGCGAAGAAACCAATCACCCCGCTCATGCCGACCCGCTCGTAGGCCAGCGGCATGGCCGGCAGAACCAGCGCCCCGAAGACGAGCACCCACATGATCAGCCAGCCGAAGTTGCGCTCCGGGTTACGGGTCAGACCGACCACGGTGAAACTGAGCGAGACGACACCACCCGAGCCGACCCCGGCAAGGAACCGCAGCGCCGCGAACGTCGCGACGTCGCTGACCGCCAGCGAGGCGAGGTTGCCGGCGACGATCAGCAGCAACGAGGCCGCGAACACGTGGCGCCAGTTCAGTCGCGCGGCGAGAAAGGTCATGGCGACCGTGGTCGCGGCGATGCCCCACATCTCCGCCGAAGCGACGTAGCCGGCCTGCTGATCGCTGAAACCGAGATATTGCACCAGGCCCTGCACGAACCCGGGCTGGACGATGAACACCTCGGGCCCGATGACCGCCATGAGCATGGCGGCGGACAGTGACCTGAACGAGTTGACGTCGACCGGGAGATCCGGATCGCCCAACAGCAGCCGGCTCAGCACGCGTATCGCCCCCTGTGGTGAAGCCGGTCGGGCCAGCGCCGGCACGCCGGCACAGCGTTTGGATCCGGCACGGGATTGCCCGAGAATTATCGGAGTTGACCGACCCTTGCACAATGGCGGATGGGCACGCGGGCAACGGACCGCCGTGCGCCGCCGCACAGGAGAGATCCCGGATGACCGCACCACCACCGCGCACCCCCGTCGCGCCGTATCTCGCCATCGGTTTGTCCACCGTGATCTACGGGATCGCCGAGCGGCGGCACATCCGCCACAACCTCGAGAACATCGAGGAGGCGATACACGCCGCGGTGTCGATGACCAGCATCAACATGCCGGTGCGCATCGTCGCGCTGCCCGAGGGCGCGCTCACGGGTTTCACGGACGAGATCTTCGACATTCCCCATACGCTCGCCGCGCGCGAGCTGTTCATCGACATCCCGGGCGAGGAAACCGAATGGCTCGGGCGACTGGCAAAGCTCTATCGCACGTATATCATCGCCCAGTGCAAGGCACGCTGGCCGGAGATCATGGCCGACCGTTTCTTCAATACGCTGTTCGTGATCGGGCCCGACGGCGCGATCGTGCACAAGGCCGCCAAGAACCACGTCTGGTGCCGGGAGCGCTCGTGCACCCCGCACGACGTGTACGAGCGCTGGACCGAGGTGTTCGGCGACGGCATCGACGCGTTCTACCCGGTGCTGCGCACCCCGGACATCGGCAACATCGGCACCATCTGCTGTTCCGACGGCGAATATCCCGAGGCCGTGCGCGCGCTGGCCTTCAACGGCGCGGAGGTGGTCTACCGGCCGAGCGAGGCCACGCCGATGACGCAGACGGGCTACCCGGGCGGGGGTTCGTGGATGGTCCAGAACCGCGGCCACGCCGAATTCAACAACGTGTACATGCTGTGCCCGAACGCCGGTCCCGTGTACCTGTCGCCGAGCTCCCGACACCCGATCGACATCACTGGCGGCCACGCGCACCTGGTCGACTACCGGGGCGAGATCATGTCGTATTCGCCGTCGGGCTATAACACGCTCGTGGCGGCGACCATCGACATCGAGGCCCTGCGCCAGTTCCGGGCCATGAACCTCAACTCCAACTGGTTGAAGGACCTGCGCACCGAGATCTTCAAGCGCATGTACGAGCAGCCCATACATCCGAAGAACCTGTGGCTCGGACAGGATCCGCTGCAGCACGAGGCGGTCGACGACATCTATCGCGCCAACATCCGCCGCCTGGTCGAGCGCGGTACGTGGACCGAGCCCGCGTTCCGCCACGAGGGCGTGCGCTACCAGCCCGGGTCCGAGGACCCGCAGGCACTGCGCTGGGAGAACGTGCGCCGGCTCTGGGACCCGTGGACAGAGGACTGAATCGGACCGCGACGGATCCGCGCGTTGCGCCGATTCGGGCCGCGCGGGACCCGGCCGATCGCACGCCGCGCGCCGGGGCAGGACGGGCGCTCGCCGACGACTGCACGCGCGGCCCGGCGCCGCGGTCTCAGGGCTTGCCGTTGAATTGCTTCCTCAGCGTTTTCCAGCAGTCGATGTAGTCGCGCTGCCGTTCTCCGGCCTCGAGCGCGAGCCGGGTCACCCGGATGAGGTAGCGCGTCTCGAACATGAACGCCATGGTCTCGGCATAGCGATCGGCGCCGAGCGTGGCGTTCGAGGCCTTCTGGAAGGCGTCGTCGTCCGGCCCGTGGGGGGTCATGCAGTTGTGCAGGCTGGCGCCGCCGGGTACGAAACCGGTGGGCTTGGCATCGTAGGTGCCGTAAATCAGGCCCATGAACTCGTTCATGACGTTGCGGTGGTACCAGGGCGGCCGGAAGGTATCCTCGGCCACCATCCAGCGCGGCGGAAAGATCACGAAGTCGCAGTTGGCTACCCCCGGGGTGTCCGACGCCGAGGTCATGACGGTGTAGATCGAAGGATCGGGATGGTCGTAGGTGACCGTGCCCATGGCGTTGAAGCGGGCGAGATCGTACTTGTACGGCGTGTAGTTGCCGGCCCAGGCGACCACGTCGAGCGGCGAGTGCCCGATGTCGCAGGCGTAGAGCTGTCCGCCGAACTTGCACGCGAGCTCGAACGCGCCCTCGCGATCCTCGTAGGCTGCCACGGGGGCCATGAAGTCGCGCTGGTTGGCGTAGCCGTCGGACCCCACCGGACCGCGCTCGGGCAGCCGGAACGGTGCGCCGTAGTTCTCGCACACGTAGCCGCGCGCCGCACCGTCCGGGAGCACGACGCGGAACTTCATTCCGCGCGGCACGAGCAGGATCTCGCCCGGCGCGCCGTCGAGCACGCCGCACTCGGTGTGCACGCGCACGCGGCCCTGCTGCGGCACCAGCAGCAGATCACCGTCGGCGTCGTAAAAAAAGCGATCCTGCATCGAGGTGTTGGCAAGATACAGATGGATGCCGATACCGGTCTGGGCCGACAGATCCCCGCTCGCCCCGAGCGTGGTCAGCCCATCGACGAAATCGGTGGCGCTCGCCGGTATCGGCAACGGATCCCAGCGCATCTGGTCGGGAGGGGTGACGACCTCGGTGATCGGCGCGCCGCGCAGGCGGCGGTTGTCCAGGGGACGGAAGCCGCCGTGCTGCGCCGACGGCCGGATGCGGTACAGCCAGGCACGCAGGTTGTGTGCCCGGGCGACGGTAAAGGCCGTCCCGCTGAGCTTCTCGGCGTACAGGCCATAGGGACACTTCTGGGGCGAGAAGCGGCCGACGGGCAGTGCCCCGGGCAGTGCCTCGGTCTGGTGTTCGTTCCCGAATCCTGCCTGGTAGCCCAGCGCCGCGGCGGGCTCCGTCGCGCTGTGCGGCTTCATCACGGTGACCATGGATTGCTGTCCTCCGGCGGGGTTGCCTCAGAGCTCGTGAAACATTCGCCCGCCGTAGCGAGACGGTTCCCGGGCGTTCCCGGGCAGGCGCGGGGGTGCGCAAAATCGCGCGCGCAGCGGGCCTGCGGCAACGATTTCGGGGGTCCCCGCAACGCCGCCAGGGGCGTCCAGGGGGCGTCGCAGCAGGCGCGGTGATTGTCTCACACGCACTCAGTCGATCCGATCAGGCGCGGGTCGGGAGGCGGGCGCCCGCGCCGCCCTCGTCATCGGCGAGCATCTCGAGCGTCCGGCATGCCAGCTTCTCGAGCAGGCGATCGAGCGCCCGCAGCTCGCGCCCGCTCAGCGCCGCGGCGAGTTCCTGCTCGTAGCGCCGCGCGAGCGGCACGATCTCGGCGTAGACACGCCGGCCGCGCGCCGTGAGGTCCAGGACCAGACGGCGCCGGTCCTGCGCCGCGGTCGCGCGCCGCAGCAGGCCGCGTTCGTCCAGACGTGCCAGCGCGCGGCTGACGGTGACCTTGTCCATTTCCGTGCGCCGGCAGACCTCGTCCGCCGACAGCCCGGCCTGGCGCCCGAGCACGGCCACGACCCGCCAGTCGGGGATGCTCAGGCCGAAGCGCGTCTCGTACAACGCCGCAAACGCGCGGCTGACGCGGTTGGCGATCACCGACAGCCGGTAGGGCAGGAATTCCGGCAGCTCCAGGGCGAGCTCGGACGGCGGTTCAGGGAGTGCTTGAAGTTTCATTTGAAACCATTATAGTTGCGCTTGTAACTAAATGCCAACGCCCGTGCGGGCGCACATGCCGACAGGGGGCCTCGATGAAACTCGCATCACTCAGGCGCGGTGGCCGCGACGGGACGCTGGTGGTCGTGAGCCGGGACCTGGAACGGGCCGTGAGCGTACCGCGGATCGCCGCCACCATGCAGGTCGCGCTGGACGACTGGGAGCGCGTGGGCCCGCAACTCGAAGCGGTGTACCTGGCCCTGCAGAAAGACCAGGCCGACGGCGTGTTCGCCTTCGATCCCGCCGCCGCGGCGGCGCCGCTGCCGCGGGCGTACCAATGGGTCGACGGCAGCGCCTACGTCAACCACGTCGAGCTCGTACGCAAGGCACGCGGCGCGCACATGCCGGAGAGCTTCTGGCACGACCCGCTCGTGTACCAGGGAGGCAGCGACGATTTCCTCGGTCCCTGCGACGACGTGCCCGTACCGAGCGAGGAATACGGGATCGACATGGAAGCCGAAACCGCCGTCATCACCGACGACGTGCCCATGGGCACCGGCACAGCAGGCGCGGCGGCCCACGTGAAGCTGCTGATGCTGGTGAACGACTGGTCGTTGCGCAACCTCATCCCGGCCGAGCTCGGCAAGGGATTCGGTTTCTATCAGTCCAAGCCGGCGACCGCGTTCTCGCCCGTCGCGGTGACACCGGACGAGCTCGGTGACGCCTGGCACGCGGGCACGATCAGCCTGCCGCTGCACACGCACCGCAACGCCGAACTGTTCGGCCACCCGGAGTGCGGCGTCGACATGACGTTCAACTTCTTTCAGCTCATCGAACACGTGACCCGCACACGCCGGCTGGGCGCCGGCGCGATCATCGGTTCGGGTACCATCTCCAACTACGACCGTTCGCGCGGCTCGAGCTGCATCGCCGAGCGGCGCATGCTCGAGACGATCGAGCACGGTGCGCCGCAGACGCCGTTCATGAAGTACGGTGAACGCGTACGCATCGAGATGTTCGATCGCGACGGAACCAGTATTTTCGGCGCCATCGACCAGCAGGTCGTAGCCGCGGCCTGCTGAGCGGCGCGTGGCCCGTTTCGAATATCCGCGTTACTCGTTCCGGCGGCCGCCGGAGCTCGACGAGCGCGGCGGGCGCCGCACCGTCGCGATCGTCGGCGCGGGCCCGGTCGGTCTGTGCGCCGCGCTCGAGCTGGCCCGCCACGGGCTGCAGGTCCTCGTGCTCGATCCCCGGGCCAGCGTGGCCGAAGGCAGCCGCGCCATCTGCATCGCGCGTCGCAGCCTGGAGATCCTGCAGCAGGTCGGTGCCGTCGCGCCGTTCGTCGCCAAGGGGCTGGCCTGGACCCATGGCAGCTCGTATTACCGCGGCCGGCTGGTGTACCGGCTGGAGATGCCCCACGGTAGCGACGAACGCTACGCACCCATGACCAACCTGCAGCAGCAGTACATCGAAAGGTTCCTGGTCGAAAAAGTGCTCACCGTGCCCGCGATCGATCTGCGTTTTCACAGCACGGTCACCGCGGTCGAGCCGCGGGCCGCAGGGGTGCGGCTCACGGTGAGCACGGCGGCCGGCCAGTACGCGCTCGACGCCGACTGGGTGGTGGCCGCCGATGGCGCCCGCAGCACCGTGCGCGAGCTGCTCGGTCTGAAGCTCGAGGGCGAAGCGTACGAGGGACGCTATCTCATCGCCGACATTCACATGCACATGGACTACCCGACCGAGCGGCGCGCGTTCTTCGATCCGCCGGCGAATCCGGGCGGCACGGTGCTGGTACACAAACAGCCGGACGACATCTGGCGCATCGACTATCAGCTGCGCGACGACGAGGATGCGCAGGCCGAGCTGGCCGAGGCGCGTGTGCGCGCGCGCCTCGATCGGATCGTCGCGATGCTGGGCGCGCAGGGGCCGTGGACGCTGGAATGGTGGAGCCTGTACCGGGCTTACACCCTGGCGCTGCGGGACTACCGGCAAGGCCGCGTGCTGTTCGCGGGCGACGCCGCCCACCTGGTGCCCATCTTCGGGGTCCGTGGCCTGAACAGCGGCTTCGCCGACGCGAACAATCTCGGCTGGAAGCTGGCGCTGGTCGTGCGTGGCCTCGCGCCGCAACAACTGCTCGACAGCTACACGCCGGAGCGCCGCGCCGCGACGCTCGATGCTTTCGCCCATGCCGGCAAGAGCACACGCTTCATGACCCCGCCCACCCGCGGCTTCCGGCTGCTGCGCCAGGCCGCGCTCGAGCTCGCGCTGACACACGAGTTCACACGCGCGCTCATCAATCCGCGCCAGTCCACACCGTACGACTACGTCGACAGCCCGCTGAGCAGTCACCACGAGACCTGCGCGCGGTTCAGCACCGGCCCGCGTGCGGGCGCAGCGGCGTGCAACGTGCGACTGGGCGCGGACGATTATCTGCTGGATCACCTGGACAACGGCTTCACCGGCCTGCTGTTCGGGCCGGTGGCCGCGGACGTCCGCAACCATCTCGCGCGGATCCTCGCCGGCGTCGGCACCGTCATCGACGTCGATCCGCGGGCGACGACCGCGACGGGACGGACCGTGCCGGATGCGGGCGGCCACGTCGCCGACGTCTACGGCGCGACCGCGGGCAGTTTCTATCTGCTGCGTCCCGACGGCCACGTCTGCGCGCGCTGGCGACACGTGGACGTGGCGCAGGTGGGTGATGCGCTCGCCATGGCGCTCGGACGCGCGGCGGCATGAGCCCCGCGACCCTGGATCCGGCGGCGCTGGAGCGGATCTACGAAGCGCTGGCGCGGGCGCTGGACGCGGTGGATCCGGCCGACGAGTCCCTGTTTCTCGCCAAGCTGGCGCTCGCGCTGGCGAACGAGATCGGTGACGTCGGGCGTATCGAGGCCGCGATCGCCAGCGCCCGTGCGGGCCTGCCGGCGACGCCGGCGAGCTGATGCCGGCGCCGGTGCGCGGCCTCTCCGGTCGGATTCGGCGGCAACTGATATTGCGGCGCAACAAACAACAGCCGCGCCGCAACCACGAGCCGCGAACGTCGCCCGCATCACGAGCGTCACCGGCACGTCGCGCCTGCACGATAGAGGGCAATCGTCCGCGCAGTCGGGGCATCGGCGGCACCGGCGTGTCTCGAAACGTGTCGCGCCGCCGATCAGCGTCGCGCGTGCGTGCTCGGGCCTTTACGTAACTAAATTAACGTGGGTACAATCGCCGCCCGGTACCGCACCCCGACAACAACGACCAGCGGGCCGGATACAGTTGCCGAACACGTTTGACGAGGCCATGAAGTGGTTGCAAGCGTCCGTTTTTTTTCTTGAGGCATTCAAACCGACACGTCTTGATTCTCCCACGCCTGACGGAAGCCAGAGTCGTCGTTTCGCCTTCGCGGGCAGCTGCGGCCGGGATCCCTTCGGTGCGTCATGCGGTCATTGTGCCGCGCGATGAAAACAACCCAGCAGACAGGACCGATAGATGAAGCTACTGACCAGCAAGTGGTGGGCGAGCGGATCGCTCGGCGCTGTGCTCGCACTGGCCGTCACGGCGGCTCAGGGCCAGGCGGCCAAAGTCGAGCAGATCGTCGACGTGGGGGAAACGCGCGCGGCGGAGGCCAAGGCGGCCCAGGAGCGGCTCGACAAGATTGCCGAACAGACCGGTGACCTGCTGACGCAGTACAAGAACCTGATGAAGGTCGTCGACGGCCTGAAGGTCTACAACACCTTGCTGCAGCGCCAGCTCGATGCGCAGCAGGCCGAGATCGACAATCTCAACGGCTCCATCGACGAGGTCGCGATCATCCAGCGCCAGATCACACCGCTCATGCTGAAGATGGTGGAGGGTCTGGGGCAGTTCGTGGAGCTGGACGTCCCGTTCCTGATCAAGGAGCGCCAGGATCGCGTCCAGCGCCTGCGTGAAACGCTGGAGAGCGCCGACGTGACCACCGCTGAGAAGTTCCGATCGGTGCTCGAAGCCTACCAGATCGAAAATGAATACGGTCGCACCATCGAGGCCTACAAGGGCACGCTGGACATCGACGGCACGACGCGCGAGGTCGATTTCCTGCGCATCGGCCGCGCCGCGCTGGTCTACCAGAGCGTCGGCGGGCAGCACAACGGCGTCTGGAACCAGGCGGCTCGCAAGTGGGACCCCCTCGAAGGGCCTGAGTATCGCAACCAGATCGCCAAGGGCCTGCAGATCGCGCGCAAGCAGACCGCGCCGGACATACTGATGGTGCCCGTCGCCGCGGCCGGGGAGGGTCACTGACCATGAAGGCGAAAATTCTCATTGGCCTCACGGCCCTGTTGATCGCCGGCACCCCGGCAATGGCCCAGGACGCCAAGCCGGTCTCGCTGGACGCGCTGCTCAAGCTCGTGCAGCAGGGCCGGGTGCAGGACCAGAAGGAAGCCAAGGAACGCGAGCAGCGCTTCCAGGCGGACAAGGCCCGGCAGGCGCAGCTCATCGTCGAAGCCAAGGGCATGCGCACCAGCGAGGAAGCGCGCAGCGAACGGCTCGAGGATCAGTTCGACGTCAACGAGCAGAAGATCGTCGAGCTGCAGGCGCTGCTGAACGAGCGGCTCGGATCGCTCAAGGAGCTGTTCGGCGTGCTCCAGCAGGCCGCCGGTGACGCGCGCGGCCAGTTCGAGATATCGCTGACGAACATCCAGTATCCGGACCGCGGCGAGTTCCTCGGTGAGCTGGCCCAGAAGATGGGCTCGACCTCCAAGCTCGCCTCGCTCGAGGACATCGAGCGGCTGTGGTTCGAGCTGCAGCGCGAGATGGTCGAATCCGGCAAGGTGGTGCGCTTCAACGGCAAGGTCGTGACCAAGGATGGCAACGAGGTCGACAAGTCGATCGTGCGCGTGGGCTTGTTCAACGTCGTCGCCGACGGCAAGTACCTCGAGTACGTCCCGGAGACCGGCCGCGTGGTCGAGCTCCAGCGCCAGCCCCAGGATCGGTTCGTAAAGACGGCCGCTACGCTCAGCACGGCGACCGGCGGTCTGGTGAACTTCGGCATCGATCCGACGCGCGGCCAGCTGTTGTCGCTGCTGGTCGGGGAGCCGAGCTTCCGTGAACGGGTCGATCAGGGCGGTCTCGTCGGCTATGTCACCATCGCCCTCGGTGCCGTCGGCCTCGTCATCGCCGTGCTGCGGCTCATCTGGCTGACGATCGTCGGCATGCAGGTCGCGGTGCAGCGGCGCCGGCCCGACGCCCCGAGCCGGCTCAACCCGCTCGGCCGGGTGCTGCAGGTGTACGCGGACAATCCCGGTGCGGACGTCGAGACGCTCGAACTCAAGCTGGGCGAGGCGATCATCAAAGAGGTACCGCGCCTGAACCGCTGGAACACGCTGCTCAAGGTCATCGCCGTCGTCGCCCCGCTGCTCGGACTGCTGGGTACGGTCACCGGCATGATCCTGACCTTCCAGGCGATCACGCTGTTCGGCACGGGTGATCCGAAGCTGATGGCCGGCGGTATCTCGCAGGCCCTGGTGACGACCGTCATCGGTCTGTGCGTGGCGATCCCGATGGTGCTGCTGCACGCGCTGGTCAGCGGCCGCAGCCGGCGGATGGTGCAGGTGCTCGAGGAACAGAGCGCCGGGCTCATCGCCGAGCGTTCGGAGTCCAGGCACGGCGGCGCCAAGGCCGGTGCCTGAGCAAGCGGCCGGGACACGCGGATGATCGACATCATCTACTCGCTGCTGCGCGCCATGGCCCACGTGGTCGGCGCGGAGCAGGTGCTGGTGGATTCGTGGGAGTCGATCCGCGACTTCCTCGAGCTCGGTGGCAACGTCCTGTTCCTGATCGGCGGTTTGCTCGTGGTGCTGTGGACGCTGATGCTCGAGCGTCTCATCTACTTCTATTCCGGCCATCGCAAGCTGGTGCAGGCCGTCCTGTCGGACTGGGAGAGCCGCCGTGAACGGCACTCCTGGCACGCGCATCGCATCCGCGAGGCGATGATCGCCGAAGTGAAGATGGCACTGCAGAAGAACCTGCCACTGATCCAGGCACTGGTGGCACTGTGCCCGCTGCTCGGCCTGCTCGGCACGGTGACCGGCATGGTCGGCGTGTTCGAGGTCATCGCGGTTTCCGGCACGGGCAATGCCCGGGCCATGGCGTCGGGGGTGTCGAAAGCGACCATCCCGACCATGGCCGGAATGGTCGCCGCGCTCTCGGGCCTGTTCCTGAGCGTGTGGCTGCAGCGCAAGGCCGAACGCGAAGTCGAGCTGCTCGGCGAACACATGACGATGGATCACTAGGCGCGCACGCCAACGCGGGTGAAAAACGACTATGCGCAAGCAAACTCACGCTGAAGAGGAAGAATCCAGCATCGATCTGACGCCGATGCTGGACGTCACCTTCATCATGCTCATCTTTTTCATCGTGACCGCCTCCTTCGTCAAGGAGACCGGCATCGACGTCAACCGGCCGGATGCCCAGACCGCGGTGGTCAAGGAAAAGGCGAACATCCTCATCGCCATCGACCCGAACAACCAGGTCTGGATGGAACGGCGCAAAGTCGATTTGCGGGCCGTGCGGCCGAACATCGAGCGCCTGCACGCGGAGAACCCGCAGGGATCGGTGGTCATACAGGCCGACAAGGAGTCCAAGACCGAGACGCTCATCGCGGTCATGGACGCGAGCCGGCAGGCCGGCGTGTTCAACGTCGCCATCGCGGCGCAGGAGCCCTGATAGATGCTGGCAGCGGCGCCGACCACACCACTGACCGCGGCCCGTTACGCCGTCGCGGTGGTCATCGCCTTCGTCGTCACGTTCCTGCTGTTCTTCACGATGCAGTATCTCATCGCGTCGGCCGACAAGGAGCTGAACAAGGCCGAATCGGTGCACATGGTCGACTTCGTGCGCGTCAAGCACGACGAGACCGTGGAGCGCAAGAAGCCGAAACCCGAAAAACCGCCCGAGCCGGAGGAACCGCCACCGGAACCGCCCGCGCCGGAAATGGACCAGGCCAACCCGACCGCCGATACGCTGGCCGTGTCCGCGCCCGCGCCGGTGGCGACCGCGATCAGCCTGTCGGCAGGCGGCTTCGGACTCGCGCCCTCGGACGGTGAGTACCTGCCGATCGTGAAGGTCGAGCCGCAGTATCCGCGCCGGGCGCTGGATCGCGGCATCGAGGGTTACGTCATCGTGGAATTCACGGTGACCAAGGCCGGCACCACCCGCGACATCCGGATCGTGGAATCCGAGCCGTCGGGGATCTTCGACAGCGCCGCCGCGAAGGCGGCCGAAAAGTTCAAGTACAAGCCCAGGGTGGTGGACGGCCAGCCCATCGAGGTGCCGGGCGTGCAGAACAAGATCACCTTCAAGATCGCGAAGTAGGGCAGCCATGAAGCCGAATACGACCGTCACGCCACGTGCGCTCTTGCAGGCTTTCACCGCGGCCCTGGTGCTCGCGGCCATGACCGTCGGACCGGCGTGCTGGAGCACGGTCACGGCCGCCGAGCAGAAGGGCGGCGACAAGCGCGAGACCAGGAAGGTCGCGGCGATGAGCGAAGCGGTGTACAAGAAGCTCACCGAGGCGCAGGAGCTCATCGAGGCCAGGAAGACCAACGAAGGCCTCGCCGTTCTCGAACAGATCCGCAACATGAAGAGCCTCTCGCCCTACGAGCTGGCTCAGCTGTGGAATTACTACGCCTATACCTACTTCACCCTCGAACGCTACAAGGACGCAATCGGCGCGTACGAGAAGGTGCTGCAGCAGCCGGAGCTGCCCGAAGCGCTCGAAAACGGCACCCTGTACACGCTGGCGCAGCTCTATTTCCAGATCGAGCAGTACCAGAAGGCGGTCGACACCATCAAGCGCTGGTTCGCCGTGGTCACCGAGCCTACCGAGAACGCCTACCTGCTGCTCGGCCAGGGTTATTACCAGCTGAAGAAATACAAGGAAGCGCTCGATCCCATCCAGACGGCCATGAAGCTGGTCAAGGCGCGGGGCGAGGTCCCGAAGGAGAACCTCTACCTGCTGCTGCGGGTGCTGTATTACGAGCTGAACGACTACAAGAACATGGCCGACGTGATCCGCGAGCTCATCGCCCATTATCCCAAGACCGACTACTGGCTGACGCTCGCCGGCACCTATTCGGAGCTCAAACAGCTCAGGAAACAGATGTCGATCATGGAGATGCTCTACGAGCACGGTGATCTGGTCAAAGAGAACCAGGTGCTGAACCTCGCCAACCTGTATCTGCTCCACGACGTGCCGTACAAGGCGGCGAAGGTGATGCAAAAGGGTGTCGACAGCGGTCTCATCAAGGCGGAGGTCAAGAACCTGCGGCTGCTGTCACAGGCCTGGCTGCAGGCCCAGGAAACCGAGAAGTCGCTGCCCCCGCTCGAAAAAGCCGCGAAGATGTCCGACGACGGGGAGCTGTACGTGCGTCTCGGCCAGGCCTACATCAACCTCGATCGCTGGTCCAGCGCCGTCGAGGCCTTACAGGCAGGTTTGAAGAAGGGTGGCGTCAAACGTCCGGATTCGGCCAACATCATGCTCGGACTGGCGCTGTTCGAGCTGGACAAGTTCGACGCCGCCAAAGCGGCGTTCCGCGTGGCGCAGGGGGACAGGCGCAGCGCCAAGACCGCCGGCCAGTGGATCAGTTACATCGAAAGCGAACAGGATCGGCAGCAGGCGCTCCAGGAGAGCCTGAAGAGCGGCAGCCAGAAGAAGATCGTGCCGCCGCCGGCCGGTGCCTCCTGACGCGGCGCACCGCGTTCGCGCCGTCCGCCGGACGGCCATCCGGGCACATGGATCGCGGGCCAGCCGTCGTGATCCGCGCGGCCCGCCGGCCCCGGGGCGCCGATCTGCATTGATCCGCCGATGGTGACGGACACCGTACTCGACATCCGTGGCCTGGTCAGCGGCTATGCCGGCCGCACGGTTCTCAACGGTGTCGACCTGCAGGTCACACAGGGCCAGATCTTCGTCATCATGGGCGCGAGCGGCTGCGGCAAGAGCACGCTGCTCAGGCACGTGCTCGGCCTGCGCCGGCCGCAGGCGGGCAGCGTCCGACTCCTGGGCGAGGACGTCACCCGCCTCGACCGCACCGGCCTGTACGCCTTGCGCCGCAAGGTCGGAGTCGCCTTCCAGCAGGGCGCGCTGTTCAGCTCGATGACGCTGGCGCAGAACGTCAGCCTGCCGCTGCACGAGCACACGGGGCTCGAGAAGAGCACCATCGACATCATGATGCGCATGAAGCTCGAGCTGATGAACCTCGGCGGGTTCGAACATCTGCGCCCCTCCGAGCTGTCCGGCGGCATGCGCAAGCGCGCCGGCCTCGCCCGCGCGGTGGTCATGGACCCGCACATCCTGTTTTTCGACGAACCGTCGGCGGGACTCGATCCGGTGTCGGCGGCGGAGCTGGACGAGCTCATCCTGAAGCTGCGCCACGCGCTGAACATGACGATCGTGGTCATCACCCACGAGCTGCAGAGCGCCCTGAAGATCGCCGACCGTATCGCCGTGCTCGGCGACGGCCGGGTGCTGATCGACGGCACCGTGGCGCAGGTGCGGGCGTCGCGCGATCCGCGCGTGCGCAACCTCATCGAACGGCGGCCGCGGGACGAGGACGTGGATCCGGATGCCTACCTCGGCCGGCTGACGGGTGGGATCTGAGGCGCCGCGCCGCGCGACGCATGTCGGAGCTCACGGCAGCGGCAAAACGGGGTCTGGCCGGATTCGGCCGCGCCGGGATCGTGCGCGTCGCCGACCTCGGCGGTTTCGGCCTGTTCCTCACCGCGACCGTGGGCCGCGCGCTCACGCCGCCTTACCGGCTGGCGCCGCTGATCCACCAGGTACACTTCATCGGCGCGCGGTCCGTGCTCGTCATCGTGGTGGCCGGCGCCTTCGTGGGCATGGTGGTGGCGCTGCAGTTCTACAATACCCTCGTTCGTTTCGGCTCGGTGAGCCTGATGGGCGCGGCCGTCGGTCTGAGTCTGGTGCGAGAGCTGGGACCGGTGCTCACGGCCCTGATGATCATCGGTCGGGCGGGTTCGGCGATGTGCGCCGAAATCGGCATCATGCGCATGGACGAGCAGATCGACGCGCTCGAATGCATGTCGATCGATCCATTGCGATTCCTGATGGTCCCGCGCCTGCTCGGAACGGTCATCGCCGTGCCGTTGCTGACGGCCATGTTCGACGTCATCGGCATTGCCGGCGGCTGGCTGGTCGGCGTAAGGATGTTCGGCGTCAACGAGGGGGCCTATTTCGAGGGCATGTATGACGCGCTCGTGTGGAGCGACGTGAACATGGGAATCGTGAAGTCGCTCGTGTTCGGCGTGCTGATTGCCTGGATCACCACTGGCAAGGGTTATTACCTGCACCGGACGATATTCGGCAGTCACGGTGCCGAGGGCGTCAGCCGGGTCACGACCGACGCGGTCGTGATGGCGGCGATTGCGGTCCTCGGCGCCGACTACGTCGTCAGCGCGTTGCTCATCTGAAGCGGGGAGCTCGGCATGAACGGTGAAAGTGAACGCGTGGGCATCGATGTCGAATTCGTAGTGGGCGCTTTCATGCTCGTCGGTCTCGCCTGTCTGGGCTACCTCGCCGTACGGGGCGCCGGTGTCGAGATCATCGGCAGTGATCGGTACCAGATGCAGGCGCGTTTCGGATCGGTATCGGGTCTGCGCGAGGGGGCATTCGTGGAGATGGCGGGCGTACGGATCGGTTCGGTCACCGCGATCCGCTTCGATCCGGATCGCTACGAAGCACTGGTCGAATTCGCGCTCGATCCGCAGGTGCGCTTGCAGCAGGACGCCATCGCCTCGATACGAACGGCCGGCATCATCGGTGACAAGTTCGTCAAGCTGTCGCCGGGCGGATCGCAGACGCTGCTCGAGCCGGGCGCCGTGATCCGCGACACCGAGTCCTCCATCAGCCTCGAGGAACTCATCAGCAAGTACATCTTCGAAAGCTCGCGCTGACGAGCGGCCCGCCCGGCCGGCGCGCGGCCGGGGCTGGCCGCTTCAGGGAAGCGGTGCGGGCGCGGCGCCCGCGGCCTGCTCGATTTTGTAGCGGGCAATACGCTCCTGCAGATCGCCTAAGACACCTTCCATACCTTCGGCACGGACGATGGCGGCGAAGGTGGTGCGGTAGTTGTTCACCAGACTGACGCCCTCGATGACGACGTCGTAGGCATACCATTCGCCGTCATTCAGCCGCAGCCGGTACGTCACCGGGATCTCGGTTCCGCTGGTGACGATGACGGTGTCGACGCTGGCGCGCTCACCGTCAATCTGCTCGCCGACATAACGGATCTGCTGGTCCGTGTAACCTTCGATTTTGTTGCGGTAGGTGTCTTCCAGGTACTGGGAGAAGAACTCCACGAAACGCTCGCGCTCGGCGCTGGAAGCCTGCTGCCAGTGCGTGGCGAGCACGCTCTGCGACATGGCCTGAAAGTCGAAAGACCGGTTGATGACCATGCCGATCTTCTCCCAGCGCTGTTCGCGATCGAGTGCGCTTTCCTTGAGTACGCCGACCACGTCGCCGACGGCCTGTCGAACCCGTTCGGTCGGCGTGCCGGCGGCGGCGGCGAGCGCCCAGATGAGCGGCAAAACAACGACTGCGCATCGTCGTGGCAGGCGTGACATCAGCGGCTTCCTCGCGTTCGGCAACGGCGCTTAATGTAGCACAGGCCGGCCGGCCCACTGCCGCGCCGCGCCGCGGATCGGGACGGGCGCGCGCCGTCCATGCGCACCCGATCGGCTGGTCGGCCGGCAGCTGGCAGGCCGGGGCCCGCCATGTTCAAATGCGCGCAATGGCACCGGGACCGTCACGGTTGCCCTGACCGCACCGATCCCGAGGTATCGAGCGACGATGCACACGAGCAAAGTTCATTTGACCGCAGCCCTGATCGCGGCGGTCGCCACGCTGGCCGCATGCGCGCCCGCAACCGCTACGGGTGGCGGCGTGGACAGCGGACCGGGTGCCGACCTGTACGAGAATCACTGCCTCGAGTGTCATGAGAGCACCGTGCACGTGCGCGAACGCCACGCGGCCCGCACCTTCGAGGAAGTCCAGACATGGGTCAGGCGCTGGGCGCAGTATCGTGAGCTCGACTGGAACGAGGACGAGATACGCGCCGTCAGTACTTATCTGAACGAACGTTACTACCGCTACTGATCCGGCTCAGCTTTCGTGCAACACTTGCCCGCCGCAGCGAGACGGTTCCCGGGTGTTGCCGGCAAGGCGCGGGGCTACACGAAAGCTGCGCGCGTAGCGGGTCTGCCTGAGAGCTTGCGGCGGTCCCCGCAACGTGGCCAGAGACCTCCGGGGCCGCGGCAACGGGCGCGGTGATCGTGTCACGAGCGCTCAGCCGGGCGGCTCATCCTCGTTCCATTCCCCCGCGAAGGCACGGAACACGTCGGACTCGGTGAGTATGCCGACGAGGGTGCCATCCGCGTCGACCACCGGCAGCCCCCCGATCTTGTGCTCGAGCATCAACCGTGCGGCTGCGGCCATGGTCGCCTGCGCCGGCACGGTGCGCGCCGGCACGGCCATGATCTGGCGCACTTGCGTCTTGCCGAGCAGGTAATCGCGCTCCCAGGCCTTGAGCGCGGCGGCCTCCGAGGGCTCGGCATGCAGTACGTCCGTGAGCGTGACGATCCCGACCAGCTTGCCCTGCGCCACCACCGGCAGGCGGCGGACACCATGCTTGCGCATGAGGTAATGGGCGTCCGGGAGCGTCGTCGTCGGCTCGACGACCACCGGGTAGCGGTTCATGTACTGCTCGACCGGGCGATGTCTGGGCATGTGCGTGCGATCCTCCTGGGGCTACTTTATTGATTCCCGCGTGATTCGTGAACCGTCCGGCGTCCGCCGGGTCGATTCGCGTGCAGCATCGCACACCCGGCGAGCGTGCACGCGACGCATTGCGCGGCGGTCCGCTTGTCGCTACCGTGTTCCGATGACGCGATGTTGGACAATGCGGCGCGCGCGCGGGTTCATCATCGCGGCGCTGCTGGCCACCGGCTTGCCCGTCGGTGCGACCGAATCACCCCGCGCGGCCGAGGCGCTGGCCTTCAACTGCTTCACCTGTCACGGCACCGACGGCCGCAGCCCCGGGGCCATGCCTGGCATCAATGGCAAATCCGCCACGTATCTGCGCAGCAAGCTGCGGGCGTTCCGCGCCGGCGAGGACGAGCCGACCATCATGAACCGCATTGCCCGCGCTTATTCGGACGCACAGATTGATCTCATCGCCCGCTATATCGCCGGCTTGCACTGAGCCTCCCGGTACGACGCGGCGGCGGTTTCTGGAAACCGTCGCCCTCGGCACGACCGCAGTGCTCGGCGGCTGTGGTCGCGGGGGCGGTCACGACGGGCGGGTCGTCATCGTCGGCGGCGGCTTTGCCGGTGCGACGACCGCCAGGTATCTGCGCCGGCTCGCGCCACGCGTGGCGATTACGCTGGTCGAACCGAATCGCCAATACCATTGCTGCCCGTTCAGCAACGCCGTCATCGGCGGCCTCGCGCCGGCCTCGACACTGACCCGGGATTACGCGGTGCTCGGGCAGTCCGGAATCGACGTGGTGTACGACCGTGCCGAAGAGATCCTGCACGAGCGCCGGCAGGTACGCCTCGCCGGCGGCGGTCGGATCGCCTTCGATCGTGCCGTGATCGCCCCGGGAATACGGTTGCGCTGGGGAGCGCCGGAAGGTTACGACCAGGCGGCGGCGCAGCGCATGCCGCACGCCTGGCGCGGCGGTGCGCAGGTCGCGCGGCTGCAGCGCGCGCTCGCGGCGATCGCCGACGGCGGGGTCGTCGCCATCAGCGTGCCACAGGCGCCGTTCCGCTGCCCGCCGGGACCCTACGAACGGGCCAGTCTCATGGCGGCATGGCTGCACCGGCACCGGCCGCGCAGCAAACTCCTCATCCTCGATTCCAACGACAGCTTTTCCAAGCAGTCCCTGTTCACCCATGCCTGGGAGACCCTGTATCCGGGCGTCATCGAGTGGCGGCCGGTATCCGAGGACGGTGCCGTGCGCCGGGTCGATCCCGAAAGCCTGACGCTGTACACCGAGATCGATCAGTATGCCGTGGCCCTGGCCAACGTGATCCCACCCCAGGCCGCGGGCGAGATCGCCGAGCGTGCCGGCCTGAGCGACGCCACCGGCTGGTGCCCGGTCGACCCGGCGAGCTTCGAGTCCACGCGGGTGCCGGGCATACACGTGCTCGGCGATGCCTGCGCGGCGGCGCCCATGCCCAAGTCGGCCTCGGCTGCAAACAGCCAGGCCAAGCTGTGCGCGCTCGCGCTCGCCGCCTCGTTCGCGGGTGAGTCGGCGCCACCGGCATCCCTGCACAACACCTGCTACAGCCTGTGTGATGTGGACTACGGTATCTCGATCAGCATGACTTACCGCGTGGCCGACGGCGGCATCGTGCCGGTGGCGGGCGCCGGCGGCGTCAGTCCGGAGGATGCGCCGGCGCGCCAGCGACAGGCGGAGGCACGCTACGCCCAGGGGTGGTTCGAAAGCATCACCGCGGACAGCTTCGGGGCCTGAGAGCTTGCAACCACCACGGCGCCTGCTGCGACGGCGTCCGGACGCCTCCGGCCGCGTTGCGGAGACCCCCGAAATCGCTTGCGCAGGCCCGCGACGCGCGCGATTTTGTGCACCCCCGCGCATGGCCGGGAACGCCCGGGAACTGTCTCGCGACGCCGGGCGAGTGCGGCACGAGCACCGAGCCGAGCCGCTGGCGCCGGATCCCGGGGCGGCGGGTGCACACGCTCCGAGAAATTGATCTCGATCAAATTTCCCCGGCGGCGTCTTGCTCTAATGGACCCGCTTTCGGCTGCTTGTGCCGAAGCCCCCGTTGCAAGGAAGGCCGAAAGCACATACGTCCCACGGTGCCGGTATCCTACCCGATCCCGGCAGGATGCCGGTACCTGGGACGTCCCTTCCTGCAGCCTCAGCCACCGTCCTCGCCGCGCAGCAACCAGCGTTCCGCGCGGTCGAAATCCTCCGCTTCGGCGTGCACGATGAGCACGTCGCCGGCCTGCAGCACGAGATCCGGATCCGCGTTCACGCGCCACTCGCCGGCGCGCCTGACGAGCACCGGCACGACGCCTCGTTGCGCGAGCCCGAGCGTTTCCAGACGCTGCCCGACGGCGCTGGCACCCGCCGGCAGGGTCAGGCTGTGCAGGTGACTGGCGGGCACCGTTCCCTGCGGTGCGCCCGTCTCCAGGGCCTGGAAAAAGCCGCCGAGCAGCGGATACTGACTGCGCTGTATCGCTTCGATGCGCCGGCGCGCGGCATGGGTCGGTACTTCCATGAACAGCAGCAGTTGCAGCGCCAGCATCAATGCGGTTTCGAAAGCCTCCGGCACGCCATCCGTCGCCCCCGCACGCATCAGGTGCTCCAGGCCCGCACTCTCGCGCGCGCGCACCAGGATCGGAATGTCGTTGCGGGCCGCGCGGGCCGCCCTGACGACGGCCGTGGCCGTGTTCAGGTCATCGAAGGTCACTACCAGCACCCGCGCGCCCGACACGTTGGCACCATCGAGCACCTCCGGGTTGCGGGCGTTACCGAACACGACGCTGTCGCCGCGTTGCCAGGCTTCGCGCACACGCTCGGGATCCGGATCGATGGCGACCCAGGGGATACCCTCCTCGCTGAGGACACGCCCGGTCAGGGCGCCGGTACGCCCGTAACCGCAGATGATCACGTGGCCGCCACGGGCCGGTGCATCGATACCGCTCGCGCCGGCGGCGCCCGGCGCGACACCGCCGGCATCCCGAGCACCCAGGGCTTCGGCGAGACGCTCGTTGTGGCGGACCAGGAACGGCGCGAGCACCATGGTCGCGACGATGGCCGTGATGATGACGTTGCTGTGCTCGGGACGGATGAGGGCCGTGGTCGTGGCGAGCGTGATGAGGGCGAGGCCGAACTCCCCGCCCTGACCGAGCACGATCCCGGTGCGCACGGCGTTGCGCACCCCGTAGCCGAGCAGATGCGTGAGGATGGCGATGACCGCACCCTTGCCGGCCACGACGCCGGCGACGAGCAGCGCGATCCAGCCCCCGTAGTGCTGCGCGGCGCGGGGGTCGAGCTGCATGCCGACGGTGATGAAGAACAGTCCCAACAGCACGTCGCGAAACGGGCGGATGTCGCTTTCGATCTGGTGCCGGTATTCGGTCTCGCCGAGCATCAGCCCGGCCACGAAGGCGCCGAGGGCGAGCGACAGGCCGAGCAGGCTGGTCAGCCAGGCGGCAGCGAGGGCGACCAGCAGCACGGCCAGCGTGAACAACTCCGGATAGCGGGCAGCCGAGACCAGATGGAAGAATGGCCGCAGGATCCAGCGGCCCGCGGCGAGCATCAGCGCCACCGCGGCGAGCGCCTTGGCCATCGCCAGCAGGATGGGC
>JADZEE010000033.1 GCA_020850735.1 Gammaproteobacteria bacterium | reverse complement strand
GTGTACGTGTCTGAAGCCAGCGCCACCTTGAACTCCCAGTCACCCGGCGCGAGCGGCAGAGACTCGGCCTCGCCCGTACACGTCGGAACGCCGTTCTCATCCGTGGGCCCGTTCATGGTGACCTCGGTGACGGTCTGCTTCGCGTTCGCGTACTTGTTGGCCTCGCCGCGCAGTTCCTTGGGCGAGATGCGTACAGGCAGCACGTCGCAGACGCCCCCCTGTGACACGTTCTTGATCTTGATGGTCGCTTTCAACAGCGGCAGCGAATCGTTCTCACTGCCGCCACTGCAGCCTGCGATGGCCACCGCCACGGCTAGACCGAGGGTCCGCAGACCCGCACTCACGGAAATCGACATAAGAGGCATCCCCTGTTCTGGTGTTTGATCGCTCGCGACCTGCGCAGGCCAGCGCAGCACCCAATCGCAACCTGTGACTAATGCCAGCGCCATGCAGCGGCGTCAAGACGCAATCCGCGAATCGTCGGGCATCGGCCACGGCGCCGGGAAGCGCATGGCCGGTTGCCGAACGGCTGGGCGCAGCAGGATCCAGGCCGGCGCTGGACGCAGCCGGGAACAATGCACGGAAGACGCCGCCGGAACCGGAAAACCGCAGCAAAGCGGGCAATTCGAGCGAAAAATAAATCATTATAAATCATAGACATAAAAACAAGACACGGGGCCGATAACGATTTTCCGCAGCATTCCATCTCGGGCGCGGGAGTCTCGTGCAGGAAACATCACGGCCTGGCCTGCTGAGCCACGGCCCGCGCGTGGTTGCGCAGACCATCCACCCGACCGGGTCCTTTGCGGTCTGCGGCCGGGCGCGCGTCCAGCCTGTCCGGGAGTCATGACCCTGCACCGGGGGCTGGGCCGGGGATCGAGGCGCGGCTGCTGGCTTGCGCGCGCTGTTTCCCTCACCTCACACCTCAGCCGCGCCCGGGGGGCCGGGCCCGCGGCCAGGGCCGCTCCAGCTCCCACAGCAGCGGCTTCAGGCCACGCCGCAGCAACAGACCACCGGCCACGGGGCGGAACTGGCGTGCCAGGCGGCGCCTGTACCAATCCGCCGGTCGCAGGTGCACGAGATCGTCGCTGCGACTCTGGTCCGCATGCCGGTGCCAATCCTCGCGCGTCAGCACGCTCACGAACAGCGCTGAACGTGCCAGCCGACCGAGGTTGGCGAGCGCACGGGCCGCAGCACGATCGGCCAGGTACTGCAGGACGTCGTGGCAGATCACGAGGTCGAAGGGTTCGCGCGGCCGGTAGGCCTCGACGGTGCCGTGAACCCAGCCATGACGCCTGCAGAGCCACTCGCTGACCTCGAGCCCGATGTACCTCGCGCGAGGGAAGAATCGCCTCACCGGCGCGCGCAGGTGACCCAGGCCGCAGCCTACATCCAGCACGCGTCGCACCGGCACGCCCAGATACGCGAGCTGCGCGCAGAACACGTTGCCGAGACGTTCGGCGTCCGCGGGCGAGGCCACCCGGGTCCGGGGATCGAGGTAGTACCTGCGATAGAACGCCGCATCGAAGCGCTCAGCGCCGTCCGGCAACGCTGCTTCCCGCCCGCACCGCAGGCCGGCGCCACGCCCGCGCGCATCCTGCGCCCGTTGCCGAGGGCCACGCGAAGTCACTCGACGGTCACGCTCTTGGCGAGATTGCGCGGCTTGTCGACATCGGTACCGCGGGCCGTCGCCGTGTGATACGCGAGCAGCTGCAGCGGTACGACGTGCAGGATGGGCGACAACGCCCCGTAGTGCTCCGGAAGGCGGATCACGTGCACACCTTCACTGGATGCGACGTGACCGTCCGCGTCCGCAAAGACGTACAGTTCGCCGCCCCGGGCACGCACTTCCATCATGTTGCTCTTGAGCTTCTCGAGCAGTGCGTCATTCGGGGCGATGGTCACAACGGGCATGGCCGAGGTCACGAGCGCGAGCGGACCGTGTTTCAGCTCGCCGGCCGGATAGGCCTCGGCGTGGATGTACGAGATTTCCTTGAGCTTCAGGGCACCTTCCAGCGCGATCGGGTAGTGCAGGCCGCGGCCGAGGAAAAGTGCGTTTTCCCGGCGTGCGAACTGTTCGGCCCAGGCGATGATCTGCGGCTCCAGCGCCAGCACCTGCTGGACTGCCGCCGGCAGGTGTCGCAGCGACTTCAGCGCCGCGGCCTTGGCATCGGCCGCGAGCCGCCCCCTCGCCACGGCGATCGCGTGGGCGAGCAGGTACAGTGCGACCAGCTGCGTCGTGAACGCCTTGGTCGAGGCCACGCCGATCTCGGCCCCGGCACGCGTGAAGAACTGCATCGCGGTCTCGCGCACCATGGCGCTCGTCGGTACGTTGACGATGGCCAGCGTGTGGCGGTGACCGAGGGCCCGGGCGTGCTTGAGTGCCGCGAGCGTATCGGCGGTCTCGCCGGACTGCGAGACGACGACCACGAGGGCACGCGGATTCGGAACGGATTCGCGGTAACGGTATTCGCTGGCGATCTCGACGGAGGTGGGGACCCGCGCGATCGATTCGATCCAGTAGCGCGCCGTCGCGCCCGCGTAATAGCTGGTGCCGCAGGCGAGGATCAGCACGCTGTCGATGTCGCGCAGCACCGCGGGCGCCAGATCGCCGAAGTTGCCGGGTTCCAGACCGTCGATCGAATCGAGCGTGTCGGCGATGGCGCGGGGCTGCTCGAAGATCTCCTTCTGCATGTAATGCCGGTAAGGACCGAGATCGACGGCCGCCGCGTGCGCCGTGACCGTGCGTACCGGACG
>JADZEE010000032.1 GCA_020850735.1 Gammaproteobacteria bacterium | reverse complement strand
GCGCCGAGCTACGCCGCCTGCGAAGCCATGCGCGTGCAGTACGTGCGGGATCGGCGGGTCGTGGCGGCGCGGTGCGAGGTCAGGCGATGACCGACACCCACACCCTGCGCGCCGCGATCCTGCGCACGCTGCACGTCGAGCCGGCCGGCGCGTCCGCGCTGCACCGCAGGCTCGGTCGCCACGCGCCGCGGATCATCGACGCGACGGTAGCCGCGCTCGTCAGCGATGGCCTGGTCGCGCTGAAATGGTCGCGCTGGCGGCTCACTTCTGCCGGCCGGGCTGCTCTGCCGAGCCTGTCGGCGCTGCCGCCGATGCAGCCGTACGTGCCGCCGATGGTCGTGCGCCGGCCGGGCAGCGATCACTCGCACATTCCGTCGCTCGCTGGCGGGCGGCTCATTCACCGGAGGTCGGCATGACGGTTTCGGCGCATCCACTGCAATGGCCGACCGGCTGGAAGCGCATCGACGCACACTACCGGCGCGCGGCGCGATTCGGGCGCGCGCGCAAGCAGAAGTGGGACGGCGGATGGGAGTTGTCGCGCCCCGTCACGCTGACCGAGGCGGTTGATCGCGTGCTCGCCGAGCTACAGCGCATGGGCGTCGAGCGCCAGGACGTCGTGATCTCGACCAACGTGCGCACGCGACTGGACGGCCTGCCGCGCTCAGGCGAGCGCGAGCCTGACGACCCCGGCGCCGCAGTCTACTGGCAGGAGGTCATCGGCCAGAGTCGCGTTATAGCGATAGATCAGTACGACCGAGTGGCCGACAACCTGGCCGCGATCGCCGCGACGCTGGACGCGATGCGCGCGATCGAGCGACACGGCGGCGCGGCGATCCTCGAGCGGGCGTTCACCGGATTCACCGCCCTGCCGGCGCCCGGCGCGGCGCGCGAGTGGTGGGACGTGCTCGGCGTGCTGCGGACCTGCACGCTCGACGAGGCCCGCGCGGCGTATCGTCGGGCGGCGAGCGCGGCGCACCCGGACCGTGGCGGGACCGACGCGCGGATGGCCGAGGTGAACAGGGCCTGGGAACAGGCGCAGGAGGCGGCGCGATGAGCGGCGAATCGAAGATCGAGTGGACCGACTCAACGTTCAATCCGTGGATCGGCTGTACGAAGGTATCGCCCGGCTGCGACCACTGCTACGCGGAGGCATGGGATCGACGCTTCGCAGAGAGCGGCCACGCAATGCACTGGGGCACGGGCAAGGCGCGCCGGCGCACGAGCGAGTCGAACTGGCGGCAGCCGGTCCGATGGAACGCCGCACATGACGCGTTCCTCGCAGAGCACGGCCGTCGCCGACGCGTGTTCTGCGCATCGCTGGCCGACGTGTTCGACAACGAGGTGCCGGACCACTGGCGCTGGGATCTGTTCCGCGTCATTGCAGCGACACCGAACCTCGACTGGCTCCTGCTGACGAAGCGCATCGGCAACGCGCTGAAGATGCTCAACGAGGCGGCGGCGGCCGTCGAGGATGATTTCGTCGGCGCGTCCACATGGGATCGCTCGCCGTGGGCGAACGTCTGGATCGGCGCCACGGTCGTCAACCAGGAGGAGGCCGACCGCGACATCCCGAAGCTGCTCGACACGCCGGCCGCGGCGCGGTTCATATCGATCGAGCCGATGCTAGGTGACATCCGTCTCGGGTCATTCCTGCAACGCTCACCAAGCGCAGCTTTCGCCAACGGCTGCGTCACCCCAGACATGCCGGCATGGACGCGGATCGGCGCTACCGCGATCGACTGGGTGATCTGCGGCGGCGAGAGCGGCCGTCATGCCCGGCCGATGCATCCCGACTGGGCGCGCAGCCTGCGCGATGAGTGCTCGGCTGCCGGCGTGCCGTTCCTGTTCAAGCAATGGGGCGAGTGGCTGCCGTGGCACCACTTCACCGATGCACGGATTGACGATCCCCACGAGCGCACGCGATTCGTTACTCGCGAGTGGCTCGACGACAGATGGATTGACGTCGGCCGCCCCAACTTCTGGGACAGCAAGGACGGCGACATCGACGACATGCAATGCGTGGGGCGCGTCGGCAAGAAGGCGGCCGGCCGCCAGCTCGACGGGCGCGAATGGAATGGATTCCCGACGGAGGCCGCACGATGAAAGAGCGCGAACTCCGCGCGCTGGCCGACGCGCTGTCCAGCGGCACGCACTACGTCGAAAGCCCCGAGTTGCACGAAACGATGATGCGTGCCGCCGCATACATGCGCGCCTGCGCCGAGGCGAAGCCGGTGGCGTGGCTTCGCCCGGAGAATCGAGTTGAGGAGGAATGCACTGCACGCACCCGAATCAGTATCGGCGAGAGATGTCCGCCCATTGGAACGTGGCGGCCACTCTACACCCACCCTGCGCCAGTCGCGCCGTAGGAGAAATGACGATGAACGTTTTCCAACAACTGTGGGGCCAGATTGAGGACGATCTCGGCTTCAACGACCACAATATGCGCCGCGACCGACCGTACAACGGTCAGCCGCATACCGATACGGGTGAGCGTGGTCGCACTGAGGTTCGCGGCGTCACGTTCCGCGATCTGCGTGATTGCTACATCAGGGCTGTATTTCTTGCGG
>JADZEE010000031.1 GCA_020850735.1 Gammaproteobacteria bacterium | reverse complement strand
ATCGTGTCGGCATCAAGGACGACGAAGTGACGCTGCAGCGCCTGGAGCAGGCCGCGGCGCGCTGATCGGCGGCGACACGCACCGGTGTGTGCGAGCGGGATCGACGCGGGTCGATCCCGCTTTTTTTGTGGTTCGTCACACGAATGTATGCATAGTTTGAGGTAGAGGAAGAGCCCCCAAACAGTGATACAGATTCAGGATGTAGGTCTTTGCCGTTCTGAATCCGTAGGCTCTATGGATAACGAGCTTGGCCTTGTTGTTCAAGCCTTCGACGATGCCGTTGTCGAGCGGGATTCGGAAGTAGTTGAGGATGTCTTCCTCGTGGCGACGCAGCATCCACGCGAACTCGCGCATAGGTGCGAGTCGCGAGTGCGTCGCCCACCAGAACCACTTCTTCAGGTAGCGCTTCGCCCAGCCCGCTTTCTGGTAGCTCCAGAAGTTTCGAAACAACTCCTTGAGCAGATAGGCACGATTGATCTTCAAGTTGAGGTGTTCGAGCTCGCCGAGCCTGGCCTCCTGCTTGGACTTCCCCGGATTTGGTGGACACCTGAGATAGGGCAACAATGCCCCACGGAGGTGTCCCATGTCGAGAAAGCGTCGAGCATTCAGTGCGGAGTACAAAGCCGAAGTTGTCAAACTGGTCCGGGACGGCGACAAGAGCATCGGGCAGGTGTGCCGGGAACTGGATCTGACCGAGTCTGCGGTGCGCAAGTGGGTGGCGCAGGGCGAGGTCGACGCCGGTCGCGGGCCGAGCGGCATGTTGACGAGTGAGGAGCACGAGGAGTTGCGCCGGCTGCGGCGCGAGATCACGCAGTTACGCATGGAGCGCGAAGTGTTAAAAAAAGCGACGGCCTTCTTCGTCAAGGAATCGACATGAGGTATCGATTCATCGAGGTGGAGAAGGCCGCCTACCCGATCGCGCTGATATGCCGCGTGCTGCAGGTATCGCGCAGTGGCTACTATGCCTGGAGGACGCGGCCCGAGAGCGCCCGCTCGTGCGCCGACCGCAAGCTGCTCGTTGCGATCCGAGCCGCCCACAAAGCCAGCCGACACACCTACGGCAGTCCGCGGATGCATCGGGAATTGCGCGCGCACGGGCATGCCGTGGGCCGTCATCGGGTCGCGCGGCTGATGCGCCAGGATGGGCTGCAGGGCCGGCGCCGACGGCGCTATCGCAACACCACCCAATCCCACCACGCCCATCCCGTGGCGGCGAACCAGCTCGAGCGCCGGTTCAACGTCGAAGCGCCCAACCGGGCGTGGGTCAGCGACATCAGTTACGTCTGGACGCTCGAGGGTTGGCTCTACCTGGGTGTGATCCTCGACCTGTACAGCCGTCGCGTGATCGGCTGGGCAATGGGCCCTCGGATCGACCAGGCGCTGACCCTGAGGGCGCTGAGGATGGCGTTGGAGGGGCGCGAACCGCAAGCCGGGCTCGTGCACCATTCCGACCGCGGCAGCCAGTACGCGGCGACGGCCTACCGCCGTCTCCTGGATGCACATCAACTCGCCGCCAGCATGAGTCGCAAGGGCGACTGCTGGGACAACGCCGTGGCCGAAAGCTTCTTCGCGACGCTCAAGGTCGAGCTCGTCCACGAAACGTTGTTCGTCACCCGCGAGCAGGCTCAGCGCGAGATCTTCGAGTACATCGAGGGCTTCTACAATCGAGTGCGCCGGCATTCGTACCTCGGTTACCTCAGTCCTGTAGACTACGAGCGTAACAACGCAATGCTATCGAGTACGGTTTAACTGAACCGTCCATCAAACCGGGGCAAGTCCAGCTTCTCAGTGAGGTTCCATGGGTTCTTCAGCCAGATGTAGCGCGTGCGATGCATGAGGTCCTTGTGCGCTTTGCCCTTCTCTCGGATCTCATCGCGTCGGACCTGATCGACTGCGTCCATGAGATGGCGAACGATGTGGAACTTGCCAAATACTAATACCGCGTTCGGCGCACGGGCCTTGATCACGTCGATGTATCGCTGCCACATGTCACAGCAGATACCCTCGATCGCGGCGGATTTATCCGGTCCGAGGAAGTCGAAGAACGCCTCCAGCGTCTTCTCCTTTCGATCCGCACCGCTCCACAGCAAACGCTTGCTCTCAAGGTCATAGGCGTTGGTGACATAGACGTGGCCCTTCTTGCGCGAGATCTCATCGATGCCGACATAGATCACGCCCGAGAGATCGCGATGCGCCAAACCGTACTCTACCGCCGTCTCCACGGCCTTGTTCACCGTGCCCCATGAGCACCGGAACAGCCTCGCGACCTGCTGCCACGGCAGCACCCGGGTCCAGGTCGCGAGCGTGACCATCAGCGCTCGAGTGAACCGCTGCTTGCCCGCCACCCACGGCATCGCCTCGACGTGAATCCTCTCGCAACGCTCGCAGCTCACTCGCCGCGGCTCGTAGAGCAGCTCCACCGGGATCCCCCACAGGGGCACATGGCGAAAGTGCCGGGTCGGACGCGTGTCGCGGTACCGGCCACGCTCCCCGCACTGCCCGCAACGCGGCGAGAACCGCAAATCCGGCCCCAGTTCCACCACCAGGCCCGCCGTGTCGCCCGTCACCGCAACGACCCGAAACCCTTGCAACTCCAACGTTGCTTTAACCAGACTCTCCAAGAGCATGAGTCCCCTCTCAGATACGAAGGCAGCTTCTCAACTCCTAAGTACCTGATGGGACTCGTGCTCTTCAACATTCGCCCGCTCTCACACCGCACCGGTTCGTGGGAGGAACCTTTTTTGTGAACGAGCAGATCGAGGCCGGCACGGGGTCGGACTTCCGCATCTTTGCCGATGCGCTGCCGGCACTCGGTCTGCCGGTGCCGGACATCAAGCAGGACATGGAGCGGTCGGCGCAGCGGTACGCGCTGTTCGCCGATTTCAATCGCCGAGGTCTACCGCTCGGAGATCGAGTTCACCGCGCTGCCCACCGATCACCTGCGCGTGAGTGGGGCGCCCGGGTTGTTGCCCTCGGAGTTCGCGGATTTCCAGAGCATCGTCGGCGACGCCAGCGGCAACAAGCTGCGCGAGGCGCCGGAGAGCACCTTCTCCGGCACCTCCACTATCAGCGGTCTTTCATGTGCGGCGAGTGGTTCGTGCGCGGGGAGTCCAGTTACACCTCAGAGCCCTTCGGCAACCAGAACGAAAACCCGCTGGTCGGTACCGGGGGCGGCAACGAGATCATCAACGCCAGGCCCGGCTGGGTCTCGCGGGACGAGCTCTGACAACTCACCCTCTGGGTGAACAACGTCACCCACAACCAGTTCATGGCGAGGTCCCTTGCTCTGGTCGGCTTCGGCTTCGGGTTCGTCTCCAACTGATTCAACGATCCGCGCACGTCTGGCGCCCCGGTCGCATACCACTTCGACTGATCGACGGCGTCCGGAGCTCGTGCCGGCCGGGCACGCGCGGCGGCGACCCGGTAGACGCCGACCGATGGGCCACCCGCGCGTGGTCCCGGGCACGCTTTTTCGGCGGTACAATTCCCGTTCGCCCGCACCTTGGGCGCGGCAGCACAGAGGTCCCATCGACGACATGCGCGGCGGCATCGAGCAGCGCCGGCATCTGGCGGGCATCTTGACGGCGCGCGCGATCCGCGGCGTGCTCGCGCGGGCGAGGGAGACAGGGCGATGAGCAAGGTCCATGTGAGCGCGACGGTCAACGGTGAACACGCGGAGATTCTGGAGAAAGTCACCGGGCGGGCGCAGTGCGGCGACCACATTCACCTGCCGGGCATGCTGCACGGCAAGGCGCTGCGCAGTCCGCATGCGCACGCGCGGATCCGGCACATCGACGCGGAGCGGGCGCGGGCGCTGCCCGGTGTGCGCGCCGTGATCACCGATGCCGATTTTTCGCAGGTCAGAATCGACACGGTGCAACTGGGCGAGGCCGGCATCGTCGACATGCACGATCTGCCGTACCCCGTCGAGCTGCGACTGAAGAATGTGATGCAGGCCGGCAACCGCCTGCTCCTCGACATCGCTGCTGGCGACGTGCAGCCCGCGGTCGGCGACACCGACGCGGTCGGCTACAGCTTTCCCTTGGTGGGCAGCCGCACGACTTTCGCCACCGGTATCGCCGTGATCGAGGCCGCGCAGAAAGTGATCGCGCAGATGACCGAACGCGCGGCGCTGCTGTGGCAGACCGAGGCCGCGAACATCGACTTCCGGGCCGGGCAGTTCGTGGATCGCACCGATGCGGGCCGCCGCTTCAGCTTCCGCGAGCTCGGGGGCCGGTTGCCGGAAACCGGCGGTCAGGTGTCGGGCCAGGCCACCGTGACGCCCGAGGGCGTGGGCTTCCAGGGGGCCGGTTCGGTGCAGCCGCGGGTCGCATCGTCGCCGTTGGTTTCGCTCGCCCCGATGCTATCCGGGATCCGGCATGAACAGGAGCGAAGGCAGTAACCGAGGGGCGGGCGCGGCGCAGGTCCCGCGGACCAAGCTCGTCCGGCCGCCGACGTCCGGTACCCTGATCCCCAGGGATCGCCTGCTCGGGGTCGCCAACTGCCTCGGTGACGGGGCCAAGCTGGTCGTGGCGGTCGCCCCGGCGGGCTACGGCAAGTCGACGCTGATGTCGCAATGCGTGGATCGTCTCGAGGCGGATTCAGTGCCGTGTGCCTGGCTCAGCCTGGACGACCAGGACAACGACCCCGCGCGTCTGCTGACCTGCGTGGTGGCCGCGCTCGAGTCGCTCGACGTCGGATTGGACTTGCGCGCCAGGATCGAGCCGGTGGGGGCTCCGAGCACGGCGGCCTTCGATCTCCTGCTCACCGCGCTGGCGGTCGATCTGGAACGGCTCGAGCGCCGGTTGGTCGTGTTCCTAGACGACTTCCACGTGCTGCACAACCCGGCCGCGCACCGCATCATCGACTGGTTGATCGCGCATACGCTGCCGCGGATCGGATTCGCGGTCGCCAGCCGCGAGGAACCCGTGCTCGGGCTGGGTTCGCTGAAGCTGCGCGGTCAGCAGGTGCGCGTGTCCGCGCAGGACCTGAGTTTTGCACCGGATGAGGTCGATCGGTTTCTCAACGGCGCCCGCAAGCTGGGACTGAGCCGCGAGCAGGTAGCCGCTCTGTGTTCGCGCACCGAAGGCTGGATCGCGGGGCTGCAGCTGGCGGCGCTGGCCGTACAGGGGCGGCGCGACCCGCAGCGCTTCGTGGACGAATTCACAGGCACAGACCGCGACGTCACCGACTACCTTGGCCAGGCGATCCTCAAGTCGCAGAGCGAGGCCATCCGCCGCTTCCTGCTGTTCACCGCGCCGCTGGAGCGCATGAACGCGGATCTGGTCGCGCACGCGCTGGCGATCCCGCAGGCGCAGGAGATGCTCGAGGAAGTGGAGGCACGCAACCTGTTCCTCGTGCCGCTGGACCGCAACCGCACCTGGTACCGCTACCACCACCTGTTTGCCGACTTCCTCCGGGCGCGGCTGGCGGCCGAGTGTCCGGGCCGCGACGCCATCATCCGGCGGGCCGCCTGCGAGTGGTCGGTCGCGCACGGTTTCGAGCACGAAGCCGTGTGCTACGCCATCGCCGCCGGCGATCACGAGCGCGCCGCCGGGTTGATCGCGCGGTTCGCGTACGAGTTGGTGCGCAGCCGGGGCGAGCACTGGACCCTGCTCGACTGGGTGCGCCGGCTGCCCGCGCCGACGCTGGACGAGTGGCCGCGGATCCGCCTCGCCTACGCCTGGTCGCTGATCTTCGCGCGGCAACTACCGGGCGCGCGCGGGCAGATCGAGCAGCTGGAATCCCGCTTCGAGCACCATGACGACCGTGAGCTGCGGTGCGGCGTGCGTCTGAACGCATGCCTGCTCGCCACCGCCAGCGACGACACCGAGCGCTCGCGGACCCTGGCAGCCGAGTGGTTGCAGCAGCATCGTGACGCGCTGCCGAGCGACGTCTTGTGCGTCAACGTACTGCTGGCGCACGCGACGCTGTCCAGCTTCGAATTCGATCTGGGCGAGCGCGCCGCCTTCAGCGCGGCGATGATCGGCAGGCAGCACGGAGCGGACTACCTGGTCGCCTGGGCCGATGCCGTGGCGGCGATGGTGGCGCTTCAGCGCGGGGACGTCCTGCGCGCGATCGAGTACTGTCACGAGGGACTGGAGTTCAACAACCGGGTCGTCAACGAGTTTTCCTACATGGGCTCGCTGCTGTCCGTGCTGCTCGCCGAGGTGTACTACGAACGCGATCGGACCACGGAGGCACGGCGGCTACTCAGCGATCGCTACGCCTACGTCGACGACGAGTGCATCGTCGAGGTTGCCCATTCGGGCTACGCGACGCTGGCGAGGTTGCAGTGGCTCGCCGGCGACGCCGCGCAGGCCGTCGACGTGGTGCGACTGGGGCAGGACAGCGCACGCGCCGCGAACCTGCCGCGGTTGGCGGCGCTACTGGCGGCGCTGGAGGTGCGGTTCGAGCTGCGCCGGGGCGAGGTGCGCGCGGCACGGGAGGTGGCGGTGCGCAAGGGCCTGCTGGATCCGCTGGCGCCGCTGTTCCGTGCAGATCGACGCCAGGTGACGCAGGAGATCGCGCGCCTGGTGGGCGCCGAAATTGATGTTGCAGAGGGACGCCCGCAGGCCGCTGTCGCGGTTCTGGGGGTCGAGATTGCGCGCGCCCGCCGCAGAGGCCGCAGGCGCTCGCTGCTGGAGCTGCTGTTGCGCAGGAGTCGGGCTTGGTGGTCTCAGGGTGCACCCGCGGACGCCCTGCGCGACCTCGAAGGCGCGCTCGCCATCGCCGCCGAGGGCGGCTTTGTGCGCACCTTGCTGGACGCCGGCCTGCCACTGGCCGAGATGCTGCACGAGCGCGACCACGGCGTCGGCACGCGACTTCGCAGGCGGCCCGGTACCGACGCGCTCGCCGCTGCCCTGGGCAAGGCGGCCGGGGCGACGACCGCGGACGGCGTGGCCGACGGGCCGCGGCACGGCGCAGCGCCGGCCGAGCCGCTGACGCGCCGCGAGCGCCAGCTGGCGGCGCTGGTCGCGGACGGGCTGACCAACCGGGACATCGCTGGCAGGCTGTTCATCTCCGAGCAGACCGTGAAGTGGCACCTGCACCAGCTCTACCACAAGCTCGGCGTGCGCAACCGGACCGGCGCCGTCGCGCGTGCGCGGGAGCTGTCGCTGCTGTGACGGCTGTTGCAACGCAGTATCCGTGGCCGCCCGCGCGGGATCGAAACCCCAACTTTCTGTAGGGGAATTCCCGCTCACCCCGGCGCACGATCAACATGGCCGCAGGCCACGCGACGGCCGCCTCGCGGCCAACGGTTCAGATCCGGGAGGTGAGTTCATCCATGCAGGCCACCCGCGTCCAGTCCATCGAACCCTACCGTGACCCCGTTGGCGGGCCCTGGAACGCACGCGCGGCGCTGGCGGTGCCGATGACGCGCGCACCGATCGGCATGCAGCCGACCGAGTACATCCGCGTGAAGTGGGCGCAGGAGGACTACGGCCACTCGTCCCGGATCGCGGTCTCGGCGGTCCACGACGGCGAGCAGTTCGCCGTGCACCTGGAGTGGGAGGCGCCCGCGCAGGACGAACGCGACGCGGTGGCGGTGGCGCTGCCGGTGAGGGGCAAGCCGTACCTGGTGACCATGGGCGATCCCGAGCAGCCCATCCACTTCCTGCATTGGATTGCCGGGTGCGAGGGGCTGCGCTCAACCGTCGCGACCGGCATCGGGACCACGCGACCGGGTCCGGAGTTCCGGCGCTCGGCGCAGGCACTGTGGCAGGACGGTCACTGGCAGGTCGTGCTGGTGCGACCGCTCGGGGCCGGCGGCGGGGTGGCGCCGCTGGCCGCTGGACGACCCGCGCAGATCGCCTTCGCGGTATGGCAGGGGGCAAACGCCGAGCGGGCGGGACTGAAGGCGTTCTCGATCAACTGGAAGGACATGGCACTGGACGCCTGAGACGGGGGGCGCGATGGCTGCGAGCGACTACGCCAGCGACCGTCAGGTCGCGATGGTGATGGACCTGAACAAGTGCATCGGCTGCCAGACCTGCTCGGTGGCCTGCAAGACGCTGTGGACCCGCCAAGAGGGCATGGAAGGCATGTGGTGGAACACCGTCAACACCACACCCGGACAGGGGACGCCGAGGGGCTACGAGGGTATGGGCGGGGGCTTCCGCGACGGCAAGCCGCTGCCCGGCCACCTGCCCACACAGGAGGAGTTCGGCGTCGCCTGGCAGTTCAACCACGAGCAGGTGTTCTACGGCGGCGATCCGCAGGCGTGGCTCCGGCCCACGGGCGGCGATCCGCAATGGGGCCCGAACTGGGACGAGGACGTCGGCGCAGGGGAGTACCCGAACAGCTACTACTTCTACGTGCCGCGGATCTGCAACCACTGCACCCGGCCGGCCTGCCTCGAGGCCTGCCCGCGGGCTGCGATCGAGAAGCGCCGTGAGGACGGCATCGTGGTGATCAACGAGGACCGCTGCCGCGGCTACCAGTTCTGCGCCGAGGCCTGCCCGTACAAGAAGATCTACTACAACACCGTGCGTGGGATCTCGCAGAAGTGCGTGTTCTGCTTCCCGCGCCTCGAGCAGGGCGTGGCGACCGCTTGCTCGCGGCAGTGCCCCGGACGGGTGCGGTTCCTGGGTTTCCTGGACGACCCCGAGGGGCCGATCCACAAGCTGGTGTACGAGTGGAAGGTGGCCCTGCCACTGCACCCGGAGTACGAGACCGAGCCCAACGTGTTCTACGTGCCGCCGTTCTCGGCGGAGGCCTTCGACGCCGAGGGCCGGCCGAGCGGCGAGCCGCGCGTCCCGCCGCAATACCTGGAGTCGCTGTTCGGCGTCGGCGTGAACGCGGCGCTGGCGACGCTGGTGCGGGAGCGGGAGCGGGCGCGATCGGGCCACAGGAGCGAGTTGATGGACCTCCTGATCGCCCGGCGCTGGCTGGACATGTTCAGCGTGTTCGACAAGAGCCCCCGTGATGTCGAGCGCCGGCTCGAGGATCGCGCGAACGCGGCGATGAGCGGCGGTCGCCCGAGCGGCGCGCCGGCGGAGGTGCGCATCAGCGTCGCCGACAGCGGCGCTCGCAAGCGGGGGGGACGGTAATGAGCATCGACTTCGGGCGGCGCCGATTCCTGTGGGGCGTGGGTGCTGCGGGCGCGGCGCTCAGCCTGCCGAGCTTCAGCGCGCGGGCGGGAGGCGGACTCGCGGCGCTGGCCAACGCGCCGGCACCGGCCTATGTGTCCTGGGGTGACCTGTACCGGGCGCAGTGGACCTGGGACAAGATCGTGCGCGGCACGCACATCGTCAACTGCTGGTACCAGTCGCACTGCGCCTGGGACGTGTTCGTCAAGGACGGCATCGTGTTCCGGGAGGAACAGGCGGGGGAGTACCCGCAGGTCAACGCCGAGTTGCCGGACTTCAACCCGCGCGGCTGCAACAAGGGCGCCTGCTACTCCGACCGCATGTACGACCCCGCGCGGCTGAAGTACCCGCTGAAGCGGGTGGGCCCGCGCGGCGGCGGCAAATGGGAACGTGTGTCGTGGGACCAGGCCTTGTCCGAGATTGCTGACAAGTTCTTGGACGTGGTGATCGAAGAGGGCACCGACCGGGTGATCTGGGACCTGGGCCCGAACATCGATTTCGGCACCACCTTCGCCGGGATCGCGCGTTTCGCGCAGTACACCCGCGGCATCACACTCGACATGAACACCGAGATCGGCGACGGCCACCGCGGGGCCGCCGAGACCTTCGGCAAGATGGTGGGCGACCACTCGGCCGACGACTGGTTCTACTCGGACCTGATTCTGGTCTGGGGCTGCAATCCGATCTACACCCAGATCCCCCAGGCCCACTTCCTCACCGAGGCGCGGTACAACGGCAGCAGGATCATCGTCATCGCGCCGGACTTCAACGCCTCGGCCACCAAGGCGGACCTGTGGGTGCCCGTGGCGCCCGGCACCGACGCCGCCCTGGCGCTGGCCGTCGCCCGCCTGCTGATCGAGGAGGGGAAGATCGACCGGCGTTTCGTCAGCGAGCAGACCGATCTGCCCCTGCTGGTACGCACGGACACCGGGCATTTCCTCAGCGAGGCCGACCTGCGAGTGGGCGGCGGACACGCGCGGCACGTGCTCAGGGACGCCGCTGGCGGGCGCTTGGTCGCCGCCCCGTTCGCCAGCCTGGAACTCGACGGTCTCGAGCCGGAGCTGGAGGTGCGCGAGCAGGTGCGCCTGGCCGACGGCACCGAGGTCGAAGTGCGCAGCGTCTATTCGCTGCTGCGCGAACGCCTGGCTCCCTATACCCCGGAGCACGCGGAGGCGATGTGCGGCACCCACCCGACGGTGATCCGGCGCCTGGCGAGCGAGATCGCCGCTGCGAAGGCGATGTGCAACCTCACCACGAGCAACCTGAACAAGTACTATCACGGCAACCTCTCCGAGCGCTCCCTCATCCTGCTGTTCGCGCTGACCGGCAACTTCGGCCGCAAGGGCGCGGGCTACGCGGCGTTTCCGTTCCTGACCATCGACGGCCCGGACCGCTTCGCCGTCATCCCCGATGCCAACGGCTGGCCGCAGGTGGAGCAGCGGCTGCGCGGGCTGGTCGAGGAGAAGATGGCGGCCGGCGGCACCCGCGAGACGGCGCTCTACGACATCACCCGGATGGGCTTCAGGCCGGGCAACGGCCTGCCCATGATTACCTGCGCGGCGCTGTTCTGGCAGGTGCACGGCGGCATCATCGACCTGGCGCGGGAGGAGTGGGATCCGTTCCTCAAGCGCAGCATCCAGGCCTACGTGGACGAGGCGCTCGCCAAGGGCTGGCAGCCGCTCATCCCCGAGCCCGGGCGGCCGCCGCGCATCATGTTCTCGCTCACCTCGAACGCGCTGCGCCGGATCCGCGGCACGCAGCGGGTGATGGAGACGCTGTGGCCCGAACTGGCGCTGTCGGTGGTGATGGACTGGCGCATGAACTCCACGGCGCGGTTCGCCGACTACGTGCTGCCGGCGGCAGGCTGGTACGAGCGCACCTCGCACAAGTGGGTCACCACGCTCTCGCCCTACTATACGATGAGCACGGCGGCGGTGCCGCCGCTGGGGGAGTCGCTGCCTGACTGGGGCATCATCGCCCTGCTTGCCAAGCACGTGCAATCGCGCGCCAGGGAGCGGGGCATAGGCACCATCACCAACCGCTACGGCGAGCAGGTGCACCTGGACCGGCTGTACGACGACTTCACCATGAACGGCGAGTTCACCGAGCGCGACGACGAGAAGGTGATGCGCAAGCTGGTCGAGTTGTCGACCAACCTGAAGAACGTGAGCTGGGAGGAGCTGAAGGAAAAGGGCTTCGCCCGCTACGATTCGATGGGCGAGCACTACATGGTGCTCGGCAACATGACCGAGATACCGCCGGACGACTCGATCACGCCTTACACCTTTCACGTGCGCGACAAGGTGCCGTGGCCGACAGCCACGCGGCGCATCCAGTTCTGCCTGGATCACCCCCTGTACATGGAGCTGGACGAGGTGTTGCCGCGGCACAAGGAGCCGCCGACCATCGGTGGCAGGTACCCGCTGATGCTGACCGCGGGGCACCCGCGCGAGAGCATCCACGCGAGCTGGCGCGATAGTCCGCTGATGATGCGCTTGTCACGGCCCGAACCTTTCCTGCTCATGAGCCCGGGCGATGCCGCCGAGCGTGGCCTGGCCGACGGCGACTGGGCGCGCGTGTACAATGACTGCGGCGGATTCGAGGCGCGGATCAAGGTGGCGCCGGCGCTGCGCCCGGCGCAGACCCTGATCTACCACGCCTGGGAGAACTACCAGTTTCGCATGGGAAGCTACCGCCATGTGACCCCCTCGCCGCTGAACCCGGTCGAGCTGGCCGGCGGGCATCCGCACCTGCAGCCCTGCTATGCCTGGGGACAGCCGTCGTTCTTCGATCGCGACACGCGCATCGAGGTCGAGCGCGTCGAGCGGGCAGGTGCCGCGTGACGGCTGCGGGCGGGCAGGCGGCCCTGCGCTCGGCTGCGTACCGACGGCTCGCCGAACTGTTCCGCTATCCGGGGGCCGCTGGCTCGGGTGGGCGCGAGGCGGATGCGGGTCCCATCGGCAGTGACTACCTGCAGGCGTTCGAGCCGGCGGTGAGCGAGCGGGCCTGCTCCCTGCGCGAGAGCGCCCACAGCAGCGCCGCGCGCGATGCCGTGCACGAGGACTTGGTGCGCTTCTACGGGCACTTCGGGCTGCGCCGCAACGAGGATGCGGAGCTGCCCGATCACCTGACGGTGGAGCTGGAATTCATGCATTTCCTCACACACCTGGAGCAGCGCGCGCAGGAGCGGGGGGAGCCCGTCGCCGATCTGCGCCGGGCGCAGAGGGATTTCCTGCAGCGCCACGTGCAGCGCCTGGCGCAGCGCGTCGCGGCCGCCTACCGGGCCGACAACGCCTATTACCGCGAGCTGATCGAGGAGTTGCACGACTTCGTCGATCGCGACCTGCAGCGGCTCGAGCAGCACCGATGAGCGACGGCGGCGGTCCGCAACGGGGGCGCAACCCTCACCTGTCGCAGGGCGCGGGTTCGGGACGGCGCGAAGATGGCGAGCCGGTGGCAACCGGGCCCTTGAACGCGGCGGCCGCGGAGCCCAGCCTGCGCAGCTGGCTGGACACGCTCGCGGCCGCGGGCCAGCTCCGGCACGTGCGCGCGCCGGTCGAATGGGATCTGGAGATCGGCGCCATCGCCCGGGTCAACCTGAGCCAGGGCGGGCCGGGACTGCTGTTCGAGCGCATCAAGGACTACGAGCAGGGCCGGTTCCGGCGCCTGTTCACCTGCGGGCTGGGGACCCGCGCACAGGTGGCGCTGCTGCTCGGCCTGGCGCCGGACACGCCGAGCAAGGCGCTGGTGCGACACCTGAAGGACACATACCGCAAGCCGATCCCGCCGCAGCTGGTCGACGGCGGCCTGGTCAAACAGCACAAGCTGACCGGCGACGCCATCGATCTCTACGAGTTCCCGGTGCCGCGCTGGCACCATTTGGACGCGGGGCGCTACATCGACACCTTCGCCGGCGTCGTGACCAAGGATCCGGACACCGAAGTGCGTAACGTCGGAGTCTACCGCGGGCAAATCCTCGCTCGGGACACGATCGGCAAGCTGCTGATCCGCACCCAGGGCTGGGGCCAGCATTTCCTGAAGTACGGCATGAAGCCCGAGCCGATGCCGGTGGCGATCGTGTACGGCTGGCACGACGTGCTGCCGTTCTGCGCCGCGAGCTGCTTCCAGCGCACGGTGTGCGAGTGGGACATGATGGGCGCCCTGCTGGGCCAGCCGGTGCAGCTCGTGCGCTGCGAGACGGTGGATCTGGAGGTGCCCGCTTCGGCGGAGATCGTCCTGGAAGGCTACGTCGATCCGGACCCCGCGAGCTTCGAGCCGGAGGGGCCGTTCTCCGAGTACCCGGGCTACGCCGGTGGGCGGCCCTCGCCCAAGCCGGTGTTCCGCCCGACCTGCCTGACGTGGCGCGACGAGCCGATCATGCGCGGCGGCCTGGAGGGCTGCCGGCCGGGCTTCCCGAGCGAGGACGTCGCCACCTTCGCGCACAGCTGGTCGGCGATCGCCTGGAATCTGATGGAGGACCTGGGCGTGACCGGGGTCACCGACGTGTGGATCCCGCCGGTCACCTCGGGCACGCACGTGATCGTCCAGATCCACAAGAACTACCGGGGTCACGCCCAGCAGGTGGCCTCGGCGCTGTGGGCCTGGAGCATCGCCCAGTTTGCTTTCAAGCACGTCGTCGTGGTCGAGGAGGACATCGACATCCGCGATCCCGAGCACCTCGAGTGGGCGATCGCCTATCGCGTGAACGCCGGCGAGGGCGGCATCGTCAGCTTCGGGCCGACCTACGGCTCGCCGCTCGATCCCTCGACGCCGGCGGAGCAGCGCAACGTGCGCAAGTACGGCACCGGCAAGTGGACGCGCCTGCTGATCGACGCCACCCGCAGCTGGGAACTCGAGCCGAACGAGGAGGACGGCGGCCGGCGCTTCCCGCCGATCTCGAAGATTCCCGTGGAACTGGAGCGCCGGATTGCCGCGCGCTGGGAGGAGTACGGCATCGGTGTGCCCTACCTCGACGACGCAAAGCGCGAGTTGCTGACGATGGAGCAGCTTTCCAGGCGCCTGCCCGAAGTTTGACCCCCGTGGTTGCGCCACGGAGTTGCCCGATCGATTTCATCGCGAACGGCCGGATCCGCATCGGTGCCGAGCGACCGGAATGCGAGCACAACATGCACTTCGACAGCCTGCGGGGCGTGGCCGTGATCCGCGGCGCGCAGCCCATGGACCTGGTGATCGGGGAAGGTAGGCACGGCGACTGCGGTGTCAGGAGCTTGATCGATATTACCTTGCCAACTTGGCCGTTGGGGGAGTGCGATCCGGCGGTGCGGGTGTACGTCGGGCGGGCTGCTCGCGATCGGGCGTGGCATGCGCGTGCGTGGTGGCGCGGCCTGCTCGGCCGCCGTGCGCCAGTTGCGATCCGCCACGACCGGCACGCCTGCCGGGGGCTTTCAGTCGTCGCCTGCCTCGTCGCCGCCGGCGGCCGCTGGCGGCTGCACCGTGTCGGGACCGGTGCGCACCAGCGCGTGTCTGGGGGTGACGTCGAGCACGAGCTGCAGCACTTCCGGGCGCGCATAGTGACCGGCGCTGTCGACCCACATTTTCACGTCCTTGATCTCGTCGAGGTCGACCTCGGCGGTGAGGAGCTGCTCGTGCGCCCCCGTATGCGGACCGGCGCAGTAGGCCGTGAACGGGTGGATGATGGCCGACCAGCCGCCACCGGCGGTCATGAACTGCTGTGGTCCCAGCTCGCGCTCCATGAGCTCGAGCATCTGCGCGCTGACCGGGCTCGATGCGGCGACGACGAAACACTGGCCGGTGAGCGCGTGATTCTTCATCATCGCCTCGATCTGGCTGTCGACGATCGTGCTGAAGCCCGCCAGCGTGGACAGGGATGGCCACAGGGCGGCGTGGATTTCGGCACCCTGGAGCACCAGCGCGTGGCGCGCGAGATTCATGGTGTGTTCCCAGCACGCCAGCGTGCCGACGCGACCGACTCCCGTTGCGAACACCTTGAGCGTGGAGCCGTCGCCCTGTCCCCAGAGCATGCGCTCGGCGTAGGTGGGCTGCAGTTTGCGGTGCACGCCGGCCAGGCGGCCGTCGGTGTCGATGACGACGCAGGAGTTGTAGCAGGTGCGCCCGGCGACCGTGCGTTCGCTGACACCCAGCACGACGGCGACTCCGGCCTGCCGCGCCGCGGCCTGCACGGCGGCGATCTCCGGACCGGGGATCTCGACCGACGCGTCCTGATAGCGCCGGTTGATTCCGGCCTGGACGATGGGCGGGTAGCAGTTGATCCAGTACGGAAAACCCGGCACGAACACTTCCGGAAACACGACCAGAGACGCGCCGGCCTGCGCGGCCTGCTCGACGATTGCGCAGGCTTTCGCGATCGTGGCGGCCACGTCCATGAGCACGGGCGCGTAGTGCGCGGCAGCGAGTTTGATCCGCCTGCTCATGAGGACACCCCGCGGTGGCGGCGCTCAGCCGCCGGTCTGGTTCTCGAGCCCCTCGCGCAACATCCGTTTGACGACCTTGCCGGAAGGATTGCGAGGGATCTCGTCGACAAACCGGAATGATTTCGGTACCTTGAATTTTGCCAGCCGTTCTCGGCAAAGTCGCTCGAGCTCGGCGCCGTCCACGCTCGCATCGGGCCGGCGCACGATGCAGGCGACCACCGCCTCGCCCCATTGCGGATCGGCGATGCCGACCACGGCCGCCTCGTGGACGGCCGGATGCGTCTGCAGCAGCTCCTCGATCTCGCGCGGGTATACATTGATGCCGCCGCTGATGATCATGTCCTTTTTGCGGCCCTCGATATACAGATAACCCTCGGAATCGAGGCGGCCGAGGTCGCCGACCGACAGCCAGCCGTCGCGCGTCGCCTCGGCGGTCGCTTCGGGCTGACGCCAGTAGCCGTTGAACAGGTACGCGGAGCGCGACCAGACTTCGCCCGGTGTTCCCGGCGCGACCGGCGCGCCGTCCTCGCCGAGGATGCGGATCTCGGTGCACGGGAACGGCAGGCCGACGCACTGCAGCTTGCGCAGCTGATCCACCGGCCGCAGATTGCTCACGATGCCACCCTCGGTCGAGCCGTAGGCTTCGAACAACAGCCCCTCGCCGAAGTAATCGACGATGCGCTCTTTCATGGGTTGCGCGAGAGGTGCGGCGTTGGAGATGATGGTCTTCAGCGCCGGGTAGCGATGTGCCGCGCGTACCGCCTCGGGCAGGGCGAACAATGCATGGAAATGCGTCGGCACCATGAACACGCTGGTGGCCGCGCTGTCCTGGAGCTCGTGCAGCGTGCGCTCCGGATCGAATTTCGCGAGGATCCGCGTCGTACCCCCGAAATACAGCGGTGCGCATGCGAACGCGAAGCCCGCGCCGTGATACATCGGCGCCAGCGCCAGCGTGAGGTCGTCCGGGCCGTAGCAGCCGTACTCGACGGCCATGGCGAAGAAGGTCAGCACCCGCGAGCGGTGCGAAAGCAGCACCCCCTTGGGGCGCCCGGTCGTGCCGGAGGTGTAGGAAATCGCGAAGGTCGCGTGCTCGTCGATCACCGGTCCCGCAGGGTCGCTGCTGCCGCGATCGCGCCACGCTTCGTAATCGCGGCCGATGGTCACGATGCGCTCCGCCGGCACCGCATTGATCGCCCGCACCTGTTCCTCGAGGCTGTCGTGACAGATAATCGCCTGCGCCTGCGCATCGTCACAGATCGCCGCGAGCTCGGGCATCGTGAGATGGGGATTCGCGGTCACGGCGGCGAGCCCGGCATCCGCGAGCCCGGCGACGAGCTCGAGGTACTCGATGCAGTTCGGCGCGATCAGGACCACGTGCGCGCCCGGAGCCAGACCCATGGCGCCAGCGGCGTTGGCGACGCGGTTGATACGCTCGCCAAGCGCACCGTAGCGCAGCTCGCGCGGACCGAGACTCAGCGCCACCTTGTCCGGATGACGGCGCACGGCCGTGCGCAGGCCGGCGCCAATCGTGAGCGGTAGCGAGGCGACGGTATGCGCGTGAGCCGGGCGATCCGGTGCGCTCATGCGCCGTCCCTTGCGCTCGCCGGCAGCCGGAACAGCTTCAGCGCGTTGTCGCGCAGCAGCCGGGCACGGGATTCGGGGCGCAGATCGAGCGCGTCGATCTCCTGCATCGCGCGTTCCGGGTCGACCACCGGCCAGTCGGTTCCGAACAGGACCTTGTCGCGGCCGTAGGTGTTCATGTAGTGCACCAGTGGCGCCGGCCAGTAGCGCGGCGCGTAGGCGTCGGCGCCGATGTACACGTTCGCGTGTTTCCACGCCATCGCGATCATCTCCTCGGTCCAAGGCACGCCGATGTGGATGCCGATGAGCTTGAGTTCGGGGAAATCGATTGCGACGCGGTCGAGGCAGATCGGCCGGCCGACACTCGGCAGGCGCCGATCGCGCTGGTATATGAGGTTCTGCCCCACCTGCATCATGATCGGAACGTCGAGTTCGCAGCACTTGGCGTAGTAGGGGTAGTACTTCGCGTGATCCGGCGCGAGCTCGAACCAGTGCGGGTACAGGTGTGCGCCGACGAAACCGTATTCGCGCACGGCCTGTTCCAGGTCGCGCAGCCCCTGCATGCCGCGGGTCGGGTCGACGCCGGCCAGACCGGAGAAGCGCCGCGGGTGCGCGGCACAGACCTCGTGCACGCGCTCGTAGGTGATCTCGAACGAACCGCGCACGCGCAGATCGCCCGCGCGTACGGCGATGAGCAGCGAATGCTCGACCCCGGCGGCGTCCATCTTCGTGAGATAGTCGGCGACGGAGACGCCGCCGCGCAGTGCTGCCGGGAAGCGCACCTGGTCGAGGAAGGATTCGTCCAGGCCGGTGCGTCCTTCCCGTATTTCCTGCTCCGTGAACAGGTTGCAGACGATGTCGATGGCTTTCATGTGGTGGTTTGCTCCCGCCCCCTGTTCCCGATACATTGTATACAATACTGGACCATCCGGCAGCTTTCCATCGTCCCCTCGGCTGGCGGGGTGACCGGTGCGCACCGCCGGTCCGGTTCAAACCGCCGGAGAAGGAGGCAACATGCCCGAGCCGCACCTGAATCGTATACCCCGCGACGAGTTGCCGGGCCCCCTGCAGGCACTGTGGGACCTCGGCATGCAGCGCACCGGAGAGGCGACGATCATCGAGGTCTTCGCCAACCATCCGGCCATGCTCGAGTGGTATTTCGAAGGCTTCTACCAGCAGATCTTCTACAACGCCAATCCGGCCATGACCGTCGACGTGCGGACCAAGGAGCTGCTGCGGCTGAAGCTGTCCAAGCAGCATGGCTGCTATTTCTGCAATAACTTCAACACTGTCGACGCGCTCGAGGCGGGCATCACCCAGGCCCAGATCGACAATCTGCTGGAGCCGGGCCCGGAACACTTCAACGAGCGTGACCTCGCCGTCATCGAACTCGCCGCGCAGATGATGCTGCAGAACACCGAAGGGGGCCTGAACCGGGACCTGTACGCACGCTTGCGCCGTTATTACGACGATCGCCAGCTCGTGGAGATGGGTTTCGTCTGCGCGGTCCTCACCGGCATGGCGAAATTCATTTTCGCCTTCGATCTCGTAACCCGGGAGCCGATCTGCCCCGTGCGCCCGCAGTTGGCGTAACCCCCCCCGAAACCGGGGTCAGAGTCGATTTTTCGGGTTCGTCATCGACGCCCGTCCCGGCGGCGGGCGGGGGAAATTCGACTCTGACCCCGGTTTTCGCCGGTTTTCGGGCGTTCAGCTGCCCGGTTTCGGAACGAGATCGTACAGACTCGCAGGTTGCGGCGCCGTGGTGCGGGCAGTGGTCAGCGCCCACTGATCGTAATCGACCGGCAGTGTGCGCCGGCCGCAGGCGTACTGGCGGGTGACGCTCGCGACGTGATGGCCGTGCATCTGCGCGGTGCGTATGTCGCTGGGGGGTGGGGCCAGGTCGGACGGCTCGTCGATGTTCGCCTGCGCCATGACACCCAGGTACCCGGCCATGCGATTGAGATCGTCCTCGCTGCCCCGGGACGAGTAGTTGCCGCCCGTGATGCGCACGGGCACCCAGATCATCCCCAGTTGCGCGGCGAAGATGGTGAGCTGCTGCAGACTGGCGAGCTTGTCGCCGCTGCGTCCCGCCGAGACGGTGAAGCCGGCCGCGATTTTGTTCAGCCACAGGCGCTTGAGCCATACCTCGCCTGCGAGCTTCTCGATGAACTCCTTGAAGCGGGCGGACACGCCACCGATATAGGTCGGCGTGCCGAACACGATGGCATCGGAATCGTGCAGGCGTTCCCAGTGGCTATCGGCGTCCTCGACGCGCACCTGCGCGACGTCCGTATCCGGGACCGAGGCCGCGCCGTCCGCCACCGCCCGCGCCAATGCCTCGGTCGCGCCCCGGTACTGGCTGTGGTAGATGACGGTCACAACGGCCATTTTCCTGTGCCTCGGCAATGTGGTCGAGTCGAATATCCAGTTTGACGGCGCGAGCCCGAAATTCGACTCTGACCCCGGTTCCAGCGCCGGGAGCTCAGGGTATTGTATACAAAATGACCTGAGCCGTCAGTCGGTACCGCCGGGTTCGTCGAGGTGGGCGTCGATGTCGCTGAAGGTGTGGCCGAGCTTGTCCCGCTTGGCGCGCAGATAGCGGATGTTGGCGGCGTTCGGAGACGTTTCCAGCGGTTCCTGGCCGACCAGCTCGAGGCCGTAACCTGCCAGACCGTGCATCTTTTTCGGATTGTTGGTGAGCAGCGTCATGCGCCGCACGCCGAGGTTGTGCAGGATCTGGGCACCGATGCCGTATTCGCGCAGGTCGGGCGGAAATCCGAGCGCCTGGTTCGCCTCGACGGTGTCCAGGCCCTCGTCCTGCAGCCGGTAAGCGCGCAGTTTGTTCGCCAGGCCGATCCCGCGACCTTCCTGGCGCATGTACACCAGTACCCCGTGCGTCTTGGTGCCGAGGATGGCGAGCGCCTTGTCGAGCTGCAGCCCGCAGTCGCAGCGCATGGAGTGGAACACGTCGCCGGTCAGGCACTCGGAGTGCACGCGTACGTAGGCCACGTCCTCCAGCGCCGGCCGCCGCCCGTACACGTCGGGCTCCGGCATGCCGATCGTCAGCGCCACGTGTTCCTTGTCGTCGATTTTGGAGCGGAACAGGTGCGCTCTGAATTCGCCGAAGGTGGTCGGCATCGGCACATCGGTCTCGATCGGCTCAATGAGCAGCTCGTTGCGACGCCGGTAGGCGATCAGGCTCTCGATGGTCGCGATCTTGAGGCCGTGCTTGTGCGAGAACTCCTCGAGCTGCGGCATGCGTGCCATCGTGCCGTCCTCGTTCATGATTTCGCAGATCACGCCGGCCGCACGACCGCCGGCCAGGCGGGCGAGATCGACGATGCCCTCGGTCTGCCCTTCGCGCACGAGCACACCGCCTTCGCGGGCGCGCAGCGGGAAGACGTGGCCGGGCCGGCGGAAGTCGTCCGCCGTGGCTCCCGGATCGCAGGCGAGGCGAATGGTGTGCGCCCGGCCCGCTGCACTGATGGCGCGGGTGTCGGATCGGACCGCATCGATGGAGACGGTGAACGCCGTGGACAGCGGGTTGGTGTTGCGGTTGGCCTGCGGATAAAGCTGCAGGCGATCACAGTCGGCCGCGTTCATGGCCAGACAGATGAGGCCGCAGCCCTCGGTCGCCATGAAGTTGATGGCTTGCGGGGTCACGTGCTCGGCGAGCATGGCCAGATCGCCCTCGTTTTCGCGATCGGGATCGTCTACGAGAATGATCATGCGGCCCTGGCGCAGCTCTTCGAGCACCTCGGGAATGCTGGCGATGCTCATACGCGCTGGCTCACCGGTGCCGGGCTCAGACCGCCGGGAACAACAACTCGTCCTGGAGTCGCTCCGGCGCCGGGAACGCGTGCTTGGAGTGGGTCAGGCCGAGGTCGAGAAACAGTTCGCAGAGCTTGTAGGCAAGAACGCCCGGATTGATGACCGGTACGGGCAGATGTTCGACGAGAAAGCGGTGGGATTGGTGCATGGTCGTCGAGCCGAGCACGATGACGTCGGCGCCATCTTCCTCGATGGCCTGGCGGGCAGCCGTCTCGAGCTTGCCGAACACGATTTCCTCCTTGCCGGCAAGCAGTTCCTGCACGTCCGGCCGGACGTTGATCGCGCGCACCGAGGCGAGCCGCTGTTCGAGGCCGTAGTCGCGCAGCGTCTTGCGGTACATCGGTTTCCATTCGTCCCACATGGTGACGATGGAGAACTTGTGCCCCAGCATGCAGGCGACGTGAAAAGCGCTCTGCCCGGGGGAGATCACCGGGATGGTGAGGCGCGAGCGCAGCGAGTACAGCGCCGAGTCGCTGACCGTGTTGATGCACACGGCGTCGAACCCTTCCGCCTCCGCCTGCATCCCCGCCTCGAGCACGATCATCTCCATGACGGACAGGTCGTAATAGCTGTTGGCGAGCGACATCAGCCGCTTCGAACCGACGAACTGAACCTCGAAACCCGGCCGGATCAATTCCGGCGGCACCTGCGACTCGACCATTTCCCGGGTGTGCTCGGTCATCGGCACCGGAAAAATCATCTTGATGCGCTTGCTCATACGGTCCTCTCCAGTGTCTGTTCCCGGTCTGCGGTCCCGCGCCCGCGGTCCATCCGCGTGAACGGCCCGCGGTGGCGGGTCGGAAATGGTAGCGCGCAGGGGCGCGACTGTATACGAACCGCGCCCGGGCGCCGGCGTAGCCGGACACGGTGCGGGAAGCACTCGGCAAGCGCGCCGACGCCACTGTCACGGCACCTGTCTGCCCGTGAGCGACGCGGGTTTGCTCCGCCGGCACCCGTCCGTCCGCCGGCCATGGGCGGGGCCGCGAGCGGGGCGTCACAGCCGCACGGGTCACGATCGTCGACCCGGCCGCTGTCCCGGTAGGCGTCCGGTGCGCCGGCGTCCGTCTCCGGCGAGGTTGCCGGCCGGCACGGATTGCGTTCGTCGACGCCCGCCAGAGCGCACGCCCGCGCCGGTCGCAGGCCACCCGCCGTTTCCTCACGACCGCCGGCGTCCTGTCGGTTTGCGCCTGACGCGTTGGAGCGTCAGTCCTTGCAGCAGTGCCGGTCGGCCGTGGATCAGGCCGCGGCAGTGCGGTTGATCGATCGCGCGAAGGCGCGTGTAATGCTCGGCAACCCCGGCTCCGTACGAACGCCGCGATGCCGGTGCGTCCGGGTATTGCCGAATGTGCTGCGTTTACCGGGACGGGCGTTCGCGGGATGGGGACGTTGGCGCCGGCGATTCGTGCGCCGGGTGGCGATGGCGGCGCGCAGCACGCCTGCTCCCGCGACCGCGTGAGCCGGTTGGCGGCGCGACTGCGCTGCGACGGGTTCCGCGCCTGCGCATCGATGCGTGATCCGATGCCACGGTGCCCCGGTCCTGGTTGTCCGGCGCACCGGCGCGTTCGTCTGACCGGGCAGCAGGTGCCGCGCCTGTCGAGTGCATCCGCGTCCGCGCGCACAGGAGCAGTCGCCGCCAACGGAGGAACGTGAATTCATGAGCACGAACAAGGCGCTTTTCAAACCGCTGCGCATCGGACCGGTCGAGATCCCCAACCGGTTGGTGATGGCCGCGACCGCCGAGGTTTTCAGCATTCCGGACGGCCTGATCAGCAAGCGGCACGTGTACTTTCTGCGCGAGATCGCGCGCGGTGGCGTCGGCCTCATCATCGCCGGTAACCGGCTCGTGCATCCGCATTCGGGCGCGCCCTGCCGAGGCTACGCGTTCAGTTACCTGCGCGAGAACGTCAAACGCGATCGCGTCCTCACCGACGTCGTACACGGCAGTGGCGCGAAGATCTTCGTGCAACACAATCATTTCGGTTCCCAGGCCAGCGCCGTCGCCACCGACGACTACCGCCACCTGCTGTCCTCGTGCGACATGAAATCACCGGTCTGGGGCGAGACCCCGAAACCCATGGACGCCGACGATCTCGAGGATCTGGCTTCCGGCTGGGCCGATGCCGCGGCCGTCGCGCGTGAGTCCGGATTCGACGGCACCGAGATACACATGGCCAACGGTCACCTGCTGCACCAATTTCTTTCGCGCATCTACAATCAGCGCACCGACGAGTACGGCGGCAGCCTCGAGAATCGGATGCGGTTTCCGCTCGAGGTGCTGCAGCGTGTACGCGCCCGGGTGGGACGTGACTTCGCCGTCGGTATCCGTCTGTGCGCGGACGAACAGGTGCCCGGCGGGGATGGCGCCGCGGAAGCGGCCGAGGTCGCGCAACGTTTTGTCGCAACCGGCCTGGTCGACTACGTCGCGCTCGCCGGCGGTACCTGTCACAGCTATGCGTATGAAGTGCCGCCGGCAGATCTGCCGGAAGGCTGGCTGGTGACGGCGGCCGCGCGCGTGAAAGCGTCGATCAAGGTGCCCGTCATCGTCTCCGGCGCGATCGTGCAGGCGCAGATGGCGGCGCGGATCGTCGCCACGGGTAAGGCCGACGCCGTAGCCATGACGCGCGCCCTGCTCGCCGATCCCGCATTCGCGCGCAAGATCAAGGAGCGCAGGAGTGCTCACATCACCCACTGCATCCGGTGCAACCAGGGTTGCATCAGCCGCCTGTACCGCGCCGCGCCCATCGCTTGCACCGTGAATCCGGCCGCCGGTCGGGAGGAAGTATTCGGCAGCGATACACTCGTTCCGTCGGACCGTCCCGGCCGTTGGGTGGTGGTCGGCGGTGGTCCGGCCGGGATGCGTGCCGCCTGCTTGCTCGCCGCGCGCGGCCACAAGGTCACGCTCTACGAGGCAGCGGCCCGGCTGGGCGGCCAGGTGAACCTGCTGCTGAAGCAGCCGCGGCGCCGTTCGTTCGAACCGCTGGTCGCCGATCTCGCTGCCAAGCTCAAGCGCTGCAAGGTGCGGGTGCGTCTGGGCACGCTCGCCACTGCCGCTGCGATTCTCGCCGACAAGCCCGACGGCGTGGTGCTCGCGACCGGTGCCGTGCCGCGGCGCGACGGCTACTCGGTCGCCGCACCGTTCGTGCCGGTGCTGCCCGGGGTCGGGCAGAATAACGTCGTTACCGTCTGGGACGTGCTCAAGTCGCCGCGCAAGGCCGGCAAGAGCGTGCTCGTGCTGGACGACGACGGCACGCGTTACGCCGCCGGCACGATTCAGTTTCTGCTCGAGCGCGGCCACAAGGTACGGGTGATCACGCGTTTTCCCCAGTTTGCCCCGTTTACCGGCCAGACGCTGGAACAGGCACTGCTGTACGCAGACGTGTTCGGCAAGGGACTGGAAGTGCTTGCCAACTCCTGGGTGCGCGCGCTCGAGGGCGCGACCGCCGTCATTTACAATCTGTATACGGGTCAGGAGCAGCGGCTGCGCGGCATCAACACCTACGTGCTCGCCTGCGGCGCGACGGCACATGCACCGCTGTACGGCGAATTGAGCGCCCGGGTCGCGAAGGTGCATCGCATCGGCGACTGTCTCGCGCCGCGCGATCTGGATCGCGCGCTGTACGAGGCGGAGCTCGCCGGCCGGGAGCTCATCGATACCGAGGCACGCTACATTCAGACCGGTGCGCTCGATGGCTGGGATGACTACGTGCTGAGCGCAGTGCAGGCGGACATCGCCGGCACCCAGGGGGCACAGAGACCGGCGTGGACAAGCTTACCGGTAAAGTAGCCCTGGTGACCGGTGCGGTGGCGGGCATCGGGGCGGCAAGCGCGCTGGCACTGGCGCGCGAGGGTGCGGCCCTGGTCGTCACCCATCACGAAAGCGGGCACGAGGAAGACGTGCTCGATGCGCTCGCCAAGGTCGAAGCGCGCGCCGAGTTCGTCCGCCTCGACGTCACGGTCGAGGACGACTGGCGCCGGGTCATGGAGTCGACGCTGGTCGGTCACGGCCGTCTCGACGTGCTGGTCAACAACGCCGAGCGGCCGTTACCGAAGAATATCGAGGAGACGAGCTACGCGGAATGGTGCGACGTCGTCGCCGTCAACCTTCATGGCGCATTCCTCGGCATCAAGTACGCCATCGAGGCCATGCGCACGGCGGGGCACGGTGGTGCCATCATCAATATCGGCTCGGTCATGGGTGTGGTCGCCGACGGCGGACAGACTGCGTACTGCGCGTCGAAAGCGGGTCTGCGCCATCTCACGCGTTCCGCCGCGCTGCATTGCGCGGAAGCCGGTTACGGCATCCGCGTCAACTGCGTCAGTCCGGGCTTCGTGCGCACGCCGGCGCTCGAACGTTTCCTGAGCGAGCAGGGCGTCGCCCTCGACGACGGTCTCGCCGCCATCGGTCGCCTGCATCCCATGGGGCGGCTGGCGACGGCCGAGGAAATTGCCGCCGGCGTGGTCTACCTCGCGAGCGACGCCGCCGCCTTCGCCACCGGCGTCGATCTCGTGCTGGACGGCGGCTTCACCATCCGCTGAAGCCCCTGAAAACCGGGGTCAGAGTCGAATTTTTACCGTGACAGACGGTAGGCGTTTGATCCCGGAACCTGCTATTGGCAATCGGGACGAGAATTCGACTCTGACCCCGGTTTTCAGGGGAGCAGGAAGTCGAGGGTCGCGCGCGCGAACTCGCGCGTTTGCTCGATCATGGGCCAGTGACCGCAGCGCGGGAGGATGTAGCCCCACGAATCGTCGATGAGCTCGAGCAAGCGGTAGGCTGACGACAGCGGCACGACGCGGTCGAGCTTGCCCTGAACGACGAGCGCCGGTCGCCCGAGCCGGGCGATGTAGTCCTGCGGGTAGTACAGACCACCCCGGTCACCGATCCAGGCCATGATGGCGTGATAGGCGGTCCGGCTGTCGGGCTCGATCGAGCGTGCGTAGCGGTACTCGATCAGGTCCATGTCGACGTTGAAATCGGGATACGTCAGGCCCCGGACCATGCGGCGCATGCCGTCGATACTGAAATCGTAGTTCAGGATGGACTCGAGCTCCTCGTTCATCGGCGTGCGGATCCCGGCGCTGCCCACGAGTACGACGCGATCGACGAGGTCCGGCCGTTCGATCGCGACGCCCATCGATGTCATGCCGCCCATGGAGTTGCCGACCAGGTTGACGCGCTCGAGCCCGAGCGCTTCGATGGTCGCGATGACGTGCTCGACGCGCCGCTGCTGGGTGTACGGGCACGCCGCGGGATCGGGTTTGCTGCTGCGGCCGAAACCGACCATGTCGATGGCGTACACGCGCAGGTTCTGAGCGAGCAGCGCCAGCACGCCGCGCCAGTTGCCGACGCTGTCGGCGCCGGCGCCGCCACCGTGCACGAGGACGGCGATCGGGCCGTCGTCACCCGCGGTGTAATAGCGTGTACGCACGCCGCAGGCGTCGACCTCGCCGCTGCGTGCACCGGTTATGGTTTCGTTCCAGGACATCGTCATCTCCCGCGGGGGTGCGAGCACCCCCTGTTCTCTCGCAAAGGCTATCGTATGCCGGCTGCGCCGCGCGACGCTCGCCTCGCCACGACCCGCAGGTTCCGGCCCGATGCCGGTCACGTACCGCGTTCGCTGCATACTAGTGCAGGAAGACGGGCGCCGGATCGGAATCGACGGCCGTAGCAGCTGCGGATCGGCGCGACCGCCAGATGCGGATGGATGGGTACCGGCGGGTCCTGTACGTTCGCCGGTAGCGCGGGCCCGGCTGCGGGAACGGTGGCCATGCCGGCGACGCCAGCCGTGCCCGACGTCTGGATCGTAGGCCCGGTCTGCGGCTGGATCCGGGCCGAGCCAGGCTCTCCGAACACCATCCCGGGCTGTCGCGCCCGCTCATCGAATACACCGAGCAGGTCATGCGCGGCCCGTCGCCGTTGCCGCCGCTGCAGCGTGAATTCGTGTTTACGTACGTGTCGGCGCTCAACGGCTGCGATTTCTGCCTGGCGTCGCACAGCATCGTCGTCGAACGTTACGGGGCGTCACCGGCGCTGGTCGACACGCTGCTCGCCGGCCGCGGCGCAGATGAGGTCGTAGCGCCCATGCGGCCGGTGCTCGACCATGCACGGGCCCTCACCGAGCGGCCCGGCGGTATCCGCCGCGCCGACGTCGACGCCGTGCCTGTCGCGGGTCGGGACGAAACCGCGCTGGTGCACGTGGCCTGCGTGATCGCGCTCGCGAACATGTGTAACCGCATCGTCTCCGGGCTCGGTATCGAGGCCGAGCCCGGCATCGTACGCATGGGCGGGGAAATGCTGCACGCCCACGGCTACCTGCCCAATCCTCGACCGCCTGCCACCGGATCCCTGATTCGCAGGCGAGCGTACGGGCGCCGTCCGGCGCCACGGTATCCGCCGTGTGGCGCGCCGATCCGTGCCGGGGTCCGGTCCCCGCGGGCAGACGCCCCGCCCGCAGGCCGAGCTAGCTCAGACAACTGTTTCGTATATAATCGTCCTACAATTAGCCCTGGCGCACTCCTGCGCGGATCGGCAGTCGCAACGGTACCGGCGCCTGCGTGCGCGGAACCCGAGGGGCAATCGCACCGGTGTGTAGCGCGCGCGCCGGGGCGTCACAACGTAGCGCACCATCGGCGAGGACGAGGCCCATGAATGACATGACGGCAATCGAATACATCCGTCCAGGCTTGGAAATTGCGCCCCAGGGTGTCGGCGGCTACGACCAGAACTGGTATCCGGTCATGATGTCCGCCGATCTCGGCGCCGGTGAGGCGAAGAGCACCGACTTCATGGACGGTCGGGTGCTCGTGTACCGCGGCGCGAGTGGTCGCGCCTACGTGCGCAGCGCCTATTGCCGCCACCTCGGCGCCGATCTGGGCGTCAAGAGCAAGGTCGTGGGCGAGGACATTCGCTGCCCGTTTCATGCCTGGCGCTACGATGCCGCGGGCCAGTGCGTGCACATACCGTCCGGCGACGACGTGCCGGCACATGCGCGCCTGTTCTGCTTCCCGACGGCCGAGCGCTGGGGTCTCATCTGGGCTTTCAACGGCGAGCAGCCGTTGTACGACACGCCGCACTTCACCGTTGCGGACGACGAGCTCGAGACCCGCACCTTTCTGCACGTCGAGCTGCCCCAGGATCACTGGGTGCTGCTGTCGAACTCCTGCGACTTTCAGCACCTGCACGCCCTGCACGGTATGACCGTGCTCACCCGGCCCGGCATGGTCTCCCGGCCTGATCCGCACCATTTCGAGTACCCGGTCGTGTTCGAGGATCCCAAATACGGGCGCATGGAGCAGTTCTGCCGCGTGTTCGGTACCAACGTGCTCACGCTCGGCGGGCAGATGCAGGGCCAGCCGCTGCACACGATGTTCGCGGCCATGCCGTTGCCCGGCAACCGCACGCAGGGCTGGACGATCATCTCCACCCGCAAGGGCGACGGCAGTGAAGCGGACGAGCAGCGGGTGCAGATGATGCTCGGCGGCGGAGAGGCGTTTTTCCGTTCCCTGGTCGACGACGACGATCCCATCATGCGCCGGGCGCATTTCCGCAACGATTCGTTGAGTGCGTCCGACTGGGCGCTCGCGGAATATTTCGATTACGTCCGCAATTACCCGCGCGCACACCCGTCGGCGAAGTTCATCGTCTGACGGGTTTCGGGTCACGCGAGGGCCCGCAGGTCGCGGGCGTGGCCGGCGCGGGTCGTGGCGGAGCCGCGAGTATTGAGGCTCGTCGCCGGGCAGCGGTCGTTGCGCCGTTCGTGCTGGCCGGCGAGGTGTTGAAGGCACGTTGATGCGTGCGCCGGCGCGATCGGCCGGCGCTGGGAGTCACGATGGCGCAGGTGCGAGCGGCAGGGTCGAGCGGCGCAACGGAAGTGCCGGCGGCGCTCGTTAGTGCGTTGATCGCGCGGCTCGGCGCCGCCAACGTCCTGACCGATCCGCACACTCTCGAACTCCGCTCCTGGGACTTCAGGGAGCAGCGGCTCGCCACCGCCGGTGTGGTCGTACGTCCGGGCGACACCGAGGACGTACGCGCACTGGTGCGACTGGCCAACGAACATGCCGTACCGGTGGTTGCGCGTGGCGCGAACATGTCCTATACGCTGGGCGCGCTGCCACAGCGAGAAGGTTCGATCATCGTCGACATGACGCGGATGAATCGCATCCTGCGTATCGACACCGAGGATCTGAACATCGTCGTCGAGCCGGGGGTGACCTGGGCGCAGATCCACGCGGCGCTGGCCGAGTCCGATTACGCGATCCCGTTCATCGGCACGTTCTCCGGCATTCGTGCGACCGTTGGCGGCGGGCTCGGCAACTGGGCGACCGGCTGGGGCAAGGGCGCCATCACCGACTATCTGCTCGGCATGGAGGTCGTGCTGGCCGACGGCCGCCTGCTGCCGACCGGTGCGCTCGCCATCCATGCGGAGCATCCGGGCATGAGCAGTTACGGGCCGGATCTGCCCCGCATGTTCGTCAATGACGCTGGCAGCTTCGGTATCAAGACCCGTGCCTGTTTCCGCCTCGAGCACAAACCCGGTGGATCGGCCTACGCGAGCTGGGGTTTCGGTGACGCCGCCGCCGCGCTCGCATTCATGACCGAGGTCGCGCGCCTCGGTGTGGCCACCGACTGTTTCGTGTTCGGCGCCTACCACCATCAGCTGTTCATGAACAAGGACAAACCACCCCCGGCGGTCGCCCGGGCCATGCTGCGCCCGATCGTCAACGACAACGCCGGACCGTTCAATGCGGCCCGCAACCTCCTGACGCTCGCGCGCACGGGCCGGATGCGATTTCTCGGCAAGTGGCCGTACTCCGTGCACGTCGCGGTGGACGCCGTGAATCAGTGCGCGGCCGACGCCTCCATGCGGCCATTGAAAAGCATCGCGCGCAAACATGGCAACACGGTTCTGCCCGGCGGTTTCATCATGGCCGTGCGTGCGCTGCCCTTTGGACCGATCAATGACCTGATGATCGGTCGCGACGGCGAGATCTGCTTTCCGAGCAGCTTCACCGTCTCGCTCACGCAGGGCATGGAGGTCAAGCGTGCGCTCGACGCTTTCTTCGCGGGCCGATTACATGCGTGCACACGGCTTGTTCGTGGTGCGTACTTACCTTGCGATCCGCAACGCCTTCGGCATCGAACCGATCATCTACTGGAAAGACCGCATGAATCCGCTGCGCTACGAGATCCTGAACGACACGCGCAGGGCACTTTACGGCGGCAACGCGGGCAATCCGGGTGCGCGGGAAGGGGCGCTGGCGCTGCGCCACGAGATGGTGTCCGAGGTTTTCGCGCGCTTTCGCCCGACCGACGTGCAGGTCGGCAAGTACTATCCGTACCGGGAGGCGTTCGCCGGTACCGACTGCTGGAGCGTGATCGAGGACATCAAACGCAGCGTCGACCCGCAGCGGCTGATGAACCCGGGTGCACTCGGCCTGGATTGAACGGCAGCGCCTTAATGTACATGAACCGCGTCCTCGGCACCGGCTGGCCCGGCTTCGCCGGGATCCGGGAATACGCCACCGGGATGGGGCTAGAATGCCCGCGATCGCGTTGCCGGCACGTGGTGGGACTATCCGCGCACCGCGCGTGCACGTAGCGCATGGCGCGATCGGCGCGGCCTGACGAATCGAAACAGGAGAGCACACATGGACCAGACGATGCTGCACGAACTCGCCACGCGGGTGCGCACACTCGAGACGAAGCTCGCCATTCACGAGTTGCTCGCGCGCTATGGATGCGTGCTCGACGAATGGGACTGGGACGGCATCCGCGCGATCATTCACCCGCAGATCGTGACCCGGCACGACGCGGTCGCCCCGCCGATGCAGGGCATCGACACTTTCATCAAGGTGCTGGAGTCCATCCGGCCCAAGCTCACCGCGGCCCAGCACTTCATCACCAACACGCAAGTGGAAGTGCACCCGGGTGGTGACAGCGCGACGGCGCGGGCATTCGTGTTCGCAATGCACGACACCGGCGTGATGAATGGTGGCAAGCTGCTGCAGGCCGGCGGCGCCTACCGGATGCATATCGTACGCGCCGACACGCCGGGGGGTTGGCAGATCCGGGAAATCGAAGTCCTGGAAACCTGGCTCGATCCGCGGCTGCTGACGGAGGTCTACGACACGAGTCCCATGGCGCAGGCGTCGCATTCGGGCGCCTGAGAGATGCGAGGGTCAGGCAAAATTGTTGTCGGGGAGCTCGAGGACACGCTGGCCGGACTCGCGGACGTGCCGGCGCATGCTGCGTTCGGCCTGGGACGATTGACCCTCGAGGATGGCCTCGGCGACCTCGAGGTGCTGATCGGCCGAGGCGTTCATGGCGACCGGCGAGGTCATCATCTGCTTGAACTGGAAGCGGAACACGGGCAGGCGCATCTGTGCGATGAGGTTCGACAGCATCTCGTTGCCGGACAACGCGACGACGACGTCGTGGAAATGCTCGTTGGCGAGAATGTAGGCGGAAAGATTACCGGCCTTGCGGTATTGCTCCTGCGCGCGATGCGCCTGCTTCAAGCGCGTCCGGTTGTCGCCTATGCCGATGTTCTGCGCTGCCTGGCGGGCGGCGAGTCCCTCGAGCATCTCGCGGATCTCGAACAAGTGGCGGGTCTCGTCGCGGCTGAACTTGCGCACGACGACACCGCGATTGGGCTCGATCTTGACCAGGCCCTCTCCGGCGAGCCGCCACATCGCCTCGCGCAGCGGTCCGCGGCTCACGCCGAGCGAGCTGGTCAGATCCGCCTCGATCAGCCGTTGGCCCGGCGCGTAGGCGCCTTCCTTGATGCCCGCGCGTACCGCCTGCACCGCCTTTTCCACCGCGGTGAGCTTGGGCGCGGGCTTTACGGTCTTGCTGCTCGTCGTCGGCATGGATGTGGTGCCGTATCTGTTCCGCCGGGTCTCGCGCTCCCGCATCGGTACGACCGGGCATCGCGGCGACAGGATAGCAGAACGCGATTTGGCCAGATAGCACGAAATCATCGAACGAAAGCATGCGACGATTCAGCGTCGTCGCTCGCGCCGCATGCGTCACGGCAACGCGAAGGAGACCGTCACGGATGTCCGTAATGTCACCCGTACGTGGCCGCTTGTTCGTACTCGTGCTGAGCGCCGGCTGCGCCGCGGGTATTGCGTCGGCGGCTGACGACGCCGCGCCGGTGACCACGGCTGCGGCAGCCGCCGGCGTTGCATCGGCGTTCGTCGACGCGATCAACCGCGGTGACGCGGCTGGCGCAATGGCACTGGCGGCGGCCGGTATCCGTCATCATGGGCCGATCGGGCCGGTGCCCGGGCCGGCCGGGCTGTACGCGCCCTATACCGAGCTGCGCACGGCCATGCCGGATCTGCAAATCAGCGCGCGCCGCATCGTCAGCGAGGGCGACCTCGTGGCGATCGACTACGCGGGACACGGCACGCAGCGCGGGCCCTATCCCGGGGTGGAGGTGCCCGGTGGTCATCCGGTCGAGGTCTCGGGTATGGAGCTGCTGCGCATCATCGATGGCCACATCGCCGAACGCTGGCTGTATCTCGATCGCCTGGCGCTGCTGCAGCAGATGACCGACCCGTTCCCCGCGCCCGCCGCCGACGTGCCGGTAGCGGTCGAGCTGCTCGAGCGCTTCGATCCGCCGGTGTTCCTCGAGAGCGTGCTGCCGCTCGCCGACGGTTCGCTGCTGGTGTCGAGCCTGTTTGAGGGCGCCGTTTATCGCATCGGCGCCGGCGGTGGCCGCGAGCTGTTTTTTCGCGCGTCGATCGCGCAGGGTCCGGGATTTCACGGCGCGATGTGCCTCGTTGCCGACGGTGCGGACGGCTATTACCTCACCGTGATCGACACCCAGCCGCAGGTCCGGGGCGTGTGGCATCTGAACGCGTCGGGTGCAGGCCGCCAGCTCACGACATTGCCGTCCGACGTCGCGCCGAACGGACTCGCACGCACGGCGAACGGGGATCTGCTCGTCGCCGATTCGTTCGGCGCCCGCGTGTGGCGCGTCACGCCCGCCGGCGAGGCCAGCGTCTGGAGCGCCGACCCGCTGCTGGCGCCGCGCCCGCACATCGGCCGCTTCCCCGGCCCGAACGGCATCCAGGTCTGGAACGGTGCCGCGTACGTCGCCATCTCCGACCGCGCCCACATCGTACGCATCCCGATCCGCGCCGACGGCAGCGCCGGAGCGGCCACGATCGCGGCGAGCGGGATCGGTGGCGATGATTTCGCCATTGACGACACCGGCAGCTTTTACGTCACCACGCACCCGTTCGACGCGCTGATCAAAATCGCGGCCGACGGCACGCGCACGCGGATTGCCGGAGCGGAAGACGGGATCGTCGGACCGACCGCCGCCGCGCTCGCCACGGACGCGCAGGGGCGCAAGCTGCTCTACGTCATCACCGACGGGGGCCTGTATCGCCTGCCGGAGTCCGAGCCGATGCCGCCGCCGGCACAGACGCCGGGTGTGTTCCGGCTGCGTCTGGAGTGATGCGACGCGGGGAACAGGGCGGCCGCGGGCGAGCGGATGCGCGGCCGACTACCGGGGCCGCGGTCTACGCCGCCGGGGTCGGGGCGCGCGAGCGGCTGCGGGCGATCGACCCCTCGGGATCGGCCGCCGAAGCTAGTCCGGACCAAAAGAGGAGAGCGAGACGATGAATGCGGCGATGACGGCGGTTGAACGACTGGACGCACGGGCGGAGATCTCGAACCTGGTCGCACGCTACATGCGTGGCATCGACGACCAGGATCTGGCACTTTATTCGGCATGCCTGACGGACGACGTCATCGTCGAACATCCCGCGGTAGGGCGCGGGGAGGGTCGCGAGGCGGTGCTGAAAATGGCCGGCGGCGTCATCGCTACGCTCGTGACCAGTCAGCACCTGGTCGGCAATCTCGCCATCGAGATTGACGGCCCGCAGACCGCGCAGGCCTGGTTCGAGATCCAGGCCATGCACGTGTTCAAGTCCGAAGCCGACAGCGGAGCGCTGCGTCCAGCCGGGGCCTGGTACCACATGCGCCTGCGCCGCGTGGACGGACGGTGGCTCGTGGCGAGCGCCAAAGTCACGCCGCGCTGGCTCGAGCCCGGTCTGACGCGGATCCTCGCGGGCATCACGATCGGCTGAGGGCGCGCAACGTCGTCGCGGGGCGGGTGTCCGCCGCGGTCTTGCGACGGCGGGCCCGCAGGTTTCAGGCGGCGGCGTGGCGTTCGGCGGGCTCGAGGCGGGCACGCAGCTCGGGCAGTGCGCCGCGCCAGGCGAGCGCTGCCGCGGCTTTCACCGGACCGTAGCCGCGGATACCGGCCGCGGATTCCGCGGCCGCGATCGCGGCCGTGTAATTGCCGCGATCGAGCACGGCGAGCGCCTGCTCGATCAGGGCGCGGTACTCGACGAGCAGTGCGCGCTCCATGCGCCGTTCGGCCGTCCAGCCGAAAACGTCGAAGCGGGTGCCGCGCAGGTGCCGGCCACGTGCGAGCAGCCCGAGCCACGGCCGCAACCAGGCACCGAAGGCGAGCTTGCGCGGCCGGCCGGTCGCGTCGCGACGCCAGGCGAGCAACGGCGGCGCCATGTGGTAGCGGAGACGGTACGGACCCGCGAACGTCGCGGCGAGGCCGCGCTCGAACTCGCCGTCGGTGAACAGGCGCGCGACCTCGTACTCGTCCTTGCAGGCCATCAGCCGGAACAAGTTGTCGGCGACGGCGCGGGTGAGCCGCTGTTCTTGGCCGAGGGCGCGTTCAGCCGCCCGCGCACGACGCACGACGCCTGCGTATTCGTCGGCATAGTCTGCGTCCTGATAGGCGCACAGGAACTCGCGATGACCGGCGATTACCTCATCGAGGTTCGACGGCTCGGCGGTCTTGGCGGGACCGGCAATGGTGGCGACGAATTCCGGCGTCGCGGCAGCCAGGCGTCCCCATGTAAAAGCCAGGCGGTTGGCGGCGACAGCCGCGCCGTTCAGCTCGAATGCGCGCTGGAGCGCCGCATGCGATACCGGCACCAGACCCTGCTGCCAGGCATGGCCGAGCATGAAGACATTGGCGTACATCGTGTCGCCGAGCAGGCGTTCGGCGAGCCCGCTCGCGCCGACGCCGCTCACGTTTCCGGCGCCCACGGCGCGGCGGAGCAGCTCGGTGCGTGCGGACACGTCGAGATGCGCATCCCGGTCGCGGATGAAATCGGCCGTCGCGATCTCGTCGAGGTTCACGAGCACGCGCGTGTGCCCGAATCTCAGCACGTCGAGTGCCTTCTGCGACGTGCTCACCACGAGATCGCAGCCGACGACCGCATCCGCCATGCCGCAATCGATGCGTACCTGATTGAGTGTCGCCGGGTTCGCGCCGAGGCGCAGATAGGAGAGCACCGCACCGCCTTTCTGCGCGAAACCCATGAAGTCGAGCTGGCTCACTCCCTTGCCTTCGAGGTGCGCAGCCATGGCAATCAGCGCGCCGACGGTGACGACGCCGGTGCCGCCGACGCCGTCGACGAGCAGATTCCAGGGCGTATCCAGTACCGGCAGCGCCGGCGCCGGCAGCGCGGCGATGCGCGATTCGATCTCGCCGTCGTCGTTCACGATGGCGGGCTTGCGCAGCACGGCTCCCTCGACGCTGACGAAGCTCGGACAAAAGCCCTGCAGGCACGAGTAGTCGGTATTGCAGGCCGACTGATCGATGCGCCGTTTGCGGCCGAGCGGCGTGTCGACCGGCACGACCGCCAGGCAGTTCGATTGCGTGGAACAGTCGCCGCAGCCCTCGCACACGCGTTCGTTGATATATACCCGTCCTGGTGCGGCCGGCAGCAGCCCGCGTTTGCGTTTGCGCCGCTTCTCGGTGGCGCAGGCCTGGTCGTAAATGAGCACGGTGACGCCTGGGATCTCGCGCAGCTCGCGCTGCACGCCGTCGAGCTCGTCGCGGTGATGCACGCTCGCGCGCGGCGGCAGCTCCGTCTTTCGATACCGCCCGGGCTCGTCGGTGACGACGGCGATCCGCTCCACACCCTCGGCACGGACCTGCCCCGCGATGCCGGAGACGCTGATGCGGCCGTCCACGGGTTGACCGCCGGTCATCGCGACCGCGTCGTTGTAGAGGATCTTGTAGGTGATGTTCGTGCCGGCGGCGATGGCCTGGCGGATCGCCATCGAGCCGGAGTGGAACCACGTACCTTCACCGAGGTTCTGGAACACGTGCGCGTTGCCGGCGAAACGCGCCCGGCCGACCCAGTTCACGCCCTCGCCACCCATCTGGATCAGCGACTCGGTACCGCGATCCATCCACGAGGCCATGAAGTGGCAGCCGATGCCGGCGAGCGCGGTGCTGCCCGCGGGAACTCTGGTCGAGGTATTGTGCGGGCAGCCGGGACAGAAATAGGGCAGGCGGCGCAGACCGTCCGGCGCGCGCACGCTGACGCCCGTGTCCCGCAACGCGCGCAGCGGTTCGCTGAAATCCGGCGCCGGGAGCAGCCGGCCGAGCCGCGCGGCGACGATCGGCGCCAGCAGTGAGGGCGACAGCTCGCCGGTCCACGGCACGAGTGCGTTGCCGGCCTCGTCGAACTTGCCGACCATGCGCCGGGGCTTCGCGCCGGGGTAGTCGTAGAAGTATTCCTTGAGCTGGCTCTCGATGATGCCGCGCTTTTCCTCCACGACGAGGATTTCATCCTTGCCGTGTACGAAGTCCATCGCCCGGCCCGGCTCGAGCGGCCAGACCATGCCGATTTTGTAGACCTCGATGCCGAGCTCGTGCGCGCGCGCCGCGTCGATACCGAGCAGGCGCAGCGCCTCCATCAGATCGAGATGGCCCTTGCCGGTCGTGACGATGCCGAAGCGTGCGTCGCGGGTACCGAACACCGTGCGATCGATGTGGTTGGCGCGGGCAAAGGCGAGCGCGGCCGCTTTCTTGGCGATCAGCCGTTCCTCGATTTGCGGCCCCGGAAAATCCGGCCAGCGGTAGTGCAGGCCGTGGCGCGGCGGCGTGAAATCGGCGGGCGTCACGAGATCCGGGGCGGCGGGGATCTCGATCGAGGCGGCACTCTCGACCGTCTCGGAGATCGCCTTGAAACCGATCCACATGCCCGAGTAACGCGACAGGGCGTAGCCGAACAGGCCGAAGTCGAGGTATTCGGCGATTCCGGCGGGGTTGAGCACCGGCATCAGCCAGGCCATGAAGGCGACGTCGGACTGGTGCGGCATGCTCGAGGATACACAGCCGTGATCGTCACCGGCGACCACCAGCACTCCGCCGTGCGGCGAGCTGCCGTAGGCGTTGCCGTGCTTGAGCGCGTCCCCGGCCCGGTCCACGCCCGGGCCCTTGCCGTACCAGAGCGCGAACACACCATCGACGCGGCGCTCGGGATCGGTCTCGACCTGCTGCGAGCCGATCACCGCAGTCGCGGCGAGATCCTCGTTGACCGCGGGCAGAAACTGCACCGCGTGCTCCTCGAGCAGCGCACCGGCCCGCCACAACGCCTGGTCGACCCCACCGAGGGGCGAGCCGCGATAGCCGGTGACGAACCCGGCGGTGTTGAGTCCGGCGGCGCCATCGAGCCGGCGCTGCGTGAGCAGCAGTCGCACGAGCGCCTGCGTGCCCGTCAGGAAGACCCGCCCGTGCTCGCGCCGGTACGCGTCCTCCAGGGTGTAGTCGTCGAGCACGGGTGTCGGCACCGTTGCCAGCATGAGGACTGCCCCCGTTGTGCTGCGGTTAGTCGCCGCCCGTGGCGGGCGCCGGCTGTGCGCCCGAGCATCCCGCCACGTCCGAGCACTGTAGCGGGTGCGGCCTGAAATGTGCTTTCTCAGATTGATCGAAATCGTGTTCTTATGAAAGAATATTTCTTATAATTTCCAAAATATTGATTATTCATTCCAAATGCCCGACCCCACTGCAACACGATACATCGAGCTCGACCACGCCGATCACCGCATTCTCACCGCGCTGCAGGCCGACGGCCGCATCACCAACCAGGCGCTGGCGGAACGTGTCGGCATCTCCACCGCCGCGTGCTGGCGCCGGCTCCAGGCGCTGGTCGCCAGCGGCATCGTGCGTCGATTCACTGCGCTGCTCGACGGCAGACGGCTCGGTTACGAGCTGACGGTGTTCGTGCACGTGACATTGACGCGTCACGCCAAGGACGCGACGGCGGCGTTCGAACGCGCGGTGAAGGCGCGGGCCGAGGTGCTGGACTGCTACGCCGTGACCGGTGATGCCGACTTCACGCTGCGCGTGCTCGCGACCGACATCGCCGGTTACGACCGTTTCCTGGAGGATTTCGTGTTCACGCTGCCCGGCATCGCCCAGGTGCGGTCCAGCATCGTGCTGCGCGAAGTGAAAGCCGACGTCAGCATTCCCCTGCCAGCTCCGGCGGGAAACAAACCGACGCGGGTCGCGCCGGCGGTCGGCCGGCGCCGAATCGGCGTGCGCGCCCGCCGGCGCTCGTAGCCGGACGCCGCGCGGGAGCGCGCCGGGCGCTCTGCGGTATTGGCCGCCGGGTGGTTCCGGCGTGCCCCGGTACGGCAGCCCGTAAGGCTGTCCGTGATGGTTAATCAGGCAATAGTGTAGGACAATAATACCGGATGACAGCGCAGACTGGCCGGTCGCTGCAGTGACGGCAGTCGCCACGATGACAGGGAGGGAACATGCTCTGGTATCACTTCGTCGCTTATTTTTTTGCCGGCGCGTTGCTCGCCAATGGTGTGCCGCATTACGTCATGGGCACGACCGGACGCCGGTTTCCGACACCGTTCGCGGTGCCGCCGGGCAAGGGCGAGTCCTCGGCGCTGGTGAACGTCATTTGGGGTCTGGTCAACGCCGCGGCTGGCGGCCTGCTGCTGCTGCCGGGCAGCTTCGTCGCCGGATTGAACCCGCCGACGCTGGCCTTTGCGCTCGGTGTCGCGGCGATGAGCGGCATGCTCGCCAGACACTTCGGGCAGCTGTACACGCCGCTGCACTGAGATCTCGTGAAACTATCACCCCGCCTGCTGCGACGGACCCTGCACGCCCCTGGCCGCGTGCGGGGACCCCCACACAAAATCGTGTACGCAGGATCGCTACGCGCGCGATTTCGTGCGCCTCCGCGCCTTGCCGGGAACACCCGGGAACCGTCTCGCTGCGGCGGGCGAGCGTTTCACGAATTCTGAGACCGTGAGCGCCGGTGTCAGTGCGCGGCCGGTGCAGCGGCGAGGTAGTCGTTGCGGATGAGATCCTCGGCGACGCGCGAACGCGGGTATTTGGCGATGTAGTCGAAGTAAATCCGCAGCGCCAGATCCGAGCCCGACAGGCTGTCGATGCGCGGGCTGATGGTGCGGAAGATCGGATCGTCGTCAGCGTTGAGCTTCTTGCCGAAGGCGTCGAGCATTCGCACGTGCGCCCAGGCCTTGAGCCGTTCGATCGAGCGTGACAGCGCGCCGTCGCCGGCGTCGCGTTTGAGCGTTGCCGAGATGTTGAAAGTCCTGGTTCGCGGCCCCTGCAGGCACAGTCCCGCCGACATCAGAAAGCTCGGCCGCCCGCGTACCTGCGAGCACAGGGTGATGCAGTTGGTGCCATGCAGCTTGACCTGCTGCGTGGTTCTGCCGAGCATCGGCACGGTCATGTCCTGGGTATAGGAAATATTGCGCGGCCCGACGTCGAATTCCGTCGGCATGGTGTCGAACTTCGCTCCGTGCAGCGAGATGAGATGCTGCAGGTCCATGGTGTTCGAATACAGCATGAACGGGTCCATCGGCGCTTCGATGGAGCGGCAGGTGTAGTACACCAGCTCGCTCTCGTCGACGGGGAAGCGCGGCAGATCGTATGCCGGCTTTTCGCCGTTGTAGACCCAGACCACGCCCAGGTTCTCGGCCGAAGGGAACCGGAACAGCCGCGCGCGCTTGGGCGGCGTGTCGCCGATCGCCGTCTTCACGCACTGCCCGCCGCGGTCGTATTCCCAGTGATGATAGGGACAGCGGATGTTGTCACCCGTGACTTTCGCGAGGCTCAGATCGACGCCCAGGTGACGGCAGTAGGCGCTCATGACGGAAACCTCGCCGGCGGCATTGCGGAAGACGACGAGCTTGCCGTTGAGAAAGCGGAAACCCCGTACCGTACCGGGCTTGACCTCGCTCGACAGGCACAGCGGGTACCAGCACTCGTGATAGCCGTCCACGCCCTGGGGCGTGAACGCCACGCCGCGGCTGAGCCAGGCGTCGGAAGCGGTGGTGTCATTCATCGGCATGTCCTCGGCGATGCTGGTGGTGGCCGCGGCCGGAGTGTCGCCACGGCTTATTGTCGTAATAAATTGTATAACAATAAAGTCCGTGAATCATGCCCTGGCAGGTCTGCCGGCGATGGCCCGGCCGCGGCCGTCGCAACCCGGCTCAGCCCGGGCGGAGCTTGTAGCGCTGGATCTTGCCCGTTGCCGTCTTGGGCAGCTCGTCGACGAATTCGATCCAGCGCGGGCGCTTGTATTCGGCGAGGCGCTTACGGACGAAGGCGATGAGCTCGCGTTCGATCGCCGGTCCCGCCTGGCAGTTCGCCGCGAGAACGACGAATGCCTTCGGCTTCACCAGCTCGTCGGCATCCGCGGCGCCGATCACCGCGGCTTCGACCACGGCCGCGTGCGCCGCGAGCGCGTGCTCGACCTCCGTCGGCGACACATAGATGCCGCCGACCTTGAGCATGTCGTCGGAGCGGCCGCAATAGACGTAGAAACCGTCGGCGTCGCGGCGGTACTTGTCGCCGGTGCGCGTCCACGGGCCCTGAAAGGTGAACGCCGAACGCGCCCGCCGGTTCCAGTACCCGATTGCGCTCGACGGCCCCTGGACCCACAGATCACCGATCTCGCCCTCGGGCACCGGTGCGCCGGCGTCGTCGAGGAGCTTGAGCTCGTAGCCGGGGACCGGTTTGCCGGAGGTGCCCGCACGGATGGCCCCGGGCCGGTTGCTGAGAAAGATGTGCAGCATCTCGGTGGAGCCGATGCCGTCGAGGATGTCGACGCCGACGCGCTCGCGCCAGTGCTCGAAGATGGCCTGCGGCAGCGCTTCGCCGGCCGACACGCAGTGGCGCAGGCGTGTCCCCGCACGTGCCGGCAGATGGCCGCTGTTGAGCATCATCGCGTACAGCGTCGGGACGCCGAAGAACAGTGTGGGCCGATGCGCGTCGAGCACCTGGGCGACGGCTTCGGGTGTCGGCCGGCCGTCGTAGAGCACGGCCGTGGCGCCGGCGGCGAGCGGGAAGGTGAGGCCGTTACCGAGACCGTAGGCGAAAAACAGCTTGGCGGCGGAAAAGTGCAGGTCGTCGGCGTTCACGCCCAGTACGGGCCGGGCGTAGAGATCGAAGGTGGCGCGCAGGTCCGCCTGCGTATGCAGAGCGCCTTTCGGGCGGCCCGTGGTGCCGGAGGTATACAGCCAGAAAGCGACGTCGTCACGGCGGGTTGGGGCGGTACGGGCCACCTCGCTCGCACCGTCCAGCGCGTCCGCAAGTCGTTCATGCCCGTGCCCCTCGGTGCCCGCGACCAGGACGTGCTCGAGCAGCGGATGTTCGCCCAGGTGTGTCGCGAAGCCGCGGTACAGCGCCTCGGACACCACCAGCACGCGCGCCCGGCTGTCCGCGAGCATGTAACGATAGTCCTCGGCGTTGAGCAGGGTATTGACCGGCACGGGTACGGCGCCGGCGCGGATGGCGCCGAGAAAGCACACCGGCAGATCGACGGTGTCGAGCATGCACAGCAGCACCCGCGCTTCCATGCCGATGCCGCGATCGCGCAGCGCGTTGGCGAAGCGGTTCACGCGCCGGTCGAGCTCGGCGTAGCTCAGCGGTCCGTCGCGATCGATGAATGCCGCTTTCGCGCCGCGGCCGGCGGCGAGATTGGGCTGGAGCAGGTCGTCGGCGGCGTTGTAGAAATCGAAATCGGTCATGTCGCTGGTCTCATGTGCTCAACGGCGTGCGGCGGGCGGCGATGCTGGCGGCGCATTCTGCATGCGCGCCATGGCTGCGTCGAGGGTCATGCCGGGCAGGACGCCGTTTTCCCGCGCGTAATCCTGCCACGCATCGCGCAGCGCCGCCACGCGTTCGGGTTCGCCGGCACCGAGATCGCGCAGCTCGGCCGGATCCGTTTGCAGATCGTGCAGTTCCCATTCGCCGCGGCCGTACGGCGGTTCGGTCCATACGAGCTTCCAGCGCCCTTGTCGCAGCGCCTTGCGTCCAAACAGCTCCCAGCCCATGACTTCGTCCGGCGCGTGTACGGTATCCGCCTCACCGTGCAACACGGGCAGCATGGATGAACCCTGAAGCGGGGCGATGTCGCGGCCGCGGTAATGCGTGCCCGGATGCCCGATGCCGGCGAGGGCGAGCAGGGTCGGCAGCACGTCCTTGACCGTGGCGAAGGCAGCCGTGCGCCGTCCGCCCCTGAAGCCTTTCGGATAGTGCGCGAATGCCGGCACGTGGATGCCGCCTTCCAGCGTGTAGTGCTTGAACATGCGCGCCGGGGTATCGCCGGCGCGGGCCCAGTTGGGGCCGTACATCACGTAGGAATTCGGTCGGCCCATGTTCGCGTCGCTCAAATCGCAGCAGCTCTGCATCCACTGCCGCAGGGGCGGGAAGTCGTGCCCGTCGTGTCCTTCCGGACCGTTGTCGGACATGAAGAAGATGAAAGTGTCGTCGTACTGACCGCTCGAGCGCAGGTACTCGACGACGCGTCCGAAGTGGCTGTCCAGATCGTCGACCATGGCCGCAAAGATCTCCATCTTGCGCGCCTCCCGCAGCTTCTGTTCCGGGGTGAGCGCGTCCCACGCGGGCTGATCGGGTTCGCGCGGTGACGCGACCACGTCCTCGGCCACCAGGCCGAGCTGCTTCAGCCGTGCCAGGCGAGCCGCGACCAGGGCGTCATAGCCGGCGTCGTAGCGGCCGGCGTAGGTGGCGATTGATTCGGCCGGTGCCTGCAGGGGCCAGTGCGGCGCGCTGTAGGCGAGGTAGGCGAACCACGGGCGGCCATCGGCGCGATGGGACTCGATGTCGCCGATGATCCGGTCGCTGAAAAACCGCGTGGAGTAAAAATCCGCGGGCAACTCCACTTCCTTGCCGTTTTCACGGTAGCGCGACTTGCCACCGAACAGCGCCAGGTCGTCGAAGTGACCACCGCCGGCCTGAAGCAATGCGTAGGACCGATCGAAGCCGCGTGCTGCCGGGCTCTGGTCCTCTTCCAGGCCCAGATGCCACTTGCCGGCCATGTAGGTGTGGTAACCGCCGTCGCGCAGCAGCTCCGGCAGGGTGGCGACGCGCTCGTTGAGGTAACCCTCGTAGCCGGGTTTGCCCTGCTGCTCGGGCATGAGCGCGATCGCCTCGGCCATGTTGCCGAGCCCGGCGACGTGGCTGTCGGTGCCGGACAGCAGCATGGCACGGGTCGGCGAGCAGGTCGGCGCGGCGTAGAAGTCGGTGAAGATCACGCCCTCGCGCGCGAGCGCATCGAGGGTCGGAGTCGCGATCTCGCCACCGTTGTAGCCGAGGTCGTTGTAACCGAGGTCGTCGGCGACCACGACGAGGATGTTCGGCCGTCGTGGCGCGGGCGTGGCTCCGGCGGCCGGCGACGGGGCTGGCGCGTTCGCGCCGTCTCCCCCGGGACCACCGGTGCAGGCGGTCATGACGCACGCCAGCAGTACGAGGCTGGCACGCAGTGCGCGCATACGCTTCGGCATGAGCAACTCCCTTGCAGGCGCGACGCGGGAACGGGCGCCCGGCGTCCGGTCCATCACGCCCTATTTATCAGACAATCGAGTCCTATAATATCCTCTGATACGTTCTGCGCAGCGGCGCTACGCGCGACCGCCGCGTCCCGGGCACGAGACGGTCACCGCACGGCGGCGCACGCTTGCCGCGTGCGCCGCGATCGATAGTTTCCGCCAAACGGCAAGCAGCAGGGAACCCCCATGCAGACGCAGGCAACACCCCCGGCTGACGGGTACGGCAGTGTCGACGAGCGCGTGCTCGCGGCAGTGCGCGCGGTGGTCGGTAAGGATCGGGCGATTACCGACGCCGGGCTCGTCGAGCTGTACTCGGTCGACTTCAGCGAAGTGCGCAAGGGTCGGGCCGGTGCCGTCGTGCGGCCCGCGACCACGGCCGAGGTCGCCGCCGTCGTGCGCATCGCCCACGCAGCGCGCGTGCCGGTTTGCGTGCGTGGCGGCGGCATGTCCTACACCCAGGGTTATCTGCCGCAACACGACGGCACCCTGATGCTCGACATGAGCGGCATGAACCGCATCGACGAGATCAACGTGACGGACCTGTACATCACGGTTGAAACCGGTGTGACCTGGCAGCAGCTCTATCACGCCCTCGACGGCAGCGGTTATCACCTGCCGTTCGGCGGCACGTTCTCGGGCGAGCGGGCCACCGTCGGCGGCGGACTGGGCAACAGCGCCACGGCAGTCAAGCGCGGGGAGATATTCGACGGCTTGCTCGGCATGGAAGTGGTGCTGCCGGACGGGCGCGTGCTGCAGACCGGCAGCCGCGCGACCGGTCGGCCGGTGCAGCCGCTGCCGAACTACGGTCCCGACCTCACCGGGCTGTTCTGTCACGACGCCGGCATCCTCGGGGTCAAGACCCGGGCGACGTTCCGGCTCGAGCGCCGGCCGCGCGGTCTTCAGTTCGCGACCTTCGGTTTCCAGGACACGCACCGGCTCATCGACGTCATGTGTACCCTCGGACGCGAGGGGCTGGTCACCGAGAACGCCGCCTTCAGCGCCTATCACAATCGTATGCTCGCGTCACAGCCGAGGCCGCCGGCGGCCGATATCAAGGCGATGATCGGCGCGATCCGCGCCATGGCGCCGACCCGTGGCCAGCTCTGGCGCTACCTGCTGGCAATGGCGCGCCCGGGTGGCATGAAGTTTCTCGGCGCGTGGCAGCACGCGTTGAACGTCGTCGTCGACGGCTACGACGCGGCTGCCGCGCGACGGCAGCTGCGCGAAGTCAAACGACTCGCTACCGCTCTGGGGGCGACGCCGCTGCCCCCGGGGCTCGCCATCGCGTCGCGGGCGAAGCCCTTCTATCCGATCGAACAGCTCATGGTCGGTGCGGGCGCGCAGACGAGCACGTTCCCCAGTAACCGTTGCACGTCCTATTCGCACGCGCACGAGCTGAACGATCTGGCCGTGACTTTTTTCGCCGAGAACGAGCAGTTCATGCGCGAGCACGATCTGCTGCACACGATCATCTACCTGTGCGTGAACGACGCATTCGGGATCGAGCCGATCATCTACTGGCGGGACGCGATGAATCCGCTGCGTGCCAGCGTGCTGAGCTCACCGCGACGCGACGAGCTGCTGTCGATCCCGGACAACCCCGGCGGTCGCGCCGCGGCGATCGATCTGCGCCGGCGCCTGGTCGAGCGCGTGCAGCAGGTACCCGGTGCGCACTACCAGATCGGCAAGTTCTACCCCTACCAGCGTGATCTTTGCGACGACGTTGCCCGTGCTGCGCTGCGCGAACTCAAGGCGCTGCTGGACCCGCACGGGATCATGAATCCGGGCGGGCTCGGTCTGTAGGGCCGGCCTCAGCCGGCCTCGCCGGTAGTGTCCGGCCGCAGCGCCGGGGCTCAGCCGCGGCCGCCGTAGCGATCGTCGATGTCGTTCCATGCGGCGATGCCGACGATGTCGGTCAGCTCCTGGAAGGAGACGAGATCGTCCCCCGGGCGCGGGTCGCCGCCGCGCACGACCGCGAGGCCGTCCCGGATCGCCTTGATGACCCGCAGCAGCAGACTCGACGGGTAGCCGACCATGGCGTAGCCCATGCGCCCGAGCTCGGCCAGTGGCAGCAGCGGGGTGCGACCGCCTTCGGCCATGTTGGCGATGAGCAGCGTTCTGCCGCCGAGCTCGCGGCCGATGATCTCGATTTCCTCGACCGCTGTCGGCGCCTCGACGAACACGGCGTCCACGCCCGCGGCGATGAAGCGTTCGGCCCGCGCGAGCGCGTCGTCGAGGCCGTGAACGGCGCGCGCGTCGGTGCGTGCCATGATGATCATGTCCGCGTTGCGGCGTGCGGCGAGCGCGGCTTCGAGTTTGCGTACCGCGGCATCGACGGCAATGACCGACTTGCCGGCCATGTGGCCACAGCGTTTGGGCGCGACCTGGTCCTCGATGAAGATGCCGCCGGCGCCCATGGACTCGTAGGTTCGGACTGTGCGGGTGACGTTCTTGACGTCGCCATAGCCGTCGTCGCCGTCGACGAGTACCGGCAGGCGCGATGCCTGGATGATGTCGCGCACGCCCGCGGCCATTTCGCCGAAACTGACCACGCCCACGTCCGGCAGGCCATAACGGCATCCGACCAGCGCGAAGCCGCCGATGGAATACGCCCGGAAGCCGGCGCGCTCGATGAGCCGGGCGCTCAGCGCGTCGTGGGCGATGGGCAGCTGCAGCGGGCGCTCGGCGGCGAGCGCCTCGCGAAACGTCGTCTCAGTCATGGAGCCGCACTCTCGCGTCGTTCGCGGGCATGGACCCACGGTCGTTTGCCGCGGTCGCGAGTCTCGAAAGATTCGATCGCGGCGCGCAGCGTCAGTGTCGCGTCGATGTGATCGAGTCCCTCGAGCAGCATTCGGCGCAGATTGGTGGCGACGCTGAACGGGTAGTCGCGTCCGGACGCGGTGGTGACCGCGCAGGTGACGAGATCGACGGTCAGGGGTTGCACGCCGTTGCTCGCTTCGACCTCGGCGGCGAGCGCGTCGACGGTCTCCTGCGCCAGCACCACCGGCAGCAAGCCGTTCTTGAAACAGCTGGCGTAAAAAATGGGACCGTAGCTCGGCGCGACGATGCAACGGATGCCCCAGTCGCGCAGTGCCCACACGGCCGCTTCGCGCGATGAACCGCAGGCGAAGTTCCCGCCCGCGAGCAGGATCTTCGCCTCCCGGTAGGGTGCCCGGTTGAGCACGAAGTCGGGATTCTCGCGCCGCGCCTCGTCACTGTCCTTCGGATTCTCGAAGCGCCAGTCGCAGAACAGTCCGCGCGCAAAACCGCTCTTGGCGATGAACGTGAGCTGGTGGCCGGGGATCAGCGCATCGGTGTCGATGTTCGGCCGTACCAGCGGTGCGGCGATTGCGGTCAGGCGAGTGAACTTCTGCACGTTCAGCGCTCCGCGGTGCGAATGTCGGCTATCCGACCCTGCACCGCCGACCATGCGACCGTGGCGGGGCTGGCCAGATGCGAGACCACGCCGCGGCCCTGGCGGTTCTCGAAGTTGCGGTTGGTCGAGGTGATGAGCCGCGCGCGTTCCCGGAAGCTCTCGCCGCCACAACCCGGCGCGCAGCACAGCGAGCAGCCGGCCTCTCGCCATTGGAAGCCGGCCTCGACGAAGATGCGATCGATACCCTCGGCTTCGGCTTCGCGCTTCACCCGGGTGGAACCGGGCGAGCAGATCGCCTGTACGCCGGGCGCGACCTTGCGGCCCCGGAGCGTGCGTGCGGCGGCGCGCAGATCGCTCAGCCGGCTGTTGGTGCACGAGCCGATGAAAGCGGCATCGATGGCGAGATCGGTAATTCGCATACCGGGCGCGAGGCCGGTATAGGCGAGCGCCTTCTCCATGCCGGTGCGCATTTTCGCGCTCCCCGCGGCGGCGGGATCGGGCACGACACCGTCGACCGAGACGACGTGCTCGGGGCTGGTGCCCCAGGTGACCTGTGGGGTCACGGCGTCGCAATTCATCTGCACATCGTGATCGTAGCGTGCGCCCGGGTCCGAGGGCAGGCCCCGCCAGTACGCGAGCGCCTCGTCCCAGGCCCGGCCCGCCGGCGCGAACGGGCGGCCGTGCAGATACTCATAGGTGATCTGGTCAGGGGCCACCAGCCCGGTGCGCGCCGACAGCTCGACCGCCATGTTGCACAGAGTCAGACGCCCCTCCATCGGCAGGGTGTGGAGCACGGGACCGGCGAACTCCATGGCGTAGCCGTTGCCGCCGTCGGCGCCGATACGGCCGATGAGGTGAAGGATCAGATCCTTGGGATACACCCCGGCGGCGAGTCTGCCGGTGAGCTCCACCCGCATGGTGCGTGGTCGCGTGACGGCCAGGGTCTGGGTGGCGAACACGTGCTCGACGTCGGTCGAGCCGATGCCGAAAGCGAAGGCGCCTACCCCGCCGACCGTGCAGGTGTGACTGTCGCCGCAAACGAAGGTGCACCCTGGCAGCGCGATGCCGAGCTCGGGGGCAATGACATGGACGATACCCTGCTCGGCGCTGGCGATGTCGAACAGCTCGATACCGTGCCTGTCGCAGGCTGCGCGGAAGGCACGGATGAACTCCGTTCCGCGCGGCACGAGCGTACGGTCGCCGCGTCCGGCAAAGGTGTCGAGCACGTGGTCCATGGTACCGAAGCTCAGATCGGGACGGCGCACGGTGCGGCCCGCGTCGGTGAGGCCGCGCAGGGAGATGGCGCCGGTGAGCTCATGCTGGAAATTGCGATCGATGTACACGAGCCAGGCGCCGTCGCCCAGATCGGCAACCACGTGCTCGTCCCATACCTTGTCGAAGAATGTTCGTGCGCCGGTCATCTGCGTCCCGGGAGGCGGCGCAATGGCGCCGACTTGAAAAATAAGCAGATAATATTGTAGGACGAGATCGTTTTATGAACAAGGGCCATCGTGCACCGGCCCGATGCGAGCGTGGACGGCGCCGCAACGCGGCCCGATCGGTTTCAGCGCGGGCGCGCGGCGCTCGCGGGCGTCACGCGCGCGAGCCAGCAGTAGCCGGACACCGCGGATGCGGGCAGGGCGATCCGACGCGCCGTGCCGTGCCGTGCTCAACTCACCGTCGAGCACTTCGCGTTTGAGCTCCAGACCGATCAACAGGAAGAAGATCGCCATCAGCCCGTCGTTGATCCAAAGCACGATGGGCTTGGACACCGCGGCTTCGCCAACGGCCACGGTCAGCGGCATGTCCAGCAGATGGCCGTAAACGCCGGCGAGCGGCGAGTTGGCGGCGATGATGGCGAGCACGGCGCTCACCATCAGGACGATGCCGCCGGCGGATTCGAGCCGCAGGAAATTCTTGACCGGCGCCATGGGGATGACGTCGGTCAAGCCGGTCTCGTGGCCGCCGGTCACGCCGTGTGGCTCCCGCTGCCGCCGTTCCTGCGCCGGGCCGCGCCGCCCGGCCGGAACCGGCGCGGCGCGCGCCCATGCCCGGCGCCTGCCCGGCGGGGCCCCGGGCCGGCCACGACCGGCTTGGCCGGCACGCGCAATTGATCAGTCAAAACCGAAGTCACAGTACTATTGCCTCCATAAAACCAGATGAATGCGGTGACCCGGCATGCGCCACCTGAACTACAAACACCTGCACTATTTCTGGGTCATCGCGTCCGAGGGCGGGGTCGTGCGCGCGGCCGAGCGCCTGTTCCTGACGCCGCAGACCCTGAGCAGTCAGCTGGCGCAGCTCGAGGATGCGGTGGGCAGCAAGCTGTTCCGCCGGGCCGGCCGGCGCCTCCATCTGACCGAGACCGGCGAGCTCGTGTTTCGTTACGCCGACGAGATGTTCCGTCTCGGCGCCGAGCTCAACGATGTGCTGCGCGGACGTCTTCCCGGTGGCCTGCGACCCCTGCGCGTGGCGATCGTCGACGTGCTGCCGAAACGGATCGCCTACCGCATCCTCGAGCCGGCTTTCGCGCTCGATCCGCCGGTGCGCCTGACCTGCATCGAAGGCAAGCTCGACGACCTGCTGATCGAGCTCTCGCGTCATCACGTCGATCTGGTGCTCTCGGACAGTCCGGCGGGCTCGACCGCAGGTCTGCGTGTCTACAACCACGCCCTGGGCGCCAGCGGCGTGACGTTTTTCAGCCCGGCACGCACCGCCAGCCGTTACCAGCAGCGTTTTCCGGCGTCGCTGTCCGGCGCGCCGATGGTGCTGCCGACCCACAACACCGCCCTGCGCCGGAGCCTGGAGCTGTGGTTCGATCGCAAGGGGATCAATCCGGACGTGCGCGCCGAAGTCGAGGACAGCGCCTTGCTCAAGGCGTTCGGTGCGGCCGGTGTCGGCATGTTCCCCGCGGCGAGCGTGATCGAGGCCGAGATCGTCGAGCAGTACGACGTGCGGATCGTCGGTCGCACGACCGACGTGATCGAACGCTTCGTCGCGATTTCCGCCGAACGTCGCATCAAGCATCCGGCGGTCGCCGCCATCAGCGACCAGGCCCGCAGCCGCCTGTTCACGCAGCCGCTCTAGCAACGCACGAGCTCTCAATCGGCCCGCGGGGCCGGGCGTCGCTGCGCGGTGGCCGGGGCGCCGCCCATGCGGGTGAAGATCCGTTCCACGTGCTGCACGGTGGTCAGGATATGGAGCTCGGCGGCCGCGCAGGCGGTGGCCACGTCCCGCGCGAGGATGGCGTCGAGAATGGCCCGGTGCTCGTGCTGCAGATCCCGGCCCTGCCGCGGTTCGTCCTGAAGACTGAGAATGCGGTAGCGCTTGTGCTGATCGTAAACCGCGGCGCGGTAACGTCGGAGCAGCGGCGAGCGGCACGCGGCGACCAGCGATTCGTGAAAATCGTGATTACGGCTTTCGTACTGCGCCGTCATACCCGGCTGACTGGTGTCGATCTTGGACAGGCGATGGAACGCCGCGACGACGGCGGCCTCCCAGGCGTCGTCGCCATGGACCACGCTGTCCTTGAGGGCCTCGATCTCGAGCAGGATGCGCACACGGGTGATGTCGCGCAGTTCCTCGAGCGATACCGGCGCGACCCGGAAGCCGCGCTGGCCGATGGCGACGACCAGGCCCTCGGCCGCCAGCCGGCTGAGGGCTTCGCGCAGGGGGCTGGCGCCGATGGAATAGGTGTCGCGCAGCTCCTCGATACGCAGCTTGTCGTCGGGCTGGAAGCGCCCGGCGATGATGTCGGCGCGGATCTGCCGGTGCGCGCGCTCGGCCAGCGTCTTGATGGCGGCGGTATCCGGCTCGAGAGTGGGTGGCATGGGCGGCGGTCGGGCGTGGTGATTGCCGGTCACGGTAGCATAGCCACCCCGGCGCACGGGAGCCGGTCGCGGTTCAGGACGACCGCGGGTCGGCCGTGTCGCCCGCGGGCAGACGGTCGCGGCCGTGGGCGCGGCACAGGTCGAGCTCCGGGCCCTTGGGAACGATCCCGTTGGGATTACGTTCCCCGCTCCGCCAGTAGCCGAGCTTGATGTGCTCCAGGTCGACGGTTGCCGCGATGCCCGGCCACTGGTAGAGCTCGCGCGTGTAAGCCCACAGGTTCGGATAATCCACGAGCCGGCGCGCGTTGCACTTGAACAGCGTGTGGTACACGGCGTCGAAGCGCACGAGCGTGGGAAACAGCCGCCAGTCGGCCTCGGTGATCGTCGTCCCGACCAGGTAGCGCTGCGATGCCAGGCGCGCTTCGAGCCCGTCGAGCGCCGAGAACACCGCGTCGTAGGCGTGTTCGTAGGCGGTTTGCGAACGTGCCAGGCCGGCCCGGTACACACCGTTGTTGAGCTGCTCGTAGACCATGTCGTTGACTGCGTCGATGCCGGCGCGCAATGCGGGCGGATAGAAATCCGTGGCGACCGGCGTGTAGGCATCGAAAGCGCTGTTCAGCATGCGGACGATGTCGGCCGATTCGTTGTTGACGATCGTGGCCCGTTCGCGATCCCAGAGCACCGGCACTGTGACGCGACCGTCGTAGTGCGGCTCGGCCCGCAGGTAGACGTCGCGCAGGTAGCGCTCGCCGTTGACGACGTCGGGCGAGCAGCCGCGCATTGCGCCGAATTCCCAGCCCTGCGGGCCGCGCTGCGGCAAGACGATGGACACGGACACGACATCCTGGAGCTGCTTGAGCTGGCGCAGGATGAGCGTGCGCTGCGCCCACGGGCAGATGAGCGCCGCGTACAGGTGGTAGCGGCCGGGTTCGGCGCGAAATCCGCCTTGTCCCTGCGGGCCGGGGCGACCGTCCGCGGTGACCCAGTTGCGAAAACGCGAAGGTGGGCGCACGAAGGCGCCGCCGGCGTCGGTAACGTGGTCGTCGCGCAGCGGCGTCGGCGCGGCCCGGTACGCGTCGCTCACGCCGTCTCCAGGTGACGGGCGATCTTGGGCCAGGCCTCGGCACCCTTGTGGCGCAGATCCGCGCGCACCGGCTCGGGGAATTCCGCGGCGACGCCGCTGATATAGGACGGTCTGGCCTGCACCCGCTCGTACCAGTCGGCCACCCGCGGGCACCGTGCGTACAGCGCCGTCCAGCCGAACTGGAGCAGGGTCTGGAAATACGGCGCCAGCGCACAGTCGGCGAGTGTGAATTCCGCGCCGACTATCCAGGGATGCGCGCCCAGCGCGGTCTCCATGTCGGCGATGATCTGCTGGTAGGTGCGCACGGCATTGACGACGTCGGGCGCATCGATGCCGTGCTCGAGCAGACGCTTCTGTCGCTCCCGCCGTTCACGTTCGACGATGAGCTCCAGCAGGCGTCGCTGTTCGCTTTCCGGCATGGCCAGCAGTCCCGGACGCATCACCAGCGGCCATTGCAGCGTGCCGCAGGCCGGGTGCAGCTTGCCGTCGACCTGCTTCATCCAGAATCGCATGGCCGCGCTGGCGTGCGGATCGGCGGGGCGTAGCCGCACCGCGGGATAGGCATCCTCGAGATATTCGCAAATGATCGAGGACTCGATGACCGGCAGGCCGTCGTCGACCAGGGTCGGTACGACCCCCAGCTTGTTCAGCTTCAGGTACCAGGGCTCGAGGTTCTGCTTGCGCGGCAGATCGACCGGGCGCGCGGTCCAGGGCAGACGCTTTTCCGCCAGTACGATGCGTACCTTCTGCGCGCACGGCGACATCGGGTGGGTGTACAGCTCGATCATGGTTGCGACTCCTGGATTCGTCCGCAAGACGTGACTGCGCCCGCGCCCCACGGGGCCGGGCTCGACGGGAGTGAGCATACCCCCTGCACAGACGCCGAATGAATCGTTAGGATCGCATGGCAAACCTGCATACCTGCAGCCCTTCTGCCAGGACCACGATGAACTGGATCGATCTGCGCTACGTGCTCGCGGCCGCGCGCGGGGGCACCCTGGCCGCGGCTGCCCGCGCAGTGTCGGCCGACGCCACGACGGTGGCGCGCCGCCTGGCGGCCAGCGAACGCACCCTCGGGGCGCGCCTGTTCGACCGGATCGACGGCCGGCTCGTGCCGACGGCGGCGGGCGAGGTGGCGTTGCAGCGCGCCGAAGCCATCGAACAGGAGATGCTGGCGCTGGAGCAGGCCATCGGTGGCCGCGACGGCGCGCTGTGGGGCAGCGTGCGCATGACTTCCGTGAACGCGCTGCTGTGCGGCTACCTCGTCCCGCGCCTCGGCGACTTCAGGGTCCGCTACCCGGACATCGTCCTCGAGTTGGTTGCCGACACCAGCCACCTGAACCTCTCCCGGCGCGAGGCCGATCTCGCGCTGCGCATGTCCCGGCCGGAAGGTGGCGGCGTGGTGACGCGCCGGCTCGCGCGTCTCGCCTATGCCGTCTACGCAGGCCGCGAGCTGACCGCCCGTGCGGGCGCGGATCCGGCGCAACTGCCGTGGATCCGGTACGAGGATCGGTATGCCCACCTGCCGGAGGCACAATGGGTCGCGCGCCGTTATCCCGGCGCGCCGGTCGTTCTGCGTGCCAGTGTCGGCGTGCTGTCCCTGGAGGCGGTGCGCGCCGGCCTGGGTGTCGCGCTGCTGCCCTGCTACCTCGCGGACGTCGACCCCGATCTCCGGCGCCTCGGCGCGCCGGTGTCGTTGCGCGAGGTGTGGCTGATCCTGCACGCCGATCTCAAACGGACGGCGCGAGTGCGGGCGCTGGCGGACTGGCTGGCTGCGCAGTTCGAGCGTGATGCGGCGCTGTTCGCGGGCGGCACGCAACACCCGCCCGTCGCCGCGCCGGCATGAGGCTCGCCGGCCTCGGGTCGTACGCGGCGGCCACGACCGCCGTGCCCGGAACCCGCAGACCGCCGCCGGCGCGGTGGCGTCGTCGCGGTGGCCGCCTGCGCGGCGCACACCGCCGGGGCGCGATCAGACGCCGGCGTCGCGCCCGCTCACGCGGCGCCCGACCCGGGCACGGCGAGGTCCAGGCACAGCACGCGCAGCTCGCCGCAGCAGGTCACGGTCGTGGACAGGGTGACGCACATGGTGGCATCGGGCAGCGACAGGTAGGGGCTGGTGATCTGTACCTCGCCCGGGTGTTGCAGTGCCTTGCGGAAGTAGCTGCGGTGGTACCAGTTGGCGCCCTTGACCTGGGCGAGAGGGCGCAGGCGCCGGTCGACCGACCGTTGCTGCAGCACAGGAATGAAGTTGTGGCCGGTCTGGGCGCCGTCGCCGTCGAGCAGGTAAAAGCGCAGGGCGGCGGGCAGGGCGAACAGGTCGTCGACCACGGCCGCCGGTTCGGCGCCGGCACCGATGTGGCGGGCGACCTCGTTGAACACGCCGATGTACCCGGCCATGCGCAGCTGGTCGCGGCGCTGGTCGGTACTGGTATTGTCGCGGAAGCGCTGCAGCACCTCGTGGCATACCGCGAGGTTCAGCGGCGCCGGCGCGGATATGGGCGCGGGGCGGCCGAACAGATAGCCCTGGGCGAGGTCCACCCCCGCTTCCATGGCGACCAGCGCCTCGTCTTCGGTTTCGATGCCTTCGGCGAGCACGATGCAACCGGCCTCGTGCAGCAGTGCGACCAGATTGGGCAGGCTGCGGCGGACGACATCGATGCGAGTGGCGTCAGCGAGCATCTGGCGGTCGAGCTTGATGATCTCCGGCTGCAGGCGCCAGATGCGATCGAAATTGGAGTGCCCGGCGCCGAAGTCATCGAGCGCCAGCATGCAGCCGAGGTCACGGTAATAGTCGACTGTCTCGGTCAGTGCCTGTTCATTGGTAATGGCGGTTTCCAGTAACTCGATGACCACCTGGTGCGGCGCGATACCGAAATGATCGAGCAGATCCCTGAAGAAGCTGCCGTGGCGTGGTCCCTCGCTGACGACGCGCGGATTGACGTTGAGAAACAGCCAGTCCTGGTCGCCCAGGGCGCGGAAATTGGCCACGTGAAGTCCCCGGCACAGGCGGTCGAGCAGGACCGAATCGCTGGTGCGGGTCACCGAATCGAACAGCACTCCCGGCGCGACGGGGTCGCCACCGGTGTCCTTCGCCCGGACCAGGGCCTCGCAGCCGACCGGACGCTGGTGGGCGAAGCTGACGATCGGCTGGAACGCCGTCGCGAGCTCGTAATCACGAAAACGGCTCACCACGGCGCCGTGCCGGTACGCCAGCGTGGCGATGACACCGTTGAGCTGCTGCTGGCCGTCGTCGCTGGCAAATCTATGATTATCCAGCGAAATCGGTGCGCCGAGCCGGACGCCGGTGAGTACTTCCCCGGCCGGCGCTGGTGAGCAGGGGAGAGGTTGCATGCGCGCTATAGCGGCCGGATCGGCACCCGTCTTGAAGCCGCCGGCGCAACGGCGACGCGGGCGGCCCCACGCATGAGTGAGTTGCTGCGGACCCTGATCGAGACACTCGCCGCGTCCGGCGCGCTCGACCAGGCCGCGGCGAGCGCGCGGATCATTGAAACGCACATCTCGCTCGTCCTGCTCACGGGTCGCTACGCCTACGAGTTCAAGAAGCCGGTCAACCTGGGTTTCGTCGATTTCTCCACGCTCGAGCGACGCGCGCATTACTGTCGCGAAGAACTGTCGCTCAACCGGCGGTTCGCGCCGCAGCTGTACCTGGGCGTCGTCACGATCACGGGTACCCCGGACGCGCCGCGTTGCAACGGCGACGGACCGGTACCCGAGTACGCGGTCAGGATGCGGCAGTTCGCACAGGACGCACTGCTCGGGGCGGTGCTCGCGCGCGGTGAGATCGGCGCGAGCCGCTCGACGATATCGAGCAGGCGCGTACCATGACGGTCGACAACAGCGGGCCGGTCCCCGACGTCACCGCGCTTGCCGCGCGGATCCGGGCCACGTGCCGGTCATCGTGACGGAGCGCACAGCAATGCTCGTCGACAAGAAAATCCAGGCGGTGCTGGACGACTACCATCAGCGGGCGGCGCGCGAGCGTGAGGTCATGGAGGCCTTGAGCAGCGCGCAATTCGATCAGCGCATCGACGAGTTCCTGCTGCCCCTCGGTCCGGCCGCGGGCAGCGTCCTGAACCTGCTCGCCAGAGGCGCGAACGCCCGGCGGGTGCTCGAGGTCGGCACGTCCTATGGCTATTCGACGATCTGGATGGCGGCGGCCGTCCGCGAAACCGGTGGGCGGGTCATCTCGCTGGATCTGCAGCCCGCCAAGCAGGCCTACGCCCGGTCCGCGCTCGAACGCGCGGGGCTGGCCGCGCAGGTCGAATTCGTTGCCGGCGACGCGCTCGAGACGATTGCGCGCTGCGACGGACCGTTCGACTTCGTCCTGATCGACTTGTGGAAGCGGTTCTACGTACCGGTGTTCGATCTCGTCCACCCGCGCCTCGCCCGGGGCGGGTTCGTCGCCGCCGACAACATGACCTTCCCGGCCGGAACCCGCGCGCGCGCCCGTGCCTACCAGCGACACGTTCGCAGCTATCCGGACATGGACTCCGTGCTGCTGCCGGTCGGCAGCGGTATCGAGCTCAGTCGGCGGACGGCGCGCGTAGCAGGCAAGAAAAAGCCGCGCTCGCGCGCGGCCCGGTGAGGTCTGCGCGCGGCGGTTTACTGCACGGTGTAATTACGCGCGTTCATGCACGCGCCGTAGGCGCGGCGATAGCTCTCGGTCAGCTGCTGGCGTTCGATATAGGCGCGATCGGCCTGTGCCTGCTGCTGGCGATAATATTCCTGCTGCTCGTAGGACGGCTGCTGCTGTTGCGGCTGTTGCTGCGCACTGCTGCCGGAGCGGCTGAGCGCACCGAACAGCGTGCCCGCGACCGCGCCGATGGCCGCGCCCTTACCCGCGTCGCCGGCGATGGCACCACCGGCCGCGCCCAGGCCCGCGCCCGTCGCGGCGTCGCCGAGCATGCCGCCACCGCGGAACATGCCGCCGTCGCCCAGACCGAGCAGGGTGCCGCCCTGCTGCGGCTGTTGCTGCTGCTGGGGCGGCGGCGGCGGCGGTGCGTACGCGGGCTGCGGCGCCGGCGGCGCCGTGGTCGGATCGAAACCGCTCTGCTGCACGGCCCAGTTGTGACACTCGAAACGGTCCTTCGACTGCTGTTGCTGGTCCTGGTTGGCGTTGGGGTATGCGTACACCCCGGCCTGCGCCAGCGCCTGACCACCGGTGGCGAGGCCGAGCCCGAATACGAGTACACCGCAGGCGATTCGCTTCATATTGCTTGTTTGCTTCATGGCTGCTCTCTCTGCAATCTGGGACCTGCCGGATCCGCCCGGCGCTGCTTCCCGACCCTGCACGTGGATACCGCACACCCATCGTGCTCGCCGACCGGCCGGCGGCCATGCTTCCCGGATGACGGGGAGGTGGTCGGAGTCCGGATGGAACGCACGATAAACTGTGCTGCCTGAACGGACCATTAACGCGTTCATCGACGCCTGTGGTTATGATACAACGAATCCGACAGTGCCGGCGTGTGCGCTGTGATCGGAGTCACGCTTCCGGCCGGTCCGCCCGGCGCGCGTGATGGCATTGAGCAATCGGAGCGGCGGGGAGGGCCGGATGTCGACACCAGAGCAGGACGTCGCCGCGCAATTCAGGCTTGCGCTGCGCGCCGTGGCCAGCACCGTCATGGTCCTGACCGTGAACCACCGCGACGGGCGCATGGGCATGACCGCGACCGCCGTGACGCCGGTGTCCATGGAACCGCCGGCGCTGCTCATGTGCGTAAATCGTTCAGGGTCCGTCTACGCGGCCCTGCGCGAAGTCGACGCGGTGTGCGTCAACGTGCTCGGCGTCGGCCATGCCGCGGTGAGCGAGGCTTTCAGTTGCGCCCCGAACGGCGAGGAACGCTTCGCGGTCGGTCGCTGGGAAAGCGGCTGGCACGGACTGCCCTTTCTTGCCGACGCCCAGGCCAACCTGTTCGTGCAGATCGACGAGCGCATCACCTACGGTACGCACGACATTCTCATCGGCGTCGTCCAGCAGGTCCGGCGCGCGCGCACGATCGAGCCGCTGCTGTACGTCGACGGCGGCGTGAGCCGCCTGCGCTCGCGCGACGAGTGAAACCGCGCCGCAGCCGCGCCCGGCGCGCCGTCGGCTTGCGGCCCGTGCGTCGTTCCGTCACCACGCCGTAACCCGGCCGATGATATTCAGAACCCGGATCCGTGCCCGCCGCCGGCTGCTGGTCGTCGCCGCCACGCTGTTGCTGGCGGCCGCGGGCGCGCGGGCCGACGGCGAACAGGATGTGGCAACGGCGCTGGTGGCCGCCGCCGCCGCGGGCGAGCCACTGCCGCACGCCTCGATCCTGCTGCCGGCCGCCGACGTCGCCGCGGCCTACCGGATCGCGAGCCTGGTCGTGATGGCGACGCTCGCCGGCCGCGAGCCCGCGGGATTCAAGGCGGGGCTGATGGACCGCGTCCTGCAACAACGTTTCGGTCTGGACGAACCGTTTGCCGGCGTGCTCTATCCCGGCACGGCGCTCGACAGCGGCGCGGCGGTGGTGGCCGGGCGCTTTCCGGGGCTCGTGGTCGAGACCGAGATCGGCTTCGTCATCGATCGCGAGGTTACCGCCCCGATCCCCGACGTCGAGACGATGCAGCACTACGTACGCGCAGTCGTGCCGGTCGTGGAGCTGGTGCGCACGCAATACGCCCCCGGCGCACCGCTGACCGGCATCGACGTGATCGCCGCGAACACCGGCGCCGCGCTGTATGTGCAGGGCGCACCGCTCGGCGCCATGCCGGTCGCCGCGCTCAATGCGCTCGCGGTGACCCTGAGCCGGGACGGCGTGCGCCTGCATACGGGCGCTGCCGACTCCGCGCTCGGTAACCAGTACGAAGCGCTGCGCTGGCTGGTGAACAAGGTGCTCGCGCTCGGCTGGGCGGTGGGACCGGGGCAGCTGCTCATCACCGGTGCGCTGGGCACGCCGGTGCCGGCGACGCCCGGACGCTACCGCATCGACTACGGCACGGTGGCGTCGATCGACTTGCTGGTGCTGTGAGGGACTTCGCGCGGGTCGCGCTTTCGTGCCAGAATCCCCCGGGTTCCGACCGCAGTGATTCAGGAGGCTGACCATGGCCAAAGGCAGGATCCTCGCCGGATTTCTGGCGCCGCACCCACCGCATCTGGTTTACGGCGAGAACCCGCCGCAGAACGAACCGAAGTCCCAGTGTGGCTGGGAGCAGTTGCGCTGGGCCTACGAGCGCGCCCGCGCGAGCGTGGAACGGCTCGAGCCGGACGTTCTGCTCGTGCACTCGCCGCACTGGATCACGCAGCTCGGCCATCACTTCCTCGGGGTGCCGCATCTGGCGGGAAAATCGGTCGATCCGATTTTCCCCAATCTGTTCCGCTACGACTTCGAGCTCGACGTCGACGTCGAGCTGGCCGAGGCGTGCTGCGCGCAGGCGCGCATCGACGGTCTGGTGGCGAAGATGATGCGCAACCCGAATTTTCGCGTCGACTACGGCACCATCACGACGCTGCACATGATCCGCCCGCAATGGGACATACCGGTCGTCGGCATCTCGGCGAACAACTCGCCGTACTACCTCAATCTCGACGAAGGTCTGACGGAAATGGATCTGCTCGGCAAGGCGACGCGCCGCGCGATCGAAATGACGGGACGGCGCGCGGTGCTGCTCGCCTCCAATACCCTGTGTCACTGGCACTTCCACCAGGAGCCGCTCATTCCCGAGGACATGTCGCAGGAGCACCCGCAGAATTTCGAAGGCTACAAGTGGGACATGCGTATGATCGATCTCATGCGCCGGGGACGTACCGACGAAGTGTTCCGCCTGTTGCCCCGGTTCATTCAGGAGTCGTTCGCTGAAGTGAAGTCCGGCGCCTTCACGTGGATGTTCTCGGCCATGGGCTATCCCAACATACCCGGCGAGCTGCACGGCTACGGCACCGTCATCGGCACCGGCAATGCGGTGATGGAATGGGACCTGACCCGTTACGACGACTTGCATTTCAACGCCCAACCGGTTGCCGCCTGAGGCGCGCGCCGGCGCATCGCCCCGGGCCGCGGCGCGGACCCGGGCGACGCGCCGGACGCCGGAATTCATCGCGCCACCGTAGCCCCGGATCCGGAGACACAGACCATGACCGTCGTATCCGCGTTTCTCGTTCATGGCAGCCCGCTGCCGTTCCAGATCCCCGGCAATCCGCCCTGGCAGCCGCTGGATGCCGGTTATCGGGTCGCGGCCGCCGCGCTGGCGGCGTCCGCGCCCGACGTCATCGCGTTCTATTCCACGCAGTGGCTGGCCGTGCTCGACGAGCTGTGGCAGACCCGCCCGCGCATCAGTGGTCTGCACGTCGACGAGAACTGGCACGAGTACGGTGATCTGCCGTTCGACATGCGCATCGACACCCGTCTTACCAACGCCGTGATCGATGCGACGCCCGCCTTCGGCGTGCGCTCCAAAGGGGTCAACTACGAGGGTTTCCCCGTCGACACGGGCACCATCGTCGCCAACAGCTACCTCAACCCGGACGGCCGCCTGCCGCTGCTCATCGCGTCCAACAACGTCTACCACGACTGGGAGACGACGCAGAAGCTCGCCGCGACCGTGGTCGAATGCGCGGCGAAGTTGGGCCGGCGGGTCGCGCTGGTGGGAGTCGGCGGGCTGTCCGGGACGATTTTCCGCGAGGAGATCGACATCGCCCGCGATCACATCGCCGCGCCGGGCGACGACCGCTGGAACCGCCGCGTGCTGCGCCTGCTCGAAAGCGGGGATCGCGACGCGCTTCTCGAGGCCTGTCCGAAGTACGCGCGCGCGGCGCGCGTGGACATGGGTTTCAAACATCTGGCCTGGGTGCTCGGCGGGATCGGCCGGCGCTGGCGCGGCGCCACCGTGCACGCCTACGGGCCGAGCTGGGGCGCCGGTGCCGCCGTGGTGGAATTCGCGCTGGCGCCCGGAAAGCGCGCCGGCAAAGCGGCGGCGGGCGCGAAACCTGCCGTGGCCGGCAAGCCGGCAAAGGTGACGAACAGGAAAAAAGCGGCGGTCGCAAAGCGCGCGCCGGCGGCGAAGAAAAAGCCGCTGCCGGCGCAACCGTCCCGGTCCCGCAAGCGGGCCGCGACGAAAAAAACACGGTCGCGCGCCGGCAGGCGAACGTGACGCGGCCGGGGTTGCCGCCCGCCGCGCGTCCGGTTCAGGCCCGCTCGGCCCGCCGCAGTGGCGTGTTGACGATCGGCAGCACGGGCGGCGCCGCGTAGGACAGCACCGTGCGTTCCGCGGCGACGGTGCCGTAGAGTGTGGTGCGTTGCCGCGGCCGGCGACCGGCGCGCGCGATCAGCGCTTCCAGCTCCCGCGGCGGCCGCTCCTGGCCATGGGTGGCGCCGGCGGCCCGCGTGATGCTCTCGTTCATGAGCGTGCCGCCGATGTCGTTGGCGCCGGCGGCCAGGCACAGGGCGGCGCCGTCGCTGCCCATCTTCACCCACGAGGTCTGGATGTTGCGGATCCCGGGGTGCAGCACCAGGCGCGCCACGGCGTGCATCAGCACCGCCTCGCGGAAAGTCGGTCCGCGGCGCGAGCCGCCGCGCCGGTAGATCGGTGCCTCCATGTGCACGAACGGCAGCGGCACGAATTCGGTGAAACCACCGGTCTCGCGCTGCAGATCACGCAGGCGCAGCAGGTGTCGCGCCCAGTTCAGCGGCCGCTCGACGTGGCCGTACATGATGGTCGCGGTGCTGCGCAGACCCACCGAGTGGGCGGTGCGCATCACCTCCAGCCATTGCGCGGTGTTGATCTTGTCCGGGCACAGCACCTGGCGTACCTCGTCGTCGAGGATCTCCGCGGCCGTACCGGGCAGGGTACCCAGACCCGCGGCAGCGAGCTCGGTCAACAGTTCGCGCAGCGAAACGCCGAGTGTCTGCGCGCCCTGCCAGATCTCGAGCGGCGAAAACGCGTGCACGTGCATCTGCGGGACGGCGGCCTTCACCGCGCGCACGATCTCGAGGTAGGTGGCGCCGGTGTAGTCGGGATGGATCCCGCCCTGCATGCACACCTCGGTCGCGCCCCGCTGCCAGGCCTCCCGGCTGCGCCGGGCGATCTCCGCCAAATCGAGATCGTAGGGCGCGCCGCGCAGGTTCGCGCTGGTCTTGCCCTTGGAGAAGGCGCAGAACCGGCAGTGGAAGTAGCACACGTTGGTGTAGTTGATGTTGCGATTGACGACGTAGCTGACCGCGTCGCCGCAGACTTCCCGGCGCAGATCGTCCGCGGCACGGCACACGGCGCTGAAGTCCGTGTCGTGCGCCGCGAACAGCGCCAGGATCGTGTTTTCGTCGGCAGCCTGGCCGCGTTCGAGCCCCGCGAGCGCCGCCGCGACGGCCGTGCGGACGTGCACGGCCGGGGCCTGCGCGAGCGCGGCCTCCGGGGGCAGCGCTGCGTCGACGCCCGGACACCATTCGTGCGTGCGTGCGAGCCCGGCGGCATCGGCGGCCTCGAGCACGCGCGCCACCAGCGGCGCATGCACCCAGGTCGCGGCGGCCGCGGCGTAGCGCGGATAGATCGCCAGACGTTCCACCAGCGCCTTGCCGCAGCGTGTGGTCTCGCGGGCGAGATCGGCCAGATGGGGCCAGGGCGCCTCGGGATTGACGTGATCGGGCGTCACCGGTGACACGCCACCCCAGTCGTTGATGCCCGCCGCCACCAGGGCCTGCAGTGCGCCCGGGTTGAGATTGGGCGGCACCTGGATGTTCATGGCCGGCCCGAACAGCAGCCGGGTGACGGCCACGGTCCAGGCCAGCTCGCCGAGCCCCGGCTCGGGTGCCTCGCGCATGCGCGTATCCGGTTTGGCGCGGAAGTTCTGGACGATGATTTCCTGCAGCTGGCCGTGGCGTTCGTGCAGGTCGCGCAGCGCGAGCAGGGACTCGATTCTTTCGGCGCGCGTCTCGCCGATGCCGATGAGGATCCCGGAGGTGAACGGGACCGCGAGCTCGCCGGCGGCGGCGATGGTGGCGAGGCGGATCGCCGGCGCCTTGTCCGGACAGCCGTCGTGCGGACCGCCGCGCCCGCCGAGCCGTTGCGCGGCGCTTTCGAGCATGATCCCCATCGACACCGACACCTCGCGCAGCCGGGCGAGGTCGGCGCGCGCCATCACGCCGGGGTTCAGGTGCGGCAGCAGTCTGGTTTCGGCCAGGACCAGCCCGGCCATGGCATGCAGGTAGTCCAGGGTGGTGTCGTAGCCCAGGGCGGCCAGTTCACGACGTGCCAGCTCGTAGCGCAGTTCGGGTTTGTCGCCGAGCGTGAACAGCGCTTCGCGACAGCCCGCGGCTTCGCCGCGCCGGGCAATGGCCAGTACCTCCTCGGGCGTGAGGTAGGCGCGCTGGCCGGGTCGCGGCGGGTGCGCGAAGGTGCAGTAGCCGCAAGCGTCCCGGCACAGCTGCGTCAGCGGGATGAATACCTTGCGCGAATAGGACACGAGATCGCCGTGGCCTTCGTCGCGGCAGCGGCCCGCGGCCGCGATCAGCGCCGCCGGCGCGGCGGTGATCAGGTAGCCGGCGAGGGCGCTCCGATCGAGTCCCGCCAGCGTCTGCCGGAGTCTGTCGCTCATCCCGGTATCTCCATCCACGTGCGTGCGCCGCGTTGTGCCCGATCCGCGGTCTGCCGCCGCCGCCAGCCTGGTCGGGATGCGGGCCGGCAGGCGGGCGGTGAGCGCCCGGTTCCGCTGCCCGGCGGCGCCGCAACTCGTCCCGCAACCACGCGCGCCGGCGCGACCGGATCGAACGATGCAACCGCCGCGGATCCTACCAGCTTTGCCGCCGGTGCTCCCGCGCGGCGCACGCAGTCCGCGCATCGACCCGCGGTGCGCGCGGGTATGCGCCGGCCCGGCCGGTGGGGCTGGACGTCCGGCCCATGCCGACGGGAGACTACGCGCGCGGCAGCGGCGCGTGGCGGCTTGACGGGGCGAGGACCCGCGCTGCGGGTTGGCGGTCCGCGCGCGCGGCCGCGACACGACACCACTGGTTTTCACGGAGCAGCGACACATGGCCGGAGCAGTGCAGAGGACCGAAGCGGTGCGGAACATTCCGCACTGGATAGGCGGGCGCCGTGTCGAGGGCGCGAGCGGGCGCAGCGCCGAGGTGTTCAACCCCGCCACCGGTCGGGTGAGCGGCCGGGTCGGGCTCGCCTCGGGCGCCGAGGCGGAGGCGGCCGTCGCTTGCGCGCAGGCCGCGTGGCCGGCGTGGGCGGCGACATCCCCGCTCAAGCGTGCCCGGTGCATGTTTCGTTTCCGTGAGCTGCTCGAGGCGCACAGCGAGGAGCTCGCGCACCTCATTCGCGCCGAGCACGGCAAGGTACACGCCGACGCGCTCGGGGAACTGGCGCGCGGACTGGAGGTGGTGGAGTTCGCCTGTGGCGCGCCACAGCTGCTCAAGGGCGAGCTCACCGAGCATATCGGCACGGGTATCGACAGCTTCGGTGTGCGCCAGCCGCTCGGCGTGGTGGCGGGTATTACGCCATTCAATTTCCCGGCCATGGTCCCGCTGTGGATGTTTCCCATCGCCCTGGTGTGCGGCAACACCTTCGTACTCAAGCCCTCGGAGCGCGATCCTTCCTGCTCGCTGCGACTCGCCGAGCTGCTGTGCGAGGCGGGCGTTCCGGACGGCGTGTTCAACGTCGTGCACGGCGACCAGGTCGCCGTCGAAGCCCTGCTCGTGCATCCGCGCGTGCAGGCGGTGAGCTTCGTCGGCTCGACGCCGGTCGCCAGGCACGTCTACGCGGGCGGCTGTGCCGCCGGCAAACGCGTGCAGGCGCTCGGCGGGGCCAAGAACCACATGCTGGTCATGCCCGACGCCGACATGGACCTGGCCGCCGATGCGCTGATGGGTGCGGCCTACGGCAGCGCGGGCGAGCGCTGCATGGCCATTTCGGTCGCAGTGGCGATCGGCGACGCGGTGGCTGACGCGCTCATCGAACGGCTGGCGCCGCGCGTGCGCGAGCTCAAGGTCGGGGCCGGCACCGATCCGGGCGCCGACATGGGACCGCTCATCACCGCGGCACATCGTGACAAGGTGCGTGGCTACGTGGATCTCGGCGTCGCGGAGGGCGCGCAGCTGGTCGTCGACGGGCGCGGGCTGCACGTGCAGGGGCACGCGGACGGTTTTTTCCTCGGCCCGTGCCTGTTCGACCGCGTCCGCGCCGACATGCGCATCTACCGCGAGGAGATCTTCGGGCCGGTGCTGTGCGTGCTGCGGTCGCGGGACTACGAGCAGGCGCTCGAGCTGGTCAACGCCCACGAGTACGGTAACGGCGCGGCGATATTCACTCGCGACGGGGATGCCGCGCGCGACTTCGCCCGGCGCGTACAGGCCGGCATGGTGGGCGTGAACGTGCCCATTCCCGTGCCGATGGCGTTTCACAGCTTCGGCGGCTGGAAGGCATCGCTGTTCGGCGATCATCACCTCTACGGTCCCGAAGGCGTGCGCTTCTACACCCGGCTCAAGACCGTCACCGAACGCTGGCCGACCAGCCTTCGCGCCGGCGCCGAGTACGCCATGCCGGCGATGACATAGGAGCACGACCGGCACGCCTGCCGCAGTGGCTGGCACGCCGTCGTGCCGGCGCTCCGGCGCGTGCGTGATTTGCGCGGCTGTGGATCACGGCCGTCCGGCGGGGCGACGTACAATCGGCTGCATCATGTGGATCGCCGTCGCCGCCGTTTCGCTGGTGCTGCCGCTGCTGCTCGGGGCCCGGCTCGCGGGCGTGCCGCCGGCGGTTCTGCTGGCTTTTCCGCCCCGTACCGAGGTCGTCGCGCAGGCGCCGTTCTCGGCACCGGTGTTCGCCGCGCTGGCTGCGGTCATCGTCGCCGTGCTGCTGGTGCCGATCGGTGTGGCGCTGCGGCGCCGGCCGGACGTTCCGGCGCCCGGCGCGGCCGCGCGTTTCCCGGCCTGGGGCTGGGCGGGGATCGTCCTCATGGCGCTCGGCTGGGCGCTCGCCTGGACACGCTTCGAGTGGGCCGCGCCGCTGCAACGACACACTTTCTTGCCGCCCTGGATCGGCTACATCGTCACCGTCAACGCGCTGCTGTACCGGCGCGCCGGCTGGTCGTATGTCAGCCATCAACGGGGCTACCTGCTCGCGCTGGTGGCCGCAAGCACGGTGTTCTGGTGGTACTTCGAGTTTGCCAATCGCATCGTGCACAACTGGTACTACCGCGGTGTGGACGATTTCACCCGCCTGGAGTATGTCGTCTTCGCCAGCCTGTCGTTCGCGACCGTGCTGCCGGCGGTCGTGAGCACCCATGCCTGGCTCGGCACCTGGCCGCGGCTGCAGGCGCCCTTTACCGGGCTGCGGCCGCTGCGGCTGGCGCATCCGCGCCGCGCGGGTGTGCTGGCGTGGCTGCTCGCCGTGCTCGGCCTCGCCGCGCTCGCCATCTGGCCGCAGGCGACGTTTCCGCTGGTGTGGATCGCGCCGCTGCTGGTGATCACCGGCCTGCGCGCCGCGGTCGGCCGCGCGACGGTGTTGGCCCCGCTCGCCGGCGGCGATTACCGCCCGCTGGTGGTGCCGGCGCTGGCGGCGCTGGTGTGCGGATTTTTCTGGGAGCTATGGAACTGGCGCAGCCTCGCGCACTGGGAATACGCGGTGCCCTATGTGGATCGCTACCACCTGTTCGCGATGCCGGTGCTCGGCTACGCCGGCTACCTGCCGTTCGGACTCGAATGTCTGGCCGTCGCGGCGCTGGTGCCGGGTGCGGGTGCAGCCGTGCCACCGGGATCTGCGCCGTTGCAGGCGGTGGCCGTTGATCCCGCACGCGACTGCGGCTAACGTCGGCACCGTCCCGTGCGGGGGCGCCGGCGACGACTTCGGAGGGTGGAACGATGCGGTTGTTTTCCCACAAGCGGCGGCCGGTGCATCTGGGTCCGTACCCCCTCGAGCGCCTGGCGCGCAGCGATGTGGCAGCGCCCGCGCCCGCCGGTGCGATGCAGCAGTCGCTGGCGTTTGCGGATCCGGCCAATCCGCTGTCGTTGGCCAACGCCATGGGCGACTACATCGCGCTGCACGACAGCCTGCGCGACGGTCCGGTGATGCCCGATCGCGCGCCGATCCCCGAGGATCCGCGGGCGCGTGCGTACAATCTCAAGGGCGCCTGCTACTACCTCGACGCGAGCCAGGTCGGGATCTGCCGGATCCCCGCCGCCGCCGTGCTCGAGCAGCCCGTGCAACCGGCCACGGCCGCGGCGGCACGCGATGGCGTATCGGCGGGGACCGAGGCGAACGCGATGTTCAGCGTCCGCACCTGGGACAAGCGCCAGGCCGATACCGGTCTCACCGGCGCTGCGGCCTTCACGGCGCTCGGGCACACGCACGCGGTCGTCATCCTGGTGGCCTACGCGCGCGATGCGCGCCCCGGCGAGCCCGGTGAGCCGTGGCTGCGGGGTGCCCAGCCGCAGCGGGCCGCGGTGCTCGCGGCCGAGATCGCCGCGGTGCTCGCCGGCTACCTGCGTACGCTCGGTTATCGGGCGCGTGCGCACACGGCGCGGACCCGCGAGCTCGATTTCGACGCCCTGCTGCTCGCCAGCGGCCTGGGTGAGATCGACGGCGGCAACGTCGGCGCGACGATCAGCAATCCCTTCGTCGGCACGCGCTTCGGCCTCGCGGTGGTGTCGACCGACCTGGAACTCGCCTGCGATCGGCCGCTCGCACGGCGCGGTCTGGTCGACGACCTGAAGGCGCGCGGGCCGGGCTGGTGGTTCGGTACCGGCGGTGCCCGGCCCGGCTGGCGGGCGCTGAGCGGCGCGGATCGACCCTTGCACCTGGGGCCTTATCCGATGGAGCGCATCCAGCGCGTCGATCACCCGACGACGCTGATCGACGAGCCCAATGTGCCGCGCGTGCCCAAGCGTCACGACATGTTCGTGCGCGCGGCGCACGGCGATCTCGGCCCGGGGCCGCAGAAGGCGCTGGAGAACTTCGGCTTCATCTCCAAGGAGCCGTTCTCCGGCGCCATGCTGCCGCTGCTCGCCGGCATGGTGCCGCTGCAATCGGGCCAGACGGCGCCGGCGCGGGTCGCCGGCACCGACGATCCCAAAGCCAACGCGGACGCCGTCAAGGCGCTGCTGTATTACCTGGGCAGTGATCTGGTCGGTATCGGTCCGGCCAGACCCTACTGCTGGTACTCGCACGACCACGACGGCAGCCCGATCGAGCCCTACCATCGCAATGCCATCGTCGTCCTGATCGACCAGGGCTACGAGACCATGGAGGGTGCCAGCGGCGATGACTGGATCTCCGGTGCCCAGTCGATGCGCGCCTACATGCGCTGCTCCCTGCTCGGCGGCATCGTCGCCGAGCACATCCGCCGGCTCGGCTGGTCGGCACGCACGCACTCGGTGATCGAGCAGGACGTGCTGCACATTCCCGTCATCCTCAACGCGGGCCTGGGCGAGCTGTCGCGCATCGGCGAGCTGGTGCTCAACCCCTACGTCGGCCCGCGTTTCAAGTCGCTGGTCATCACCACGGATCTGCCGCTCGAGGACGACAAGCCGATCGACTTCGGCCTGCAGGACTTCTGCGCGAAGTGCAACAAGTGCGCGCGCGAATGTCCGTGCCAGGCGATCTCCTACGGCGACAAGATCATGTTCAACGGCTACGAAATGTGGAAGCCGGACACCTTCACCTGCGCGAAGTACCGCACCACCAACTCGGGCGGGGCGGCCTGCGGGCGCTGCATGAAGACCTGTCCCTGGAACATCGAGGGTGTGCTCGCCGAGCGCCTGTTCGTGTGGGCGGCGATCCACCTGCCGTTCACGCGCCAATGGATCGCCAGGCTCGACGACCGGCTCGGCAACGGGCGCATCAATCCGGTGAAGAAATGGTGGTTCGATCTCGAGATCGTCGACGGCAAAGTAGGCCCCGCGCGGCGCGCCAACGCCCGCGAGCTCAGCCTCGAGCGCAAGAACGACGTCGGCAAACAGGACATCGCCGTGTTCCCCATCCACCTCGTGCCCCCACCCGGCGCGCCGGGACCGGTACCGGTCGATCGCGCCGCCGGCCGCAAGGCGCGTGCGCAAACCGAAGCTGTCGCGCACGCCCGGCAACGCACCGGCTGGCAACCGCCACGCGCCCTGTAGGGCGCAGTGCCGCGGCCCGGATGCACCACCGCCGGTCGGCGGCCGTTTACCATGCGCACCAGGCGCGCTGACCGCGCCGGCGCGCCAGGCCAGGGCGCGGTACCCGGAGATCAGCATGGACCATCGCATCGTGCGTTCGGTATGCCCGAAGGATTGCCCGGACACCTGTGGGATGCTGGCACAGGTGGACGGTGGCCGCGTGGTGCGCGTCACCGGTGATCCCGATCATCCCATCACCCGCGGCTCGCTGTGCGGGCGCTTTCAGCACTACGAGGATCTGATTTACCACGCCGACCGCGTCCTTCATCCTCTGCTCAGAAGCGCCAAGTCCGAACCCTTGCGACGTGTGTCGTGGGCCGAGGCGCTCGCCACGATCGCCGCGCGCTTCGAGGAGATCCGCGCGCGCCGGGGCGGTGCGGCGATCCTGCCGTATCACTACCTCGCGCACATGGGCATCGTTTCGAACCGGTTCGCCGATCGGCTGTGGAACAAGCTCGGTACGGCGCGCGTCGGCATGGAGATCTGCGCCATGGCGGGCGCCGAGGCGGTACTGCGCACGCTCGGACGGCTGCGCGGCACCGAGCCCGAGCATCTGGACAAGACCCGCTTGTACATCGCCTGGGGCAAGAATCCGAAGGAAACCAACATCCACGGGTACATGCGCACGCGCGGGATCCATCCGGCCGTGGTCATCGATCCGCGCCGGTCGGACAGCGCGCGTGCGGCGGATCTGCACATCCGCCCCTATCCCGGAACGGATGCCGTGCTGGCGCTGGGCGTGATGCGCGTGCTGCTGGAGCAGGACTGGATCGACCACGCCTTCATCGCCGCGCACACGACCGGCTTCGAACGCCTGCGCGAACGGATTCTGGCGGCGTCGCCGGAGGAGGTCGAGCGGGTGACGCGCGTGCCGCGCGAGCAGATCGAGCTGCTGGCCCGCCTGTATCACGAGCATCGGCCGGGTCTCATCCACATCGGCGTCGGCCTGCAGCGCAACCTGAACGGCGGCGAGATGGTGGCCACCATCGCCGGGCTGGCCGCGCTGACCGGGCAGATCGGCGTCCCGGGCGCCGGCGTACTGTATGCCAACATGGAATGGGGGCTCGCCGACATCAGCCATCCGGAGCTGCGCCGGGACAGCGCGCGGACCTACAACATGGTGACGCTGGGCCGGGACCTGACCCGCAACGACGACATCGAGGCCCTTTTCGTCTACAACTCCAATCCCGCGGCCACCTGCCCGAACCAGACGCAGGTGGCGCGTGGCCTGGCGCGCGAGGATCTGTTCGTGGTCGTGCACGATCTGTTTCTGACCGACACCGCGCGGCACGCGAACGTCGTCCTGCCGGCCTGCACGTTCGCCGAGCACATGGATCTGCATTTCTCGTACTGGCACGGCTACGCGCAGATCAATCGAGCGGTCATCGAACCGGTGGGCGAGGCGCGATCCAATTACCAGGTATTTCGCGATCTGGCGCATCAGCTCGGTTTCACGGAACCGTGTTTCCGGCACAGCGAACGGGAAGTGATTACCGCCGCCCTGGCGGGCAGCGGCCTGTCTTTCGAAGCACTCGAACGCGGCCCCGTGCTGATCGACAGCATGAAGGCGGCGTGTTTCGGGAACCGCCGCTTCCCGACCCCCAGCGGCAAGATGGATCTGTTCGTTCCGGCGGGCGAGGTGCCGCCGCTGCCGCCGCACCATCGCCTGCGCTTCCTCACGCCCAAATCGAAGCATCTGCAAAGCAGCCAGGTCTTCAATTTTCCGCGCAAGCAGGCGACGCTCGCGGTGCCCTGGCTGTTCATCCATCCGCAGGACGCCGGCGCCCTGGGCATCGCCGACGGGGCACCGGTGCGGGTGTGGAACGAGCGGGGATCCGTGCGGCTGGTGGCGCGCGTCGCGGATGACGTGCAGCCGGGCGTGGTGGCGAGCCACATGGTTCGCTGGGGTCACAACGCCAACGCCACGACGCCGGACGCCCTCGCCGACATGGGCGGTAATTCCGCCTTCCATTCCAACTACGTGAGCGTCGAAGCGGATCCGTCGGCCGGAGATACCCGCGAGAGCGCCACACCGGTTCCCTGAGCAGGCGGCGCGCGCGGGCGATGCCGGCGAGCGGCGTCGCGAGGCGCCGCTCGCCGCGCGGATCAGGTATAGCTGTGCTCGGGCCCGGGAAAGCTGCCGCCGTGCACGGCGCCGGCGTAGGCTTCGAACGCGCCGCGGATCCCCGTTGTGCTGTCGAGCAAGAAATTCTTGACGAACTTGGGCGGCTTGAACGACGGCGGGGTGATGCCGAGCAGATCGTGCATCACCATGATCTGGCCGTCGGTGTGCGGGCCGGCGCCGATGCCGATAACCGGGATGGCGAGGCGCTCGGTGATGGTCTGGGCGAGCGCGACCGGTACGCACTCGAGCAGCAGGATGCTCGCGCCGGCCTGCTCGAGCATCGCCGCTTCGTCGATCATGTTCTGCGCCTGGGCGGGATCGCGGCCCTGCACGCGAAAGCCGCCGAAGCGGTTGATGGATTGCGGCGTCAGCCCCATGTGCGCGCACACCGGAATGCCGCGCTCGACCAGCAGGTGTGTGGACTCGGCGATCCAGCGGCCGCCCTCGAGCTTGATGATGTGCGCGCCGGCGCGCATGAGCCGGCCGGCGTTCTCCAGCGTCAGCCCTTCCGAGTAATAGCTCATGAACGGCATGTCGCCCATGAGCAGCGCGCCGCGGTTGCCGCGCGCCGCCATGCCCAGGTGATAGACCACGTCCTCCATGGTCACGGGCAGGGTCGAGTCGTGTCCCTGCACGACCATGCCGAGCGAATCGCCGACGAGCAGCACCTCGATACCGGCGGCGCTGGCGATTTCGGCGAACGACGCGTCATACACCGCCACGCTCGCGAACTTCTCGCCACGCTCCTTGTATCGCTGCAGCGTGGTGAGGGTGATCTTCGCGCGTCCGTCGTGGCTGCTCATGATCGTCTCCGCCGGGTCCGGCGCCTGCGCTGGCGCGAGCGGCCATTGTATTGCGTCGCACAAGCCGACGCGACCGACGCAGTGTGCGCTCCAGCCCGGCCCGGATCGCCCTCGCCAACGTCGCACCGCCCCGTAGCCGCGGTCGTTCCGTTGGCATTTGATCGGGATCGACTGAGCCAGCCGCAGTAACGAGACGGTCATCCCCGGGGTGCCGGTGCGCCGGCACCCCGGCTGTCATTCCAGCGGGATCTCCCCGGGTTCACCGCCGTCGCCCTCGTGCGCTGCGATGGCGAGCCCGATGGTCGACTCCGCTGCGACCGGCTCGATCAGCAGCACCTGCGCGGTGTTCACGTACATGCGATCCGGGCCGTGCCACTCGGCGCCGCGCTTGACCAGCGACACGCTCGTCCGGTCCCCGTCGGTGTGGCGCTTGACGTAGTACACGTCGACGAGCTCCAGAAACGACGGCCGTCCGGCGCGCAGCCTGCCGTAGTAGGCCTCCCCCGTGGTCAGCAGGACTGCCTGGTAGGTCGTGCCGGTCGCGAGGTGCGGTCCGGCGCGATGGGCGAGCCACGCCTGCCAGCCGAGCAGGCCGGCGATGACGGCCAGCAGCAGGTACATCGGTCCGTTGCGGTTGCGAGGATCACCGGCGGGCATGGTCATGCGCCTTCCGTTACGCTTCCATCGTAGCCGATCCGAGGCTGCGGTGCCGCCGGCTCAAGCGGATATTCGACCTCGCAGCCGCAGCGCGGCAAGGCCGAGCGCGAGCAGCGCGAGCGTTGCCGGCTCTGGCGCGCGGCGGATGTCGAGCGCGTTGAGGTTGTCGAACTCGAGCAGGCCGAGCGCCGTCCACGGCGCGAACAGGCTGCCGCCGAGCTTCCAATCGAGCAGTGGATTGAATGCTCGCAAGAAATCGGTGTAGTACACGTCGCCGGGGCGCGCGCCGAGCTGAGCAATGGACGGCGACAGCGTATCGAGGCTGAACAGCGCCTCGTCTACGCCTTTGTCGAGGAATCCGAGGTTGAGCACGTCCGAAAGCACCAGCGCGTCGAGGGCGTCGAACGGCAGGAGCTGCATGTCGCAGATGCCGTCCGCGAACACGTCCATGGCGAACGGGTTGCGCGAGACGAAGATGTCGTCGGGCCCGTACACGCCGCAGCCGGCACCGGCGAGCGACGGCGACCAGCGATCGAGGTTGTAGAACACGTTCGTGTCGTGCAGGCCGTCGCCGTTGCGATCGACCGTCTCGAGCACGCTGTCGGTCTCGAGCGCGTCGAGATCGTCCTCGGCCCCTCCGAGCAGGCTGCCGCGCCCGGCGGGTGCCTGCAGGCCGAGCGAGGATTCGTCCGCGAACAGTGCGTTGCCGCGCGACGCCGGCGCGAGCGGATCGCTCGGGTACAGGCCGAAGGGATCGAAACGCCGTGACTTGTAGATGTCACCTGCCGCCTCGTTGCCGCCGCCCGGGCCGCCGCCGGGAACATTGCGCGGGAACGGACGCGGATCCGGGCCGACGAGCTCCGGCGAGTCGACGGCGTGGAAACGCACGGCGGTACCCGCGGCGCCCGTGGCCGCCGGGTCGACGGAGAACAGCAGCACGCTGTCGGCGAACAGCGTCCCGTCGGTGCCCCACGACAGGCCGACCACGTTGTCGTCAGGCAGCAGACCGAGGACCCCGCGGGTGCCGGGATTCAGCACCGTCATCGCCGCCGGCGGGCCGTTGTGCGGACCGACGCGGCTGCGGGTGCCGAGCCCGCCGCTCAGCCGCTCCATATTGGTGCCGTCGAGGCCGCTGACGAAGATCTCGCCTTCGGTGGGGAAGAATCCGGGGCCGGCGAGACCGAGCGCGTTGACGTCGTTCGGATAGGGCTGGTCGAAAAAAGGCGCCATCCGTCCTTCGGCGGGATTGCGCGCCGGGCTCGCGCCGGTGCCGCGCGGATCGGCGCCAATTCCGGCGCGGAAATTGAACGCGCCGCCGTCGACGCTGAATGCGAGCCCTTCGCTGGTGCCGGCCGAGACCGCCAGCGCGATGGTCGGCTCCTGGTCCATCTGCGTGTCGCGCACGCGCAGCACGTACTCGCCCGTGGAAGGCACGTTGAAGTAGATGTGCTCGACGTTGTCGCCGCCGAAGGCCGCGCCGCCGCCGCTGTTCGACTGGGCGACGACCGCACCGGTCGTCTTGTTGACGAGCTGCAGATCGAGATTCGGCAGATTCTGCGCCGTGTAGTGGGCGGCGGCGGTGCCGTCCTGACCTGCATCGAGCTCGACCAGGCGGTCCCACACCATCGTCGCCGTCACCAGTGCACCGGCGTGCAGCGGTTTACCGGCATTGAGCTCGTAGTCCCGGTTGGTGGCTCCCGGGAGATGATCGAGCACCGTGAACAGGCCCAGACCGCTGTTGTCGGACTGGAGCTGGCGCACCGCGGCCAGGCCGTTCAACTGCCCGGCCCCCATGGCGTCGTCTAACGGGATGGCCGAGTTCGTGGCCGCGGGCGAGTCGACCCACACCCGATCGCCCTGCGCCGGATCGCGCACGTGCTTGGAGGTGCTGTTGATGAGCGTCGCCTTGACGACCAGGTGATCGAAATCGCCGGTGATGGTGTCGACGCCGGCCTCCTGACCGCGCTCGAGCAGCAGCGCTGCGGTGCCGGCGACGTGCGGAGCGGCGAAGCTCGTGCCGCTGTCGACCTGCACGGCGCCGTCGCCGCCGCCGGCCGGCATCAGGATCTGACTCCCGGGCGCGACGAGGTCGGGCTTGTGGCGTCCGTCGCCGAGCGGGCCGCGAGAGGAGTAGTTCGCGACCCGAGTGTAATCTTCCGCGGACGCGCCGGCGGCAGTCGCCCCGGTCGCGCCGACGACGATGGCATTGAACGCGTGACCCGGGACGCTGATGCTGCCCGCGGCCGTGCCGGTATTGCCGGCGGACTTGGTCCAGATCACGTCATAGTCGATGACCGTCTGATCGATGGCGAGCGGACCCACGACGACCGCCGCCGCATTGTTTAAAAAGGCGCTGTAGTTGATGGTGCGCACGTCGCGCGCCGTGAGGAAGTCGATGCCGGCACGGAAATCCGCGGCGGTGCCGGCGCCGTCGCTGGCGCTGACGAGCTCGGCCTCGCTTGCGATACCCGTGAACTGCGGGTTCGGCGCCGCGTTGACGATTGCGCCGATCATGATCCCGGCGACGCCGGTCGCGTGACTGCTGTTCGCCGCGCCGAGCGCATTGGTGGCGACGATCCGGGTGCCGCCGGCACCGTCGCCGAAGGCGTTGTGGGTCGTGCGCGGGCGATCCGGCTCGAGTTGTCCGAGTCGGATGCGCGTACCGTCGGGCAGGCGGCCGGTCAGGCCGAAGGTGTCGACCTGCTTGACGACGTTGACGCGCGCACCGACGGGACCCGGCCTCGGCGTCGGACCCGGACCGACGGGAAAGTCCGGGCCGAGCGAGATGTTCAGCGCCAGCGCGCCGGGGGTCCACAGCAGCACGGCCGCAAGCCATGCGAGCGGTCGCCGGCGCCTGCGATCGCACCGTCGTCGGTGACCCCTGGAGATCGGCAAACGGAAGGCACTGCGGCGCCGCGCGGGCATGCCGGCGCGGAGCGATCGCGGATCGAGCGACGGAGCGGCCTGCGTAACCACCCCCCGTCCCCTCCGGGCCGCCTGCCCGGCGGCCGACGAGTGGAAGTGTGACGAATTACCGGCATATTCCGCGCCAACGGTTGATTGGCAATACAGATCAAAGCGTTACGTATTCGCTGGCAGTGCCGCTCGGCCCCGGATGTAAAAACCTTGAACACGGACCCTGCGCCCCGGCGCCGGCGCAAACGGTCGCCAACCGGTCTCTGGATGCAAAAACACATTGAAATCCGCCGGATAGTAGACATTCTGGCAATGTAAAGTCTCCATTCGTGCGCGGATTGCGGTTGCTGAGGCGGAGCAACGCCGGCCCGGCACTGACGGGCAAAATGACGGGTGTGTTCGCGCGAGGGTGCAAGAAGCCGATGGACCGCCCGGCGGTCATCCGCAAGCGACTGGCCGATCTGCGCGTGCCGCCCAATCTCGCCGACTACGACGGCGCCTGCGCGCCGTTCTCGTGGGAGGTGGCGCGGGCGCAGTACGCCGGCCTGCCCGGCGGCGGGCTCAACATCGCCAGGAGGCCGTCGACCGGCACGCGCAGGGCGCGCGGGCCGATTGCGTCGCTTTCCGCTTGCTCGCCCGCGATGCCGCGCCGCGCGAGGTCACGTACGGGGATCTCGCGCGGCTCACGAACCGCTTCGCCAACGAGATACGAGGTTCGCCCCTCAGCCCCCGCTGTCTACAGGCACGAACAATCTTCTGCGAAGAACCATCGCATCACGTCAGGTTTCGCTCTTGCCGCATCGTCGCGCGCTTGGTTCTCATGCATTGGTTGCGCCGTGGCGCACCAGTCACCCGTCAGGCTCAAGGCAGTCGCGTAGTTGCCCTGCGACGTCCCTGGCCGTGATCCGCGGCCCCAGAAGACCCACTGTTCCCCAGCATGTCCGAGCCAGGCGATCGCGAATACGGATCGCACAGATCTCATGGCTCGGCAACGCGTGCCGTCCAACCCTCGATGGCTCATGCCGCGGGCGCAACGTTGCAACAAGGGCGGGCGATGGCGGTGTGCAATCAGGTCTCATGGTGCTGCCAATCCCTCGCCTGCACTGCCGCCATCGACCCATGATCGCTTATCCGAACGCCCGAACAACGGGGTCAGGTCTTCAGTCTTCAACGCGGCGAAATGAGGTGTCTGCCGGACGCGGCGCGGAATTGAAGACTGAAGACCTGACCCCCGTATGACGCGGCGCGGAATTGAAGACTGAAGACCTGACCCTCGTATTGACCCCCGTATTCCCCAAGCCGGCGCGCGCCGGGCGTTTCAGCCGAGCGCGTATTTCTTCAACTTGTACCACAATGAACGTTCGCTGATGTCGAGCAGGCGGGCGGCGCGCGACTTGTTGTCACCGGTGGCCGCGAGCGCGGCGCCGATCAGCTCGCGTTCGAGTGCCTCGACGCGTGGCTGCAATGCCAGACTCTCGCCCGGCGCGGCGGCCGCGGGCTGCGGCGCGGCCGGGAGGATCGACAGGTCCTGGAGCAGCGCGGCCGCAATGGTCGATCCGGCGCTCAGCACCATGGCGCGTTCCATCACGTTGTCCAGCTCGCGCACGTTACCCGGCCAGTCGTAGGCGCACAGCTTTTCGAGCGCCGCGTCCTCGATATCCGGCGTGGCGCAGCCGAGGGCGCTGGCGTGACGCTGCAGGAAGTGACGCGCGAGCAGCGGAACGTCCATGCGCCGCGCGCGCAGCGGCGGGACGTCGGCGCGCAGTACGTTCAAACGGTAGAACACGTCCTTGCGCAGCTGCCCGTCCCGCACCGCTTCGCCCGGATCGCGGTTGGTCGCTGCGACCACGCGCAGATCGATGTCGATGCGCCGGTTGCTGCCGAGACGTTCGATGCAGCTCTCCTCGAGCACGCGCAAGAGCTTGGCCTGAAGCTCCACGGGCATCTCCGTGACCTCGTCCAGAAACAGCGTGCCGCCGTCGGCGACCTCGAACTTGCCGACGCGGTCGGCCTGCGCGCCGGTGAAAGCACCCTTGACGTGTCCGAACAGCTCGCTTTCCATGATGCTGGCGGGTATGGCCGCGCAGTTGATGGGCACGAACAGGCCGCTGCGGCCCGAGGCGCGGTGAATGCCGCGCGCGACGAGTTCCTTGCCGGTTCCGGTCTCGCCGACGATGAGCACCGCGGAACGGCTCTTGCTCACGTGGTCGATGAGCCGATAGAGTTTATCCATCTCCGCGCTGCGGCCGATGAGCTCGTCCCAGCCCTGGTCGGCCTCGTCGCGCAGAAACGTGTTCTCGCGCTGCACCTGGACGAGGTTGAGCGCGCGGGCGACGGCGATTTCCACGGTCTCGATCTCGAACGGCCGCAGGATGAAGTCGATGGCGCCGTACTTCATGGCCGCGACTGCCGTTTCGACGTTGCCGTGGGCCGTGATCATGATGGTCGGCAGCGTGCGTCCCTGCGCGTGCAATGTGCTGAGCAGCGTCAAGCCGTCCATTCCGGGCATGCGCAGATCCGTGATGACGAGATCGACCGACTCGCGCTCGAGCATGGCCAGTGCGTCATGGCCCGAACCGGCGCGCAGGACGTTGTGGCCCATGTCCTGAAGCATGATCTCCAGCAGGCGCTGCATCTTGATCTCGTCGTCGACGACGAGCACGGTGCGACGATTCATGCGGCTGTGGCGTCCCTGGTTTGGTGGCCGGCGAAGTCGATGCGCAGGCTCGCGCCGCCGAGCCCGCTCGTGCCGATGGTCAGGGTCGCGCCGTGGCGGGTCAAGATGTCCTGCACGATGGTCAGGCCGAGGCCGATACCGCCGTCGCGAAAGGTCACGAAAGGCTCGAGTATCAACTGGTGGCGTGCGGCGGGGATCCCCGGGCCGTCGTCGCGTACTTCCAGCCATGCGGCCCCGTCGTGCATGCCGGCGGCGATCTCGATCCGGCCACCGTCGGCAACCATCTGGATGGCGTTCAAAACGAGATTGAGCAGGACCTGCGTGATCTGGTCGCGATCGCAGACGATCGGCAACGGCTGCTCCGCGCCATCGAATTCGAGCGCCACGCGTTTGGTCTGCGCACGTGCGCGGAGCATCTCCAGCGGTTGCCGGACGATGTCGCGTAGATCGTGCTCCGCCATGGCGGGTTCGCGCGGCCGCGCGTTTTCGAGCAGATTGCGGATGAGCGCGTTGATCCGGTCGCACTCGTGGACCATGAAATCCACCATCTCGTGACCGCGCGCGTCGAGTCCCTGCTGGCGCGCGAGCAACTGTGCCGAAGAGCGCACGATGCCGAGGGGGTTACGCACTTCGTGGGCGAGCATGGCAGCCATCTCGCCGACAGCGGCCAGCTTGCTGACCCGTACCAGGTGCGCACGCGAGTGGCGCAGATCGACGATCATGCGCCTGAAAGCGCGCCCGAGCTCCACCACTTCGTCGGCACCCTGCACCGGTGCCGGCTGCTGATCGATCTCGCCGTCGATGTGCCGCGTGAGCTCGGTGAGCGCCTGTATGGGGCGGGCGATGCGGCCGGAGAGGTTGATCGCCAGTACCGCGGCCACCACGGCGGCGAGCACGAGCAGGGCGAGCAGGGTGTTGAGCAGATGAGTCACCGGCTGCAATGCCACTCGTTCCGGTGCGAGAACCAGCAGGCGCCAGCCGAAATCCGGCAGTCCGTTGTAGCCCGTGGAGCCCGCGTGTCCTACCAGGAGCCGGTCGTGGCCGAGTGGCGTCCCGACTTCGCGCACGACGCCGCTGCGGCCGGTGTCGCTGGCGAAGGAGGCGAATTCACCGGCGAGCAGGTCCGGACGTGCGCGTACGGCGCTGGAAGCGGCGAGTACGCGCCCGCCGGCATCGAGCAGCATCGCGAACCTGGAGCTCTGTGCCACCGTATGATCGAGCAGCGTCTGCACCTCGCTCCAGTCATAGTCCCCCTGCAGGTAGCCGAGATCGCTGCCCGTGAAGGCGTCGAGCAACGGTGCGCGTACGGTCAGTACGGGTTGCCCCGCCGTGGTGTCCGGCCGCGCCAGCTCGACGCGCGCCGCGGGCAGCTGCACGGTCAGCCAGGTGGGTGCGGCGCGGGTCGAGGTGCCGATCAGCGTGGGATCGGCGGCCGCCACGATCCGTCCGTCCCGCACACACACGATGCTGCGGTAGATGCCCGCGTAGCTCGACTTGATGTCGCGCAGAAATCGCGACAGCCGCTTGTCGATGTCGTCCAGACGTATTTCCTGCATCAGGTCGAGCTGGCTCCAGCCGTACACGTTCTCCACACGTTCGAACATGATGGCCTCGATCTGCTGCATGACCGTTACCGCCTGGCTCTCCAGGTTGAGACGGATCTCCGCGTCGAGGGCGGCGCGCGAGCGCGACCAGGCAAGAGCGGTCATGGTGGCGGCGGCAACGACGCCGAACAGGAGAAAGGCGATCAGGAGCGTGCGACGGATGGACATTGCTTATTGTCTTGCTGCGGGGCGCTCTCTAACATGACGCGGCTTCAGCGTCCGGCGGCATCGTGGCCGCAAAGGATAAGGTAAATTGCATCGCGTGCGTAAACCGCCAGCAAACGGCTCCAGGGCGCTGGTCTTCCGGGCGGCTGCGGTGTCGCGGGCAGGGGCCCTGTTGTTGCTGGCGACCTTCTGCGTCGCCGCGGGCGCGCAGACCGATGGCGACGCCGGCGCGTCGCCGGCCCCGGAGCGCGGACGGTTCCTGTTCGACCGGCGCCTGCAGCTGGGCGGCTACCTGACGCTGCGGTTTCGCGACCTCGACGGGGAACAGGCGCGTTTCGATCTGCGCGACGCGAGCCTGTTCGTCAACTGGAAACCCGCGGAGCGCTGGCTGGTCTTCTCCGAGCTCGAGCTGGAGAACGCGATCACCGTCGACGACGACCGCGGCGTGGACGTCGGCGACGCCGAGGCGGCGCTCGAGCGCCTGTACGTGGAGTACGGCGCGCGCTCCTGGTTGAACCTGCGCGCGGGCAAGTTCCTGACGCCCGTCGGTCGCTGGAACCAGCTGCACGCCGATCCACTGGTGTGGACGGTGTCGCGCCCGCTGGTCACCACGCTGGCGTTCGCCAACCAGGCGACCGGCGTCGCCGCACACGGGGTCATCCCCGTCCAGGGGGGAAATTCGATCGACTACATCATCTACGTCGACGACAGCCAGGCCCTCGATCCGGCCGCCGAAAAGGGCGCGACGGAGGACATCGCCCTGCCCGGGTTCTCGAATGTCTTCGACAACGCGGCCGGTGCGCAGCTTCGTTATCACTTCTGGGGCGATCAGGCCGAGCTCGGGATTTCGTACGCCAACGTCGATATTCGCGATCGCCGCGAACGCAATCATCTGACCGGGGTCGACGGGCGCGTGCGCTGGCACGGCGCCGAGTTCACCAGCGAACTCGTGTACCGGGCGAGTGAGGGCCGGGAGGAATCGGAGTGGGGAGCTTACGCGCAGGTCGTCGTGCCTGTTGTCGACCACGTTTTCGGGGTGTTTCGCTACGAGCGCTATGACGGCTCGCGCAGTTACACGCGCGTACGGGTGGCCACGCTCGGGCTCGCATGGCGGCCTCGATCGCCGCTCGTTTTCAAGCTGGAATACCGCACCGGCGACGATAACGAGCGGGTTGCTCCCAGCGGAGTGCTCGCGTCGTTCGGCATCATGTTCTAGACGATGCTCGGATCGGCGAGCTTGTTCCCGAGGATCCGCCGCGCGCGCCCGTTCGCGCAAGCATGCGCGACCGCACTGCTGGCCACCGCGCTTGGGATGGCCACCCGGGCGGGTGCGGCGCCGGCCGAGCCGGCGCAGATCGCCGTCATTGCGGGCGATGCGGTGGTTGCGGCGCGGTTCGACGGCGATGCGCTCGGCGCAATATTCCGCCGCCGGATCATGCTCGACGCCGCCGGTCGCCCTTACATCCCGGTCAACCTGCCGCCGGCGCATCCACTGCGGCGGATGTTTTCGGAAGCGCTGTTCGCGATGCAGCCCGAGGACATGGACGCTTACTGGAACGAGCAGTATTTCCAGGGCATATCCCCGCCCTACGTCGTCGCCTCGATCGACGCGATGGTGCGCTTCGTCACCGCCACGCCCGGTGCCATCGGTTACGTACTCGACTGTCAGGTCGCGACGTCGGTGACCGTCGTGCTGCGGCTGCCGGTGCCGGCCGCATTCCGTTCCGCCGCCGCGGCGCTGTGCGCGGGCAGCGCCGCGGCACGCTGAAAAGCCTACGTTTCTTGCAGTCAATTCTTGCGTGATGCGCGTTTGTTGCGGGCGGTCGCCGGCGGCAATGTGATCTAACATTCTGATTGGTATGGGTACGCGCAGTTGGCGCGACCCTTGCACCCCCGTTGTCGGGTGGATTGCCCGGAATGGGGGACAGTGGCATGCAGGCGGCCTGCGAAGAGGTCGGTAGGGCGTGTGCGGGCATGGCGGGAAGCAGGCGCACGGTCACGATGAACACTGCGCAGGTGTGCTGGTGCGGACCGGCCGCGCCGCAACGGCCGCTCCTGGAAGCCCTGGTGCAACGCGTGTTTCGCGAAGCCTACGATGCGCAGGTATCGGCATTTTGTCCGGACCTGCTCGGTTTCCTTCGCCAGGGCGAGCTGCGTGGTGTGGTCGGGCTGCGCGTCGGTGCAAGGGCACCGTTTTTTTCCGAGCAGTACCTCGACGCGCCGGCGGAGCGGGTCATCAGCGAGCGTCTGGGCGTGCCGGTGAACCGCGATTCGATCGTCGAGATCGGTAACCTGGCGATCCCGACCGCCGGCGACGCTGGCTGGATTTATGCGGCGCTGGCCGCTGCGCTGGCGCGGGCGGGATTCGGCTGGGTTTTGTGCACGACGGTCCGGTCGCTGTATCACCGTTTCCGGCGTCTGGGTTTCGCTCCGATCGTTCTCGGTAACGCCGATCCGGCGCGTCTCGGTGCGCGCGCGGCGCAATGGGGGCGCTACTACGATCAGGGCGCGCTGCTTTGCTGCGGCTCGGTCAGCGCGGGCCATCAGCGTCTGCTCGAGACGCGCGCGGGGCGGCACGCCGATCACGAGCCGCTGCACATCGAATTCGGCGACCTGGTCCCGTTCGCACCCGCGGGCCCGTTCCCGGCGCCGGTGCACGGCTGATGCACATTCTCCAGGAAGCGATCGCGCGCCACGCCATTGAACGGCCACTCGCGCCGGCGCTGCGCGACGAGCGATCCACGCTGCGCTACGGCGCGCTGCCCGGCTTGATCGAAGAGCTCGGCCGGCGCCTGCACGCGCACACACTGGGGCTGCTGCTCGACAATGGTCCCGCGTGGATGCTGCTGGATCTCGCGGCGAACGCGTCTGGCATACCGGTCGTACCGTTGCCGGCGTTTTTCTCCGATGCGCAACTCGAGCACGTCCTCGGCACGGCCGGTGTCGACTTGATCGTGACCGACCGTCCCGACCGGCTCGAGCAGCTCTTCGGCGAGGCCGCCGCCGATCGCATCGATCTTGCCGGTTCGGAGTTATCCGTGTTCCTGCGCCCGGTCGCCCGGCCACTCATTGCGCCCGGTATCGCCAAGGTCACCTTCACCTCCGGGACCACCGGGCGTCCCCGGGGCGTGTGTCTCGACCGCGATGCGCTGGTCGCGGTCGCGCAATCGTTACGGGACGCGACCGACGCGCGCAGTACCGATCGCATCGTCAGCGTTCTGCCGCTCGCCACGTTGCTCGAGAACGTCGCCGTGTATGGCGCGTTGCTCGCGGGCGGCTGCGCCTGCGTGCCGCGCCTGGCCGAGATCGGCGTGTCCATGACCGGTGTCGACCCCGTGCGCCTCGGTGCGACGCTGAGCCGATTCGAGCCCACCGTGATCGTGCTCGTGCCGCAGGTCCTGCGCGTACTCGCGGCCGCAGTCGCGGCCGGCTCGGTGGTGCCCGCGTCGCTGCGTTTCGTGGCCGTGGGTGGCGGTACGGTGGCCCCCCGGCTGATCGAGCAGGCGCGCGCGGCGGGGCTGCCCGTATACGAAGGTTACGGGCTGACCGAAGCCGCGTCGGTGGTCAGCCTGAACCGTGCCGGCGCGGATCGGGTCGGTAGCGTCGGCCGCCCGCTGCCGCATGCGCGCGTACGCGTCGCCGCGGACGGTGAGGTGCTGGTGGGCGGCGCCGTTCTGCGCGGCTATCTCGGCGAGCCTGCGTGCGCCGCAGAGCTGTTCGCCACTGGCGATCTCGGTCACTTCGACGCCGACGGCTATCTCTACCTCGACGGTCGCAAGAAGGACGTCATCGTCAATGCCTACGGCCGCAACATCGCGCCCCACTGGCCGGAGAGTGAGCTGATGGCACACCCGGCCATCGCCCAGGCGGTCGTGTTCGGCGACGGTCGTGAGTTCAACGTCGCGTTGCTCGCGCTGGCCCGGGGTGCGTCGGTGGCGCAGGCCGCGCAAGCGGTCGAGCAGGCCAACCGTTTTCTGCCCGAGTACGCCGCCATCCGCCGTTTTCACGTCCTCGCCGACGGCTTGTCGGCGCCGCGCGGCGAGCTTACCGCCAATGGTCGTGCGTGCCGCGCCGCGATCGCGGCGCGGCATGCCGCCGTGATCGATTCCCTGTACGAGGAAAACTTGCATGCGGTACTTTGACGAGCTGACGAGCGCGACGCACGACGCGCGCGAGGCCTTGCTCGCCATTCCAGCGGTCCGGCGCGGGATACAGGGCCGGATCGGCCGCCGCAGCTACCTCGCCTTTCTCGGCCAGGCCTATCATCACGTCAGCCACACGGTGCCGCTGCTCATGGCCTGCGGCGCACGCGTGGCGCCCCGCCAGCAGTGGTTGCGCCAGGCCCTCGCCGTCTACATCGCCGAGGAAATGGGCCACCAGGAGTGGATCCTCGACGACATCCGCAGCGCCGGCGGGGATCCCGACCAGGCGCGCCTGGCCGCACCGTTGCCGGCGACCGAGCTCATGGTGGCCTACGCCTACGACGGCATCCAGCGCGGTAATCCGCTGTCGCTGTTCGGCATGGTATTCGTCCTGGAGGGCAGCAGCGTCGCGCTGGCGACCCGTGCCGCCGCCGCCATCCAGCGCGTGCTGGGACTGCCCGATGGTGCTCTTACCTATCTGCGCTCGCACGGCGTGCTCGATCAGCAACACATGCAGCACTTCGAGGCGCTCATGAACCGTCTCGAGGATGCCGGCGATCGGCTTGCCGTCACACACGCCGCACGCATGTTCTATCGCCTCTACGGCGACATTTTCCGCTCGTTACTCCTGGATGAAGACCAGGAAAGGAGTGCCGCATGAAGACATCGACTTTCCTCATCATGACACTGGCCCTCGCTGCCACGCTGGCCGCGCCGGCGCGTGCCGCCGATCCGTTCCCCGGCCTGCTCGAGCTCCAGGAACAATGGGCCACGGCCAAGTATCAGACGACCCGGGACGAACAGGGCAAAGCCTTCGAAGCGCTCGAGCAGGCCGCGGACGACATGATCCGCGTCAATCCCGGGCGTGCCGAGCCGCTCATCTGGAAGGCGATCATCCTCAGCACGCAAGCGGGTGTCGTCGGCGGCTTCAGCGCGCTCGACAAGGTCAAGGGCGCGCGCGATCTGCTGTTCGCAGCGGAAAAGATCGATCCGCAGGCGCTGGATGGCTCGATCTACACCTCGCTCGGCAGCCTGTACTACCAGGTGCCCGGCTGGCCGATCGGTTTCGGCGACGACAAGAAGGCGGGCAGCTATCTGCAAAAAGCGCTTGCGCTGAACCCGGACGGCATCGATCCCAACTACTTCTACGCCGACTACCTGTTCGAGCAGAAGAAGTTCGGCGAGGCCGCAACCTACGCGCGCAAGGCGCTCGATGCACCGGCGCGCAGTGAACGACCGATCGCCGACGAGGGTCGCCGTGCCGAAGCCGCTGCTCTGCTCGCCAAATTGCAGCAGGATCTGGCGCGCAACTGAATCGCCTCGATTGCCACTCGGACACCACCACGACCATGAAGATCAAGGACGCACACGTAGTCCTGACCGGCGCCGCCGGCGGCATCGGCACGGAGATCGCCAGCCAGCTCGCCGCGCGCGGCGCGCGCCTTGCCCTCGTCGATCTGCGGCCCGGACCGCTCGCCGAGGGCGTGCGCGTTCTGCGCGAGCGGGGCGCGGACGCGTGGCCCATCGCGGCCAATCTCGCGACGCCGGAGGGCATAGAGTCAGTGCGTGCCGCGCTGGCCGAGCAGTGGCGCGGACGGGTCGACTGCGTCATCCACAACGCCGGCGTGATGGCGTTCTCGGCGTTCGAGACCATGACGCCGGAAGCCGTGCACCGGGTGCTCGCGATCAACGTCGAGGCACCGATGCAGCTCACCCGCTTGCTGCTGCCGGCGATGATCAGCCGCGGTGCGGGCCAGGTGGTGTGTGTCGGATCGATGCTCGGGGCGCTGGCGATGCCCTGGTTCACGGCCTATTCAGCGAGCAAGTTCGCCATCCGCGGTTTCGCCGAGGCGCTGCGGCGAGAGGTCGCGGGCTCGGGCGTGAAGGTTTGCTACATCGGTCCGCGCAGCGTGCGCACACCGCTGAATACCCCGGCGGTGCAGCAGATGGCGGCCGCCACCGGCATGCGCATGGACGCACCGGCACTGGTCGCGGCCCGCATCGTGCGCGCCATCGAGCGCGACACACCCGAGGTCCACATCGGTTTTCCGGAGCGCCTGTTCGCGCGCATCAACGCCCTGCTGCCGCGGCTCATCGATCGCGGTCTCGCCGCCCAGAGCCGGATCATGGGACGATTCGCGCGCGCAGCGGTGAGCTGAGCGTGGTCGCCGGGCCGCCCGGCGGCGGGCTCGCGATCGCAGGGCAGGGTGTGCGCACGCCCTCGCCGGGATCATCGGCGGGCGGCGGCGCCGCGCCATAGCGGTGGGCAATCTGCCGCGAGTTGATCGGGATCAATTGCCAGCGCCGGCCCGGGCATAGCGTAGGCGCTGCATCCGGATCTCAGCGGCCCGGCCAGCCCCGGGCGGAGGTGCCTCATGAGCCTTCTCGTCGCCGTGGTGATCACCGCGCTGGTCGCCACCATCGTTTCGCTCTCGGCCGGGATCATATCCATGGGTTCGGGCGGTGAGTTCGACCAGCAGCACGCCACACACCTGATGTATGCCCGCGTGGGCTGCCAGGGCCTCGCGGTCATCGCGATGCTGGCCGCGCTGTGGTTGACCGCCGCCGGCGGCGGCTGAGCCAACCGTTCGTCTGAGCCGACCGTTCGGGCGGCGGGCGTTGCCGCGTCGTGCGCAGCGGAATCACGCGGGAACGGCCTGTGACTGCAGGACATGGCGAAGTCGATACGGTAACGCGAATGTCTGAGCACCTCCCGGCCGGGGAAGATGAGCGACAGAACCGCACGCCGGCGCCCGGTATTGGCCTGGACGTGATGTGCCCATCCACTTCGACGGGCGACCAGACCGGCCAGCCACAGCAGTGCAGCGGCGCCCGCAGTCAAGGCCGGTCAGGTCGCACGTTTCCCGGGTAAGAAGATCACCGCGCTGCTGGCTCGAGAAATCGGCAGTCGCATCGCCACCCGTGTCGAGGGCCCCCGCAGCAAGCACCCCTTTGGCAAGACCGGGGTGAAGATATACGACAAATTCGGCTGCGTGTTGCGCCTGGAGACCACCACCAGCGATGTTTCCTTTTCCAAGCACCACCACAAGGCGGAACACCGGGATTGTATCTGCAATTCAAGACGCTTTCAGATCAAATCAACCTCGACGTAATGCTCCCGGCGGTCGTCCACCAGGGGAATCATGCCTTGCGCACGCCCTGTCCCATCTACGCCCGCTCCAGCTACCACGGCACCGTCCACTGTCGCGCGGATCGCGTGCGCCGACTTTTCACCGATGCGCCTGACCGTGATGTGGTAGACGGTCTCACGATAGCGATAGTGAATTTTGTACGACTCCCAATGGGCCGGGATGCACGGTGCAATGCGCAGATGGTCCAATTCCAGGTGCAGGCCCAGCAGGGCTTCCACTGTCAGCCGGTACATCCATCCCGCCGCTCCGGTGTACCAGGTCCAGCCGCCGCGGCCGGTGTGCGGCGACGCCGCGTAGATATCCGCGCACATGACGTAAGGCTCGACCTTGTAGCGTTCGATCGCCTCGGGCGTGCTGCCGTGATGGACGGGGTTGAGCATGGCGAACAATTCCCACGCGCGTTCCGTGTCTCCCATCATGGCAAACGCCATCGTGGTCCAGATCGCGGCATGGGTATATTGGCCACCGTTCTCGCGCACGCCGGGGATATAGCCCTTGATGTAGCCGGGCTCCAGCGCTGATTTATCAAAGGGCGGATCGAGCAGTTGGATCAACTGCGCATCGCGTCGTACCAGGCGTTGGTCCACCGCCGCCATCGCCTGGCGGGCCCGCACCGGATCGCCACCGCCGGAAATAACCGCCCAGCTCTGGCTGATGGAATCGATCTGGCATTCGTCGTTGTCGGACGAACCCAACGGTGTGCCATCATCGAACCAGGCCCGCCGGTACCAGGCGCCGTCCCAGGCCTGGGCCTCGATGTGGGTACGCAGTTGCGCCGCCTGGCCGCTGCACAGCTCGGCAAAGGCCTCATCGCCCCGGCCGCGCGCCAGGCCTGCAAACAGCTGGAGGTTCTCGTACAGGAACCATGCCAGCCAAACGCTCTCGCCCTTGCCATCACGACCGACGAGATTCATGCCGTCGTTCCAGTCGCCGCAGCCCATCAGCGGCAGGTGGTGGATGCCGAAGCGCAGGCCGTGCTTGATGGCACGCACGCCATGCTCATACAGGCTGGCCTTTTCGGGTGAGCGCTGCGGCTGGTCGTAGTAGGCCTCCTCTTCCGCATACAGCTCGCGTCCTTCCAGAAAATGGATGGACTCGTCGAGCACGCCCGTATCGCCAGTCGCCAACACGTAGCGACAGGTGGCATACGGCAGCCACAGATAGTCATCGGAGAAATGGGTGCGCACGCCTTGGCCGTTGGGCGGATGCCACCAGTGTTGCACATCACCCTGGAGGAACTGGCGCTCAGCGCAACGGATCAGCTGCTCGCGGGCGAGCCATGGTGTCGCATGGATCAGCGCCATGGTGTCCTGTAATTGATCGCGGAAACCGTAGGCACCGCCAGACTGATAATAGCCACTGCGCCCCCAGAGCCTGCAGGACAGGGTCTGGTAGACCAGCCAGCCGTTGGCCAGCACGTTCAGCGCGGGGTCTGGCGTGTCTAGCTGCACCGCGCCCAGGGTGCGGTTCCAGTGCCTCCACACCGCTTCCAATGCCTGCCGTGCGCCAGCCGGTCGGCCGTATTGGCGGATGAAATGCTGCGCTTCGTCGGTGTCGCGGGCCGCGCCGAATACGAACACGATCTCGCGCGTTTGGTCGGGGGCCAGTTCAATCCGGGCCTGTATCGCGGCGCACGGATCAAGACCCGCGCCGATCTTGCCCGACAAACGCGTGCGGCGCATCGCCGCCGGGCTGGCAAGCGAGCCGTTGCGGCCAATGAACTCGGTACGATTTCCGGTCAGTGTGCGTTCCAGTTCGCTGACGTGCGCAAAGACGATCCGATTGGCGCACTCGCGGCCGTAGGCATTGCGGGCAAACAGCGCCCCACTGTGCGGATCAATTTCGGTAACGATATGCATCAGATTGGCGTGCCGCCACTCACCGAGCACCAGTTCCCAGTACCCGGTCAGCGACAATCGACGCGGGTGCCCTGAATGATTGCGCAGCTTCACCACCGCTAACTTCACCGGTGCGTCCATGGTGACGTAGGTGAACAGTTCCGAGGAGATACCGGCTTCGTAATGCTCGAACACGCTGTAGCCAAACCCGTGCCGGCACACATACCCGGACCGACCGCGGGCGGGCAAGGGAGTCGGCGACCAGAACGCACCCGTTTCCTCGTCGCGGAGGTAGAACGCCTCGCCGCTGCTGTCGCTAAGCGGGTCATTGTGCCAGGTGGTCAACCGGAATTCGTGAGCGTTTTCCACCCAGGTATAGGCGCTGCCGCTCTCGCTGACGACCGTGCCAATGTGCGGGCTGGCGATCACGTTGGCCCACGGCGCCGGCGTGCACTGACCGGGCTCCAGGGTGGTGACGTATTCGTGCCCGTCGGGGGTGAAGCCTCCCAGGCCGTTGTAGAAAATGCGTTTGCGTGCCGACAGTGGATGGGCCGGTTCAGCTGCCGGTTGCAGCAATGGCTGCAGGCGGTCCGGCACACGATCTACCGGCGCGCGGCGTTCCATCTGCTCGACCAATGTCTCGGCGGTATCGGTGAACATGACGCGGGCGACAGATTGGAACAGGACCCGATCCTCCTCTGTAAGTTCTTCGGCGCGCCGCACGAAGACCCCACCCGGCTTGTCGATAACGTGCGCTTCCGGCCCCGCGTTGATCAGCCCCATGATCTGATCTTGCAGTACCGCCCGGTAGCCCGAGAAATCCTCGTTCACGATCACCAGGTCGGCGGCCAGGCCCTTCATCCGCCAATAGGCATGGGCTTGCAACGCCTGTTTGACCAGATCGATGCGGTTGAGGTCGCCGATGTGCAGCAGGACGATCGGCAGATCGCCCGAGATGGCAAAGCGCCACAGCCCGGATTGCCCAAGCTGGTTGCGGGCAATGATGCCGGGCGCGGCACGGCGCAGGGCATTGCCGTAAATGACGGAGTTGGCCAGGCGGCCATAGATCTGGGCATCGGCCTCGGTGATGTTGAGGTGGCGCAGCACTTCCTGGCTCTGGAACCACGCCATCTCGAACGCACGCTCGACGAAGTGGCGGTCGCAGTATTCATCCAGCAGGGCCAGCGCGGCCTCGCGCGTGTCCGCGACCCCGGAGACGATCTGCACGGTGGCCGACTCGTCGGGCGACAGGGTCAGGGTGCGGCGGATCGCCACGATGGGATCGAGCACCGAACCCGCCGTGTTCGACAGGGCAGGCGGGCTGTCGCCATCGTCCAGCACCAGCGGGTTGACCGCGCTGCGGCCACGGCCGATGAAGCGGGCGCGGTCGGTTTCGTAGGACGGTGCGTCGGCCACCGCGCCCGGCGCGGCCAGCAGGTGAAACATCCAGGGCACCTGCTCGCCCGGTGTACGCGCACGCCGGGTGCACAGAATTGCCTGGCGCTCGGGCAGGATCTCGGTCTGCACGAACAGATTGCTGAACGTCCGATGCGCCAGATCGGCATTCAATGGTGCCAGTACCACTTCCGCGTAACTCGTCACCTCGATGTGACGGGTGCGTGACGACTGGTTGGTGAGGTTGACGCGGCGGATCTCGACGTCATTTTCCGGGGACACGGTGATCTCGGTGTGCGTATCGATCGCCTGGTCAAGCCGCCGGTATTCGGCGCACGCCTGCACGAAGATCGCCTCATAGTGATCGGCGCGACGCAGGGTCGGTTGATACGCGGTTGACCAATAATGCCCCGTGTCGCGGTCGCGCAAATAAATGAATGTGCCCCAGCCATCGCAAGTAACATCCTCGCGCCAGCGAGTAACGGCCAGATCGCGCCAGCGGCTGTAACTGCCGCCGGCATGGGTCGCCATGACGTGGTAGCGGCCGTTTGACAGCAGGTGAACTTCAGGCACTGGCGTGCTGGGGTCGGTGAACACGCGCATGATCGAGCCGACGTCCGCGCTGGGGAGGCCAGCGGCGGTGCTCACTTCGGCCGCACGCGGGTGCAGGATGGCGCCCTTCTTCGGCACCCGCTCCTGCAGCAACAATTGCGTCGCGCGCGCGAGCGGGTCGGACATGAAGCGGCGCTGCATCGGCTGGTCGAGCAGTACATGCGCAAAGGCCAGCAGGCTCATGCCCTGGTGATGCGCCATGAACGCCCGCACGATGGCGTGCGGCTTGCCGCGCGGCACGCGCGTTGGCGTGTAATCGAGCGCCTCGTAGAACCCATAAATACCGAGCAAACCTTCGGCGGCCAGGCGCTGCATGTTGCGACACGCTTCCTGCGGCATCACAGTCAGCGCCAGTGCGCTGGCGTAAGGAGCGATGACCAGGTCGTCTCCCAACCCGCGCTTGAGGCCCAGCCCAGGTACGCCAAACGCCCGATATTGATAGACCTGGTGCATATCGGTAGCGTTATAGCAGGACTCGGAAATGCCCCACGGCACAGCGCGTTGTCGGCCGTATTCGATCTGGCGCGATACCGCGGCCTTGCAGGTCTGCTCCAACAAGGTATTCTCAAAACTCGGCATGACCAGCTGCGGCATGAGGTACTCGAACATCGAGCCGCTCCACGAAATCAAACTCACGTCGCCGCCATGGCTGGTCAGCAGGCGGCCAAGTGAAAACCAATGTTCCTGCGGTACCTGTCCCTGCGCGATGAGCAGGAAACTGGCCAGGCGCGCTTCGGATGCCAGCAAGTCGTAGCAGGCCGGATCGCGACGCCGTTCACCCACGTCGTAACCGATGGTCAACAAGCCACGCGACGTGTCGTAGAGAAATTCGAAATCCATCGCCGCAAGTTCGCGGCAACGATCCACCAAGGCGTCGATGATGCCAACCCGCTGCACCGCGCCCTGATAACGGGAAACTGCCACGGCGGCCGCACCGACGGACGCCAGCACTTCCGTGTCCACAGCGCGCGCTCTGGTCAATTCCGCCAGTGTCGGGATGTTGTCGAAGTGCTGAGGCCCCGGCTCCTGTCCAGGCACCAGGAATCGAAGGTCATCGCGAAGTGCCGTGGATTGCCGGTCGAATGCCTGCGCCCAGTAATACAGTTCGCCATCGATATCGATATCCGCTGGCAGCCATGCAACCAATCCCCCGCCGATGCGGTGAAGCTCATCAAACATGCTATCGGCGGCAGCCAGTGTGGGCGGCGGCCCGTTCCGAGCGAGCGAGCGTAATGTGTCCTGCAGAACCCTGATCTTCTTCGCAAGATCCGGGGTGGATGACGCGGGCACATGTTCGGCCAGCACCTGCAAGGTATCGTGCAGCCCGTGAAACACGTTGGCTGACAGCACCGGTTGATCCTTCAACTCGGTGAGTCCCGCTTGCAAGGTGAGCAGGCTGCCGGCCAGGTTGCCGCTGTCCACCGAAGAGACATATTGCGGGCGCAGCGGTTGCAGGGTGCGCGTGTCGTACCAGTTGTAAAAATGCCCGCGGTAGCGTTCCAGCTTTTCCATCGTCGCCAGTGTGTTCTGGACCCGCTGCAGGAATTCGCCGGCGGAAATATAAGCGAAATCGTGCGCCGCCAGGTCCGCCAACAAGGACATGCCGATGTTTGTGGGTGAGGTACGCGAGGCGATGGCCGGCGCCGGATATTCCTGGAAGTTATCCGGCGGCAGCCAGTTGTCCTCAGGACCGGCGAAATCCGCGAAGAACCGCCACGTTCGCCGCGCCGACGCCCGCAGGAACGCCCGTTGCGCAACGGTCAAGTCCAGTACGGGGGGCACGAGCGGCACGCTGATCCACCAGCCAACGACGGGTGACACCAGCCAGAGCAACAACACAGGTGCCCAGAAAACCCACTCCGACGAGCGCGTTGGCCACAATACAAAGGCCAGCGCCAGCGCCACGACTGGCGCAATCCACATCTCCACAAGAAAATCGGCCAGCGTACGGCGCGCGTTGCGACTCGAATAGGAGCGCAGTTGCCAGAGCAACAATCCGCTTCGCGTGAACAGCATCCGCACACCCGAGCGCAGGATCGCATCCAGGCAAATCAGCGCGTCGTAGGGCAAAAAGATCAACGTCAACAAAGCGAGCATCATGGGCCGGCCTGTCGATTTACCCGTCAAGCTCAGATGCACCAGCCAATCACGTTCTTCAGCTTTACGGACCAGCTCGATCACGGCGCCAAACAAGGTCGGCACGAGCACCACCCCCGCGACCAACAGGGTCCAGAACCACACCGGTCCCGGACCGAACAACCAACCCCCTGCCAGCAGTGCCAGCAACGATAGCGGCACCAGGCTGCGTCGAAGGTTGTCGAGAAGTTTCCATACCGACAAGGCGCTGAGCGGGTTCGGTTGGCGCGCTGGCTTCGATCCATTTGGCCCGCACGAACCCGGCGGTCCGGGCACGCGCGGCAACAGCCAGCCGGAAAGCTGCCAGTCACCGCGTATCCACCGGTGTCGCCGGCTGGCCTCCATGGCGTAACTGGCCGGATGTTCTTCAATGAGGTCGACATCGGTCACCAGTGCCGAGCGCGCATAGCCGCTTTCCAGCAAGTCGTGACTCAGGATGAGATTTTCCGGGAAGCGGCCATCGACGGCCTGGCGAAAAGCGTCCACATCGTAGATACCCTTACCGATGAACGACCCCTCGCCGAAGACATCCTGATAGACATCCGATACCTCGCGTGTGTAAGGGTCGATGCCTGATTCGCCCGCGAAAAGTCTGGTGAACCGTGACTGGCCGGCACTGGTCAGGCTGATGGAAACGCGTGGCTGCAGGATCGCGTAGCCTTCGACAATGCGTTGCCGGCCCGCATCGTACACGGGTCGATTGAGTGGATGAGCGATGTTACCTATGAGTGTGCGTGCCGCGTCGCGCGGTAGTTGCGTGTCGGTATCCAGGGTGATGACGTACTTGATTGAAGAGAGGATGGACTCCTCACCGACCACATCCGAAAATGCCGCTCGCTCCACGCCCCGCAGCAAGGCATTGAACTGCTCCAGTTTGCCGCGCTTGCGCTCATATCCCATCCATACCCGTTCGCAGGGATTCCAAAGCCTCGGCCGGTGAAACAGGTAGAAGATGCACGGCCGGTCCTCACGGTAGGTTTCGTTGAGCGTCCGGACAGCGGCGCGCGCGTGGGTAAGCAAGGCGTCATCGCCTGGTAGCGTGCGCTCGGACGCGTCACGGAAATCCGTGAGCAAGGCAAAGAACAGATTGGGATCCCGGTTACCGAGATAGCGTATTTCCAGGGCCTCGAGGAGATCATCAATTTCTTGCGGCTGGCTCAACAAGGTGGGGACCACCACTATGGTGCGGTGTTGCGATGGAATGCCCTTGGAAAAGTCCAGGCGTGGTAACGCGCGTGGCGGCAATACGAGCGTGACCAGCCGGTTCACCAGCGGGACGACGAGCGCCGAGCTGCCGATGATGCCGGCGATCGCAAGAAACCAGGTGCGCCAATCACCCGGATCGAATCCGCCTAACGGGAAAAACACCACCGATGTCGAAAGTAGCGTGAGCAACACGATGGGGCCTAGGTAGAGCAACAGGCGGAAGCGCCGGCCCGTTCGGGCGGCCCGCACCTTCCACGACAAATGGCAGCCGACCGCGCGCTCCAGGGCTCGCCGTCCGTGATCGATCAGGTAATATCCGACATGTGCCATGCGGTCATTGCAATTCAATCGCTCTGCCGCGGCCCGCGCGAGAGTAATGGCTTCGCGCGCCACCGCCAACTCACTGCGCGAACGATGCGCACAACCTCGGGCGACGTGTTCAATGACATGCCGGTAGCGATCACGGGTGGCGAAATCCTGACTGGCATGCATCCCCGCCGGGTCTTCACGCAGCGTTTGTTCGACGACACTGAGCGACTCGACGTAATCCCTCCAGTTCATTGCGCCGATGAAACGCAGACTGCCGATGCTGTTGGCGATGGAGATCTGGTTGGTCGCGGCCGTTCTTCCGGCCGCCGCCGACAATTGCGTTGCAGTCACCCCTTGTTCGTGCAGTTGATGCTCTACCCAGGTTTGCACGAACGCCATGGCGGGCCCATGCGCCTGGAGTCTGGCGTAAAATTCCTCCACAAACGGCGCGGTCAGTGGCACATCGGCTTTGGCAAACTCGGCGAGCAGCTGGATAAGCTGTTTTGGTTCTGCCTCGGCCGTTGCGAGCATGCGGTCCGCCCAAGTGATGGCCGTGTCGCGCTCCTCGCGCCGCCGGGCGATACGCAAGCCGACGCGGCGAAGATTTTCCAGCAGTGCCAACTGCAGCATGATCGGGAACGCCCACAATTCGCCCAGTTGTAACGGCTCAACGGTCTGGTAGGCGGTGACGAATTCGGTAACGTTGTCGCTGTCGACACGACCGTCCATGTGGGAGATCAACTCCAACGCCAGGTCATAGATGCGGGGGAAACCGGCGGACGGTCCGTCAGCCAGTCGCGGCAACTGCCGGCTGTATCCGCGCGGCAGATGCCGGCGCGCCATGCTGATCTGCTGCTCGATCAGATAGAAATTGTCGAGCAACCAAGCCTCTGCCGGCACCATCCGTTGCCCCGGCGTGGCGGTAGCTGTCACGGCGTCATACGCCGCCAGCAGGACACGCTCATTGTCGGCCAGCCGTGGCAGCAGCCTGTCCGGCCCCGGAAGCGGATCGATCCTATGCTGGCCAGCCAGCATTACCGCGTGACGCTTCAGTTGCTCGATGCTGAACAGCTCCGAGCGCAGCAACTCAGTATCGCGGTCGCTACGCAGCGCGGTCCGCGAGCGTGCGGAAAATCCGAATATTTTCTTGATGACGATGACGTTCTCCTGATTCGAACCGGGGCGGACCAGCACCGTACTGGCCTTGCCGAAAACTCATATCGCGTGTTTTCGGACCATCAGACAGTTACCTGTCGTTCGCCATTTCCCTACGCTGTCTTGGCAGGAATCGAGATCAACGAGATGAAAATGGACAGCGTCGTGGAAACGTCAATCTCGGCAAATCGAGGCCCAGGCGTCAGAGTCTGTTCTTTGCTCCTGATACCGACAGGGAATATTCAGACCCGCCATGACAGATCCGTCCAACGGCGCCTGATCAAGGGCGCCCTGTAGACGCGTTACAAGGCGCTGCAGATCCAGTGGGAGTAGTCCGTCTTTCGGGGACCATGGGAATCCCGCAATCCAGCACGAGAAATGCCAAAGTTCGCGGTGATGGAAAGAGTGCGGATCCTACCATCAAAACAGGTTCCGAGCCCCAGCCGCTTTAGGACCCGGCCAAGAAATGGATTTCGGTCTGCTCGGGTCTGTGATGCAATAAATGGATGAAAAATGACCTCGAACTCGAAGCGAGGATCGTTGCGAAATATGCCGTGGCTGTTCACCACGGGAAACGCCGGATCGCCGTTATTGTCCGTTTCGGTGTACTCGCTTCAATGAGGCCGTGGCTGTTCGTTACGGAAAGCGTTCTGCCGCATGTCATTGACGCACACGTGCACCAGCGTGAGCGATGCGATGCCGCCCTTGGCCGCCGACGGGTATGCGCTGTGTCCGACGCTGCCCTGTAGTCCCGCGCCCGAGCTGGTGTTGATGAGGCGCGCGTCCACCGGCTGGCCGGCCTTGCTCTGGTCGCGCCAGTACTTCGCCGCGTGACGCGACGTGCAGAAGCAACCCTTGAGGTGCTCGGGCCGCAGCAGGATCGCAAAGTGTTCACGCTGCAGACGCTGGCGGCGTGGGACGAGCCCTTCGATGACGGGGTCGGTAAGGTCGCTGGATTCTCCTTTCATCGCGTGCATCGAGGATCCGGACGTCATCGAGAAGATCCTCACCCACCCGGAAGTGAAAGGGGAGTTGAGCCTGAAGCCACCCGGCGGCCACTGTGCCGAGCGCCACCGCAGCGGGAGCTGTTCGAGGAGACGGGGTTACCTGACGATGACTTCGTTCGAGCTGTGCTGTCCGCGGCGCGGCAACGGCGCCGCCTGTTTGCGTTGCCGGCATGCATCCAAATGGGTGGCGGCGGAGCGGTCGGTTGGGCGGAGCCAGACTTGCGATTCGTGCTGAGGGCCACTGCTCAGCTCGGGTCGACGGCAAGGCGGCAGAGACGGTGAACGCCGGAAGGCGCTTTCGACGCGCTAAAAGACGGTTTATTCCTCCTATACTCTTGGCTAGTGAAACATTCGCCCGCCGTAGTGAGACGGTTCCGGGGCGTTCCTGGCCCGGCGCGGGGGTGCACAAAACCGCGCGCACAGCGGGTCTGCGGAACCGATTTCGGGGGTCCCCGCAGTCCCCGCAACGCCGCCAGGGGCGTCCAGGGGCCATCGCCGCAGACGCGGTGATGGTTTCACATGGCTCTCAGCCCGGGAGGCGTCCGAGCGCGATCTCCCGGCCCGTATTCTGGCCGGGCTCGGCACGCAGCTCGATCCGATCGAGCCACTTGATGCTGGCGAAACAGTCGGCACCCGGGACCACGAGCCGCACCGGCCCGCCGTGCTCGCGCGGAAGCGGCGCGTCGCCGAGTTGCGTCGCGAGCAGCGCGCTACGCGCCTGCTCGAGCGTCAGCGGGACGCTGAACTCGCCCGCGCTCGCCTGTACGCTGCGCGCCTGGGCGGCGACGCCCGCAGCGTCGAGCACCGTGGCGAGCGCGACGCCCCTCCAGTACAGCCCGGGCACGCTCCAGCCCTCGAGGCAGCGGAAGTCGTCGATCACCTCGGCCAGCGGAAATGCCGCCAGATCGGCCGGTGTCAATTCAAGGCGGCGCGCCACAAGGCCGTCGACGACAAGGCGCGGGTGAGCCGGTTGCGGGGGGCCACCGGAGTGCACCGGCAAGGCGGAAAGTGCTTGGGGTTCGGTCTTGGCCATCGTCGGGTCCTTCGCGCCGTTCACTGCACATCCGTCGGCTCTATGCGACCGGCGGCGGGGGGACGCTGCAGAACATTCTAGTCAATCAAGCCTCCTTACCCAACGCTTTTGTATATCGAACGCGCTAGTCACCGGAGAACTCTTCGGTCCGGGTGTTATCTTCGTTCGCTCGCGCTTCGACCAGCAGCTTTCTCATCGCCGCAACCATGGCCGCCGGGCCGGAAAGGTAATAAATCGGCGTCGCGATGTCCTTGACATATTTCGTGAGCATCGCCGCACTGATCAGACCGGGCTCCCCGCGCCACTCGCCCGATGCGGCTTTGGTTATGACCGGCACGAGCGTGAAATGGGGGTTTTCCGGGCGAACGCTTCGAGATCCGGCAAGAACGCCGCATCCGCGGGCGATTTGTTCGCATAGAGCAGGGTGATCTTGTGCGAGGACTTGTCCCGGGTCGCCTGCACGATGATGCTCCGCGTCGCGCGGCGGCTTCTGGACGAGAAAACCGGTTTTCGCGAGGCCGAGATCGCCGCGTGGGAAACCTCCCTTGCCCGCCTGCGCGAGGGGCACCACAATAACGTCGAAGCGAGCGCCCTTCACATCGACATCCTGCGCGATCTGAAACGCATCCGCTCCCATATCTGCGCGACCACGTATCCCGTGCTGGAGGGGATCGGGGAGCTGCTCTCGAGCCGGCGCAAGGTTGCCGCGAGAAGGACAGGGACGGAAGTGAAGGGGCGACATTCCGGAGACGACGGTCCTGCCACCGGACCTCGGTAAAGTCACCGGCCGGCACTTCGCGCGACCTCCTGACTCGATTCACTTGATGCGGGTCAATGGATCCTGAGGTGAGCGAGACCTACTTTGATTCACCGACCGACCAGCCGCAATGTCTCCCTCCACTCTTCCTTCTCCCGCGTCCCGGTACGACGTCTTCATTCGTGTGCTGCATTTTGCGCTTGTCGTGTTTTGTCTTGCGGCGTGGGCGTCGGCCCAATTCGCCGATGACTACAAGAAGACCGCGCATCTTGGCTTCAGCGTTCACCAATGGATCGGAATCGGTTTCGCGGCCGCCATTTCGCTGAGAGTAGTGTATGGGCTGCTCGGGCCGCGGCGAACGTCCAGCTAATGCCCGGTGTCCAACCAGTATTTTCCCATCGACCACCATGAGGGAGGCCTGACATGACACCAAGAATCGACTGGAAGGCGGCCGCGCCGCAAGGATACGCGGCCCAACTCGGGCTCGAGACCTATGCCCACCACTCGGGGCTGGAACACTCGCTGCTCGAGCTCGTCAAGACGCGCGCATCGCAGATCAACGGCTGCGCGTATTGCCTGGACATGCACACCAAGGACGCTCGCGCCCAAGGCGAGAGCGAGCAGCGCCTGTACGCGCTCGCCGCGTGGCGCGAGACTGCGTTCTACAGCGATCGCGAACGCGCCGCGCTCGCCTGGACCGAGGCGGTGACGCGGATCGCCGAGGACGGCACGGGCGACGCGCTGTACGCCGAGATGCGCCGCCACTTCAGCGAGAGGGAGTTGGTAGACCTGACGCTTGCGATCGTGGCGATCAACGGCTGGAACCGGCTCGCAATCGCGTTTCGCACCCCGGCCGGGAGCTATCTGCCTGCCGCGCGCCGTCCGGTAAGCGGTCCCGCCCACCACGAGCTTATGATTGGAGGCAAATGAGATGACGCAACCCGAACTGTATCCCGCTGTGACGCGCGAGTTGGCGGCGAAACGCACCGAGCTCGCGCCGGAGATCGACGCGGCGTTCAAGGGGTTCAGCGAGCGCGTGTTCGCGCCCGGAGCGCTACCGACGAAGATGAAGCAGTTGATCGCGGTCGCCGTCGCCCACGTCACTCAGTGCCCCTACTGCATCCGCGGCCACACCAAGGCCGCGCTCCGGGCCGGAGCGACGCACCAGGAACTGATGGAGGCAATCTGGGTGGCCGTGGAGATGCGCGCGGGCGGCGCCTTCGCCCATTCCACGCTGGCGCTCAGCGTGATGGAAGCCTCGAGCGAGGCGCCCCGCCCCGGGCAGCCCCAGACGTGATCGATCAAGGGCCGGGCGCGTAGATATTGTCCCGGCCGACGTCGTTGATGTCGCGCTCCCCGCACAGCGCCATCGTGAGATCAAGCTCCTTCTCGATGATCTCGAGTGCGCGCCTGACGCCGCGCTCCCCGCGCGCACCGAGCCCGTAGAGGAACGCGCGGCCGATACAGGTACCGCGCGCGCCGAGCGTTCACGCCTTGAGGACGTGCTGGCCCGAGCGGATGCCGCCGTCGAGGTGGATCTCGATCCGGCCGCCGACCGCGTCGACGACCTCGGGCAGCACGCGGAGAGCGGCTTTCGATATTGAGCGCGACCCTTTGCGTCAGACGGACTTTGATAAAGTCGCTTTCGTTCTCCCGGTAAGTCCGCTCCGTCCAGGCGCCCGAATCCGCGTCGTCGAAGAACAGCTTCAGCACGCGCCGCCGGGCGAGTATCTTGAGATCGTCGATGGTCAGCGCCTTTTGCAATCCGCGCCACGGGTCATACCTCCCGCTTTGCCCGAGACTGCGCGCTCAGATGCTCAGGATGCCAGGGCCGTTCCAGTTGGTGTTTTCCCCCGGATATCCGAGCTGCGCTGAGACGAGACGCACTCCGCCCACTTCGACCCCCAGGCTCCAGTGGTGGTGCCCGAAGATCCACGCCACGACTTTGGCCTTGGCCGCAGCGTCGATCAGATCGCCACAATCGCTGTCGAACGCGGGCGAGAGGGAAGTCGCGCCAAAAACCGGATTGCGCGCGGCGGCATGGGGCACGTGATGCGTCACCACCAGCGTCGGCCCATCGTGCGGCTCAACCAGCTTCTGCGCCAGCCATGCGCGAGACAGACGATGCTCGGCCAGCGCGTCCTGCGGCAGGAACGGTCCTCCGCTGCGGCGCGTGATCAGCCGGTGATCCTCGAACGTTCGCGCGGCTTCGAGCATGCCTTGCGCGGCATCACCCAGTACCGCGTAGTCGGTCCACAGCGTCGCGCCGAGAACTCTTAGCGAAGCGGATCCGCACGGGTGGCGCACTTCGCCCCGGTCGAGCACCGTGACGTTCGCAGCCCGCGCCGCGAGGAGCGCTTCGCGCTCGTCCTCGAACGAGCCGCGATAGTACTCGTGGTTGCCGGGCACCACGAGGGCGGGGCAGCCCAGATAGGCCGCGGCTTGCTCCGCGTAGCGCAGCGTCGAGACATCACGCCGCGAGCGCATCCGGCCGATGTCGCCGGCCAGCACGAGAACGTCCGCGCTCCCCGCAAAGGCGGTGAGATCCGGTCCGAGCGCGAGCGGCCGGATGCCGGTCCATGCGGGTCGCTCTTGCTTTTCCAGAATCTCGATGTGAATGTCGCTGTAATACAGAACTCTCGACACCGTCGTTACCCCCGACCGCGATCTCTTAACCTGCGCGTAATCAATTTGAGCGTCGTGTTGCCGCGTGCGTCAGCCCACAGGTTCATGCCGGCGCGATGGTCGACCGTATTAAAGACCGGGTCTGCGTACTGCGCGTTCGGCCCCGGGAAGTGCTGGCGCTGAGGTTGATGCAAGCCGCGGGTGTCGAATTCGTCCACGTTGACGCCGGAGCCGGGCCTGTAGCGCGTGCCGCAGTACGGACACATAGACTCGGATTCATTCACGATATCCAGGAACACTCTCGGGTGTCACGACCATAGTGGCATCTTTGCAGTCGGGCAACAGGCCGTGCGGGTTCGTCCGCGAGCGGAGAATGGCGCGCACGTCCACAACGCAGGCCGCCTCGTGCGCCTTCAGCAGCTCGATCAGCTCTTCCAGGCTTCTCGTCGAACGGCCGATCCTAAGCACTGCTACGCCAGTGCGGCGAGCTTCGCCGCTCTGAGGAAGGAAAAACCGTGATTTTGAATCCGTGTCATGTCAGCCTTCCGTGATGAGCGAAGCGAATGAAGCGCTCCGTCGAAGCATGCAACGGAACGAACGCACCCGCGACCCGCCTGGCCGGTATTGTCGCGGCCGCGACCGCGGCCGGTTTGTCCGGCACCGTACGTTTGCACCTCGCACCGCAAACACGGCGAAGTCGGTGTGATGGCGCAGTTCGATGCGCGGAACGATCTGCGCGCCTCGAAGTCGAATGTAGCTGACTCCACCCTTCATCGAGAGCAAGTATGAATGCGATCCGGCAGTTGCGCGATGTCGGCCAGAGCCTGTGGCTGGACAACATCACTCGCGAGCTGCTGGACAACGGCAAGCTGCGCCGCTACATCGACGAGCTGTCGATCACCGGCCTGACCTCGAACCCGACCATATTCGAGCACGCGATCGGCAGCACCGGCGCCTACGACGAGGCCATTCGCAGCAAGACGGCCGGCGGGAATTCGGGCGCAGCGCTGTTCGTCGAACTGGCGCTGGAAGATCTGCGCCGCGCGGCCGATCTGTTCCGACCGGCGTTCGACGCCAGCGACGGCGACGACGGCTGGGTGTCGATGGAGCTTTCGCCGCTGCTTGCCGGCGACACGGCGGGCAGCATTGCGGCGGCGGCGCGGATCCAGCGCCAGGCGGATCGGCCGAATCTCTACATCAAGATTCCCGGCACGCCCGCGGGCATTGACGCGATCGAGGAATCGATCTACGCCGGCGTACCGATCAACGTCACGCTGCTGTTTTCGCGCGAGCAGTATCTGGCCGCGGCCGGGGCCTATCTGCGCGGCATCGAGCGCCGCATCGCCGCCGGGCGCGAGCCGCGCGTCGCTTCGGTCGCCTCGCTGTTCGTGAGCCGCTGGGACCGGGCGGTGAGCGATACGGCACCGATGGAATTGCGCAACCGGCTCGGCATCGCGATCGCCGGGCGCACTTACCGGGCCTATCGCGAGCTGCTCGCATCGGCGCGCTGGCGCAAGCTCGCCGCCGCCGGCGCACGGCCCCAGCGCCTGCTCTGGGCCAGCACCGGCACCAAGGACCCCGACGCGCCGCAAACCCTTTACGTCGAGGCGCTGGCGGCGCCCGGCACGATCGACACCATCCCCGAGAAAACTCTGCACGCATTGGCCGAACAGGGCGCGCTGCGGGGGGTGATGGCCGAGGACGGCGGCGACGCGGAGGCGGTGCTCGCGCGCTATGCGCAGGCCGGCGTCGATGTCGACGCCCTCGCGCTACGGTTGCAGCGCGAGGGCGCGCAGGCGTTCGTCAAGTCATGGCAGAGCCTGATGCAGCAGATCGACGCCAAGAGCGGGACGCTCGCGCGAACGGCCTCGGCCGAGCGGGCACCGAAGCGGACATCGCGCTGATTGGAATGGACGGTGTGAGCAGGCAGTGAGTCTGTCGGTGACAGGCGCCTACGCTCCAGGGTGGCCCGGCATCGATCCGCGCCGGACCTCGAGCGCCAAAAGCGGCGTCGGGAAGTCGCTCAGTGCGGCCAGCCACGTCTGGTTCGCGCTGCGCCACGGCATCCGCAACGAGATCAACTACCCGCGGCTCGACTCGCCGTGCAGGCGCGACCCTGGACTGGACGTTACCGACGGTCGCGAGTTTTCCCCCGAGGAGAAACGCCACGCACGCTCGCAGTTGAGCCACCCCTTCGAAGGCGTGCCGCTGTACGGGCTGGCCCATACCTGCTCCGCCGGGCGCTACCGCATCGAAAGGGAGATCCTCGCGGATCCAGCGCGCGATGCCCTGCTGCAGCGCACGCGCTTTGTTCCGCTCCAAGGCGGCCTCGCCGCCTATCGTCGCCACGTTCGGGTCGCGCCCGCACTTGGAGGAAGCCGATGGCCACTGGCCGCAAGACCTGTGGCTCGACGGCACGCCGTACTGGAACGGCATCCGGATGGACGAACGGCAGGTGGGCGTGGACGGCTACTACGTGCGCATCGCTGCGCCCGAAGCCCGCACGGTGGCATCGCCGACCCAGGACCCCGTGCCCATCCAGAATCGTCCTCCCGGGGGCTCGGCGGCGCCGACCGAGCAGAGCCGGGATGCGCCCGAGATTGCGCGCAAGGAACTGTTTCCCGGCCGGCCGTCGGGATCGGCCATGCCGCTGGTCCGGCGCACACCGAGTATGTCAAGCCGCTGCGCTCGCGGCGCGAGAAACGCGTATTCGACATGCCGCCGCAGACCTCCCAGCGCTACGCCACGCCGAAAACGCCCTCTGCCGGTGCCTGCCGGCGCTTCAACCACAAGACTCGCTCGATCGTCACCGGCTGCATCCCGCGCATCCAGGTGCTGGCGCAAGCCACCGTACATTGGAGCGGCGACGGCTGGCGGACTGTGCATGACACGGCAACACGGGACACCGGCCTCGGCGTGCACACGGCCGATCTCCCGCGGGACCGCTGACGTGCGGTGCCGCCCTGAAGTGCACCTTCTTCTGGCACGAGGCGGCGCGCCGGGAAGGCGTCGATTTCGAGGTGCGGGTGAGTTGACCTCACAAATCGCGAGTTGCGGCGCCGCGGCCCCGACGGCACTGATAAAGAAATGTCCTGCTGCGAACTGAAGGATGGATCATGACGAGCGAGCTCGATCGACTGTGCGTCAATACGGTCCGTTTCCTGTCCGTGGACGCCGTGCAGAAGGCCAACAGCGGACATCCGGGCATGCCGCTCGGCGCCGCGTCGATGGCGTACGTGCTCTGGACGCGCCTGCTCAAGCACCATCCGCGCAATCCCGCCTGGTTCGACCGTGACCGCTTCGTGCTCTCGGCCGGGCACGCTTCGATGCTGCTCTACAGCCTGCTGCACCT